>CAYLXM010000010.1:63341-82151 GCA_964387555.1 uncultured Rhodothermales bacterium | reverse complement strand
CTGGATACAGGCTATTATAGTTTCGGAGTTTAGGAGTTTAGGAGTTGAGGAGTTGAGGAGTTGCGTGACCCGCGACCCCCTTCCCACCATCCACCATCGACTTCACACCCCCGGACCCCCGGACCTTCGGACCCCCTTCCGACCTACCCCTTCACCGAGCCCAGCGTCAACCCCGAAATGAGATACCGGCTCAGGGCAACGAACAACACCACGACCGGAATCGACACGACCAGGGAGCCGGCCGCATACAGTCCCCAATCCGTCGCCAGGCGGCTCTGAAACATCTTCAGACCCACCGGCATGGTGAACAATTCCGTATCCTGCAGCACCACCGCCGCCACGACGTACTCGTTCCAGGCCGTCATGAACGAAAACAACGCCGTAATCACAAGCGCCGGCGTGGCGAGCGGGAATACCACCTGATAAAAACTCTGCCACGGCGTACACCCGTCGATCCGGGCCGCCTCCTCCAGACTCGCCGGGATGGTATCATAATACCCCTTCATCTGCCAGATGCAGAACGGCAGGGCAGTCGCGGAGTAAATCAGGACTATGCCGATGTAGGAGTTGATCAACTTGAGCTGAATCAACATGATGTAGAGCGGCAACAGCAGCATCGTCGCCGGAAACATCTGCGTCACCAATAGCCCGCTCAACAGGGCGCCTCTACCCGAAAATCGGAAGCGGGAAAGGGCATAACCGGCCGTTGAAGCAAGCGCAACCCCGGTTACCGTCACTACGAGAGCAACCAGCGAGGAATTGAGGAGCCACCGCAGAAAGGGCGTTTCGAAGAGGAGACGCGTGTAATTCTGCCAGGTAGCGTCGTCCGGGATGAGTTGCAGCGACGTGGACAGCAGCCGGTCTCCGGGACGAAGCGAAATCGTGAAGATGCTCGAAATGGGATAGACCGCGATGAACGCGAACAACAGGAGCACCCCGTAGGTGACCAGCCGCCCGAGAATCCGTTGTGACGTTGATGCCTTCATCGGTGACTCCCCCAACATCAATACATCGTCTCCGTCGCCCGGGTCCTTCTAAGAAAAACCTGGGTGAAGGCGAACAGGATTCCGAAAATCACGATCGACAGGGCAGCCGCCCACCCGAACCGGTACATGCTGAAGGCTGCCTTGTACACGTACGACACCAGAATGTGGGTCTGGTCATTCGGCTCGCCGCCGTTCGAAACGAGCCAGACCACGTTCACGTTGTTGAAGGTCCACACCACGCCGAGGATGATCGCCGGCACCATCACCGGCTTCAACAAGGGCGCGGTGATGTGGCGAAACTGATGCCACCGCGAAGCGCCGTCGATGTCGGACGCCTCGTACAACTCCTGCGGGATGGACTGCAGCCCTCCCAGTGCGATCACCATCATGAAGGGGAATCCCAGCCAGATGTTCGTCAAAATGGCCGCACTGAATGCCTCGAACGGTGAGGTCAACCAGGCCACGGGACCCAGAGACAGATATTTCGTAATGAAAAGGTTGACCGCCCCGTACTGCGAATTGAACATCCCCCGCCAGGTGAGTGCGGTGATGTACTGCGGAAGCGCCCAGGGCAGAATGAGGAGCACCCGCCAGATCGGCTTGCCGACCACGAACTGTTGATTGAGCAACACCGCCAGGAATACGCCGATCCCCACATGAAACGTGACGTTCACCACCGTCCAGATGATCGTTTTCAGGAGGATGGACCAGACCTGCGGCTCCAGAAAAACCGCCCGGTATTGCTGCAACCCGATCAACTCCCAATCGCGGATGTGGTAGATGTTCGCGTTCGAGAACGAGAGGAGGACGTTGTATACGAACGGGTAGGCCACGACCGCCAGTACGATGACCAGCGAAGGCGCCAGCAGCGCCACGAGGAACCACCGCATGCGGCTCCGCTCACTGCGCTCGCCCACCGGCTCGATCCGGGACTCGACAGACTTGGGGGTGGAAGTCGCCTTCATTGGTTTCCGACCGCTCCGGCCTCGCCATCAAAGAAACGTGTCCGCAATGAGCTTCTCGACCTTCTCCTGCATCAAACGAGCGCCCTCCCGGGCACTCACCGCTCCGTTCATCACCAGTTGGTACGGCCCGCGCATGCCGTCCCACATCTGCCGCATCTGTGGGAGGACAGGCATCGGCCGGGACCGTTCGACCTGCAGCAGCGAGGCCTGTAGAATCTCGTTCTCCGCCAGTTCCGGTGCGGCGATGGCCGCCTTGTGCACGGGAAGCGTCGAAAGCCGCCTCGCCATCTCCAATTGCACCTCCTCACCGGTGAGAACCGCGAGCACGCGGCGTACATAGGGAATCATTTCGCCGGGCACATTCACATTTACGGAATACCCCTTCGCCGACGTCAGCGGCCGGCACGGCAACCCGGTCGCGTCGACGATCGGCAACGGAGCCAGCCGGTAGTTCACGCCTGCCTCCCCGTATCCCGCCCACGACCACGGCCCGTTGATGATCATGGCCGCCCGCTGCTCCTTGAAGAGCGCCTGCGACGTCTCATAGTCCGCCTCTTTTGGGATAATCCCGTATTCGTCGCGCAGGCGGAGGATGAACTGGATGGCATCCACCGTCGCCTGGTTGTCCAACGTCGGCTGCCCCTCCTCATCCATCACCCATCCCCCGAAGCCGGTCAGGAACGGTATGAAGAAGAAGGGCTCGGTGTAGTTCCAGGTGAGGCCGTACCGATCCGGACGCCCGTCGCCATTTTCATCGACCGTCAATCGCTGTCCGATCTCGATCAGTTCACTCATCGTCCGCGGCGGCTCCGGGATGAGGTCCGCGTTGTAGACCAGCGTGAGGTGGTTGCCTACCTGATCGGCGAGCAACCACACGCGGCCGGCGTGCCCCACCAGCCCCTCCTCCGCATACTGGTCCAGGAAGGCGGCATCGAAGAGAGAATCGATGGGGAGGATGGTCCGCGTAAGTTCGAAGAGACCCACATTGTCCGCGGGTCCGAAAATGAGTTCGGGGCCTTTGCCTCCAGACGCGGCGATGACGAACTGGTTGCGCAGGTCCTCCGTCTCTTTGTACAACACCTCTACCACGTGGTCGTCGACCGTCTCATTGTACCGCGCCACGATCTCTTCAAAGAGGAGACGCTCCGCCGTGTCCTTCTGATGCCAGATCCGCACGCGCACGGGTCCGTCTTCGCCCGGCCCGCAGCCCAGCAGCAGGAACGTGACCGGCAGCACGATCAAGCCGATCCGAAGCGGGCCAAAAAGGGAGCGAAGCGAGCGCATGATGTCTGACTAACGACGTTGGACCGCGAGTACCGCGCCGGAAAGCGGGGGCAGCGTGAGTGCGAATCCGCCCTCCAGGCCGACCTGCACGTCTCCCGCCGCGCCGGTTTCATAGACCACCCGGGCGGATTTGACCGCGAGTTCGATTTCCACAGTTGCCGGCGATGACCCGCGGTTGACGGCCACAACGAGGGTCTCTTGGGCATCCTCACGAAGGAACGCGAAGGTTGATCCTCCTGCGACTGCGAACAGTTGTTCGTAGACGCCCGTCCGGAGGGCCGAATGGCCGTTTCGGAGCGCCATCAGCGCCTTGTGGAAGGCGAATACATCGGGCTCGAAGCGCACCGCATCCGGCGTTCGCGGCCGTCCCAGCGGGTCGGCGCGTTCGGGAGTGTACTCGAGGTCGGCCCAGACCATCGGCTTGCGGTCATCCGGATCGTCCGCGCCCCACATCCCGGCCTCCGTGCCGTAGTAGATCATCGGCGCCCCGACGTAGGTCATCTGGAAGAGGACCACCAGGTGCTGGATCGCCCGGTCCGTGGCGTCGGGCGCCCTGACCAGGTACGTCCTGGTGTTTCGGGGAGAGACAAGCCCCCAGCCGTCATAGTCGAACCGCTCAGGTTGCGTGTATTCCGTTCGCCGGTTCACGATCATCGACGCCAGGCGATCGGTATCGTGTGAGTCGATGAGGTTCATCAGTGCCTCTTGCATGGCGGCCGGATAGCTCGTCCGCCGTTCGTCCAGGAGGCGCCCGAACTCGGAGGGATCGATCATGGCATCGATCAGGAATCCCTTCACGGGCCATGCAAAGCCGAAATAGTTCATCGTAGCCGAAAATCCGCCCTCAGCGAGAAAGGCACTCGCGTCGTTCCAGATCTCCGTGACCGTGTAGGCATCCGGGTTGATACGGAACACGAGGTCGTTCCAGTCCTTCCAGAACCCGATCGGGACTTCTTCGGCGACATCGAGCCGCCAACCGTCGATCCCGTCCGACGGATCGCCGTCCGCATTGGGATCCATCCACCTGCGTGTTGCCTCGAAGATGTAGGCCTTGGGTCCCGGATGGAGGTCCGTCTCGTCGGTATTGTTGGCAAACTCGGGCAGCGTCTCCACATCCCACCAGCCCTTGTAGGCGAATTCGTCCTCTGGCGTCTCCTCGTCATCAAACGCCTTGATGATGTACCACTCGCGGTACGGAGAGGCTTCCTGGTTTTCGAGAAGGTCCCTAAAGGCAAAGAAATCACGTCCGGTGTGGTTGAACACGCCGTCGATGACGATCCGGATGCCGCGCGCGTGCGCCTCTTCGATGATCTGGAGGAAAAGGCGATCGGCGGCCGTCCACTGCCAGGTGACAGGCTCTGCGGTTTCCCCCGCGATCAATGCGAGATCTCCCGCCGGGTCGGGTCCGAAATACGGATCGATGTGGTGGAAACTCGCACCGTCGTATTTGTGGAGGGACCGCGCGAAGAACACGGGATTAAAATAGATGGCCGTGATCCCCAGGTCGGCCAGATAGTCGAGTTTGTCAAGCACTCCCTGCAGATCGCCCCCGTACCGGCGGTGGAAAACGCCATCCTCATAGAAATTTACCCCCATCTCCCTTTC
Organism: uncultured Rhodothermales bacterium; assembly: GCA_964387555.1. GTDB lineage: Bacteria > Bacteroidota > Rhodothermia > Rhodothermales > CAYLXM01 > CAYLXM01. Next base: position 77,311 of record CAYLXM010000010.1, on the reverse strand, counting down.
CCATGCATCCCGGGCATACCAGTCGCCCGTCCACGGCGAAATGCGCCACGACGTCGGCACAATCCCCGGAAACTCCAGGGACGCCCGCGTGGGATCGTTGGACGGATCGCCGTTCCTGAATCGTTCGGGGAAGAGTTGATACCAGACTGCGTTGCGGCTCCACTCCGGCACCCGATCGGTGACAGCGTCGGCGCCCGGGGCGCGGCGCGAGGGATCGGACTCGGAGGGTCCGCATGCGGAGAGTGCAGCCATAGCTATGAGGAACACCAGCAGCGGAAACGCGCCGGCCAGAAGTCGGACGGGCAAAGGATTCATTGGCCTTTTTTAGATTCAGCGGGCGACGGACAACTTGACGGTTGCACCTTGCTCGTTCGCGCGCAAACGTACAAGGTAGGTCCCACTCGACAGTCCTGCGGCGTCCCACAGTACCTCATGCCTTCCGGCCGGCCTCGGGTCATCCACCAACCGGGCAACGCGGCGCCCGAGTACGTCAAAGACCTCGAGCGTAACGTGTCCGGGCTCCGGAAGTACGTAACCCAGTGTGGTTGACCGGACGAACGGGTTGGGGTAGCCGGGCTCGAGCGCAAACGTGAAGGCAGATCCCGGGACCGACGGCTGCTCCGTCCCGACCGTAATCAAATCGGGCTCAGGCGGCGCGAACCGGCTGGTCGTGTAAATGCGAAACTCACCGGGAAGCAACTCGAGCGACTCCGCCGTGACGGAAACCTGCAGGCTATCACCGGAAAAGTACTCGTACCACCACCCCTCCTCCGGAAAATCCGGAGACACGGAACGGGGACCCGTTCCGAAGTTCCCCAGGATGATCGCATTAAAGTCATCAAGGCGCAGCCGGATTCTTCGATCGGCGACGCCCTGACCCACCCGCATTTCCACGTCCGTATCCGCGCTGGTGAAGGCTTCGTGACTGTTGCGCAGCCGCAACAAGGCCGACCAGGTGCGATACAGTTTCACCCGCCAGGGATCGTCCAGATAGTCCCACCGCACCGGTTTTTCGGCGGTGCGACCTGGAGTCCCGGAGGGGCATTCGCCCAACGCATCGCCCTCCCTCAAGCAGTCCAATCCGCCCGGTCCATAGCCGTATCCGAGTTCTCCGAACTGCCAGATCATCTTGGGTCCCGGGACCAGGAAGAAGAAAGCCCCGGAGAGTTTCATCCGTTCAAGGGCGATGGGTACGCTGCGGATATCATAGTCTGCCAGTCGGTTCCCATAGGCACGCAGTCGGTACATGAGCCACTGCTCGTCATGGCTCTCCATGTAGGATACCTGACTCGGCCGGTCGAAGCCTCGATTGCGGAAATGGACGTCCGAAAGGTTGGAGGAGAAACGTGAATCATTGAGGTAGCCCATGGCGGACTGGCTGTACGCCCGGTTCATGTTGTGCCAGACCAGCATGCCGGGACGGCCCTCCGAAACGCCGTGCGCAGCGAGTTCACGTTCCTCGCGCAGGTCGGCGAAGTGCTCCAGGATGACGTATGCTGCCGAGTCGACGGCCCAGATCGCATCCGCCATGCGCTTGAGCAGGGCGACGCGGCCGGCGTCGTACGTGCTCCAGCGCGACACGTCCGTCCCGGTCTGCTTCTGCGTGAAGCCTTTGGACAAATCGAAACGGTATCCATCTACCCGGTATTCCTTCAACCAGTAGGCGGTCACCCGGTCGAGCAATGCCTGCGTGTCCAGACTTTCATGGTTGAAGTCGTAGCCGACGCTGAAGGGGTGCGTAGCGGTCACGTTGTACCACGGATTGTCCGGCGTCGGTGGACCATACCCGCCCTCGTTATACAATCGGACGAGCGGCGACTGCCCGAAGCTGTGATTCATGACCAGATCGAGGATCACGGCGATCCCGCGCGCGTGGCAGGCGTCCACGAACCGCTTCAGGTCGGCGGCGGGGCCATACGCCTTATCGGGCGCGAAGTAGAAAGCCGGATTGTATCCCCAGGAACTGTTTCCCTCAAACTCTTGTACGGGCATCAGTTCGATGGCGTTGATGCCAAGCCGCTGGAGATAGTCGAGGGTGTCGGTCAGCGTCGCCCAGTCGTGCCGGTCGAGGAAGTCTCGCACGAGCAACTCGTAGATGACCAGTCGTTCCTGGCGCGGACGGTCGACCTTTTCGATGGTCCAGGCATGGGACTCTATGCCCGTTTGCAGCACCGAGACTGCGTGCGCCGTCTTGCCGTCCGGGTAGGGCATGAGAGCGGGATAGATTTCCTGGGGGATGAACGAGTCATCCGGCGAGAGAACCTTCTCCGTGAAGGGATCGGCGATGCGGAGCGACCCATCGACGAGGTACTGATAGGCGTACTCGACCCCCGGGGTCAGCCCTTCCAGCTCCAGCCAGAAGCGGGTGCCTCGCGGTCCGTCCGGGTCGCGTTTCATCACGTATCCGTCGCCGATCTTCCACTCGTTGAAGTCGCCGATGACGTGAACGAACCCCTTGTTGGGAGCATGCAGGACGAGCGTTCCTCGCGTGGGGTCGGAAGGGTGCGGGTTGAACCCCTCGACGAGTCCGGCCGGCACGGGGATCTCCTCCACATTGGGCGTGATCACGCCCACTTCGACCTCTGCCGAACGCCCCATGGCGTCCGTCACCCGCAGCTTGAATTGCGAACCAGCTGCGACGGGTTCACTCAAGCCGTACCGGAAGAGCCCGCTCCCCATGTGGTAGAAGGGGTATCCTCCCTGTTCAGTGCCGTTGATCTCGAAGGTTACACTCAGCACGGGCGCGGTTGCGAGGATCCACGCCCGAACCGTGTCGATTCTGCCCTCCGCATTCAGCAACCGGGCCGGCTGGAAGATGGTCAACGGTTCCAGCTCGAGAACCGAGTCGTTGTTTGGACCGGTCACCTTGTCGTTGAGCGGATCACTCATCCAGACGTAGTCCGTGCCCGAGTCATTCCGGTGATAGTGGATCTTATAGGTATACGTCCGACCCACCTCGAGCGTGGTCTCGTACCGATACTCCCGCGACTCGGGATGCCAGATCATCCTGGACGGATCGGCGGAGGAGATCCTGCCGTCCGTATTGTTGCCCCAGTTATTGAAATCGGCCGGAAGGAAGGCCTTCTTGACCTGCGACTCCAGCGCCGGTCCCGGGAAAAAGCTGAACGGGACGCGGATGCTCTCCTGGGCCAGAAGTCTCGGGCCGCTCAGGACAAGCCCAACGAGAATGAGCACGAAGGCCCGCCCCGCCGCACAGGCGGGGGGCACGAGATGCCGGCGCGGGACTCCTGCGGGACGTGGCACGGGGAACCGGGGCGTTTCTGACAAGAGCACTACACGCTACGACGGCGCGTGGTGTCGCGCTCGACGAGAATCGGACTGAACACGGTGTGGGAAACCTCTCGGTCCGGATTCTCCATCCGGTTCAAGAGAAGACGTATGGCGAGCCTCCCCATTTCGAACATCGGTTGCCGTAAGGTGGAGAGGCCGACATAGCGGCTGACCATAATATCATCGAAACCGATCACTCCCAACTCCTCCGGCACGCGAATGCTCCGATCTTGTGCGGCCCGGAGCACACCGAGCGCCTGCGTGTCGGATGTGGCGAAGACGGCGTCCGGCAATTTCTTGCCGGATAACAAATGTATACCGGCCTGGTAGCCAAAGGATTCCGTGAATCCATGGTGAGGATGCTCCTCTCCGGCAACGATGAATTCCTCTTCACACTTCAGACCGTGGCGCGTCAAGGCTTCCAGGTATCCCATCCGACGCCCCGCCGCCGGCGCCGAAAGCGGGTACCCCATCACGAGTGCCGTTCGATGGTATCCTTGCTCGATCAGGTGCTCGGTTGCCATGATGCCCCCCAGATGGTTGTCCACGGCCACCGAATCGAAGTCGGGATGCATGGAATCGACCAGTACGACCGGGTGACCGGCCTCACGGATTCGCTTCGCCTCCGCTTTCCGAAGCGACGATGAGAAGAGCAACATCCCCCCGCTTCGCCCTGTCTGGATGGCCGAACGCACCTGCACGTCGGTTTCCTCGGGCGTGGACGCGGAGTACACCAGCAGCGAATAGTCCGTGTTGGCCAACGCATCCTGGATCCCCCGAATCACCTCGATGAAGAAGTAATTCGTGAGCATGGGGATCACTGCGGCGATGACCTGGGACCGGCGTCCCGCCAGGCTCCGCGCCGAGGCGTTCGGCGCGTATCGCAACCGGCGCGCCACCTCGAAGACCCGCTGCCGCGTGGCTTCCGATACACGCGTGCTCCCGTTCAGCACGCGCGAAACGGTTGCGATCGAGACATCGGCCTGACGCGCAATATCGTAAATCGTAACAGCCAATTGGATCGACGCCGGCGCCGACGAACTGCGGACCTGGGAAGAGTGTAAGCGCTTACAATGTACGATCCGTAGTGGCCGCGTTCAAACGGAAAACGGTCTGGGTGCAGGACGGGGGATCAGGCCTCCGCCGGCTCTTCCTTCCAGTCCTCAATGGCCTGAATGACAGCCTCGACGATCTTGTCTTCGTCCACCGTCCTTACGATCTCCCCCCGAACGAACAAGTGGGCCCGGCCGCGCCCGCAGGCCACGCCGAGGTCGGCTCCTGCCGCTTCACCCGGACCGTTCACCGCGCAGCCCATCAGGGCCACGTTCAGGTTCTTTTCGAACTTGCGCGCGTTGACGGCATCCTCCACATCCTTCGCGATCTTGAAGAGGTCGACCGCAAGCCGGCCGCAGGTCGGACAGGCGATGACGTTGACCCCGGGCCGTCCGAGGCGCAGGGATTTCAGAATCTGATGCCCGACCTTGACCTCCTCCAGCGAGTCGGCGGTCAAGGAAACCCGGATCGTGTCCCCTATGCCGTCGGCCAGCAACGAACCGATGCCGATGGCACTCTTCACGGTCCCGGTCTGGATCGTGCCGGCCTCGGTCACCCCGAGATGCAGCGGGAAATCGGTCCGCTCGGCCAACAGGCGATAGGCCCGGGTCATGAAATAGACGTCGGAGTGCTTGACGGAGAGGATGATGTCCTCAAATCCGTGTCGGGCGCAGATCTCGACATGCCGCATGGCACTCTCGTAGAGCGCCTCGGGCTGCGGGTATCCGTATTTGTCGAGGATATCCTTCTCGAGGGATCCCGAGTTCACACCGATACGAATGGGCACCCCCTTTTCCTTCGCTGCATGTAGCACCTCCTCCTCCCACTCCGGCTTGCCGATATTGCCCGGATTGATCCGCACTTTCGCCACGCCGGCTTCGATCGCTTTTAACGCGTACTGATAGTTGAAATGGATGTCCGCGACGATCGGCACGGGAGAGCCTGCCACGATTTCCGGCAACGCCTCCACGTCTTCGGGGCGCGGGACGGCAACCCGTACGATATCAGCGCCGGCCTCCGCCAATCCCCTGATCTCTGCGAGACAGGATTCGACTTCATAGGTCTTTCCGACCGTCATCGTCTGCACCGAGATGGGTGCGCCGCCGCCCACTTGAACCGGGCCTACGTGTACTGCGCGTGAATTACGACGGGGTCGTTCCATGGTGCTTCCTGCTAGGTTGGGAGATAACCTCTGTAATACCCTCTGTGGCCGTGCCTGTTTCGCGGGCTGAGCCCCCCGGCCCCGCCTTCCAACGCAGTCGAGCGATGACGGGACGGTGGTCGGAGACCAGGCGCCCGGTCGCCGGCGTCACGGCCGACACAACGTCCCACTCGGGTCCGGCCAGCAGGAAATCGATTCGAACGATCGGGAGCCGCGTATGGAACGTAGCGCCCCAACCGCTGCCGGCCTTTGACCATGTATCCTGAAATCCCCGGGCGATGTGCCGAAAAGCCCAGTTATGGGCAGTCGCATTAAAATCACCCCCGATCAGTACCGGCAGCGTTTCACGCTCGATGTCTTCGCGAATCCGCTCCGCCTGCCAGGCACGACGCAGATATCCACGCCGGGCAATGCGCAGGTATGGCCGCCAGAATTCCGGGTCGACCAGGCGGGGTTCCTCTTCGTCCCACGGCTTGTCGTCGCCATGGGTGTGAAGATGCAGATTGTAGTGCACGGCGCGACGACCCTGCCACTCGAATTCCGTCCGCAATGCCCTCAAGGGCCGAATGTCCCGCTCATCGTATCGGTATACGATCTGACGCTGGCTGATGATCGGAACGGTCGCGAGAACCGGCTGATACCAGTTGACCCAGCGCTCTTCGGGGGCAACGGGCCCCGGCAAGTGCGAGGTATAAGCAAGTTCGTCGATGATCCGCTCAAATTTCTTTTGCGCCCGAAGTGTACGGGGATCGTGACGGCTGACAAACGTGACGCTCTCCTGTATCCCGATCAGGGCCGGCCTGTGCCGCGTCACGATCTGCACGATCTGATCGGCTCCTTCATCGGTTTCAGGATAACGCGGCGCATTGAGGGTCATGAGCACCAGATCGCCGTCCATGGGCGGTTTCTGCTCGAACCACCGCTCCGGTTCGAAAAAGCGCACGATGACGAGGACGACCAGGAGCATATGCAGGGCGATCCGTGCGGGACGGTCGCGATGCGTTATCCACACAACCACAGTGGCCACCAGCACGGCCGCGGCCAGATACGGAAAGAAGACCGCGATCAGTTCGGCCCACCAGAAATAGCGGGGATGGATGGTCGCGGCGAGGTAGCCAACCAGAAACACACCCATCAGGATACTGTCACCCAGTACGAAGAATCCTCTTCCGATCAGTCGGGACAGTGTGCGTTTTCGTCGGCCCATGACGAACTGGCTCCGGAAATGCTTCGGCTAGCGCTTGCTCGCCTCGTACAGCGTGCGCCGCTCCTCGTCGGTGAGCGCTTCGTATCCTTGTTCACTGATCTTGTCCAGGATACGATCAACCTCGTTCTGTCCGACCGCTTCACCCACGATGTCGGGCTTCTTACGTTCGGCTTTCGGCGTTTGCCGGGCGCGCTCCCCGAGCCACCTGTCCACCGAGGCAAGCATGCCCGAAGCCTGCCCGCTCTTAGCGGGCTCACGACGCCCGGAGGGACGCTCCGCGGCCTCCCGTCGTCCAAGAAGTGATCGCGCAAACAGGATGCCCCCCACCGCGCCTCCGATGTGCGCGGCGAAGAAGGTGCCGCCTCCCAATCCGAAAAGCACCGAAAGCCCCAGGAATCCGAGCAGCGCATATCGCAGCGGCACAACCCCGAGAAACAAGAGCCCGATGCGTTTGTCCGGAAAGACCTGCACCACGGCCGCCACCACGCCAACGACCGGCGCCGTTGCGCCGTAGACCGGTCCGGTGAATGCGGGAGAACCCGGAGCCAACGCGTGAAGGACCACCGTCAACGCCGCGCCCCCAAGTGTCGACCAGAAGTACACCCAGCCCAACCGGGCCGCTCCGTAGAAATGTTCGAATTCCTCACCGATCCAGACGAGCCAGAGCAGGTTGAAGGTCAAATGGAGAAGGCCGAAAATGAAACCTTGTTGGTTCGTGTGGACGAACCCGTACGTCAAGACCTGCCAGGGATGGAGGAGCAAGTCCGCCAACCCGGGATTCAGAGAAAGCTGGCCGGGAAGCAGCCCCGCGATCCGTTCCCCGAAGAACCCGGTAACCAGGACGAGCACATAGACCCCGAGATTGGCCAGCAGCAATTTCTGCAGCATCGGTGGCCTTGTGAAAAACCACCGCTTGACTTGATCGACAACCGTCTGTCCGTTCATGGCCTTTCAAACCAGAGTTTCGCCGGCAGACTCTTCACGGTGCCCCCTCCACGGATCTAGTAGTATACCGTCCTCTTTGGCCGGACCGGCAACCGGCCACGCCAGTAGAGAATCATCAAGACGCCGAAGGCCATGCCCCCGAGGTGAGCGAAATTCGCCACGCCCTGCTGGCTGCCGGAAACGCCCGCCCACAGATCGAGCGCGGCATAACCGATGACCAGCCACTTCGCCTTGATGGGAATCGGGGGGAAGAGCAGGTAAATTTCTCTGTTGGGAAAGAGCATGCCAAAAGCAAGCAGGATGCCCATCACCCCTCCCGAAGCGCCGATCGTCGGGTAGATCTCGCTGCTGAGAAAGGCCACCAGAAGTTGCACCAGCCCGGCGCCCACCGCACAGATGAAGTAGTACCACGCGAACCGCTCGGAACCCATCGTGTACTCGATGCTGATTCCAAACATCCACAGCGCAAACATGTTGAAGAAGATGTGGGTCAGGCTCCCATGCAAGAAGGCGTAGGAAATCACTTGCCAGGGCCAGAACCGGGGCACCTCCATCATGCCGCCGGGGCCCTGGGCGACCTCGGGCGTCCCGATGGGCCAGAGTGCAAACCACTGCGTGAGATAGTCGCTCAAGACCGGCGTCACCTGCGCCAGATACACGAGGCCATTAATGATCAAGAGATTCTTGATCACCGGCGGGAATGCCGAAAACTGGGTCTGGATTTGGTATCGCCCCTCAGCCATGGAACGGATCGCGTAGGAAGAGCCGGCGCCCCACCGGGGAACCGGTCGTGTGCAGGCCGCCGTTCAGGAGAACCAATACGGCCAAAATGGATGGAAGGAACTAACAACGGCCGTTTCGCCGTTTAGGTTGCATCCGGATTGCGCAAGCGTTTCAACGCACCACCGAACCATGGTCCTCTTCGTCGCCGATATGCACCTCGGCCGATCACATCGGGCTGCGGAACGCACCGTGGAAACCGACCTGGTCTCGCTCTTGCGATCCACCGCTCCGGATCTCGAGGCACTCTACCTCGTGGGCGACGTCTTCGACCACTATATCGAATATCGCCGATTGGTTCCGAAAGGTTTCGTTCGTCTGCTCGGCACACTCGCAGACCTCACCGATCGGGGGATTCCGGTGACCTACCTGCTCGGAAATCACGATCCGTGGCACATCGACTACTTCCGGTCTGAGATCGGCATTCGCGTAGAAGCCGGACCCGTCCGCGAACCGCACTGCGGAAGAATCGTTTATGTGCACCATGGTGACGGCTTCGACAGCGCCTCGCCCGTCTACAATTGGATGAAACCCGTTCTACGCCACCCCCTTCCTGTGTGGATCTATCGTAACCTGCTGCCCGGCGACGTCGGGATGCGGCTGGCACGCTGGTACAGCACCCGCCTTGGGAACGATGCCTTGTCCGAAAAGAGGGTCGCGGACTTGCGGCGGCGGGCGAGTGACCTGCTGAGCCGGTCGGCTGTCGACGTGGTCGTGTTCGGACACAGCCACGCGCCCGACTGTGTGGAAGGACCCGACGGCACCTACCTCAATCCTGGCTGCTGGTACCTCGACCGCACCGTGGGCGTACTGGACGATACCGGGATCCAGTTGATGCGCTGGAACGGAGAGGTGCTGGACCCGGTGGCCGCCGGTGCGGTCGATACGTCATTCCAAACGGACGAGACGGTATAACATTCCTCATGGCTTCCTACCCTTTCAGCGATACCGAACTGGAAACCTATTTCAACGACCCCGACTCGCGGCGCAATCCGCCGGTCGACGGTCGCTCCACCGCCCGCCGCGTCGTCCTGTTCCTGGCTGCGGCCACCATTGGACTGGCGCTCTTCTCCCTGATCATCCTCTTTATCCTTTCCCGATCCACCCCATCCTTCGACGAACTCGAGAATCCGGAGATGAGCCTGGCAACCGTCGCCTACACGGCCGATGGTGAACTCCTGACACGGTTCGCGTTCGAGGACCGGACGCCGGTGCCCTACGACTCGATGTCGCCCTACATCGTAGACGCGCTCGTGGCAACCGAGGATTTCCGGTTCCCGGATCACTGGGGAGTGGACGTCTTCCGCACCGTGGTATCCGTGACGAAGACCATCCTGGGCGACCAACAAGGGGGGTCCACGATCACGCAGCAACTCGCCAGGAACCTCTACCGGAGCCAGGTCGGGAGCGAGGTGAGCATTCCGCGAAAAATGCGTGAATGGATTACCGCGGTGCAGCTGGAACGAAGCTATACGAAGCGCGAAATCATCGAAATGTACCTGAATACCGTGCCGTTCGGGTACAGCACTTTCGGCGTGGAAACCGCCTCGCAAACATTCTTCGGGCTCCCCGCTTCGCAACTCAACCTGGAGCAGAGCGCCCTCCTTATCGGCATGCTGCAGGCGACCACGGCCTACAACCCCGTCCGCAACCCGGAGCGCTCCTTGCGCCGCAGGAATGTCGTACTGAATCAGATGGTCCGCTTCGGACGCCTCGATCCGGCTGTGGCGGACTCCGTGAAGCAGCTACCCATCACACTCAACTTCCGGCGCATCACCCACACGCAGAACCTCGCCCCATTCTTCGCCGAACAAGTGCGCCTTTTCGTAGACCGATGGGCTGCGGATAACGGCTATAATACGTACGCGGATGGCCTGGTGGTTTATACCACGCTCGACTCACGGCTTCAGGCCATCGCTCAACAGGCTGTCGATCGACAGATGGGGCCCCTTCAGGCCGTGGTCGACGTCGAGTGGAGTACCAGCGGTGTCGGATTCTTCAATTATGAGACCGGTCCCTATGTCGAGAAGGCCGGCCAGGCTGGATTCAAGCCTTTTGACCGCTTCTGGAATCGCGAAACCGCCTTCGTCAACTCGGAAATCCGTTCCACCGACCGCTATCGGGCACTCATTCGTTCCGGCCTCGATCGGAAAAATGCGATCGCCCAACTGCGCGCCGACACCGCCTTTATGGACTCGCTCAGAGCGGACGTGACGCGCCTGGAAGTGGGGTTCGTCGGCATCGACCCCCTTACCCGGCACGTAAAAGCCTGGGTCGGCGGAAGAGATTATACGGTGGGCAAGCTGGACCACGTGATCGGCACGCGGCGCCAACCCGGATCGACGTTCAAACCGTTCCTCTATACCGCCGCCATCGATAACGGGTACTCCCCCTTCTATCGCCTGCTCGACGATACCGTAACCATCTATCTCCCCGGCATGCCCGCTCCCTGGAGACCGACCAACTCGGGTCCCGGGTTCTCCCATCAGATGATGACCCTTCGTGACGGGCTGCGCACCTCAACCAACACCATCGCCGCACGTCTTGTCGGCGAAGTCGGAGCGGAACAGGTCCGGACCTACGCCCAGCGCATGGGCATCGAGAGCCCCCTGGAACCCGTTCCCTCCATTGCACTGGGCACGTCCGACGTGTCCCTCCTGGAGATGACGAACGCCTATGCGACGCTCGCCGGCGGCGGGTTCACCGGACCGCCCATCTTCGTCTCCCGCATCGAAAACCGATCGGGTGAGGTCCTCGCCGAATTCACCTCCGATCAGGAGGAAGTGCTCTCCGAGCACACCGCCTACACGATGATCGACATGCTCCGCGGCGTGATGATGTCCGGTGGAACAGGCGTCCGAATCCGTAGCCAGTTTGGCGTCCAGGCGGACGTGGCGGGCAAAACCGGCACAACCCAGAATAGTGCCGACGGATGGTTCGTACTCATGCACCCCCAACTCGTCATGGGCGGATGGGTCGGATTCAACAAGCCGACCCTCACCTTCAGAACCAATTACTGGGGGCAGGGCGCCCACAACGCACTCTTCGTGGTCGGTGACTTTTTCGGTACCGTTCTGCAGGATGCGGACCTCGCCTTCCCGGACACGCGCTTTCTCCCGCCGGAGGGGTGGTCAATACCCCTTCCGCTTCCCGGAACCTATGATGTCATTGACGACGCCAAACTCGGCGCCGACCGGAAAGGACGTATCGGATGGTAAACACACCTAGTTCCGCTCAGGGGTGGATTGATTCGGTGAAGTGCAGTTAAATTCAGGTGGAGATTCCTGCTCCGTTTGCCACCACGGTATCGCCTCACCGCCTCACGATCCCCCCTGCCGCCCTCGGCCCCTCCTACCCACGCATCTGCATTGACCTATTCCCCGGTTGTTCGCCCGGTTTGTTTTCCTACAGGAGGTCTATACATCGATACGGGTACCACCTGATCCATGAATCCCGAAGAGCTGACCGTCGTCATTCCCCGCAAGGAGGGCATCGCAGACAGCGACGAACCCGTCAAGGTCTGGCCGTACGTACAGGCCGCACTCGACCGCATCGGCGCGGAAGAGGCCACGCGTGATGCGGCCCGCGAAGCAGCCAGGTCGAGCGCGGGCCTCTGCGCCCTCGGAAACTACCTCAACAGCGAGGCGAAGCGAATCCACAAAATGGACTACGCCTTCAAGGTCCCCGTGATCGTGGCCGCAGCCGACAGGGCCCGCGAAGACGGCCTCGCCGATTCGTTCTACTGCCCCGACGAAGGCGCCGTCTACTTCGAAACCGACGAAGACCAGTTCTCCTTCCATGTCCACAAGGATTGGACCGTCGACTGGGCCCGCGTGGTTGACGAGGTCGTCCCGAACTACGAGTGGAGCGGAGAGGAACAACAGACGTGGGCACTTGAACGACTGCTCTCCTACCTCGACATGGACCTCAAGCCCTACGCCGGCGAGGACGAAGAAGAGGGAGAGGAACGGGAGGAGGGATTCTGACGCGCCTCTCCCGGATGTCCCGAACGCCGATGTGAACCGGAGCGCTCCGGGCGGCGTCGCTCGGATTCAATGAGAGCCAGACCGGGACAGCACCTGGTAGAGGACCGCGGACGGACTTCGCGGCCATCTGTCCGAACCGTTCCGCTTCAGCCAATGCGTGATCAACCCCCAGGTGAAAGACGGACTTCGCGGCCATCTGTCCGAACCGTTCCGCTTCAGCCAATGCGTGATCAACCCCCAGGTGAAAGACGTGCTTCGGGGCCATCTGTCCGAACCGTTCCGCCCCCAAAGGAGATCGATCAGCCGGCCCCCGATTCGTCAGACCAGTCGCCGCTCTCCGTGTCGGGACGGCCCACCCAGACCCGGTATCCCGGCGCCTCCAGCGCCGCTGCCGCCTCTCTGGCCGTTTCCTCCCGCTCGAAAACCCCGAACACCGCGGAACCCGATCCGGACATCGAAGCGTAGTCCGCGCCCAGTGCAGACATCCGGCGCTTCAGCGCGCCAACCTGTGGATAGGCAGCAAACACGGACGCCTCGAAATCGTTGACCAGCGCGTGCCGCCACCGCTCGAGGTCATTCGAGGCCACGACCGCTCGAAGGTCCTCACGGCCCTGGTCACGGGGCCGTACCAGCCGGTACGCTTCAGGCGTAGGTACCGATACAGGGGGCTTGACGACAACGAGCACGTAGGGGAAGACATATCCCTCCATCGACTGGATGCGCTCGCCACGGCCCTCCACGAACGCCACCGGCGGTCCCAAAAAGAACGGCACATCGGATCCGATAGCCGCCCCCACATGCTGCAGGTCGGAGTCTCCGATCGAGACGTCCCAGAGTCGCCTGAGCAGCCGCAAGGCGGCCGCCGCATCGCTTGAGCCACCCCCCAGTCCGGCCCCGTACGGCACGCGTTTGGTAAGGCGGAAGGCCGCCCCCTCCGTAATCCCGGTCCGATGAGACAGCGACAGAGCCGCCTTCAGGACCAGATTGCTCCCGTCCGTGGGCAATGCCGGATCATCGCAAGCCAGCGTCAACTCGTCTGCCGCTGCGACCGAAACGCCATCGGCCCAGCCGATTCGTACGAAGACGCTCTCGAGATCATGAAACCCGTCGGGACGACGACGCAGGATGTGCAAACCGACGTTGATCTTCGCCGGCGCTTTCGTTTCCAGCATGGGGTTGGAATCAATCCGGATTGGGTGGACGACAAAAAGGACCTTTCCTCGTGCTGACTGATCTCTCGGACGATCCGGACGAAGAATCCGCGGAACTGTCCGAATTCACGGTGAGCAAGAGGATGATGCGGCGGCTCCGAGACTCCTAAGGTAACAGTCCCGTCCGGCACCATCCACCCTCCGCCCGGCCGTTTCCCCGCGACCCGCGACCCGCGCCCACCTACCCCCTTCCGCGACCCGTGACCCGCGACCCGCGACCCGCGACCACCTACCCCCTTCCGCGACCCGCGACCCGAGTCCCCCGCCCGTGTGGGCCGCCCGGGCACCGCGCCGGCCTGGGGGGGGGGGGGGGGGGCGGGGGGGGGCGGGGGTGG
>CAYLXM010000010.1:28971-63331 GCA_964387555.1 uncultured Rhodothermales bacterium | reverse complement strand
TTCCGCGACCCGCGACCCGCGTCCACCTCCCGTCTCCCACCCCCCTCCCCCCCTCCCCGGCGCTTTCCCGTTGCAGCCGAGCCAATCAGTGCCTACATTGCTTGGTTTGGGTATACATTGGGGGGTGGTGTACGCCGCTACATGGCGCCCATTGAAGAACAACGGCCAAGGGTGCAAACCCGGCCCCGGATCACGAGCAGCCTGGAGGATCGCGTGCGCATCGGTAAACGGTTGATGTCGGCCCCGCCGGGGCCCCTCACTCTCGCTCTACTATGTCTCTGGCTCTTTGGCGCACCCGTCGCGGGTCAGAACCGAAGCCTTCTCGATACCTATGCCCCGCCCGAGAACGCGGGCGGAGAGGCCACGCTCGGTCCGAACACGCTGGAGGAACGTGCACGCCGTCAACGGGAGATTACCGAACGGACCTCGATCGGCGCCCCCCTTGAAGGGGCGCTTGATCCGGAGATCTACACGATTGGACCCAATGACCTGTTCAGCATTGCGATCGGCGGAGTTCAGCCGCTTGCCGCACTCGTTCCTGTCTCATCGGACGGATACCTCGTCCTGACCGGCATCGAGCGAATCTTCGTCGCAGGAAGAACGCTTGCCGAGGCGGAGTCGGAAATCGACCGCGTACTCCGGGTAAACTTCCGGAACGTGCCGGTGAATGTCGCGCTGGCCCAACCACGGTCCTTCTACGTGCACGTCACTGGCGCCGTGCCTGAACCACGACGGTACCTGGCCCAGCCGGTCTCGCGCGTCGCGGACGTGCTCGAACAGGCCTTTCTGCTGGAAACCTCCAATCCGTCCACGTCGGGAGGAGGCTTTCAGCCCGCACTCAGGAACATCGACATCCTTCATCGGGACGGGACGCGGAGCGCCGTCGACCTCGTCGCCTACTACCGGTCAGGCGACGTCAGCCAGAATCCCTACCTGATGGACGGCGATGCCATCCATGTACCCGCCTTCCGGCCGAGTCAGTCCGGCGTTTTTGTAGATGGGGAGATCGCCTTCGCAGGCACCTACGACTTCAGAGAGGGCGATACCATCCTGTCGCTCCTCAGGATCGGGGCCGGACAGACCGATGTCACCCCGATCCAGACCGTCCGGCACACGCGCCGGCTCACGGACGGGCGCTCCGAAACCCGTTCGTATGAGGTGGTGGACCTCATCGCCAATGACGTCCCGCTTCGGCCGCTCGACAATGTCCACGTCCCCCACCCGCTTGTCCGCACCGGCGCCGCCACCGCCGAAGGCGCCGTACGATTTCCGGGCACCTATCCCATCGAGGAAGGCCGCACGACCTTGCGCGACCTCGTGCAGATGGCGGGCGGCCTCCGAGAAGATGCCCTGTTGCATGCCGCCTTCCTCGTCCGCGACGACCCGACCGACCAGCCCAGGCGCCAGGAGCCCACGCAGATAGGATCGCGCGGACCCTATGTGATGCTCGAAGACACTTCAGCGGTCCAACAGGACTTGCGTCTCTCTACGCTCGACTACTTCGGACGCAACCACCTCGCCCGCGAACTGCTTCACCAGAACCGCCTCTCCGTCGACGTCGCCACCACACTCGACCCCAACGCACCCGACTTCCCGCTCCCCGACGGAGCGCGGCTCGTCGTACCCCGCGACGAGAACATGGTCCGCGTGCTCGGGCAAGTCGTTCGGCCAGGTGGCCTCACGTATCGGGGTCCACTCAACGCATCCGAATATATCGAAGCCGCGGGTGGACGTGGCCCCCGATCGTCATCCGCGTTTGTCCTCAAGGCGGGCACCGGGCAATGGCTGCCCGCCAAGAAAGCCGGCATCCAGTCGGGTGACGTAATCTTTGTGACGCGGAAGGGAGACCAGCCGACGAACCAGGAGGTCGCCCGATTGCTCTTGCAGCGGGATGACGTCAACCTGCGTACCATCCAGGTGGCGTTCACGGCCGTCAGCGCGGTCACCGCTATCGTTACGACAGCCCTCTTCATCCGGCAGGAACTCCGTAGATAGTCCCGTGCCTTCCTTCGTGGATCCGACTCCTGTCTCCGAAAACGACCTTCGAAGCCGCCGTGCCGAACGACGACTCTGGGGACTATTTGCCTTCCTGGTCAAACGGCTCCGGCTTCTTGTCGTAGGGTTTTTGGTGATCGCGGCGGCCTCCGTCGCGGTCAGCCTCCTCCTGCCGAAATGGTATCTCGGCCAGGCCGTCGTCGTGATGCCCCAGAACCCGAGCCGCGCCGAACTCAGTCTCATGCTGCGCGACCTGGGTCCCTCAGCCGCTGCCTTTCTGATGGAGGACACGGGGGACTTCTACCGGTACCAGGCCATCCTCTACAGCCGGACAGTTCGGGAAAACGCTGTCCGCACGTTTGACCTGGTCGGCGTGTACGGCACAGGCCACAAGAAGGCCCCCGTCGACGAAGCCTTGAAGGTGCTGGACAAAAACCTTTCGATCGATCTTGACCGCAAGTACGACCAACTCATCCTCTCTGCCTTTGACAAGGATCCACAGCGTGCTGCTGACCTGGCCAACTTCCTGGTGGATGAACTGAATCGGGTGAATGCGCACCTGCTGTCGGCCCATGCCACGAGAAACCGCGAGTTCCTCGAGGCCCGATATGCCCGCATCGAGTCAGCCCTCGATTCCGCCCGCGCTGCGCTGCAGGTGTTTCAACAAACCTGGGGCGTCGTCGAACTCGAAGCACAGACGGAAGCGTTCCTCGACATGGTCTCGGACTACCGGGCGGAGGTCCTCGTCGGCGAGGTCGAGTACGAACGGCTGCGACTCTCTTACGGCGAGGAGAACCCGCTTGTGCAGAGCGCCCGGAACAGGATACGCGCGGCCCGGACCGAAGAGGGAAGGCTGCGATCGGGGTCCGACGCCATGTTGCCGATCTCGTTCGCCGACCTGCCGGGGCGCCTCCAGGAGTTTGCCGGCCTCAAACAGGAGGCGCTCATTCAGGCCCGGATGATCGAACTGGTGCGCCCCCTGCTCGAACAAGCGCGCTTCGAGGAGATCAAGGCCACGCCCGCCGTGCAGGTGCTCGATCGTGCAGCCCCGGCATGGAAGAAGGCCAAACCGCAGCGAAGCCTGCTCGTCATCGGCCTCACTGCGGCCGGGAGCCTCTTGTTCGTTCTCGGGTTACTGGGCATCGAATGGTGGCGGCGAAATGCGTCCACGTTGAGGAGCCGACTGCGCGCGTAGACATCCCGTCGGGCTCTCCGGGATTCCACTCCAATTGACCGGGATCATGCTGCGCAACATCACGTGGCTCGGGGCGACCAGCATCGCGGTCAAACCCATCTGGTTTCTCTTCATTACGGTCCTCACCGCTGAGGTGCTCGGCGCCGACGGGTACGGAGTGATGACCGTCGCGCTTTCCCTGGCGATGATCGCCACCGGTTTCACCGATGTCGGCATGGGCGCCTACTCGGTGCGGGAAGTCGCCCGAGACCGCTCGAGCGCCTCCCTCTTCTTCACCAACTTCCTGCTTGCCCGGATCTTGCTCGTGGTCGCGGCCATGACGGCTGCCCTGGTCGCCGGCCTGCTGCTGGGGTACCGTGGTCCTGTTCTGTGGGCCGTCATCTTCGCAGGCCTCTACACGATGAGCCTCAGCGTGATCACCTATGCCCGGTCCTTTTTCCAGGCTTTCGAGGTGCTCCGCTACGAGGCGATCTCCCTCCTCGCCGAAAAGGTCCTCGTCGTCGGGCTCGGACTGACATTGCTGTATGCGACGCGCTCCGCAGCGGGCACGCTCCTCGGTATGGCCGTCGGCATGACCGTCGTGACCGGCCTTACCATTCTCTGGATCCACCATCGACTGGCGCCGCTTCGCCCTTCCGCCTTCAGCCCGGCCTTCGTGAAGACTTCTTTGCGTCGGCTCCTCCCTTTCGCCCTGATTGCCCTGCTCTCGGTCATCTACATCCGCACGAACCTGATTCTCGTCGAGCAATTGCTCGGAACGACCGAGGCGGGACAGTATGGGCTCGCGTTCCGCATCCTCGAAGCGCTGAACCTGATCCCCATGATCATCGCCACGTCGGCGATCTATCCGCGCCTCTCGGCCCTCCAGCATCGGGGCGATCTCCCCGGAGTCCGCCGCATCTTCCGAACCGGCGCCCTGGCCCTCGCCGGCATCGGGATTGCCGCCGCCGCGGCGATCGCCTGGGCAGCCCCGGCCGCGGTCGAATTCGTGATTCGCGTTCGCAGCCTGGATCCGGCGTTCGCCGCCACGGTGCCCGCCCTCCAGGTGATCGTCTGGAGCTTCCCCTTTGCCGGACTTAACGCACTGTTTCAGGCCGGTTTGATCGCCATGGACCACCAGCGTTTCCTGGTCGTCGCCCTGGCTGCCGGCACCCTTCTCAATGTCGCCTTGAACCTGCTCACCATTCCCGCCTGGGGCATCGTCGGCGCCTCCGCCGCTACACTCGGCTCCGAGGTGGTCCTCTTCGTCCTTTACGGCATTCGGCAGAACAGGGCACTCGCCCTGGCGCGCCGTGTCGATCCGCCCGGCCAGGTCCGGCCCGCATGAGTGTTCCGGATCCCACGACAGGTCCATCCACCTCGTATGAACCTCCCCGTTTTCATCGTCGGACGTTTTCCTCCGCCTGCCGACGGCCAGAGCATCGGAACGGAGACCCTCGCCGGACTCCTGGAACCACTCGGACCCGTGCACCGGGTGGATCTTTCCACCGGCGACAGCCGCCACAGCCAGATCGAGGTCCGCTTCCGTCCCGGACGGGTGTGGCACTATCTGTCGGCCGGCCGGCGCCTCGGCAACCGGCTGAAGGCAGCCGGACAGGCGCCCGTGGTCTGGACCAACATGTCGCCTTCGTTGCTCGGCCATCTCAGAGACGTCCTCACCGTCGTTCCCGCCCTGGCGCGGTGCCGGACTACCGTCGCGGTACTGCACCGCGGCACGTTTCACACCCTTTTCGAAAGCCCCCTCACCAGCGCCACCGCACGGAGCATCGTTCGACGAATTTCCGCTTTCGTCTTCCTGGACGAGTCGCTCTCGGCACGCTGTGCACCCTGGATCCCGGACGCCCAACGATTCGTCATCCCGAACACGATCGATGAGGCCATGCTCTACGGGCCGGACGAGATTGTCGACAAGCAGGCCGCGTTTTCCGCCGATCGTCCATTCCGGATCCTCTACCTGAGCAGCATGTCTCCTCTCAAGGGGTATGAGGATGTGCTCTCGGCCGTCTCGCTGCTGGTCGACCGCGGCCGATCCGTCACGGCGACGTTCGCAGGACGATGGGAGTCTGACCGGCAGGAGGCGGACTTCAAAGCCGCCACCCGCGAACTCGGAATCGCCGGTCATGTTCTGCACCTCGGTGGTGTCTCCGATCGGTCCGTGATCCGCCGGCTCTTCCTCGAGGCCGATGCCTTTGCCCTGCCTACGTACCATCCTACCGAGGCCCAGCCGATCAGCATTCTGGAGGCCTTGAGCGCCGCGACACCGGTCATCACGACACGCCAGGGCGGAATCCCCGGGATGGTTGCCTTCAGCGAAGAGGCCCTCGAGGTGCCTCCTCGGGACCCGGGGGCCATTGCCGGCGCCGTGGAGGAGTTGCTCTCGGTCGACCGATGGAACCGGGCCTCCCGGGCGGCCCAGGCCCGGTTCAAAAGCGACTTTCACCCGGATGCCGTCCGCCTGAAATGGGCCGATCTGCTCCAAACCTTGCGGCACCCCAGGGCCCTATCCCCTCAGCAGCGGCCTTCCGCCTGAGATCCCGCCGGATCCGGTCCATACATCGGTTCGCGTTCCGGCCGCCCGTCCGGCCAGACCCGCTCCGGCAGCACTTGGCGTCTCGATTCCGCTCCCACAACCGCCGGGCGTACCGTAAATTTGCCCTCTGCAACCACGGTCCGATCCCACCCCATCCAATCGTCCCATGATGAAGCGACATCAACCCCACCATCTTCTCCTGGCTGTTGCGGTGCTCCTCCCCGGTGCGCTCGCGGCCTGCGCCCAGGTCAGCAGCCCGTCCGACACCCCCTCGCCGGAAGGTCCACTGGTACCTGACCTGAGCGCGTGGGATGTCCACGATATGAACCGGCCCCGGCCCCCGGTAATCGATCCGGGCACCCACCAGGGTCTGCAAGAGAGCCCGGCTCCGGCGCCGTCGGATGCAATCGTGCTCTTTGACGGATCGGACCTCTCCGCATGGCAGTCGGATGTCGGAGGCCCGGCCCCCTGGAAGGTCGAGAACGGCTACATGGAGGTGGTCCCGGGTGCGAAGGGGATTCGGACGGTCCAGGGCTTCGGCGACGTTCAGTTGCACGTCGAGTTCGCCACGCCGTCTGTGGTCGAGGGAACGAGCCAGGGACGCGGCAACAGTGGCGTGTTCCTCATGCGCGAATATGAGGTGCAAGTGCTGGACTCGTACGACAACGACACCTACCCGGACGGGCAGGCCGCTTCAATCTACGGGCAGTATCCCCCGCTCGTGAATGCGAGCCGCGCACCGGGCGTGTGGCAGACCTACGACATCGTCTTCACCCGGCCCCGCTTCAACGACGACGGCAGTTTGCAGAGCCCGGCCCGCGTCACCGTCCTCCACAACGGCGTCCTGGTGCAGAACAATGTCACGTTGACCGGCCCGACGGAGAACAAGGCGCGTCCTCCGTACAGCGTCCATTCCGATCGGGAACCGATTTCCCTCCAGGACCACGACAATCCGATGCGATTCCGCAACATCTGGGTCCGCGAACTCGAATAAGTAGAGGTTGTCCCGACAGGAAAATGCCGGTCTGCCCGCGGGTAGACCGGCATTTTTTCGCTACAGTTCCATGATGCGAAGGTTCCGCCAGCGCACCTGCAGCGGCTCGGGGTGAGACGTTTCATGGACCTGCAATCCGATGAATCCCGAGGCCGTGACACTGTCGACGATCGCGACGGCCGACACGCCATTCACCCAGGTGCGCAGATTGGGACCGATGGCCTCTACGCGGTAGTGGTTCCAGCCGTCATGGTTCCAGGCGTCTTCGATGTGCTGGAGCTCGGTGGGATGCAGGAAAACGGCGCGACGGGCTTCGTCGTAGATGCCGCCGGAGTTGATCGGCAGTTCAGCATCGATTTCCACCTGGTATCCGTGCACACGTCCGTCGCGGTAATCGGGCGTGCTGAGGCTCCGAAATTGCACACCCGAGTTGAGCAGCGAGTCGACCATGACCTCGAACTCTAGAATGAAGTCGGAATAGTCGCGCGGCGTGCAGAGAAAGCCGTTCGGTTCGCCCGGGACGGTCGTTCCGACGATCACGCCGTCCTCAACGGTGTACGAATGCTGTCCATTGCGTACGATCCAATCATTGATGTCTACCCCGTTGAAGAGGGGTACCCATTCGCCCGTTTCCTCGGCGAAGGCAGGTGGGCTGTCGGGCACTTGATCCTGGTCGGGTGACTCCGGGCTGCCCTGGCATGCGGCGAGCAGTGCCGCGACAAAAAGGTATGGCAGGTGCTTCATGGCTATTGTGGAGGATGGGTGAGGAGGATTGATCCCGTGGCAGAAAGATAGCGCAGCGTTGTGAGACGAATCGGTAATCCAAACCCGCAACGGTCGTCCGACTCCGGGATCGGAAATCCAGGACGGTCGATCCGGCCCCGTGGGGTACCCCCCGGTCTATCCTGCCGATCGTCTTGTATCCGCGACTCGTCCTTGTTCGTCGAAGCAAGATCGCAATTCATCGAATGGTGAGCCCTGAGCGTTGTGGGGCGCGGTATCGTCCGTCTCCATTTGGTCAACCTGCCGCCACTACTCGACGAGCCTCATGCACGCCATATTCCGCATTGCCTTTCCCGCCGTTGCTGGCACACTGCCGGCTGTCCTCCTCGCGCTTTCGCTTGCCGGGTGTGACGTGGCGAGTGTCGTCCCTCAGTCTGATCGATCGATCGAGGACCTCGTCATTGCCGACGACTTCGACTACGCCACAACACGGACCGTCGATGTGTCCGTGCGCGCCCTAACCAATTCAGACGAGCCCCTCGCCGGAGTGGTCTTCCGCCTGTACGCGTCGCATCCCGATTCGGCGGACGCACTGCTTTTGGAGGGACGAACCGGTGCGGACGGCTGGCTGAAGGTGCCGCTGTCGTTGTCGGCGATGGTGGAAAGGTTGGTGGTGGTTACGGACTATATCGGGCTGCCCAATCGTGCGGAGATGCCCATCGTGGCCGATCGCGCCACCCATGTTTTCGGTGGATCGGCCCCGCAACGGTCTACCTCAGGCGCCATGTCACTGAATGCAGTCGCGCCTTCCGGACCCTTGGGCGTCGAGGGCCCCTCCTACCAGTTCCTGGGCGGGTGGGACAGCCAGGGAGTACCCAGCTATCTCGTCGATGAGCCCGACTACATCGACGTTGCCTTCCTCGAGCTCGTGAACGCCGCCCTGCCGGAGCAGAACCCCGTGCCCGTCTCCAATCCCGACTATTTGGCGGAAGGGAACGATATGGACGTCCGGTTGGTCCAGGCCGCCGACGTTTGGGTGACCTTTCTCCACGAAGGAGCCGGCTGGAAGAATTCCCTTGCGTTTTACACGTACGACCTCGACGCTCCGCCGCAGTCGGTCGCCGACGTTCCCTTCGTGACGGTCATCTTCCCCAACGTCTCGTACCGGGACAGCGGGGGTGGCCTGACCTCCGGTCAGAAGGTGAAGGTTCGTCTGGGTTCTTTCCCGGCCGGCACCGGCATCGGGTGGGCACTCGTTGCCAACGGATGGAACGGAAACGGCGTCGGCGCCGGTAGCCACATCGTCTATTCCGAGCCCCGGTTCAATCCGGAACCGGACCCGACGCTTCGCCAGCATAGCGTCCTGCTTCACGATACCGACCGAAATCTCCTGCTGCTCAGCTTTGAGGACATGCGGCGCGACAATGGAAGCGACAACGACTTCAACGACGCCATATTCTACGTGACGGCCAATCCCTATTCGGCCATCGAAACGGAGAACATCGTCGTGGCCGATACGCCGCCGAGCGTAGACACCGGGGAGCGCACGAGAGTAGGCACGCTCTTCTACCCTTCCTCGTCTACCTTTGGCACGCTGGCCTTCGAGGACCTATGGCCGGGACGGGGGGACTATGACTTCAATGACCTGGTCGTCGACTACCGATATGAACTGGGGCTCAACAGCAACAACGATATCGTCGAAATACACGCCGACTATGTCGTCAAGGCCGTCGGCGCAGGATACCGGAACGGCTTCGGGGTGGAATTCCCGGTTTCTCCGAATCTGATATCGAGGGTGGAGGGCACCCGCACCGGGGCGGCATTCACCACGATTGCGAGCAACGGTCTGGAGGCCGGGCAGGACAGAGCCGTCGTCATCGTCTTTGATGATGCGTATCAGGTGGTCCAGCGGCCGCCCGGGTTCTTCGTGAACACGCAACGCGAGGCTCCATCCGTGGCGCCGGAAACGGTCCGGGTTACGCTGATCCCGGCGCGCCCGCTTTCGCTCGCGGAGTTCGGTAGTCCACCCTATAATCCGTTCCTGATTGCGAATGGCCAGCGTGGCAGGGAGATCCACCTGCCGGATATGCCGCCTACGAGAAAGGCCGACCCTTCCTTCTTCGGCCAGTCAGGCGATAACTCACGGCCCCAGTCAGGCCGCTATTACAAAACGAAGAACAATCTTCCGTGGGCCATCCACCTCCCCGTTTCGTTCGAGTACCCTTTGGAGCAGCACGCCATCACGACGGCCCATCTCGAGTTCAGTTCCTGGGCGGAGTCGAGTGGGACCAGCTACACGGATTGGTTCGTGCGCAAGCCGAACTCGCGCAATCCCCTCTTGATCTACTAGCGATCGCCAGCGGCGCCGTCGTGTCAGAACGTCGGATTAATTCGGAACCACACGGTAGGCTTCTTCTGATTTGCATCATCCAGCGGCCAGGCGATCTCCAGACGGAGCCGCCGTTCGTCAAAGGCGACTCCAATCCCTGCGGCCGAGAATACATCGGCGCGGTCGAAGTCCACGAAATCCGCACCCACCCAGGCGGCATCCGCGAACGCGAAAAGCTGGGCATCCGCGATCAGCATATCTACATCCGAAAAAGAGATCTCGGCATTACCCAGGGCGAGACTCCGACCGGCGTAGACGTTCTGGGGATAGGCTCGGACCGTGCCGATGCCGCCGGCCGTAAAGAGCCGCTGTGCGGGAACTCCGTCGGTCGCGTACCCTGCCCGACCCCGCACGGCAAAGCCCATATACGGAGTCATCGGCTGGTAGATGCGGCCGTCCAGGATGTAGCGATTGAACGCGAAGTCCCCTCCGAAACCATCACCCAGTTCTGCCACGGCCCGCAGGGCTCCACCGCTCGGATGGCTTCCGAATTCGGTGAAGTCACCCGCCTCCAGTTGCACGACGAGCGCGCTCAAACGCCCGTCGTCGATCGCCGGATTGAAGCGAAAATCCGAGTCCCGGAATACGGACCATTTCGTATTCCGGACCAGGCTGCGATGCGCTTCGCTTGCGAAGCCGACCCGCACCGATCCCATCGCGCCCGGCAAGGACTTGACGGCATAGACGTTAAAGCCCTCCGCCTCGTAGTAATCCAGGAAATCGTTGCGGAAAAGGAACGATGCCAGCGTGTTTTCCCACGGGTCGATCTTCCAGGTGTCATCCGAAACGGTATTTTCCTGATAGGACGCTCCGAGCGTTAATCCGGCCCTGGCGCGGTGGACCCTCGATCCGCCGAGTCGGGTTTCGAAGCCGACCTGATACCGGACATCGTCCAACCCGAATGCATAGCCGATCTGCCCATAGATTTTGGAGCGTCGGGACGAGGTGAGGCGCATCGGCTGGACGTCCATCCCCAGGACGAAACCGTCGACGCGGTTGTACCGGAGCCCCGGCAGCGCGGGATAGAACGGTTGCGCTCCGAAGAGCGTCCCGACGTACGTTCCGAACGGATCAACCCCGTACCCATAGCGGCGTTCGCCGACGTGGTGACGGCGATCCCGCTCCCGATCTTGACGCCACCCGTCCGTCCGCCGTTCTACCCGCACTTCAGAAACCACCTCGCCGTCTCGCGCCTCGCGGACGGCCTTGTGGACGGCCTTCGAGGCCTGCTGTTCGGCTTTTTGGATCTCGCGCTCAACCTCCTCCAGACGACGCTTCACGCGCTCCAGCTCGCGGGCAATCTGCGGTTCGGCCTGATCTCGGGCACTTGATTCGAGCCGCCTCACCTCTCGGGCCACCTCCCGCACTGCCTCGTCAATCTCGTCGAGCGCATCGGTGGACCGGGATTGCCGGACCTGGCTGTCGATCCGATCCCCAATGATCTCCGCTTGCATACCGATTCTCCGCACGACGTCCGCGACGGCGGCGCGCACGGTCTCAAGCGTCGACTCGACGATTTCGCGGTCGGAGCGGTCATACGAGTCCGCGTCGGACCGCTGCGAAGATTGTGCGCTCAGCACACCTGCGAGGACGAGGCATACGATGCATGCCACTATCAATCGTTTGATATTCTTAGACATGGCACATTCACCCCAGAGAGAATGTTTTCGAACGGCTCACTACTCTCTTTACGGATGGCGCCCGCGAATTGTTACGGGCCGGGGGGGTGAGGGCCGCTTGGTACGGCTCGTTCACCTCCGGAAGAGGTGTTTCACCACAAACCAGATATTCTCCTTTCGCTCTCTGAGACGACGCAGATAATAGGGCAACCACTCCGTGCCGTACGGCACGTAGACGCGCATGTTGAATCCTTCGCTGCGCAACTGCAGCTGCGTTTCCGGTCGGATGCCGTAGAGCATCTGGAACTCGTAGCGATCGACGCCGATTCCCTCCGACGCGGTGAACGACTTGACGGCAGCGATCAGGTGGTCGTCGTGTGTGGCGATGCCCGGAAAACGACTTCGTCTGATGAGCTGGCCGGCGTACTCGAGATAGCGCTCGCGGATCGTCGGCATGTCCTGGTATGCGATCCCTGCAGGCTCCTTGTAGGCTCCCTTGCAGATGCGGACGCGCGCATTGAGGTCGCACATCCGATTGACATCCTCGGCGGTGCGGTGGAGGTAGGCCTGCAGCACGATCCCAACGTGGTCCGGAAAATCCGCGTGAACTTCTTCGAAGATATCGATGGTCGATTGGGTGAGATCGGATCCCTCCATGTCGCAACAGAGAAAGAGATCCTTCTCACGCGCTACTTCCAGCAGTTGCCGCAGGTTGTCCACGCAAAATCCCCTGTCGATCTTCTGCCCGAGCATCGACAGTTTGATGGAGGGATGGGCCTCCATCCCGTTCCCGGCCCTGTGGGCGTGGAGCGTCTCCAGAATACCGATGTAGGATTTCGTGGCCCGAAGGGCCACTTCGCGGTCTTGCACGTACTCGCCAAGCATGTCGAGTGCAACGGTAAGACCCTGTTTATTGATACCTTGTACAATGGGTATGGTTTCTTCAAGCGTCTCCGCCGCGACGAAACGCCGGGCAAAGAGGAAGGGCAGGCGCATGGGTGTGGGAATTGGGGGTCGAGTGGCCGCTCCGGGTCGGTGAGCCGCCGCAATTTGCTGCGGGAACGCCTAAAAGTCCAGCGCCTGCACGAGGTCTTCGATAAGGTCGTCGGCCGACTCGAGTCCGACCGAGAGCCGCAGCAGCGTCGGGGGTGTTCGTGTCGGTTGGCTTTCGATAGACGCCCGGTGTTCGATGAGGCTTTCCGTTCCGCCGAGACTCGTTGCGCGCGTGAAGACGCGCACCCGTGCCGCCACTTCGATCGCATCCTCCTCGCGGCCGTCGACCTCGAACGACAACATGGCCCCGAAGTCGGTCATCTGTCGGGCTGCGACGGCGTGCCCGGGGTGACCGGGCAGGCCCGGATAGTACACACGGGCCACGCGAGCGTGTCCCAGCAGAAAGTCTGCAATCCGCCGGGCCGATTCGCATTGCAGACGGATACGCGCGGCAAGGGAGCGCATTCCGCGAAGGGCCAGCCAGCAGTCGAAGGGCGCCGCCACGGCGCCGGCTCCCGCCTGCAGTGCGCGAATCCGCAGGAACAGAGGATGGTCCGCAGAGCGGGAGACGACGGCGCCGCAGAGCACGTCCGAGTGTCCGGCCAGGTATTTGGTCACCGAATGGAGCACCAGATCGGCCCCCAGTTCCAACGGCCGCTGCAGGTACGGGGTCGTCCAGGTGCCATCGACGAGAAGGGCCGCACCGTGCGCTCGAGCCACTGCGGCGAGGGCGGCGATATCCGCGATTTTGCCCATGGGGTTGGACGGCGTCTCGATCCAGACGAGGCGCGTCTGCGGGCGGAGGGCTGCGGTGACGCCTGCCACGTCGCATTGGTCGACTTCGGTCCACGTGAGTCCCCAGGCGGCCCAGGTGTCCCGCAGTTGGGCACGGACCGTGTGGTATACGTCATCCCCCACGACCAGGTGGTCTCCCGGCTTCAGCGCCATCAGGACGGTCGAAGCTGCGGCCATTCCCGAACCGAAGGCCGCAGCCGCTTCACCCCCCTCCAGATCGGCCAGCGTCTCCTCGAAGAGGTTTCGCGTCGGGTTGCCCCAGCGTGCGTAGGTGAATCCGTGCGGGTAGGACCCGTCCACCGCGCGCTCGAACGTTGTGGTGAGGTGGATGGGCGGGGTGACTGCGCCGGTCCGGGGATCGATCTCGCACCCGGCCTGTGCGATGCGGGTCTCGAGGTGGGCGTCGGGAATGGGCATGGGGAGTGTGGCCAAAGTTCAAAGTTCAACGTTCAACGTTCAACGTTCAACGTTCAAAGTATATAAATATATAGATTCGCGTCGGGCACGTCCGTGGTCGCGTCGGGCACCTCCCCGCGACTCGCGACCCGCATCTCCCCTCTCTGCTCCCCCATGCGCGTGAAACCAGCGACTCGCGACCCGCGACCCGCATCTCCCCACGCCCTACTCCCCCGCCTGGGACATCTCAAAGAGAAACATCGTATGCCGATAGGTCCGATTCAGACTAAAAAAATCCCCCTGCTTCACGAGCCGATACTCCGGGCGGCGAAGGAAAATTTCGGCCTGGGCCTCCGGACTGCGGATGTAATCCCCGCGGTCCATCGCATAGAGGAATCGGGAGACCGGGTTGGTTGTGACCGGGTACAAGTCCAAGACGAACAGATGCCGTGACCTGCGGGCGATCCACGCCAGAAGGCGGTCCGCCTCCGAATCGTCGAGGTGGTGCAAGACGCTGATCAACAGTGCCAGATCGAAATCGCGTTCGGGTTCCAGGGCAGTGGCGTCTCCGAGGACGAAGGCCGTATCCGGGCGCTTGTGATACCGCCGCCGGGCGGATCGGATGAAGGAGGGCGAGGTATCGATGCCGAGATAGGGGCCACGGGCGAGTTTCGTCCACGTTCCGGGGCCGCAACCGATGTCGAGGACCGATTCATAGGCCACATCCTCCAGAAACAGACGAATCGGGCCTGTCTTTCCGCCGTCGAGCAGGACCTGGTTGAGCCGAAACACCCACGGGTGTTCAAAGGCCTCGCGCAGGAAGCGGGGGGTGTGCGTCGTCTTCTTCAATGGACGTAGCTCCCCGCGTTGATGTCGATCGTGCATCCGGTGGCATGGTCGGCGAGCCCGGAGGCGAGCAGGACGACGAAGGGCGCGATGTCCTCCGGTTCCGTCAAGCGGTCGAGCGCGATGTCGCGTGCGGCATGGGCCTCTCCGTATCGATCAATGAACTCCTGGGCCATGTCGGAACGCGTGAAGCCGGGTGCGATGATGAAGGCCGTAACGCCGATGGCGCCGTACGCCCGGGCGACAGACCTCGTGAGCGAGACCATCCCGCCCTTGGAAGCGGCATACGCCAGATAGTCGGATGTATCCCCCCGAAAAGCCGCCCGCGAAGCGATGTTGATGATGCGCCCGCCGCCATCCCGGGTCTGTACGTGTCGGATGGTGGCGCGGCAGAGAAGCGCGGTTGAGCGAAGATTGATGTCGAGGGTCTGATCCCACCGGTCGAGCCACTCCTGATCCGGTGCATCCAGCGGCGCCTCGAGGGCGATGCCGGCGTTGTTGACAAGCACGTCCAGGCGGCCGAACGCATCGATCACGTCCGGCACGAGCCGAGAGGCGTCCGCGGCGAGGGCCAGGTCGGCCCGAAAGACCTGTGCTCCGCCGCCGATCTCCGAGGCCAGTGCAACCGCGCGCTCCAGACTCCGATTCGCGTGGATTGCCACCCGGGCTCCGCTTGCCGCCAAAGCGCGTGCAAGCGCTTCACCGATACCGCGGCCGGCCCCGGTGACGAGAACGCTCTGGCCGGACAAATCGATCTTCATAGGACGGCGTGGTAAGGGTACGGAACGTGCCCATCAACGATAGATCGTCCTCAGGTCGCGGACGGGCGTCTCGACCAGTTCGACGGTGAAGGGAACCCGCCCTAAAGTAAGGCCGTCGGGTGTCTTGATCTCCACCCGCCAACGGCCTGCCGTCTCGATTCGTCGTTTTCGGGTCATGCCCCGATAGCCTTCATCTCGGTGACCCAGGATCGGGTTGCGGTACGGGATGGTGTCAACGACGATCCACGCCTCCGATGCCTCGTCGAACCGCTGCCACTCATGGAAAACTTCCTTCTGCAACCCTGTTGGCGCAAAGATGGACACGAAGCAAAAGACTGTATCGCCCTGCGCGTAGCGGAAGGGATCGGAGTGTTTGCGCCAGAATTGAAAGAGGCCGGGATCCTCATACTGAAGCACGAACCGGTCGTTCGATCGGTCGAACGTAGCCCGGTGATATACGCCGCCGGCCGTCATGGCGAGCGGAACGGGAGGAATCCAGTTCATGACGTAGAAGGCGTTGACCAGGCCGAAAAGCGCCAGTACGGCGGCCCACAGAATGCGATACCGGGCCAGGCTGTCGAATACTCCTTTTCGGCGGAAGAACATCAGCAGACCGGACACAACGCCCAGGCTGAGCAGCCCTGCCGCAATGAAGGTCCACCGGTTCACGACGCGGATCGCCACCGGGATAAAGAAGGTGAAAAAGGAGAAACAGGCCAGGAAGTAGAGGGGAACGAGGAGGTAGAGATTCCGCAGGCGGCGCTCGAGAAACTCATTGGCCACGAGCAGGACTGCGAGGAGGCCGAGGAAAATCCACGAGCGCAGGAGCGCGGCACTCTTGAAATAGAAGACGACGTAGGCGCTGAGCAGGCCCCCCAGAAGGAACTGGACGCCCAAGGGGAGCACTTCCTGCACGCGCCCGATGAGTTTCGACTTCAGTTTTCCGCTCTCGACGAGAACGACCACAACGATCATCACGCCGAGTGCAGCCAGGTAGAGAAGCAGGATCAGGTTGTCGATCCACTGATCGATCCGGCGCAGCGTCAGGCTGTCCCACGTCACCCCCCCGACGAAGAAGATGGGGGCCATGTATCGCCCGTACCGCGAGTACAGCGCGGCCCCTCGTTCCCGAAATCGGGCGACATCCATCGCGCTCGGAGAGATTCGGGTTCAGGATTGGTCGGCGGCGTGTTCTGCCACCGGATCCGTGGCTGCCGACCGCTCTGGATCGTCCGCCGATCGGGGTCGGCGCCACAACGGCACGGCGGAACAGGGTTCTCCGTACATCAGCTTGCGGGCCACGCGCCGCAAACGCTGGATGGCCGTCACGTATGCGTTGAGCGGTACGATGGCGCTTCCACAGCCCTTGACGACGACCATGCGGTCGCGATAGACTTCCCAATCGAATCGTTCAACGGCCAGAACGAACGCGTCACGGATCACGTCGTCTGCGCGTCCAGCGGAGACACCGGCCGCAACGTCATCGAGCCGCAATGCGACGAGCATCCATGCCCAGGTGGGAACGATCGCGTCGGTGGAACAGGTGAGGGCCACATGCCGGCCGCGGTAGGCCTCCCAATCCGTCTCCCTGAGCGCCTCGCGAAACGGCTTCTCTCGCAGGACGAGACCTTCCAGGAGGAAGGGCGCCAGGTCAAATTCGACCACCGGCTTGCCGTCCCAGAATTCCTCCAGATTGCAGACCACCAATTCGCTGGCGGCCACCCGGTTAGTGATAGGTTCCATATTTCCATATCGATTCGTCAAGCGGAACCGCCTTTCGTCCCGCTCGCCGAGGAGTGTCTCAGTTGATGAACCGCTTCAGCCAACGTCTCAATGCAGAATGAGGTCTCTTCCTCTGTTGTGAATCTACCCAGGCCAAGGCGAAACGATTCGTAGGCCGCTGCATCGTCCAGGCCCATGGCCTTGAGCACGTGGCTGGGTTTGCCCCCGGCGCTGGCGCACGCGCTGCTGCTTGAAAACGCAAGATCGCGCGCCTTGCTCATCAGATCGGATGCGCGAATGCCGGCAAAGCGCAGGTTGGAGGTCTGAGGCAATCGCGTCTGGCGGTTCCCGTTCAGGGAAAGGCCCTCGGTTCGCTCGCCCAGTTCCTGCTCGATCCGATCTCTCAGGCCGGAGAGTCGACGGCTGTCTGCCTCTATGCGAGCGGCGGCCAGTTCGGATGCGGCGCCCATTCCGACAATACCCGGCGTATTGAGCGTACCTCCTCGCAAACCCCGCTCCTGTCCCCCGCCGTCCAGCAACGGCACGAGCCGAACGCGCGGCGAGCGCCGCCGGACAAAGAGCGCGCCGACGCCCTTCGGACCGTAGAACTTGTGTGCCGAGCAGGCGAGGAGATCGACGCCCTCCACGTTGACCGGAATCTTCCCCACGGCCTGCGTCGCGTCGGTCAGCAGAAGGACCCCTCGCCGGCGCGTGATCGCGGCGATTTCCTCGATCGGTTGGATCACGCCGGTCAGATTGTTGGCCCACATGACGGCGACGAGGAGGGTGTCGTCGGTGATGGCTTTTTCGATCGCCGAAGGATCGACCCGTCCATCCGGCTCCACCCCCACGACCGAAATCCGCAGGCCTTTTCGGCCCAGCGAGGCGCAGGTGTCAAGTACCGCGCTGTGCTCGATCGCCGTGGTCACAATGTGGGAGCCCTTCTCAGCATACACCTCGGCCGTGCCCTTGAGTGCGAGATTGATCGCTTCGGTGGCACCTGCGGTGAACACGATTTCGAGGGGCTCCGCGCCGATGAGCGCCGCCACGTGCTCACGCGCGCGCTCGACCGCCTCTTTGGCTACTGCTCCGTAGGGGTGGGTGCTTGACGACGGATTGCCGAAGTGCTCGCCGAACCACGGCCACATGGCCTCCAGCACCGACGGGTCCGTCGGCGTGGTCGCATTGTAGTCGAAATAGACCGGTTTGCGCATCGGGCGAAAAGACAGGGTGAGACCCCGGATTCCAGCCGGCGCGACATGGCGCCGAATGGGGTCGGGTCTGAGCGTGCCGCGTCCGGATTCAACAGGCGGGTTCCCTCCGGGTTTCGACCGCCCCGGCTGGCATGGCGACTGGAAGTCCACATTGCCTTGCAGGATCCCGTCCGGGAAGATGAACGGCGTGGTGCGGCGGAAACGTTATCCGCGCTCGAACCAGGCGATAGCCATCCGCATGTTCAGTGCCCGAACTAGCGGGTCCACCGGATGCCCACATTGAGTTGTCGGAACCCTTCCGGAAAGATGCCGGAGGCGGAGCGGTGCAGCCTCGAGCCGCGATGAATCCGGTTCGTCAGGTTGTGGCCTGCCAGGGTCAATGTCGCTCCCGTTTTCGGCACTTCGTAGTGGAGAGAGGCACTCAGCAGGGCGTAATCAGGAAGGAGACCGAGGTCGCCCGCCGCGTTTTCTTCGCCGGTATTGTTGAAATCCGTGAATTGGTCACCAACGTAATCCCAGTTCGCATGGAATACCACGCCACCTGGCAGACCCGCGGTGAGGTCCACGTTGAGGAGCCACTCCGGGGCGTAGGGGGCCCGATTCCCCGTGACGTCGGCCGCACCGAATCCCGCTTCCTGGAGCACGCCGGCGCGGATTTCGCTGTCGAGGCGGGTTGCGGACAGGACGACCATCAGGGGAAGAGGCGACGCGTACCGCTCCGAGAGGTCCAATCCGGCCTGCATCTCGATGCCGCGATAGCGAACGCGCCCGAGGTTGGTAATCACAGGCAGAAAGTCGGCATCGCGGCCCGCCGCGACGAGGTTTCGGACCATGTTTTGGAAGACTGCCGCCTCCAGGCGCAGTATGCCCGGATGGGTGGATCGCATCCCGAACTCGAGGTTGTCACCCCGTTCGCCTCGCATCGAGGCATCAACGCGGACACCCGATTCGTCGATGAGGTCCATGAATGCCACCTCGCTCACCTGAGGCAGGAAGCCCTGATAGAATCCGCCATAGACCATGGAGCGCGGCAGGTCGAGCGCAACGGATAGCATCCCCATCAACTCTCCCAGCGTGTTGACGCCGAGCCGGTCGGTCTCCTCCCGGAGCGCACGGTCGTACCGCTGCCGAGAGGTTTGGCGAATCCATTCGTAGCGGATCCCCGGTGTTGCCCGAAGAGTTTTCCACCGGATCTCATCCTGCATGTAGATGGCCAGGGCAGAAGCGCCATAGTGGTCGTCGACCCGCTTCCGCCCGTTCGGATCGGCAAGATCGGTAGCCGATGCCGCTGCAAAATCACGGACTCGGGCATCGGGCCGGTCCGAATCGATTTCACGATTCAGGAAGTCATCCACATGAAGCCTCAAGCCGGCCTCTACGGCATGTTCCAGAGGGCCGGCGTGAACCGTTGCCAGGAGCCGAGGGGCGAGGCCGAACACGGCGAAGTCGCGCAGCCGCGCCCGGCTGCCCGCGGTGCCGATGCGGACGAGCGCATCGGCTGGAGCGCCGGGGTCAAGTTGCGTGGCCGGCACAAGCGCAGTGGATTGGCGCCACCAGTAGCGGCGGAACGTGTTGCCATAGGCAGTAGCAAACAAGACCAGGTTGGGGTTTAGCGTATGTCGCACATGCGCATCCAACGCGTATCGGCGCGTCTCCAGCAGATCGTCCTCGAACGGATTCTGGCGCGGGTTCTGTTCGAACATATACGGGGTAAGCGCGGCATAGGTCGCCTGGGCTTGTTCCCCGTGCGCGTTGCCCTTGACGAGCACCGTGGTGCGCCTGGTCGGCGTCATCTGCAGTTTCCCGGTGAAATTCAGCACATCGAACGCCGTGTTCTCGCGTGCCCCGTCGCCCCCTTTGTAGAGCACCTGGAGTTCGCCACCGGGGCCCGAGTCCGACAACCTGCCTGCTACGGCGCCCAGCACGGACCGGTATCCGCGCGCACCGCCCAGTACCTGTATCGTGCCGGAGGGCCTGATCGTGGGGCGGCGCGTGATGTAGTTGACGAGCCCTGACAGGGTCCCCGCCCCGAAGCGTACGTTCGATCCGTTCTTGACCACCTCGATGGCATCGATCCGTTCGGTCGGCGGATTGTAATACGCAGAGGGCGCGAGATACAGCGCGGGCTGGATCGGCACCCCATCCTCCAACAGCAGAATCTTTTCCGAGCGCCGCGGATAGGCGCCTCGGATACCGATGTTTACGCGGTTGGATATTCCATCATCCGCTGCCACGTGAACACCCGGTACTCTTCGCAGCACCTCTTCGGTGCCCATGGGACGCGCCAGGATGAGTTGTGCCTCGGAGATGCGGACCGCACTGCCCGCCTCCCGGCGAAGAACGGATTGGCGGTCGCCCACCACCTCGACGCCCGGAAGTTCAAGGTAGATGGGACGGAGCGCGAGGTCGATCCATATCGAATCCGAGCCGGCCGTCGTGATCGCCCGCTTCGTCGTGTCGTATCCGAGCGCCGAGACCTCGACGCTCCATTCCTCGCCCCCGACCAGGGAAAACGCAAATCCCCCGGAGCGATCGGTCACCGTCCGCCTTGCATCGGGCTCGATGCGGACATGAACGCCGGGAAGGGCCTCTCCGGTCTCGGCATCCACTACGCGGCCCGACAAAACGAGCGGCTGCGCCGCAGCGGGTCCGTTCATCCACAGTCCGATCAGCACTGCAGGAACAGAGAGAAACTTGGCAATAAGAGAGATGGACATGGCGCGTCGAATTCGATGAACGCAACCTGGCCGTGAACCAGGTCGTCGTCCGCAGAGAAATGTTATTTGGACTAAATCTAAATTAAGATAAAAGCCCAAACGTCCCCTGGCCGAGGATGTGAATTTTTGTCCCTGCGGGATGGCTATTGGCTTGGGCCCGTGGTGCGATGCGGATGCAGGGAGGGGAAATTCCGAACCCCCAAACCTTCAAACTCCAACGTTCCCCCCACATACCACCACGACGACCGTCTGCCCCGTGAAGTTGTCCGCCACCTTTTCGAATCCGGCCAGGGCCACGCCCGCCGCGCCCTCCACGACCTGTTGGTTCCGGATCCGTTGATCATCCATTGCGGCCCGAATCTCCTTCTCCGAGACGAGCACATGCCGATCAATCAACGACGCGCAGAGACCAAAGGTGATGGCGCCCGGCTCAACGCCGCCGGCCGTGCCGTCGGAGAGCGTCGGCTGGGTTTCCATCTCCAGGATCCGGCCGGCCCGCAATGACTCCGCCATAACCGGGGAATGGGCCGGGGAGCAGGCTACGACTGCCACTGGAGGGCGGCCGCCGTAGAAGTATCCGCCTGCTCCGGAGGTCAACCCGCCACCCCCGAGCGAAACGAAGAGGGCGTCCGGACGCCCGATAGCCTGGTCGATCTCCAGACTCAGTGTCCCCTGGCCGGCGATGACCTCCGGATCGTTGTACGGCGACACGAACACGCACCCCGATTCTTCCGCCAGGCGGCGCGCGTACACCTCCGACTCCACGCAATCGGTGCCGTGGGAGAGGATTTCGACGCCAAACCGGCCGATCGCGCCGCGTTTGGTCTCCGTGGTGCCATCCGGTACAACGATGAGGCCTGGAATCCCGAGGACGGACATCCCATAGGCGACCGCAGCGCCGTGATTGCCCGTCGAGGCGGCGATGACCCCTCGGCGCCGTTCCTCATCGGTGAGAACGGCGAGTCGGCTCAATGCGCCACGGGCCTTGAAGGAGCCCGTCCGCTGCAGGTTCTCGAGCTTGAGGTAGACGTGACCGTGGATTCGCCCGCTAAGCCGCTCGTCCTCGAAGAGCGGCGTGGTCTCGACGTAGGGCCGAATCCGTGCTTCGGCCCGCAGGACGGCGCCTCGAATCGAATCGACGGTCATCTCGGATCGAACTCCGGCTCAGCCGGTAGCCGGATTATTCGCGGACCAGCAGTTTCGGGTCGACGGAGTCACCGTTGATTCGGATCGTCGCGGCCGAGCGCAAGCGACCGATTCCGTCCCGCTGCGCCTTCTGCCGGTTTCGCTGCGCGAGTTCCGTCTTGGCCTGCTCGGCCGACACGGTCTCCTCTCGCCGGTCGACCAGGCGGAGGATGTGATAGCCGTACGTGGTCGTCACGAGATCGGAGGAAATGTCTCCCACATTCTTGAGCGCGAAGGCCGCCTCCTCGAACGGTTTCACCATATCTCCACGACGGAAGAACCCGAGGTCTCCCCCTTGATAGGCGCTGCCGGGATCCTCGCTATGTCGCATGGCCAGCATCCGGAAATCGACGCCCGATTTCGCGCTGTCGAG
The DNA here is from genome assembly GCA_964387555.1 of uncultured Rhodothermales bacterium. Classification (GTDB taxonomy): domain Bacteria; phylum Bacteroidota; class Rhodothermia; order Rhodothermales; family CAYLXM01; genus CAYLXM01. The sequence continues at coordinate 40,884 of CAYLXM010000010.1, read as the reverse complement.
GACGGCCTCGGCCGTACGACGCACCGAGTCCTTCTCTCCGCCGGGCGCATCCTCGGAGACCATAAAGAGGATGTGCTGAACCTGAAGGGAAACGGATTGCTCTTTGGCAAACTCCTGAACCTCCTTGTCGGTCGGATCCGCCACATCCTTCAGCATATCCGTCAACACAAGCCGTGGCAGAAGGTCCTGTTCAACCTGTCGCCGCGCCTCCTCCTCGGAGCCCCAGGGCAAAGCCTCCCGGAAGGCGCTGTCCGATTCGAACTGCTTGCGGAATTCGTTGATTTCGTTTTCTACCTGCTCCGGAGGAACGGAGAGCCCTCGCCGGTTTGCCTCGCCTGAGAGAAGATGGTCCATCACGAACTGATCAACGATGCCGGCCTTGACGGTCGGAAGCTGGGACGGATCGGTCATGACCTGAGGAAACATAGCCGCCAACCGCTCGACGCGCGAATCGAACATCTCCGAAGTCAACGTATCGACGCCAAACTCGGAGTTGACGATCGCAACGATGGAGGGATTCCCGTTCAGCGGTTCGCCCAGACGATAACTTCCGCCCTCGCTTTCTTCTTTCTCAGAGCCGCAAGCAGCAATTCCGAAAGCCAAAAACAGACCGAGCAGTCCGGTACGGATGCTCTCCTTGGAAAAGAACATGATGGTCGAGATGGTAGTGAAACGGAATGGGAACGAACCGCAGGAGGAGGACTGGCCGGACCGAGGCGCCGCTAGCTCTCCTTCTCGGGTGCAGGTTGCTTGATGGGTTTGTCGAGGACGTTGTCGATCAGGCCGTAGTCCCGGGCCTCAGCCGCGCTGAGCCAGTAATTGCGATCGGCATCCCGCGCCACTTCCTCAACGGTGCGGCCTGTGTGTGAGGCAAGGATCTCGTTGAGCCTCTGCTTGATCCAGAGAATCTCTCGCGCCTGAATCTCGATGTCGGATGCCTGTCCCTCCGCCCCGCCCAGCGGTTGGTGGATCATCACACGCGCGTTCGGCAGGGCACCCCGTTTCCCCTTCGCACCGGCTGCCAGCAGTACCGCCCCCATGGAGGCGGCCAGACCCACACAGATCGTGGAGACCTCCGGATTGATGAACTGCATGGTGTCATAAATGCCGAGGCCGCTGTACACCATCCCCCCGGGCGAGTTGACGTACAGGTTGATCACGCGGTCAGGATCCTCGCTGGTGAGGTAAAGCAACTGCGCAACGATAAGGTTGGCAATCTGGTCATTGACCGGGGTGCCGAGAATGATGATGCGCTCCTTGAGCAGCCTGCTGAAAATGTCATAGGCCCGCTCCCCCCGCGTGGTCTGTTCGATCACAATGGGGACAAGGCCGGCGATCGTGTCCGATCCTTGCCAGCCTTTCGCGATTCCGTCCGGCAACGAACGGATGCTCTTGCTGAATTTGATGAAATCCTCGACCATAAGGCGCTGGGGTCTGTCGTGAGTCTACGAGCGACTGCAACCGGAGCGGTGCCATCCGGGTTCCATATCTTCTGAAGACGGATTGCACCAGTCGATCCGACGATCGTTCCCGACCTTATCCGTTCTCAACCACCATGCAATTCGTGATCCTTGCGAAGGACGCTCGGGATCCGGACACGCCTTCTCGGCGCCGGAAGGCCCGTGCGGAACACCTCGATCGGGCATTGCTCGATCATAAGAGCGGAGACCTGCTCTTCGGGGGCGCCCTGCTTGATGACGAAGGCGCCATGACCGGCTCGATCCTTCTCGTTGACCTCCCGGACGAGGCAGCCGTCCGCGAGTGGATCGCCAATGACCCCTACACCCGAAACCACGTCTGGGAAAGCGTCGAAATCCTCCCGTTTCGGCTGGCAGTGCCCTGACAAGGTCCCGGGGGGGTCCGGGGGTCCGGGGGTCCGGGGGTCCGAAGTGGATGGTGGTTGGTGGATGGTGGGCCGCAACTCCTAAGCTCCTAAGCTCCTAAACTCCCTTCGGGCGGTCCGGGAGCCATCGAACTGTCAGCGCGTATGGATTGTTTTTCGGTTTCGTGAAGCAACCCCACCCCCGATGCCACGCCACCAAGGTCTCCGGCTCGTCCGGTTGGTCCGCGTTCTCTTCGTTTGCAGCATCTTCCCGGCACTCCTGAGGGCCCAGACGGACGCGAACCAGGATGGCGCCTGGCAACGCCCCCCCGAAGCGCTCGCCCGATTGGTCGACGCACCCCAGGTACCCCAGATTCTGATCTCACCGGACGCGGAGCACTTCCTCCTTCTCTCGCACCCGGAACTGCAATCCATCGAGGAACTGGCCGAGCGGGAACTGCGCCTGGCCGGACTGCGCATCAAACCCGCGACCAACGGCGGCAGCAGATCGAGCGGTTTCACAGGCATCACGTTTCGCAGATTTGGATCGCCCGAAGAACACACGATGACGGGTCTGCCGGCCGGTGTTCGCATCGAAGACGTGGAATGGGCGCCGGACGGCCGGTCCGTGGCGCTGTCCGTGGTGCATGCGGACCGGATCGAGCTATGGCTCGCCGATCCCGCGTCCGGTGCGGCTCGAAGGATAGGCGAACGGCCGCTCAACGGCGTGTTTGGCGCACCCTGCTCCTGGATGCCGGACAGCCGCGGACTCGTTTGCCTGACGGTCCCCCCTGACCGAGGGCCGGAACCATCACCGCCCGCAGCACCGTCGGGCCCGGTTCTGCAGGAGAATACCGGGGACTCGGCTCCCGTACGGACCTACCAGGACTTGCTGGGCAATCCATTCGCCGAGGCCCTGTTTCGCCATTACGGCTCGGCGCATCTCGTTCGCATCGGTATGGACGGTACGGAAACAGTACTCGCGGGACCCTCCCTCTTCACGTCCGCCACCCCGTCACCCGATGGAGCCTACCTCCTTGTAACACAACTCCAGGAGCCCTTCTCCTATCTCGTCCCATTTTCGTATTTCGCCCGGAAAACCGTCGTCCTGGACCGAAACGGCCTGCTTGTCTTTACGGTGGCCGACCTCCCGGCCTCCGAGAACGTGCCGACGGGATTCGGATCGGTACCGACGGGCCGCCGATCCGTCACCTGGCGGGCCGACGCCCCGGCTACCCTCACCTGGACCGAGGCGCGCGACAATGGAGACGCCCGCGCTGATGCCGAGATTCGTGATGAGGTCTTTCTCCTCGACGCCCCTTTCGCCGCTTCGCCCACATCGCTTATCCGGCTTTCTACGCGATATGCCGGGCTCTCCTGGCTCGGCGACCGGCGTGCCCTCGTCTCGGAGTCCTGGTGGAGCACACGACGCAACAAAGTCCACCTGCTCGATCTGCAGGGTGGCACGCCCGCCTCGCGGGTCCTGCTGGATTATTCCTCCGAAGACCGTTACGCGCACCCCGGACAACCGGTCTTTCGGTGGACGGATCGCGGGACGCGCACCGTGGCCACGACAGCCGACGGATCCTCCATCTTCCTGATCGCGGATGGCGCATCCGAGGAAGGAGACCGGCCCTTCCTCCGTGCACTTCATCTGGCAGACGGCACCACAGAAGAACGATTTCGCTCCTCATCACCCTATTACGAAGTCCCTGTCGCCCTGCTGGACCGCGACGCCAACCGCCTGTTGACACGCCGCGAATCGGAAGACGAACCGGCAAACTACTTCCTTCGCGACCTGTCCACCGGAGAGGCCGTTGCCGTTACGGCGTTTCCTCACCCTTATCCCGACCTCGCGATCGTCCAGAAGGAACTCATTACGTATGAACGGGAGGACGGGGTGACCCTGACGGCCGACCTGTACCTGCCTGCCGGGTATGAGCCGCAACGGGACGGCCCGCTCCCCGCCCTCATCTGGGCTTATCCAGTCGAATTCAAGAGCGCCGACGCCGCGGGCCAGGTCTCCGGGTCACCGCATCGGTTCAAGACGATCAGCTACTGGGGCGCCGTGCCGTTCGTCACCATGGGATACGCCGTGCTCGACCGCACGTCCATGCCCATCGTCGGTGAGGCCAACAACGAACCCAACGACACGTTCGTTCGCCAGCTCGTAGCCAATGCCCGGGCCGCCATTCTGGAGGGCGTCCGCCGCGGCGTCGTCGATCCCGATCGCGTGGCCGTCGGAGGGCATTCCTACGGTGCGTTCATGACCGCCAACCTGTTGGCCCATTCCGATCTCTTCCGAGCGGGAATCGCACGGAGCGGGGCCTACAACCGTACCCTCACCCCCTTCGGGTTTCAGAGGGAAGAGCGCACGTACTGGCAGGCGCCGGACGTCTACAACACCATGTCACCCTTCATGCACGCCCACAGGGTGAACGAGCCGATCCTCCTCATTCACGGCGAAGCGGACAACAATTCGGGCACGTTCCCCATCCAGAGTGAGCGTTTCTATGCCGCTCTGAAGGGCCATGGCGCCATCGCCCGGCTCGTCCTGCTGCCCCACGAAAGCCACGGATACCGCGCTCGCGAGTCCCTGCTCCACATGCTGTATGAACAGAACCGCTGGCTCGATCTCCATGTGAAGAACGCCCCGCCCCGTCCATCACCCGAGGGGGTACCGTTCGACGCGGGGTCGGCCCGGTAGGCAACACGGCGGCGCCGTCGGACCCCCGGACCCCTACATATACTCCTCGATGAAGGTCACCGCGCCTCCCACGTCCTTGACGCCCAGGGCGCCCTCCTCATCCATTTCGATGTCGAACTCCTCCTCGAAGGCCGCAACGAGTTCGACGGATTGTAGAGAGGAGGCGCCCAGATCCTCGACGAACCGCGCCTCATCCACGACCCTCGAGCGATCGACCTGAAGAACCCGTGCGACGACATCACATACCCGATCCTTGGTATCCGACATGGCTTTGCTCTTGTTGATGATCCGATAGAACATTTCGTCCTGTTCACCCGCTCGGAGGCGGGATGGTCAGGCAGGAAGTTCACTGAGTTGTTTCAGGAAATCCGCCACCCGCCGTTCGAGCGCCGCGATCTCCGCCTGGATCTCCAGCACGAAGCCGTTTTGCTCTTTCGTACCTCGTACCGCCGCGAAGTCGGCCTCGACCGCGCCCTCGCCACCGTCCATTCCGAAGCCCGTCTGAATGACCCCCTCAAACTCCTTCCCGGCATCTACGAGCACGAGCGAGAGGAACTTCTTCCGGGCGGCATACAATTCTTCTGCAGCGTGTCGCAGCATCTCGGGCGTTGCGTCGTCCAGATGCATGCCCAACTCCCGCTCGACGGCCCACCGGACCCACAGCCAGGTGTCGTCGGCCGCCGCCGCGAAAGCCTCATCCAGGGTGGCCGCCAATGCACCCAGATCGGCGATCGTTCCGGATTCCACGCCCGCATGGACCAGGTCCACCCGGGCTCGCGGCAGAAGATGCCCTCCCAGGTCGGCCCACTCCTCCGAAAACACGCCGCCCGACCCGCTGCTGCGCACAGCGGCGACCGGATCATCCCCTCGCAGGATCGCCGCTTCCGCCCGAGACACGATCTGCTCCAGCAAATACATCTGAATGCCGGGCCGGAAAAACTTCTGACCCGATCGCAACAGGACCCGCTTGACGTCTACGCCCCCGATCGATACGGCATCCACCTCTTTCGGCGTGCTCTCCTGGAGGGCGCGAAGCCGGGCCGAACCCCGCATCATCTTGCCGACGGTATACGGGCTGAAAACGTCGAAGCTGATCCGGTCCCGCCTGACCGATCCCTTGCGGCGGTCCCGCTTCGGCCACTTCGCGCCGTCGCGTACCGTACCCACCGTGGTCAAGTTGAATCCCGGAATCATGGTCGGCCGCCCGTCGGGCGCCGCCTCGATGTGGCTGAACGGGAAATCCGACGTGTCGAACGGCCGGGTGTGCTTGCCGAGCACCACGCTGAACGGGCCCACGCGGCACGGCCACATCATATACGAAAACGAGCCGGTCTTTGAGCCGCGCTCCAGTTTCCCCTCGTGCACGGGCCCCAGCTTGTACAGATGGTTCGACTGATTCGAGCCACTCCCGGCGTTGTAGAAACTGAACAGCCCGGCGATGAGCAGGGTCGATTTGTGGTGGGTCACCGTATACGGCCCCCCGAACAGGCTACATCCCTCCCCGTGGAAGGCCTCACAGTTCGCGAACAACAGGCAATTCTCGGCTGAGAATTGCCGGCCGACGCGACATCCCTGTCCCACGAAAGTCGAAGCCAGCATCGCCCCGCCGTCCACCACCGTAGATTCCGCGATGATGAAGTCGTGCGCCTGCACATCCGCGCCGACGCGCGTCGGAGCATCGGGCGAGCTCAGGATGGTTCCGTTCTCGAGCGCGGCAGCGCCGTCGATCACGGCGGACGCGCCCACGGCACAATCGACCAGCCGGCCGACATTACGGATCACTGCGCGCGGCCCAATCGTCCCACGGCTGGACCGCACCGCTTCCACCCGTTCACCGATCCATGTCCGCAACCGATCGATCAGCGCAGGCTTATAGCGGTGCACACACTGCAAGTACGCGATCTGCGCGTCCAGTTCATTGTAGAGAAGGACCTCCCTCCCCCCGCCCTCATTGAGGACAGAAACATCGACGCCGTTTCCAAACGTCGCGTTCGGGCGCGTCTCGATCAGCCCCACATTTTCGATGCACGCGCGGTCACCAACATCGTAGTGTGCCAGGTGGACGCCCACCCGGGCGATGCGTACCCGGTCACCAATGCGGCAATCGATCAAGACCGCGTCGTAGAGGCCCGCAGGCTTGCCGGCGCCTCCTTCCCCATCGACCTCGCCCTCCAGCGCGCCGATGCGGACGGGGCCGATGAATCGCACGCGCTCTACCCGATCCGCCCGAAATCCGGGCTTCACCTCGATATGCCACCACTCCTCGCAGCGACATCCTTGCGCCTCCAGTTGCTCGATTTCATCGGTGTTGAGTTTGCGGTAGGATGAATCACTCACGGCGCCATTCCCTCGAGTTGGTTCGCAATATCGTAGGTATCCGCGGCAATCGCCGCCTCCTCGTCGGTCGGGATCACCATAATGTTGACCGGGCTCGCATCCGTGCTGATAATCCCCTCGCCCCGATGCGACGCGTTGCGCTGTTCGTCCAGGTCGATGCCCATGAACTGCAAATCGGAGCAGGACTTGCGGCGCACCATCGATGAATTCTCCCCGATCCCTCCGGTGAAGATCACCGCATCCAGCCGTCCAAGCACAGCAAAATACGCCCCGATGTACTTACGAAGGCGATACGAGAAGATATCGATGGCCAACATCGCCCGCTCGTCGCCCGCATTGGCCGCCGCCTCGAGCGTACGCATGTCGTTCGACTTGCCGGAGATCCCCAAAACGCCGCTGTCCTTGTTGAGCAGCTTGTTCAGGGCATCCATGTCATATCCCTTTTCCGCCAGATAGAAGAGGATAGCCGGATCGAGGTCGCCGCTGCGGGTTCCCATGGCGAGGCCCTCGAGCGGCGTCAGTCCCATCGTCGTGTCGATGGAGTGTCCGTCTCGAACGGCCGCGAGTGAACTGCCGTTGCCGAGGTGGCACGTAATGCAATTGATGTCATACTTATGCCGGCCCAGGAGTTGTGCGGCACGACGGGCCACGAAGCGATGGGAGGTCCCGTGAAATCCGTACCGGCGGATTCCATAGCGCTCGTAGAGTTCGTAGGGCAGGGCATAGAGATAGGCCACCCGCGGCAGCGTCGAATGAAAGGCGGTATCGAAACAGGCGACCTGCGGAATGCCCGGGAGGGCCGCACGCGCCCCCTCGATCCCGACGAGGTTCGGGGGGTTGTGCAGGGGTGCGAGATCGGCATACCGCTGAATCGCCGCCACCACGACCTCAGTGATCGGAACCGATCCGGTGAACTCTTCGCCCCCGTGAACGACCCGGTGACCGACGGCCCCGATTTCCTCCACCTTTTCGATCACACCGTCATTGCCGACCAGGGCATTCAGAACGACATCGATACCGATCCGATGGTTGGGCACGGATATCTCCGTACGGACCTTCTTCCCATCGTGCTCGAAAAGGTGCGCCGAATGCGGATCACCGATGCGCTCGACCATACCGCGCGCCAGTTCCCGCCGCTCCGGCATCTGGTAGAGCCGGTATTTGATGGAAGAACTGCCACAATTCAACACGAGCACCTTCCTGCCTGCTCGTCTTTCGGGAGATTCACTCATACCTGGGCAAGGACTATAGCCGTGGTGTCAACAATGTCCTGAACGCTTGCGCCGCGCGACAAATCGCTGATCGGATGCGCGAATCCCTGTAGGAAGGGCCCGATCGCCTTCGCGTGCGCAAGATACTGCGTAAGCTTGTAGGCGATGTTGCCGGCATCCAGATCAGGGAAGATGAGCACATTGGCCTGACCCGCCACGGTACTCGGCTGCTTGACCTTTTTGGCGGCCACGCGCGGCACCAGGGCGGCATCCGCCTGCAACTCGCCGTCTACAGCCAGACCCGGGGCTTTGGACCGCGCGATCGAGACGGCCTCGCGCACTTTGTCCACATCGCCATGGGCTGCGCTGCCGAACGTCGCGAATGACAGCATGGCGACCCTGGGAGGCTCGCCGAGCAGACGCTCGGCACTCGCCGCGGATGCTACGGCAATATCGGCCAGTTCGGACGGGCCGGGCTGTACGTTCACCGCACAGTCGGCGAAGATGAGCGGACGGTCATTCTGTCCCTGGAACTCCGGGATCACCATCAGGAAAAAACTGGAGGGTGTTTCGATGCCGGGTGCAAGGCCGACCGTCAGCGCTCCGGCCTGGATCACCAGCGCGGTAGCGGTCGCTGCCCCGGCCACGAAGGAGTCGGCATGGCCCTCGGCCACCATCATCCCGGCAAAAAAGAGCGGCCGCTTCACGAGCCGTTTCGATACGGGCACGGAGAGCCCGCGGCGCTCCGCATACTTCTCCGTATACCGTTCCAGCCGGGCATCGGTGGAGGGATCTATCAACTCGATGCCATCCAGCGAGACGCCCGCCTGGTCGGCCGCGGTCGCGACCGCTTCGGACGACCCGAGGACGATGGGTTGGGCAATGCGCTCGTCAATCAGACGGCGGGCGGCAGCAACGACCCGCTCGTCACTCCCCTCAGGCAATACAACGCGCAGGCCGCGGCCGCGCACCCGTTCTACAAAGTTTTCCATACGGATTGAATGGGTGAATGAAGGTGCTTCTGAATAATATACCGGGCGGACCCGCTGAACCGCGTCATGGCGGTGAGACGTCAGGCTCAACGCCCGCGGCCGAATCGACGTCGGCCGGCGCCACGCCCCGGGCTTCCGCAAGGGAAGCCATCATGGCGCCACGCACCCCCGCTTTCAGCGCGGGAAGATCTCGCATCGTCATCCCGGCGGTGTCAACAGGGGGGAGGATGGTCAGTCTGATCGTGTGACGTCCGCAGAATAGCCACGAATCACGGGGCAGACACGCGGCGGCGCCGTCCACCACAATGGGCAGGATGGGCACGCGCGCCCGCAAGGCCAGGGCAAACGCACCGTCGTGAAACGGCAACATGCGCCCGTCGGGCGTCCGCGTTCCCTCCGGGAAAATGATCACCGAACACCGCTGATCGAGCATTCTTCTGGCTTTGGCCAGCGCCTCTCGCCCGCTTGCCGGATCGGCGCGATCCACCGAAATATCGCCCGCAAGACGCATCATCCATCCCACGACGGGAATTCTGAACAGGGACTTCTTCCCGAGCCATTTCATCTCCCAGGGGAGAAGGCTGAAAACGGGGATATCTCCCAGCGACTGATGGTTGCCGACCACCACGTAGGGCAGCCGGGGATTCTCGACGGACACACCAGAAACGCGAACCCGACACGCCGGGTTCACAGCAACCATCGCAACCCCCAGTCTCCGGAACCATCGGCCGGTCCTGTAGCGCACCGGATCCCGATCGAAGACCCGGATGACCGCCAACAACGGCAGCCAGGCGACGGTGAGCACCGACACCGCCGTCCACGTCCAGAGGGACCGGATTACATCCGCGAGGGTAGGGCGTGTGGAGGATTCGGCCGTCATGTCCTGAAGAAACCCGGTGTGTCGCTTCCGATGTAGTGCGGCACAGAAACGAGAAGTAACGGTGTAGCGTTTGACGGGTCAACCGCACGGGATCAACTTCACAGACCCAACACAGAAACGCGGTTTGCCCATCGCTCTGAACCCCGTGAACGCCCCCGCCTCGACCCTCTCCGGCGCCATGCGCCGATGTCTCGATCTCGCTTCGCGAGGGATCGGCGCCGTGAGCCCCAATCCGCTCGTGGGGGCCGTTCTCCTCGCCCCTGACGGGACGCTGCTCGGAGAAGGGTTCCATTCCCGCTACGGGGGCCCTCACGCCGAAGTCAACGCCGTCGCCGATGCGGAGAGCCGTTACGGAACAAGCGTGCTGCGATCGGCCACACTCGTGGTGAACCTCGAGCCCTGCTCGCATTTCGGGAAGACGCCGCCATGTAGCGACCTCATCATAACCCGTGGCATTCCCCGCGTAGTGATCGGCATGCGAGACCCCAACCCGATCGTGGATGGGAAGGGTATCACGCGGTTGCGTCAGGCCGGCGTCGAAGTGCTTTGCGGAGTCCTGGAACCCGAATGCCTCCGGCTGAATGAGGCCTATGTTCACCACTTGAGAACAGGCCGGCCTCTGGTCACGGTCAAGATCGCACAGACCCTCGACGGGCGTGTCACCTTGCCGAGCCCTGACGAGCGTTGGATATCCGGTCCGGAATCCCGCACGCTCGTCCACGCGTGGCGGGCCTCCAATGACGCGGTTCTGGTCGGAAGCGGAACAGCGCTGGCTGACGACCCGGCGCTCAGCGTGCGGCATGCGCCGGGTCGACAACCGGTACGCATCGTGCTGGATCGAACGGGGGCGCTGCCTCCCCATCTTCAACTCTTCGGCGATGAATTCGCCTCGAAGACCATTGCCGTAGTCGGATCCACCCGTCGTCCGGCCTATGAAGCAGCCTTGCTCGAGCGCGGCGGGCGGGTGATGCGCGTTCCCGAAACCGACGGCAGGCTCAACCTGTCCGACCTCCTTTCCGACCTCGGCCGTGCGGAAACGGTTCGGCCCCTTCCGATCCAATCCCTGCTCGTCGAGCCCGGTCCCGCTCTCGCTTCCGCCCTGTTCGATCTCGATCTGGTCGACCGCTTTTTCGTTTTCATTGCCCCGAAATTGGGTTGCGGTGGGCTCCCTGTCTTCTGTGATCCATCCCTTCCCGGTCGGGTAACCACCGAGTCTTTCGCGGAAACCTCGTGGGAACTGGTGGGTGATGATCTTCTCTTTTCCGGTTACCGCCGGACGCTGTACACTTCCTGAACCGACCAGCCACCATGTTCACCGGAATCATCGAAGCCGTCGGCCGTATCGAAGCTGCGCGCGACATGGGCGGGGGCCGCCGATTCAAGATCGCCGCCCCCTTCGCGGCTGAGTTGCGACCGGATCAAAGCGTCGCCGTGAACGGCGTCTGCCTGACCGTCGTCGGGTCGGGCAGCGGGACCTTCGACGTCGAGGCCATTGAGGAAACGCTTCGCAAGACGACGCTCGGGTCGTTCCGACCCGGTACGCACGTCAACCTGGAACGCGCCATGCGTCCTGACGGGCGCCTGGACGGTCACATCGTCCAGGGGCACGTCGATGCCACCGGGACCGTTCTCTCCGCCGTCGAGGAATCCACGGGCCGCCTCTACGCCATCCGGTTCGATCCCGTTTTCTCCCCCTCCCTGATTCCCGTCGGCTCGATTGCGGTCGACGGAATCAGCCTGACGATCGCCCGGCTCGAAGCAGATCGGTTCACCGTTGCCATCATCCCGCACACCTTTGCGCATACGAACGTGTCCGAGTGGAAACCGGGGGCGCCGGTCAACCTCGAGTTCGACCTCATCGGCAAGTACGTTTCCCGCTACCTCGAGCATACCCGGTCAGCCGCAGGCCCCGGCCTCACGGCGGAACGCCTCCGGGAACTCGGATACGGATGATCCAGCCGGCC
>CAYLXM010000010.1:0-28871 GCA_964387555.1 uncultured Rhodothermales bacterium | reverse complement strand
ACCGGCCAAGCGCTTCGGATCGGACCGGCCTCACGGCGGAACGCCTCCGGGAACTGGACAACGGATGATCTACGCCACCGATCCTGCCCCACCCGGTCTCGCGCTTCGAACCGGCCATCGAGAACGACGGAGGTCCATCCTCTTACCCCACAGGAAGGGCCGTATTCACGGTGGTTCGAACCATGATCTGAAACAAGCGTATTAATTGATTACCCCCGCTTCCAAGCCGGACCGCACCTTCTTTCGAGCATGGATCTCATCCGCGACCTTTCGCTTCTCGACGATATTGACGCACCGCGTGCGAGTCGGCGTGCAGACGTGTCCGCCTCCCGGCGCGTGTATATCGAGACGTACGGATGCCAGATGAACGTGTCCGATTCCGAGATTGTGGCGTCCGTACTGCTCGACGGGGGATTCGGCTTGACCGATACCGCTGAAGAGGCCGACGTGATTCTGCTCAACACCTGCGCCATCCGCGACAATGCGGAGCAGAAGGTGAGGCGCCGCATCGACGCCCTCAAGGCCCATCGGCGGAAGGAACGTCCGGACTTGCTCATCGGCGTCCTCGGCTGCATGGCGGAGCGCCTCCGGAGCCGTCTGCTCGAAGAAGAGAAGCGCGTTGACCTGGTGGTGGGCCCGGACGCCTACCGCGACCTCCCGCGTCTCATCGCCCAGGCGGAAGAAACGGGCCAGGCGGCCGTCAACGTCCAGTTATCGAAAGAGGAGACCTACGCCGACCTGACCCCGGTGCGCTACGACTCGAACGGCGTTTCGGCCTTCGTCTCGATCATGCGCGGCTGCGACAACATGTGCTCGTTCTGCGTGGTGCCGTTCACGAGAGGGCGCGAGCGGAGCCGCCCCGTGACCAGCATCCTCGCCGAGTGTGCCGACCTGCTGGAACGGGGTTACCGCGAGGTCACAGTCCTCGGACAGAACGTCAACTCGTACCGCTACGATCAAGACGGAACGGCCGTATCGTTCGCAGAACTGCTCTACCGCATCAGTCTGTTGTCTCCTGAGTTGCGGATCCGCTACTCCACGAGCCATCCGAAGGACTGCTCGAACGAACTGCTCCACGTTCACCGGGAGCGATCCAACGTCTGTAACTACATACACTTGCCCGTACAGCACGGAAATAGCAACGTGTTGCGACGCATGCGCCGCACCTATTCCCGTGAGGAGTATCTCAGTCTGATCGAGCGGGCGCACGCCATTGTTCCGGGACTCTCTCTTTCAACCGACATCATTGCCGGGTTCTGTGGGGAAACGGAGGAAGAGCATGCGGATACGCTCAGTCTCATGAAGGAAGTGCGGTATGATCACGCCTTCATGTTCGCCTACTCCGAGCGTCCGGACACGTACGCTGCGCGCAAGTACGTTGATGACGTGCCGGAGGAGGTGAAGAAGCGCCGGTTGAACGAGATCATCGACCTGCAGGTCGCCATCTCGAAGGAGAACAACCAGACCGAGATCGGGCGGCTGCACACGGTCCTCGTCGAGGGTCCGAGCCGGCGCAGCGAAGCGCAACTCTGCGGCCGCGCCGACAACAACAAGATGGTCATCTTCGACCGGGGCCCGTATGAGAAGGGAGACCTTGTGACGGTCCGCATTACCCATTCCACCTCCGCGACGCTGTTCGGTGTGCCCGCCGTTGCCGCCCTGGATGCGGAGGCCGCTGCGGCGTGAACACCGCCCTCTCCACGTGATTCTTCATCAAGTTGTTGAATCGCAGCGTGAACCTGGCACCAGTTCTGCCGTATTGTCAGGGTTGGGAATCTGAATCTTCGGGAAAACGTTTCGAAGGGTCGACATGGACCGGGAAGCAGTCCAGGAACGCTTCGGCATCATCGGGCGCTCAGCCGGCATACAGAAGGTGATCGACCGGATCCGTCTGGTGGCGCGGACGGACATTTCAGTGCTCATCACGGGCGAAAGCGGGGTGGGCAAGGAACTGGCCGCACAGGCGATCCATGCATTGAGCGGCCGCCGGCACAAGGAGATGGTCATCGTCAACGCGGGCGCCATTCCCGAGGGCCTCATCGAATCGGAACTCTTCGGCTCCGAAAAAGGCTCGTACACGGGTTCGGTGGGCAGGAAGGTGGGGTATTTCGAGGCGGCGGATGGCGGGACGATTTTTCTCGACGAGGTGGGCGAAATGCCGCTCAACGCGCAGGTTCGATTGCTGCGCGTGCTCGAGTCCGGAGAGTTCAGCCGCGTCGGCTCGACCGGTCTGCAGCGAACCGACGTCCGCGTGATTGCCGCCACGAACAAGGATCTCGCGCGGGAGGTACATGCCCGCCGTTTTCGGGAGGATCTTTACTATCGGCTGAGTACGGTCCAGATCGAGATTCCCCCGCTACGCGATCGGCGCGAGGACATCCTGCCCATCTTTGAACATCTGCATTTTCGATTCGCACAGCAGTACAACGCATCGACGAAGGATCTCAACGCCGAAGCCCATCAGTTGCTGCTCGACTACTACTGGCCGGGCAACGCACGCGAACTTCGGAATGTGGCCGAGCAGACGGTCGTCCTGATTCCGGGGAAAACGATCACTGCGGACCACCTGCGCCCCCTTCTTCGGGGGGTCACGGCCGGGATGTCACAGAGTCTGGTGCTTGCCACGGCACCCAACGAGGACCCCCTCTCCGATCTGCGTGACAAGGAACTCGTTTACCGCATGCTTCTCGAACTGCGGCTTGAACTGCGCGAACTCAAGGCCGTTTTGCGCGATGCGCTGGAGCAGCGTCCGGCCCCGGCCAAGGAGGATCTTGGCTTCCGTGAGTCCGTGCTTCCCATGGTCCGCGTCGATCCCGCCGACCTGCTCAACGCGCGCGGGCGCGCTCCCAGGCCCGTGCCGCGGGAACGGGATGACTGGCTGATCGAGGATGCGCCTTATGAAATCGAGCAGGAAACGAAGCCCCCCGGGCAGCCGACGGCCGATCCGGGGAGCCTGGCCTTGCCTACGATGGAGCAGGCAGAACGTACGCTCATCCTCGAAGCACTGAAACGAAGCGAAGGCAACCGGCGGCTTGCGGCTGAAACGCTGGGCATCAGTGAACGAACCCTTTATCGAAAGCTGAAGGACCTGGAGAGCGATGGGCACGAAGTCTGATTCCGGCTGCCGCCGACGCTCGTCCCACGGTGCGTGCCTGCGAAGGGTTTCGTCCCGCATCGCTTTGCGGACTTTCCTCCTCGCCCCCCTGTTCCTGTCGGGATGTTGGTTTTACAGCTTTTCCGGATCCGCCATTCCCGCTCACCTGTCGACCATCGCGGTTCCGCTGTTCGACGATGTCAGTCGCAGCGGGCAACCGGACCTGTCCGAGCTGCTCGTCGAGAAGCTGATTGACCGCTTCGTTCGCCAGACCCGGCTTACACTGGAAGATGATGAGGAAGCGGCCAATGCGGTGCTCAGCGGACGGGTCGACTCGTACCGCAACGAGCCCGTGTCCGTCACGGGACAGGAACGAGCGGCACTGAACCGGGTTACCATCCGGGTGACCGTCGTGTATCACGACCGTGTTGAAGACCGTGAGGTGCTCAATCGTGCGTTCACGGCGTTTGGCGAATACGACCCCGTTGCAGACGGATTCGACGGGGAAATCGCCGCCCTCCAGCAGGCGCTCGAGAGTATCGCCGGAGATATCTTCACCGCTGCTACGTCCGATTGGTAGGCTCGTGTCCGATTTGGCCGCCTTTTTGTTGCACCCATGATCGCCACCCTGTATGCCGTCGCCATGGGAGTCCTGCTCCTGTTTGGCGCAAACCTGTTGTGGCTCGCGGTGCGTTTCGCGTGGATTGACCGGCTGCATTACGGGCCGGTTCCGCTCGATCCGGAAACGCCGCCGCCGATGTCGAAGCCGTGGCCGTCGGTTACCATCCAGATCCCGCTCTACAACGAGCGCTACGTGGCCGAACGGGTGATCGATGCGTGTGCGGCCATCGACTATCCTGATCGCCTGCTCGAAATCCAGGTTCTCGATGATTCCACCGATGAGACATCGCTTCTGGTCGAACAGCGGGTAGCGTACTGGCGCAAACGGGGCATCGACATCGTCCACATCCGCCGGACTGACCGGACGGGTTTTAAGGCCGGCGCCCTTCAGAACGGGCTACGGCTCGCCACGGGCGACCTGATTGCCATTTTCGATGCCGATTTCATCCCGGGCGAGGGTTTCCTTCGGCGGCTCGTTCCCCATTTCCAGGACCCCGAGGTCGGACTCGTTCAGGCCCGCTGGGGCCACATCAACGCCGACGCCTCCCTCCTCACCCGCATCCAGGCAGCGGGTCTCGATGCCCATTTTGCCATCGATCAGTACGTACGCAGCCGCCTGGGCTACTTCATGAACTTTAACGGCACGGCGGGCATGTGGCGTGCGAGCTGCATCGACGACGCGGGGGGATGGGAAGGGGATACGCTCACGGAGGATCTCGATCTCAGCTACCGCGCCCAGATGAAGGGCTGGAAGTTTCTTTTCCTGCCGGAAGTCGAGGTGCCTGCCGAATTGCCGGTGGACATGAATGCGCTGCGGCAGCAGCAGTTTCGATGGACGAAAGGGGGCGCGGAAACCGCACGGAAGGTCCTGAGGCGCCTCTGGAAATCCGACCAGCCGCTCTCCATCAAGCTCGAGGGCAGCATGCACCTCGGCAACCACGTCGTTTTCCCGTTCGTGCTGCTGGTGGCTGCATTTCACGCGCCGCTTGCCCTCCTTCGAGCCACCGGTGAGGGGCCACCCGAAATCTATTACGGATTTCTCAGCCTCGGTTTGTTTGCCTTCACCGGCGTCTTCCTGGTTCAACTGTTCACCCAGCGGGCGCTCTACCCGGACTGGCCGAAGCGGCTCGCCCTTTTTCCGTGGTTCATGGCCGGCAGTATGGGTCTCGCGCTCAATAACACGGTCGCGGTTTTCGAAGCCCTGATCGGTCGCCGCACGGCATTCGTGCGTACCCCCAAGCTCAGTGCAGAGGCCCGCAAGCAACGTCCCGCGTGGTGGAAGTCGGCCTATAGCCGTGTCCGCACACCGCGGATCGTATGGGCTGAGCTGGGTCTGGCGCTGTATTCTCTTGCCGGACTCATCGCCGCCGTGGTCGTGGGCGAATGGGCAGCCGTCGCGTTCCAGAGCCTGTTTACTCTCGGTTTCGGATCCATTTCAGGATACACGATTTATCAGACGTGGCAGGCTCGGCGGCAGGTGGTACAACCTGCGCTCAGCTAGCGCGCTCACCCTTTCACCGGCATACCAGCCCCTGCCATCTCGCACAGGGACGCCCAAATCGATTCACCCGTCGCCGAGCCCTCGAAACCCTTCCGTTGCTCCCCATGTCCATCCCGCGCATCCGTGTGGCGGCCGATCTGATCGAATCGGGCCAGGTCGACCAGGCGATTCCTCTGTTGGACCGGCTGAGCCGACTCTTTCCGTTCTATCCCGCGCCGTACGTATTGCTGGCCCGAGCCCTCGAAGCGAGGGGCGATACCGAAGCCGCTCTGGCGGCCTGGCGACAGGCCCATTTCCTGCTCCCCGAAAATGAGATGACGCGCGCTGGGCTGCGGCGTAACAGCCACCGTCTCCTGAGCGAAGAGGAGGATCCCCTCGATGACGACCTCCGCGACGTCGACCTTACACCGGCCGATGAATTCGAGGATATCTTGCGGCGCGTGACCACCGCTGAACCGCGTCCCGAACCGGAAACTCTCTCCGCTTCAAGCCCGAAAACCCCCGTTTCCCCCTTGGCCGACTTCGACATCGATGATCTGGATGAACTCATCGCGCAGCTTGAAAGTGGCCGAATTCCCGTTTTACCTGAGCCCGAGGAACCCGTCGGGCCTCCCGAGACGGGTGATGACGAAGAGGTCGTCTCCGAAACCCTTGCCCGAATCTACTTCAACCAGAAGCAGTACGTGCAGGCGGCTCGCATCTACCGAATTCTGGCCTCGCAGCGTCCCGAACGGGCCGGTGCGTATCTCGAGCGCGCAGCGGAACTGGAATCGATGATCAGGGAACGTCCCGGAACAACGGAAACCGGTCGGACCTGACGCCGCCATCCAACCACCCTCCACGGTGTATCAACCTTCCGGCCAGATGGATCGCCTCAGCCACGTCTTCTCCACCCGCAGCCGTACGGTCGTCGGCCTGATGAGCGGAACGTCCCTCGACGGCATCGACGTCGTGGTCGCTCGGATCGAGGGTTCGGGACCGGGCCTTCTGATCGAACCTCTGGCCCATGGCGCCTTCCCCTTCCCTGCGGAACTTCGCGCCGATCTGCTCCGCAATTCGGACCCGGACACCTCCTCGGTAAAGGAGATCTCCCAGCTCAACGTGCGACTCGCCCTGGCCTACGCGGACGCGGTCAAGGCAACGTGTCGCCTGGCGGACACGGACATTGGGCCCATCGACCTCGTCGGTTCCCACGGTCAGACCATCCACCATATACCCGATCCCGAACCGTGCGCCGGGATTCCTGTCTCCTCCACGCTGCAAATCGGAGACCCGTCGGTTCTGGCTCAGCTCCTCGGCGTGCCCGTCGTCGGCGACTTTCGCGTGGCCGACATGGCGCTTGGCGGCCAGGGCGCCCCCCTGGTCCCCTACTTCGACTACGTAACCTTTACCCATCCCGGCGAAAACCGGCTCCTGCTCAACCTCGGCGGCATCGCTAACCTCACCTGGCTGCCCGCGTCCGGAGCCCCCGACGAGGTCATCGCCTTCGACACCGGGCCCGCGAACATGGTCCTGGATGCCCTGGCAGATCACCTGCTCGGACTCCCCTTCGATCCGGACGGTCACCATGCAGGACAGGGAAACCCCGATGAAGCCCTGCTCTCCGAACTCCTTGCTGAGGAATACCTCCTGCGCCCCCCTCCCAAATCCACCGGCCGAGAACGCTACGGCGCTCCATTCGTGCAGCGCCTGCTCACGAAGATGAGCGGACGACCTTCCGCCGATATCCTGGCCACTGCCGCAGCGCTGACGATCCGCTCCGTCCACGAGGCCTACAACCGCTTCCTTTCCCCGCTGGGCAGCCCCGATATCCTCATTGTTTCGGGAGGCGGCCTGCACAACCAGACCCTCCTGCAAGGACTGGCCGCGGCATTTGCACCCATTCCGGTGGGCAGAGCGGACTCCTACGGCATCGATTCTGACCTCAAGGAGGCCCTGTGTTTCGCGGTACTGGCCCACGAGACAGTAAACGGCGTGCCGACAAACCTGCCCTCGGTGACCGGCGCAAGCCGTCCAACGCTGCTGGGCAAGATTTGCCTCCCTACCCGACCTGACCAAGGACCATGACCGAAACGCCCTTCACGCCGATCTCGGAAGTCGGCGAATTCGGCCTGATCGATCGCCTCGACGCCCTGATCGGAAAGACGCACAACAAACGTGTCCTGCTCGGCATCGGCGACGATGCCGCCGTCGTTGAGGGTCCATCAGGCTCCTCCCAGCTCATCACCACCGATGCGCTGATCGAGGGAGTCCACTTCGATCGAACCTTCACCCCGTTGGAGATGCTGGGATTCAAGGCGATTGCCGCCAATGTGAGCGACATCGCTGCGATGAATGGACAGGCACTCTATGCCGTGGTTGCTCTTGGGCTCCCCAACAACATGTCCGTCGAGATGGTGGAGGCCCTTTATCGCGGCATGACGCGGGCCTGCGATGCCTACGGTGTCGCGCTCGTTGGAGGAGATACGACCGCCGCGCGTGTGACCGTACTTTCGGTTACGGTCATCGGGGAGGCCCGAGAAGGCGAAGTGTGTTTTCGCAGCGGGGCACGGCCCGGCGACGTGTTGTGCGTGACCGGCGATCTCGGCGCCGCCTATGCCGGACTGAAGGTTCTTCAGGAGCAGAAGAGGCTCCTTGACGCTGGCGGTGACGACTTCGATCCCGCCGTTCTACAAGAATTTGCCCACTGCGTTCAGCGCCACCTGATGCCACAAGCCCGTGTCGACGTGGTGCGAGAATGGGGGCTGCGCCGCATCGTCCCCTCGGCGTTGATCGATGTCTCCGACGGTCTCGCCTCTGAAATCCATCATCTCTGCAACCGCAGCCAATGCGGGGCGCGAATCGCAAGCGAAGCCATCCCCCTGGACGATCAGACCCTGGCGGTCGCCAGACTGTTCGGCGACGACCCGACGTCGTATGCCCTGTACGGCGGCGAGGACTATCAACTGCTCTTCACCGTGTCTGAAGACCAACTCAGCCTGTTGGATGACCAGGCGCTGGTGGTACTCGGGACCATCTCCGAGGCGCGCGACGGCGTGATGATCGATCTTCCCGGCGGAGACACCGAGCCCCTCGTCCGGCAAGGATTCGAGCACTTCTGAGCCCAGTGCGGCTCAACTGGTCACCCGGATCCCAAAGAGAAGCACGACGCCGGTGACGGTTCCGGTTTCCGCCGTGAACTCTTCATAGCTCCCGGGCATGAACTTCCGGCTACCCACAAAGAACGTCCCTCCGCGCGCCTGCGTCATCGCCTCCAATTGGCCCACGATTCTAACCGCCACATCGATGCCGTACGTGGCGTAGGTCGTCATATGCGTTTCCATGCGATAACTCTCGGCCACCCGTAGATCGATGTCTCCCTCCGGCGCATAGGAAACGCCCAGACCGCCAAAGGTCGCAAACCACACGCGTGGTGTAAGCTTCCAACCAAAGAGCGCATCCATTGAAGCGGCCAGCGGAGGTCGTGCGTCAAAGAGATTCGGGTCAATGTCCACGAACTCAGGTGTTTCACAATCCGAGCAGGGCGTTTTGAAAATGGCATGCCCGAAGCCGTACATCACGGAAAACCGGGCCTTGGCCGGCCCGATCAGCCCGGCTTCCGCGCCGGCCGAGAAGACAGGAATCGGCAGGCCATCGACCTTGACCACGGGATTCGCTCCTGCGGGAAACCCGCCAAGTAGATTGAACCGATCCTGTGCCGCAGCAGAGCCCGCGCCGAGAACAAACAAACCAAGTAGAATAAGCGTCCTTCGCATGGTCAGCTTCCAGGTCTGATAGTGGGCAAGTGCCGTGGACGGACCGGTCCGCACATTCTTGTGGGCACGTGATGGGCTGAGCAATCACAGTCGCCGGCCGGAGCCCAAGATAGCACAAACAACACGATGGGAAGCGCGGGACCCCTGCGCGGCATGCCTGATCCTTTCACCACGCAGGAAGAAATGGCCTCACCCTTTGCCGCCGGTTGAAAGCCTACCCAGACTCTTCGGTGGAGCCTCTTCGTCACTTTCGGGTTGCGCCGCACCAGGCGACGAAGTTTCAGAGAGGAGGTGCATCTGACGATCGAGACGCTCGATACGCCGCATAAGCGGTTCATTCGCTTCGAGCGCCGCCTGTCGCATCAACTCCTCCAACTCCACCAATCGTACGCTACCCTCCAGATCGCCGGTATTCTTCTGACGCTGCTGCACCCTCCACCTCAGATGCCCAATGATCATCTTCATGGTCACCAGAAAGGTGCCCATCGTCATGGCGACGATGGATATGATGAACGGGGCCTCTTCCATGGGATGGGATGGGATGAGAAGGAGTGGTTGGATCGGCAAGATACGCCTGATGCCTCTCGCACTTAACGCATCCAAAACCCCTTGCGCCTTTCGTCGGTTCCACGCGAGTCCTCCGTGGCGCATCGGCGACCTGTCATCGGGGGGTGGCCCGGGACGGCACGTTCACGAACGCCGCCGTATCTTACTGGTTTGTGCTTGTGGGATCGATTGTCCATCCGTTCCCGGATCGGGAATTGTCTGTCGGCGGTTCGTATGAGAGACTATCTGCAGGTGTGCCTGCATCGGGTACTATCCACAATCCCCGGTGTCCCGGAGGATTTCTCGGCCGAGTTTCAAGCTCCGGCACGGCCTGAGCATGGCGATTTGGCCACGAATGCCGCCATGCAGCTCGCAAAACCGCTCCGGAAGGCGCCCCGCGCAATCGCTGAGGCAATCGCCTCCGGGCTCGCAGAGCTTCCGTTGGATCCGGAACGTGTGGCGGCGGTCGAAGTGGCGGGGCCGGGCTTCCTCAACTTCCGGTTTTCGGACCGTTATCTCTATGCCGAACTCCGCTCCATGCTGGAGGCCGATACCCGGTTCGGAGGAACACAGGGTGGGGAAGGGAAACGCGCGCTCGTGGAGTACGTGAGCGCCAATCCGACCGGACCGCTGACCGTAGGGCACGGACGCAACACCGTACTGGGCGACACGATCGCCAACTTGCTGGTCTGGACCGGCTATGAGGTCGAGCGAGAGTACTATTTCAACGACGCCGGCCGGCAGATGCGCGTCCTCGGCGAATCCGTGCGCGCCCGATATCTCGCACTCCTGGATCCAGACCTTCCCACCCGCTGGATGAAGGTGGGCGAGGAGGAGTCGGTCGAGGTGCCGGAACCGTTCCCCGACGACGGCTACCAGGGCGACTACATAATCGACATCGCGAGGTCGCTTGTCGAGAAGCACGGCGATACGCTTCGACACGCAACGTCCGAAGAGCCCTTCCGCATTGCCGCCGAAGAAGCCATTTTCGCCGATATCGAGACGACCATGCGCCGCCTCGGCGTACGGATGGACCGCTACTTCAACGAGCACTCTCTGTATACGTCGGGCGCAATCTGGACGGTGCTGGACCGGCTGAGAGAGGCAGGACTCGTCTACGATCTGCAGGGAGCAGTCTGGTTCAGAACGACGGCTTTCGGCAAGGAGAAGGATACGGTGCTCGTGAAGTCGACCGGCGAACCGACGTACCGCCTGCCCGATATCGCCTATCACGTCGACAAGCTCGATCGGGGCTTCGACCTGGTCTTCGACATCTTTGGGGCCGACCACATCGCCACGTATCCCGATGTCTTGTCGGGCGTCACGGCGTTGGGCTATGACGGCGCGCGGATCGAGGTACTGATATATCAGTTTGTCACGCTCGTTCGTGGCGGCTCGCCGGTCAAGATGAGCACACGAAAAGCCACGTACGTCACGCTCGACGAGTTGATGGACGAAGTCGGTGAAGACGTTACGCGGTTCTTCTTCCTCATGAGAGCTCCCAGCACGCACCTCGAGTTTGATCTCGATCTTGCGAAGGAAGCGAGCGAGAAGAATCCGGTCTTCTACCTGCAATATGCGCATGCGCGCGTTTGTTCGATCTTGCGCAAGGCCGACGAGGTCGGATTCGAGCAGGAGGCTGAGCCCGACTTCACCCGGCTCACGCATCCCAGCGAGATTGACCTGTTGAAGACCCTGGTCGACCTCCCGGACGCCGTCGCGCGGGCCGCGGCCCTTCGCGAGCCGCACCGGCTTTCCACGTACTTGCGCGACGTGGCGTCGGCCTTCAGCCTGTTCTATCGGGACTGCCGGATCCTCGGCGAACCGCAGGCACTTGCGGCCGCCCGGATGGGCCTTGCCCGGGGCGCCCGCATCGTGCTGCGCAATGGTCTGACGATTCTCGGTATCTCCGCGCCGGAGCAGATGTAGGACTTCCCATGCGTGTCGCTTTCCAGGGAGAAATCGGGGCCTTCAGCGAACAAGCCGTCCGCGCGGCCTTCCCGTCCGCTCCGGTCGAGATTGTGCCCTTGCCCACCTTCGAATCCGTCTTCGAGTCCCTGACCGGCGAATCCGTGGATCGGGCAGTCGTGCCCATCGAGAACTCCCTCTTCGGGAGCGTACATGCCAACTACGACCTGCTCCGTCATCATGACGTACGCATTCTGGGAGAGGTCTACGTACGGGTCATCCACAACCTGCTCGTTTTACCCGGGACGCGAAGAGAGGACATCCTCCGGGTCCTGTCACACCCGCAGGCGCTTGGACAGTGCCAGGATTTCCTACGCCGTCATTTTTCGAAGGCAGAGATCGTTCCGGCGTACGACACGGCCGGCGCAGCGAAAATGGTTTCCGAAAGGCGCGATCCGCACGATGCCGCCATCGCCTCCGAGGCCGCGGCGCGCGAATACGGCCTCGAAGTGCTCGACCGTGGAATCGAGAGCAACCACGAGAACTTCACCCGCTTCCTCGTGTTGGCCCGGCTGGCCGATGCCCCGGCAACTCCGGACGGACCACACCTGAAAACCTCGATCGTCTACGCCATGCGCCGGAACCTGCCCGGCGCACTCTTCAAAGCGCTGGCGGTTTTCGCGCTTCGAGATCTCGATCTGTTCAAGATCGAGAGCCGCCCCCTGGTGGGGAGCCCCTTCGAATACCTCTTCTATCTCGACTTTGCCGGCTCCGAAAACGAACCGACCGTCCAACGTGCCCTCGAACATCTTGCGGAAATCACCGCGTACCTGAAAGTACTCGGCTCCTACCCGCGGGGCGGCCTGGTGGACGGATAACCGCGGAGTGCCGACCTCCGAAACCCGCCCTGCACCTGAACCTGCGCTCCCGCGGAACGCTCCAGCCTCTTTCCGGGTTCTTCTGGTTTGTACCGAGACCCGCTCCGCAGTAAGGCTCTCCCCCGCTTGATGGCGCCACCGCTTCCTCGACCTCGTTCGCATGTCATTGCTCTATAGCATGAAGGAGGGCCTGGCCGGATTCCGGCGCGCCCGATTCGCAACGATGGCCTCCATGAGCGCCATCGTGGTGGCGCTGACCCTCATCGGCGCCCTGGGGATCATGGGCTTCCATGCAGAGAAGGTCATCCGCGTCATGCGAACCCAGAGCGGCGAGGTCGAAGTCTTCCTCCTCCACCCCGACGAAAGCCGGGCGGACTCCCTCCGCAAGCGGCTGGCCGCCCAGCCCGGTGTCGTCGACACCCGCTTCATCTCCCAACTCGAGGCCGAAGCAATCTTTCGCTCCGAATTTGGCGAAGACGGCAATGTGTTCATGGGCGAACACTTCCTGCCGGCCTCCATTAAGATCAGAATGGCGGCTTCCTATGCGCACGTCGACAGCTTGAATCGCCTCGTTGCGACCATCGGGGGCTGGGAAAACGTCGACGAGGTCGTCTTCAACCAACCGCTCCTGCTGCGCCTGCAGGAAAACCTGAGACTCACCTCGACCATCGCGCTGGCCATCGGCCTGCTCGTCCTGCTCGCATCCGTCATCCTGGTTGCGAATACGATTCGATTGACCATCTACGCGAGGAGACTGCTGATCCGGACCATGAAACTGGTCGGCGCCACGGACGCATTCGTACGCCGCCCGTTCCTCTTTGAGGGCATCTACCAGGGCCTGGTCGCCGGACTCGTCTCTGCGGGACTGGTCGTCCTGCTGCACGAAGTGCTGCTGCGTTTCGTGCCCTTGCTCGACGGATGGCCCGGTGGACACCCCGCCGTCGTCGCCGCCGCGCTGCTGCTGCTCGGACTGCTGTTGGGCTTTCTCGGATCTCTCGTGGCCACCCGGCGCTTCATCCGCAAGGTCCACCTGCACTGATGGGCATCCTCGTTCGATACCGCTTTACGCATCTGCTCCTCATTGCGGTCCTCTCGTGCCCCGCATGGGCACAGGAGCTTGAGTTTGAACTTCCGGACACCTTCGAACTCCTGCCGGGCCAACTGGTCGCCACCTTCGGGGACACGGTTCAGGTAGACCATGCGATGCGCGTCAGCGAGGGACTTCCCCTCGATTCCTTCCACGTGGAATTTTTCCCCGTTCTCCTGGCCGCCCGATGGGTGACCTTACCGCAAGCCGGGATGCGCGATTCGCTTCTGGCCCATCCAAATGCCCGGTCCGTCCTCACCGGAGGCGACTTCATGGGACGCTCCCCTGAACAGGCCTACGTACTGCAGCGGGCACCCGACCTCGTCCCCAATTTGCTGACCGGTCTCGCAGTGCTTTTCGAACCGCACACGTCTGTCGACGAAGTGCTCCGTTTTGCTTCGCTGCACCCCTCCATCCGGCCGGATCGCGTCGACAAGCGGCCCAATGAAATCCTCCTCTACTTCGATCCATCCATTGAAGAGGCCATACTGGGCCGCCTGGAAGACTCACCTCTCGTGGAATACATCTCGTACGTAGCCGAACCGTAGGATGCCGGGTAGGCACGCACCGCAGCCCGCCTTTCCCGCGTCCTGTTTGCGGGGCAAACCGGGCATGGCAGGCGCCGATCTCGCTCGCGGCCGCTGTGACGGATCGACCAGAAACGAGCCGCCGCAGCCGCGAACCCGCTACGTTGCCTCCCCTGGTTACTACCCCGACCCCACCGCGAGTGGACGATCCTGCGGGCCAAACCGGGCCTGGCAAGCGCCGATTTCGGTCGTTACCGTCCCGACGCCACTACGAGAGGACGGCCCGCCACCACCGTCGATCCCACGAGAGCGCGTACGTAGTACACTCCCGCCGGAAGATTCTGCACGAAGATTGGCCGACGTACGATGCGATCGACACCGGAGATCCCCTCGAACACGACCTGGCGTTCTCGACCGAGCAGGTCAAATACCGCCACACGGACGGGCGTTTCATTGGGAACGCCAATCTCCACCGTCACCAATTCCTGCGCCGGATTCGGGTAAACCGACAGGTGCGGCCGTGCTGGATTCCAGTCCCATACCACGTCTATTGTCGAACTGAACGAGGCTGATCCGTCGAAGTCGACCTGCCTCAAACGGAAAAGATGATAGCCATACCCCAGGTTGCGAACCGGAAACGAATAGGTCCGTGACGCCAGCGTGCTACCGGCTCCGTCCACCCATCCCACGGCACGGAAGGACGGCGTGCGGCCTCCTTCAATCAAGGCATGTTGCACCTCAAATCCGGCATTGCCTGATTCGCTCGCCGTGATCCAGGTCAGGTGAATCGCTTCGTCATGCACGACCGCTGAAAACGAGACCAGTTCGACGGGGAGATTTTCAAGGTAATCAGGGATCCCACTGTCGTTGCTGTCGGGAGGATTTACCGGTCGGCCGGCGACCAAAGCCCCGGCAAGCTCGACGGCGGTCGGGATGCCGTCCCCGTCATCATCCGGATCCAGGTAGTCCGCCACGTCGTCACTGTCCGTGTCGTCATTGAAGACGCTTCCGTCTCCGTCCACATCCTCGTACCGCGTCTGGATGCCGTCTCCGTCATGGTCGATCGACAGACCGGGATTGAACACGCCCGACAACACGATGGAAACGGGCTGGCTTCCGCCGTGCAGTTCGCGCTTGTGGGATACGCGCACGAGATAGCTCCCTGGGCCGGGGACTTCCACGACGACCTGCTCAACATTGTCCAAGGCGTTGTCACCGCGTGCGGCAGGCAGTTCCGGACGTGCGGGATCGAGCACCCAGGGAAAGTGCGTTCCCGTCGGGCCCACCACGCGCAAATCCAGGTCATTCACAAGGGCAGGCGACGGATTGGAGGGGCGCCTCTCGAAGGCCTCGGATTCCGGGTCGGCCCATGCCAGCGTCACCTTCAGAGGTCCGTCCCCTTCTACGTCCAGTGGGAGGGTGATTTCCTGCCCAGCCTGAAGCGCGTATTCCCGCAGATGGAGGCTGCCTCCGCCCAGCGCATCCTCGCTAAGCAATCTGAGCGCGGCGTGCCCGTCGAGCATGCCCCATCCGAACTGGTAGTCCGGCCCGGGTCCCGGTCCCGCCTCTCGCGCCGTGTGGATGAGGAGCGCTTTGCGCGTAGCCGCGTTCCACGGTCCGACGCCCTGTGCAGACTCCCTTTCGAGCAGTAGCGCAGCGAGGCCGGTCGTTACGGCTGCGGCCATCGAACTGCCGGAATAGTTCATGTACGCGTCGTCCTCCCATCCTGCGGCGCTGAATCCGCCCACACCCGGTGCGACGAGATCCGGCTTGATGCGCCCGTCGACGGTTGGACCCCAGGCGGCGCTCGACTGGCTTTGGATCGCGGCAGGATTGGTTCGGAATCCGGGCTCGACCGCTACGGCCGCCACAGACACCACATTCTTGGCGACCGCAGCATCGCCGATAATGGATCCGTACCCGTCTTCTCCACCGTCGAGATCCCGCGTCTCGGTCGACCGTACCCACTTGAAGGTTTTGGTATCGTACACCCAGTGTTCGGATCCCGGCGCTTGTCCCGAGCCCCGGTCATTTCCCGCCGCCTTGATGATGAGAAGCCCCGGCGCCAGGCGCGCCAGCTCATCCCAGCTCCTCGATGCATTGGTATAGAGCCCGAATCGTTCATCTTCCCGATCGTTTAGGCGGGTATCGCCATACCACGAAGGAAGGCGCACACCATCCACCGTCATGCTGGGCCCCCATCCGTTTATCTCTCCGTAGGAATGATTCGACGCGCGCAAACCCTGCGAGGCGGCGGTAGCCATCTTGGAAAGATCCGAATACCAGTTGTGGGACCATACCGTGGCGCCCGGGGCGATCCCGATCGCTTCCGGATGGACACCCAGCCCCGCGATTCCACCCGCTACAGCAGTGGAATGGTTGTTGATCGACGTTGAACCGTCCCTCTGAACGACACGTGAAACAGTTCCCGCGTCCTGGGAACCAAACTCTCGATGCGTCCTTCGCACCGCACCGGCATCCCACACCCCGACGATTACGCCGGTCCCGTCTACCGCAAACCCGCCGTCCCCACCGCGCCAGAGCCGGTCCGCATCCACCGCGCGGGCGGCATCGAGATTGGTCAGCGTCCCCACGAACCGCGGGAAGCCGTCCTCCACACGCCAGAGCACCGTGGTCGACGCATCACTCTCCGCCTCCTCAAACTTCAGATCCTGTCCGGCCAAAAAATGGCGGCGTGCGACGTCCGCCCTTCGCTCTTCAGCCTCTGTTCGATCCAGGAACCGCTGCAGCGCCTGCCGCTCACCCAACTGATCTTGCTTCGAAATCTGGCCCACGGCCTGCACGCCCCCAAATCCGGCAGTGAGGATGGGAACTGCCAATCGTACAGAGAGCACCACGCACAGCCGAGAAAGCCATCCCCGCCCTGCGCCGGCGACGCGATGTGGGCCGGCAGAACGTGCGGGGGACATCGCGGTCTGCTGTTTTTCCTCTGACCAGATCACTGAGACTCCCTCTGAATACAGGTGCAGTTCAAGTCCCGCCCACCAGGCGCCCAAACGGGCGGGAGAGCGCCTTCCCGCAGCCCGAAGTCGAGGCGGGTAGGGTTCGGGGCGCTCAATCCTTCAGTTTAACCCGACGAACGCACCGCGTCAAGCAATCCCCCGGCCCTTGTGCCCTGATCGCTCTTAACCACATCCGCCGCCCGCAGATCCTGCAGAAGCTGCTCGGTGCGGACACGCCGACCCTCCCGGCGCAAGTGATAGGCCGTGTCGTAGAGTTGGCCCAGAGGGAACGTGTAGTCCTCCGGTCTCGAAACGACGGGAAAGCGGAGTGAAGCCCGCAGGCGATGATCGAGATCGCTCAACCGGCCCGCGTACCGCGAAAACACCTCCTCGTACAATGAGGGATACGTCAGAACAACCGAGGCGCCGCGCCCTGCCGCATACGCCGCATATGCATTGAGCGCCCTGATTGCATCGCGCTGGAACGGGACCGCCTCGTCACCGAACAGGGAACGGGGTTCGTAGACTTCTTCCAGATCGAGATGTGTTGTCAAATCACCATACCGGTTGAAGCCGGACCGGCGGTAGACAGGATCATCGACGAGCCCCTTCCGCACGAAGCCGTTGAACTTCATCTGCATCAT
Organism: uncultured Rhodothermales bacterium; assembly: GCA_964387555.1. Taxonomy (GTDB): domain Bacteria; phylum Bacteroidota; class Rhodothermia; order Rhodothermales; family CAYLXM01; genus CAYLXM01. The sequence continues at coordinate 11,347 of CAYLXM010000010.1, read as the reverse complement.
CAGCGGGAAGTAGGAGATTATCGTGCCGACTTCTCCCATCGATGTCACGTCTCGGATGCGCGACGGGTAATGCTGGAGCAGAATGACCAGGCTTTCACTCCCGTAGAAGAGATCGTAGAAGAGTTCGTACTCCGGCACGAGGACGACCAGATCGCCGCTACCGATGAACGGTTTCGACTCCTCCAGCATATAGCGCAATCCGGTGGCCTTGGATAATCCCATGTTGACCACCGGCAGCCCGAGTGAGTCCTCGATCTGGCCGCTGTCAATGCTGAAGGCCAGATTGGAGCCGCCAACGAGCAGCACTTTGGGCGATCCCGCCTCGGAGGCGAGCCGCATCTTGTCGATCGTTGCCGCCTGATAGGCATCCGGGTTATTCGGAATCAGCACCCAGTTGATCGCCGCGCTGGATGCCGCGATCAAGACCATGTAGATCAGCAACCTGGAGATGAGCTTCCCCATGCCAACGGCCACCTAGAATTGAAAATAGATGAACGCCTGTTCTTTGCCGTAGGCGCCGAATAGAAGAATCCACATCGTCATCCCGTAATACACACCCCAACGAAGCCACGTCGGGAACCCTCTGACCAGACCGACCACACCCCGCTTCCGCTCGAGCAGGTGAACCCCCTCCATGAACCCGATGCCCATCGCGGCAAGCAGGAGGTCATAAAACCCGAACGCGGGGATGGTGACCGCCAGGGAGTCGAATGTGAAGAGATTATCCAGGATGATCGCCGCGTCGCCGATTGTATTCGCGCGGAAGAACACCCATGCAAACAGCACGAGGTGGAACGTGACGAAAACGGCCAGGTGGCGGCGCAGCAGGGCCGCGTCAGGCATCCAGCCCCGTCGCGCAAGAGGCGCCAGACCCTCTCCGACGGTTGTCCAAAGCCTGTCACGAAGGCCCCGTGAAAGCAAACTCGCCACCATATAGGCGCCATGCAGCGCCCCCCAGACCACAAACGTCCAATTGGCGCCGTGCCACAGTCCGCTCACCACAAACACCACCATCAGGTTGTAGTAGAGACGCCTGCGCGCGACCCTGCTACCGCCGAGCGGGATATACACATAATCCCGAAACCATGTACTGAGGGAGATATGCCATCGGCGCCAGAATTCCGCAATCGACTTCGAGAAATACGGTCGCCGAAAATTCTCCATCAGATCATAGCCCAACACCCGAGCCGACCCGATCGCGATGTCCGAATAGCCCGAGAAATCGCAATAGATCTGGAAAGCGAAAAAATAGGAGGCGATCCACACGGGCAGGCCGGTGAAATCGGCCGGGTTGTTGTACACCGCGTTCACGTACACCGCGATGTGGTCGGCGATCACCAGCTTCTTGAAAAACCCCCAGAGCATGAGCCGCAGACCGTCCACCGCCCGGTCGTAGGAGAACCCGTGGTGCTCAAAGAACTGCGGCATCAAACGAGTCGACCGCTCGATGGGCCCCGCCACCAGCTGCGGGAAGAATGCCACGTACAGTGCAAATATCCCAAGATGCCGTTCGGCCTTGCGCTCGCCGCGATACACGTCAATCGTGTAGCTGAGTGTCTGAAACGTGTAGAACGAGATGCCTACCGGCAGCAGCACCTGAAAGGCCGGCACGTCATAGAACACGTTGAAGGCATCAAAGGCGGCACGCAGCGAGTCATTGAAGAAGTTGAAGTACTTGAACGCGAACAGCAGTCCGAGATTGGATATCAGACTCGCCCCGAGCCAGAACCTGCGCGACGACGGGCGCGCGGACGCCTCCATCCGTAACCCAGCGATGTAGTCTACTGCCGTGGAGAACAGGATGAGCGCCAGGTACTCAACTTTCCAACAAGCGTAAAAATAATAACTTGCAGAGAGTAACAGTATCCACCTCAGACGGAACGGCGTCAGGAAATAGAGGGCGACGACGGCAGGAAAGAAGACGAGGAACTGTAACGAATTGAAGAGCATGAAGGGTGCCGTTCGTCAGACGTACCGCGGGAAGTCGTCCCGCTTCATGTAGATATTGAGCAGGATGGCCAGAAGGGTCGTGTTCGCCAGCAGAGCGGATCCTCCGTAGGACAGGAACGGCAGAGGGATGCCGATCACGGGCATCAGGCCGACCGTCATGCCGATGTTGATCAGGATGTGGATGAAGAAAATGCCTGCGACACCGGCCGCATACTGCGGTCCAAATGGGTACTTGATCCGCTTGCCCAGTACCAGAATCCGGATGAGCAGCATGGTGAATAGCGCCAGCATCAGTACGCTGCCCACGAAGCCGACTTCCTCGCCGATGACGGCGAAGATGAAATCGGTCGATTGTTCGGGCACAAACGCCATCTGCGTTTGAGTCCCCTGTAGATACCCCTTCCCCGTGAGTCCCCCTGATCCAATGGCCGCGCGGGCCTGAATGATGTGGAAGCCACTCGTGAGCCGATAGGCCTCCGGATTGACGAACGAGGCAATCCGACCCTGCTGGTAGGGCTGTAACACGTTTGTCAACACATAGGTAATTCCAGCGATAGCTCCTCCATTGACGAGCCCGGAGAGGAGGGTCAACCAGCGGTTCCGTGTCGCGAAAAGCAGGGCGAGCGTGACGACCGCGGCAAACACCCAGGCGGCCGGACGATAGACGATCGCCAGGTATCCTGCGACGGCCGGCGTGACCAGCAGTGCGACAAAACCTGCCGGTATGCCCATCCAGAACAACACAAAAGGGATGAGCGCCAGAAAGACAAGGGCGGTACCCGTATCATTCTGAAGGATGATCACCACGGCAGGAACCAGCAGAAGTGCGGTGGCCAGAATCGCTTTGTAAATCGGGTTCGACTTGGCGTGGTTGATCGCGAAGAGTTGAGCAATGGCGAGTACGGCGCCGACCTTGGCAAGTTCGGACGATTGCAGGCTAATCGGTCCGATCGACACCCATGAACGCGCCCCGTTGATTTCACGCCCGAAGAGCAGCGCACCAATCACCAGCAGGAGGGTGGCTGCATAAATGGGAAACGCCATCGTCTGGAAGAACCGCACAGGCAGCAATTGGATCAGCGCGATGACGACGAGACAGATACCAAGCCACGTGAGCTGGCGCGAGAAGTTCTGCTGCACGGACTCGAGCAGGAACTCCGAGGCCAGCGTATGGGTCGCGCTGTAGATGGCAGCCAATCCTATTCCTGCCAGCGCCAGCCACAGCAGGAAAGTGGCCCAATCAAACGATCGATGCCTGTCTCGCGCCATGACTTATCTCCCTCCGGCTGCCGCGACGATTTGGCCCCGGCGCGGGCCGGGTTCTGCCGTCGGATCCGGAACATCGGTTCGTCCTGGAGCCCGATGCCAGATGACGCCGCTTCCATCGGCCATGTCGGCGCTCCGTGTGTTGCGGGCCATGGAGTGCACCCATTCCGGATGCTGCGTCGTGCCGCCGGTCAGGTACTGCTCGAGCATAAGGCCCGCGATGGGTGCAGATACCGAAGCCCCGAAGCCCGCATTTTCTACCAGAACGGCCACCGCGATCTGTGGATTCTCAAACGGGGCAAATCCCATGAACCATGCGTGGTCTTTTCCGTGCGGGTTCTGGGCGGTCCCCGTCTTGCCCGCAACCATGACATCGCCCCACTTCACGGTCGAGTTGTTTTCCATCACCATGCGGCGCATACCCTCGCGAACCGCCTGGATATGCCGGTCCTCGATCGGCAAACGCTCCGGCGGGGGCATGCCGGGAATGATCCGCTCACCCGTTTCGGGATGCACCATCTCCCGCACAACGTGCGGGGAAACCAGGTAGCCGCCGTTTGCGGGCACGGACACGTAGCGGACGAGTTGCATCGGCGTCACGCCCATATCGCCCTGCCCGATCCCGAGTGACACAAGGAATCCGCGCGTCCAACGGCCCTTTCCGTACCTGCGGTCAAAATAGGAAGAATCCGGAAAGATTCCGGGAATCTGCTCCGGCAGGTCCGTCGGCATAGTAACCCCGAACCCGAATCGCTTTCCCCACTGCGACCACCGGTCGAAGTCCTGCCGCATCATGATCGTGTAGAAGAACGTGTTGCATGATCGCTTGATCGCGTCCTTCACGGTGAGCGTCCCGTGGGCCCCCATGCACCTGAAAAATCGACCAAATGTGTAGCCACCGTTGCAGGTGATGGGTGTGTCCTCCGTGATGACCCCGTCCTGCAGCGTTGTCATCGCCATGAACGGCTTGAACGTGGAGCCGGGAGGCTGGCGGCTCAGCATGACCCGATTGAACAGGGGTACATGATGGTCGGACTGAAGCCCGCTCCACACCGCCGGGTCGACCATGCCCGAGAGATAGGTCGGGTCATAGTCCGGGGCACTCACCATGGCCAGGATCTCCCCGTTTCGAGGGTCCAACGCCACAGCCGCGCCCCGCTTGTGCATCATGAGTTCTTCGGTCAGCGCCTGCAACCCGGCATCGATCGTCAGAACGAGATCGTATCCACTGGAAGGCTGCACATCCTCCGCTCCCTCCCGATACGATTTCACCTCCTGCCCGCGAATGTTCACCAGCACGAGGTGCGCCCCCTCCTTGCCTCTCAGATAATACTCGTACGTATTCTCGACGCCGGTCTGACCCAACCGGTCACCCATCTGGTACCCTTCTCCACGCCTCGGCTCGAGTTGCGCCTGAGAAATCTCGTTGATGTAGCCATAGACGTGCGAGGCGTTGACGCCCTGATGGTAGCGCCGACGTTCATCGACGATGAACTCGATCCCGGGCAGGCGATACAGGTTCTCCTGCACACTGCTGAATACCTCGAAAGGAACCTCCCTGAAAATGCGGGTCGCGCGATACCGGCTCCAGGCTCGCGCCTCCTTTATCCGGTTCGCGACAACCGAGTCCTCCACCCCCAGCAAAGAAGCGAGTAACGGAATTCGATCGTCCTCGAAAAATCGGGGGATGACACTCAGGCTATACGTCGGTTCGTTGTCTACGAGCAGGAGCCCGCTCCGATCGAAGAACAGGCCACGGGCCGGCTGAACACGTTTTGTGCTCACGGTCGTGCGCATGGACTCATCGGAATGCACGGCCGTCTCCACGAGCTGAAGCTGGACAAGCCGCCCGGTCATCAGGCCCACCATCATTAGGATGAGTCCGACGGAAAAGCCAAACCTGAATCGATAGTCGTCCATCCTGGGCCGACCAACTCGTTACATCGGCGAAAGCAGAAATCCACTGTCACCTTGTAGTCTCGGTGCCAAATTGGTTCCTAGTCCGCAAATATTTTCTGCCCGCCGTAGCCTGTTATGTCCACCCTGCGAAAGGACGAGGCCCTCGTAACCAAAGTGGATGGTTTTTCATTAAGGCCATCATCGCTACATTACAGATTGGCCCAATGAGCGGGGCTGCTGCGAGGGCTCTCCCACTTGGAAGGGAGACCCCGCCCGGCAGAGGAGGCTACCCCGACTCGTTCCCAACCCGACATCATGAGCGACGCACTGCTGGTTCTTCACCACGAGGGCACCACCCTGTCGGCGGCGGCACTTGATCGGGACGGTGCCTGGCTCGCCCGGCGCGAGATGCAGGTGTCCGTCTCTTCCCAGGAAAAGGACCGCCTGGAGGTCGACGCGCACGACATCTCCCTCGTGGGAGGGGAAGTGATGTCCTCCGTCGTCGAAGCGGTTGGACCCGGCCGGATCGCGGCTGTCGGCGTCGTCGGGGAAACCGGAAGCACGGTGCTCTGGGAACGTGTCGGAAGCCGTCCCTTCACACCGGTGGTGTTGGGCTCCGACCGCCGTGGCGACGAACTCTGCCGCTCGTTCAGGAATCGGGGTTGGAACGAAGCCTTTCAGCGCCGTACGGGCCGCATTCCGGAGGGAACGGCAGCCGGTTTTCGCCTCTCGTACCTCCTTTCTGAGACCCCCCGCGCGCTTGACCGGGCGGCGAACGGTGACCTGTGTTTCGGCTCGGTCAATTCCTACCTGATCTGGCGCCTCTCCGGCTCCCGGGTCCATGCCATCGACCGCACCGACGCGGCCGCATCCATGCTCTTCAATCTCGAGCGAATGGCGTGGGACAATGAGTTGCTGGAAGTGTTTACCGTTCCGTCTGCGTGCCTGCCTGCCGTCCTCGAGCCTGCTTCGCTCTTCACAGAGACGAGGCTTGGAAGCCGCTTGCCATCGCCCGTGCCACTGGGCGCCGCCGCGGCCATTCCACAGGCCATCCTTGTCGGACTCGGCCGTACCGCCCCTGGTGACATTCATCTTCATCTCGACGCACCCGCCGAGGCGGTCCGTCTCGTGGGCGCAGAGTGGCCGCTTCTGCGGACCGCGTCGCTGCGGATGAACATCGATGCTTCCGGCGCGACCCAGTACGCCACCGCGCACCGGCTCCCCATCATCGACGCCCTTTCCGACTGGACCAGAGCTTTGGGCCTCCCACAGTCGGTCCACGGCCTGCAGTCGTTGACGCGCGAATGGGTCGACCCGGGCACCCTCCGCTTCACCGGTGACAGCACCACCCGGCTCCCGCGTTCCAGACGCGCCGCGCGCGAGGCCGCCTTTTCGGGTGATGCAGGCAACTTGAGCGACGCAGCGTACTTCTGCGCCCTCATCGACGTTGCCGCCCATGAGGTCCGTGCAACCGTTGATGCAATGACCGAGGGCAAACCCCCGAAACGGCTGACCTTGACCGGCGAGAAAGCCCAGATCGACGTGCTCGCCCAGCGAATTGCCGACTTGACCGGTGTTCGAATCGAACGTGCAAACGCCAAGGTGTGCGCTCTGACCGGGGGAGCTGCACTGGCGGCGCTAACGGTAGGATGGGCAGGCGCGGAACTGTCCGCATCGGCGGAAACGACCTTCGTCCCGTCCACGACGCCGGCGGTCCGCCGTCGCCTCGTCGCCCGCCACGATCGCCGGGGCGCTGCGGACTGAGCAGCGTGTACAGCGCCACCTGCGAAACGCGCGTCGGGTGAGCGGGCCAGGTCCTTCGTGCCCGACGGATCGTCTGCCCGCGGCAGGCCCCGAGCGCCCGACGAATGGTCTGCCCGCGCCAGGTCCTGTTTGCCGGACCGATGTCCTGACCGCACCAGATTGTGGCAGATACACGCCCGATCCAGGCCCTTCCTTGATCGTGGGCGCGACGATGGAACGCCCTGCGTCGAGAAACGTAAGTGAAGGCAGTTTCCGGTTTCTGCAGTGGGCATCCGGTCAAATCGGGAGGTCCCCTTCGCGTCAAGAACCAACCGATGTGAAGCGCGTAACAATGCGTTCATATCGCGAAAAGCCGCGTGTCTGATTTGGGTTCATTAGTTACCACAAAAACAATTCAGTAGAGGTCTATGTACGTCCCGCGTTCGCAACGGATGCTGGATCAGTATCTGCAGGAAATCGGGCAGTATCAGCTGCTGACGCCCGAGGAGGAAGTGGATCTGGCCAGGCGCATCAAAGGAGGTGACCAGGAATCCCTACATCGACTCACGCGGGCGAACCTGAGGTTCGTCGTGTCCGTCGCGAAGAAGTACCAGGGCCAAGGCCTATCCCTGGCGGACCTCATCAACGAGGGAAACTACGGACTCATCAAGGCCGCCCAGCGCTTCGACGAGACCCGGGGCTTCAAGTTCATTTCCTACGCCGTCTGGTGGATCCGCCAGGCCATCCTGCAGGCCCTGGCAGAGCAGAGCCGGGTGGTCAGACTGCCGTTGAACCGCATCGGCACGATCTCCAAGATCCGGAAGACGAGCGCGAAACTCGCACAGCGGCACGAGCGCACGCCGAACATCGAAGAGTTGGCGACCGAGCTGGATGTGGACGTGGAGAAGGTCCGCGAAGCCATGCAGCACACCGGCCGACACCTCTCGATGGACGCGCCCTTCAATGAGGACGACGACAATAGCCTCCTCGATGTCCTTCCCGACGAGGACGATGCTGCGCCGGATGATCCGCTCATGGACGAATCGCTCAAGATCGATATCGAGCGCGCCCTGAGTATGCTCCATCCCCGCGAAGCGGAAATCACCAGGCTCTATTTTGGAATCGGCCGGGAACATCCGCTCACGCTTGAAGAGATCGGCCAGCGGTTCAACCTCACCCGGGAGCGCGTCCGCCAGATCAAGGAAAAGGCCCTCCGAAAGCTTCGCCAGAAGCATCGGCGCGACGAGCTTCAGATTCACATCGGATAGGCGACCTCGGACGGACAGTGCCGGGGTCAGAACGGAAAGGACGCACGGACCCGGTAATAGAAGTCCGTCGTGCCGGTGAAGAATGAGCCCGCGGGACGGGCGGCTCCCACGGCGTGCAAGAGGTCGAACGAACCGAATCGAAGCAGATTCTTCAGCTCGATCCCCGTACCTACGCGGCCCGTGAGTTCGCCGCTCGCGAGACGGTTACGCCACACGGCCCCGGCATCGGTAAAAAGAGCGAATGTCGTTCTTCCGAGTTTCATGGCGCCGAGGAGCCGGGTATCAAGATCACGGAGCAGGGGCACGCGATACTCGACCGTTCCGAACGCCACATGCTGGCCAAGCAGGTAGCGACGGTATCCGCGCACCCGCTCCGCATGTCCCAAGAAGTAGGTAGATCCGAGCAGCGGAGTGACAAAACTGATGTCATCCACGCGCGAGAGGCCGACAAAGTCTTGTGCAAGGGATGATCCAAACTGCGACTCGAATCGGCCATAGAGATAGAACCGTGTTGCTCCAGGACCTCCGAATAGCCGGTACCCGAGCAGATCGGCCCGTGCATACTCGACGCGGTCCACCCGGGTCTCGGCGTTGCCCGCCACGGTTAGACGAAGCAACACGCCATGCCCCGAGAGCGGATGGATGACATCGTTCCTGTCTGGCGGCCTTGTCTTAAGCCGCGCGGACACCATGCCAAGCACCTGTTTTGCCGTCTCGGGACGAGCAAGATCGTCGGGCAAATCTTCGAATGCTTCCCAGTGAATGGGCTCGCGCAGGCCGTAGGCCAGGCGAAAACCCAGTTGGGCATTCGTGTACGACCCAAGTGCCAGATCCAGAGGCCGATACACGTCGACCTGGACACCCGTCATCCGCTCTAACAGCAGGTGACCGCCGTACGGCCGCGCCGACGCAGGGAATCGATGTCCCGTCAGAAGGATGGTCGGATGAAACGTGCTGTTCGCGTACTGAATCACCAATGAGGTGCCCGCGAGCGGGTCTGCCAGACTTACGTTGCCATAGGCGGCCAGCAGGTGCTTGCCCAGTGGATCTGCCCATCCGGAGCCGCCGAACAAGCCCCACTCTCCAGCCCCAAGAGCGTAGGGCAGCACAAGGGAGAATATCCGGTCGACCTGCGACCACGAAGCGTACGGCCGGCGCAGACGAATCAATCCGGGATCCGCTTCGATGCGCCGCGACACCTCATTGGGCGGTCGCCGCGTCATCCAGCCTGGGACCTTTCGCGATGGTCGGTCTGCGGCGCCGGCAGCAGGCGTGCGATCGGCATCGATCCGAAACACCCGATCCCGCTGCTTGCTCTCGGTCACCTTCAACACGAGCCCATCCCGCCCGTCGCCAAAGACCTGCCACGCCATCACCGCTGCACCGGATACCAGCGCGGTCACCCGGCGGATCGAAACGGAGTCCCGGCGGGCACTCCCGGTTATTCCCTCAAAGACAAACACATTGGGAACGCCGTCCTCCAACGACGTTACCGCGAGCCGCGCGCCATCCGGACTCCAAGCCGGGTCACGGTAGTCGATCGTCCCGTCGCTGAGATCCGTGATCACCCCGGAACGCAAATCGAGCGTGGCCAGCCTCCTCGCCCCGTCGGCGTCAAAAAGTGTCAGGGCAAGTACATCATCCACAGGATGCCATGCCAGGCCCGTAATCTGCACATCACCCTCGAAGAACGTCACCTGTTCCTCAACGCCCGTCGCGACGTCGCATACAAACACGTTGGACGTCCCCGCGCTGGACGATACGAAGGCGAGTCGCGCGCCCCGGGGGGCGAAGGACGGATAGGCCGCGCGGCGATCCACCGTCAGCCGTCGCGTGCGGCCGGTGGCCACCTCAACCAGAAAGAGGTCGTTGATCCAGGAGCCAACACGATTGCGAATCCTGCGGCCGAAGGCGATCCGATCACCGTCTGCGCTCCAGGAGACCGGCCCGCGCAACGAACCCTCGGCCAGCGTCCTGCGATGGCTCGCATCCGGCTCCTCCACATACAAAACCGCAACGGGACGATCGATCGAATGGGTGGTGAGCGCAGCCGATCGCGCTCCCCGGCCGTACCCCTTGAAATCCGACACGAGAGCCCCCTGATACGGCACTTCTTCGCCGCGGAGTGAGTCCGGCGATTCCAGTTGGCCGGCGAGGCTGTTATAGTACACGTTCAGGTCGCGGCGCCAATCCTCGCGGAACGCCTTGTACGGCTGACCCGTTGTGGCCCGAAAGGCCGCGCCGAAATCGTGCACGTGCGCGAGTCCGAACAGCGCCGGTTTGCGGTGCGCGAGCATGCGCGCGAGCGTCGAGTCTCCGTACTGCTCTGCGAACCAGCGGACCTGGGAATGCCCTACGGCATAGAGGAGGCGGCCATTCCAGGCCGATTTCCCATCGCTGTACGACAGGGCATCGTCGAGCACGGCGGTTCGAAGCCACCTCTCTCCCCGCATCGCGTCCCAATCCTCCGTGAGATACTGAGCCAGCCCTTCCGTCCAAAACGACGGCCTGGGATTACCCAAGAGGTAGCTGAAGAGCCCCAAACGACTGCGCGTCGCCCGGTAGTGGAAAATGTGGGCCAGTTCGTGGGCAAGCACCTTGCGCAGCCACTTTTCATGACCGGTGAAGAGCAACGCCGTTTCATTGGCATGCACCCAGATGGTCGTGTACCCGTTGCCGAGGGGCACAGCGATGCCGTTCGCGATCTCATCCTCGTCGGAAAGATAGATGCGGATGGGCCGATCGAAAGTGACGCCAAGATTGGCCGAGAGTACCCGGTAGGTCTCCTCCGCTACCGCGGCAGCCTCGGCTTCGATGCCTTCGAGATGGGAGGGGAAGGCAATCTCGAAATGTTCGGTGGTTGCAACCCGCCAGTCCAGTTCGGGATGGTTACGGCCGTTCAAGAGTCGAAACCCCTGCGCCGAGAGCACCTCGGAGCAGGAAACCAGCAGGATTACCGTCACGAGGACGGCGCCACGTCGACCCATTCCAACAAAGCAGACCATGCGGAAGACCTAAACGTTTCCTACGTCCATCCACATGAGTGGGATCCGAAAGGGCATGCTGCCTGACGTGGTCGTTTGCGACGGCAATTCGGCGACCCATGCCCGCCTTCCAAGAGGCACCGCGGTTTCCGACGGCAACGGTCTTCCAATATCCGCGAATAGGGCTCCGAAAGCGCATGCCGCCCGACCTGGGCCGCCGCGATGACACCTCGGTGA
>CAYLXM010000009.1:84530-84843 GCA_964387555.1 uncultured Rhodothermales bacterium | reverse complement strand
GAGCGCCGTTGGACGCCGTGCCATCCCACGTCACGCGGTACGTGCCTGCAGGCATGTCACTATCCAACAGGGTTTGTACATGACGTCCCAACACGTCGAACACATCAATCCGTACACCGGAGGCCCAGCCGGCCCAGCATTTCGGCCCTTTCAGCCGGCGAGCGGTCCATCGCCGATCAGCACGAAGCACAGACCGGGCTCTCGCCGGAGCTGGTCTGCGACCACCACCACGTCCTCGGGTCGCCCAGCCGCCACCAGGTCGACGGCCGTCACGACCAGCTGTTTGGTGGACCCTACGTCCGTCAGGATGGTC
>CAYLXM010000009.1:51783-84520 GCA_964387555.1 uncultured Rhodothermales bacterium | reverse complement strand
GGTTACGCTCGTTGGCCGTTGAACCCGGGAATCCGATCAGCTGCACGTAGTCGACGAGTACCGTACCCGACGTGCTGCCGACAGCGACCGTGTTCGCGCCCTCGGTCAAGGGGAATTGTGCGGTGAAGAGGTCACTGCCTGCCGAGTCGGTTTCCGCAAAAGCGACGCCATCAACCGCCATCTCGCCGTTCACCCAGACCTGACCGGCAGCCGCACCTTCGAGCGCTGCGAAGAAAACGCGCAGCGTGTACATCCCGGCATACGGTGCATCGACGGCAAAGGAGACGCTTCCACCCGGGTTGATCTCGGCGGACTTGAAGTACTGCGGACAGTAGGCGCCTTCACAGGTCGCCTGGACCCCTTCGTATGCCGCGTCCGTGGCGCTGAGAGAAACGACAACGTTCCCCTCTCCGTCGACGACATCAACGCCGCTGAATCCCTGCCAACCCCACGAGGGCGCCAATTGGATCGTATACTCAACGCCGGCCTCGAGTGTCAGCGCCTCGGCGCCGGCAATCAGATTGGCCGCCCTGATCTCTACGGTCTCCCAGGTGTTGTTCTGCAGCGGCACTGCGCATCCGTCGATAGCCGCCGTGCAGAAGTAGTATTCTCCGAAGCTGTTGTTGTTGCGCAGACCCACTCCATTAATCCTCACATGCTGCCCCCTCTGGGTCTCGCTGCGCATGTTGGTGCGCAGGTTCAGACCATAGGTACCGGCCTCTTCCACGGTGAATTTCCACTCGATCTTGCCGCTCCCCTGCATGAAGAAGGAGGCGAACCCCTCCACCACGTAGACCTCCGCATCCCCGTCCAGCGTGCCCGCTTCCCCTTCGATGAGCGCAATGGGATCGAGGACCACGACGGCGCCTGCCCTTTCGTAGATGTCCTTGATCAGCTGCGTGCGTCCTGCCAGGTAGGTCGCTTTCGCATCGGGATACCAGTTCAGGTCACCAAGCGGAAGGCCGTCCGTTCCCCCCAGGAGCAGTTCCGGATTTGTATAGGTGAAGTCCTCAGGAACCGGCCAGATGTTGCACACGAAGCATTCTTCATCCCGGCCCGGATCCCAGCGGTACGTCGGCGAAGCCGAGTTGCCCTGTCGAAGCTGAACGATGTTCTGGATCATCAGGTCAGTAACATCGGGGTACGTGGTCACAGTTGGGTTGGCCCCGATGTAGTTGTCCTCGAACACCATGTTGTCGTAGCGGGCAAACCAGCCTGCCGTCGTGTCGTTGATGAAGGGCTGTGTGCGGACTTCCGAATCGTAGGTTTCGAAGACCGGATCGCGCCAATAGCTGTTGTTGACGACCACGATCCGGCGATCGAAGTCGGTCCCAAACCGCGCCGGCAGGGCGCCGATCCCAAAGAAGCCCGTGTAGGGGTCGACACGATCCGGATCACTGTACTCGCTTGGTTGCTCCCCGTGCCAGAACGGGTTGATGAAGATGTTGTTGGCAATGTAGGCCTCTTTCCACAGGGCGCCTGCCTGGAACGTGCGTCCGACGTTGACGAACGTATTGTGGTTCGCGACAAAGTAGTTCATCGGGGCCGCTTCCGACTGGAAGGGTGTGAAGCCGATGTTCAGGAAGGTGTTGTTCTCGAACATTACCGTGTCGGCGCCGACTTCGAACCGCACGCCAAGCCCTTCCCACTGCTGGGATGGACCGTGGATGTTGCGGAACATCGAGTTCGTGACGTACATGTCACAATTCTCGCTGTTCGGACCAAGGAAATGCCAGTCGTTCCGGTCGAAGATCACGTTGTCAAACGTGAACTTGGCGTTCTTGGAGTTCAACGAGAGTTGCTCGTAGGATGAGGTCACGCCATCACTGTCCTGGCCCATCAGCCAGACGTTCTGGACGGTGAGATGGCTCCCGTCGCCCGAGTTGGAGATCATCACCCCGTCAATGCTCTGATCGGCGCGCCTTACGCGCTGGATGATGGCAGGTCCGCAGTCCTCGTCAAGATTCGGACCGCACACGAAGGCATCCTCTCCTGCTTCGTCCACCGTCTCGCCGATGAGGCGAAGATGAAACCCCTCATACTGGATACGGTCCTCGTTCCAGTAGAATCCTCCTCGTTTGAGTTTGTAGACCCGGTCCGCCGGCCTCTCGGTATCGTTGGCGATCGCGTCACGCAGGGCATTCTTGATCGGGTTACCGAGATCGTCGCTCCACTCGACAACAAGCACATTGTCTTGCGCGCGGGCCTGGCCCGTGGTGAGCAGCACACCGAAAGCGAGTGCCGCCATCATGGTTAGGTAGTTTCTGAGTTTCATATCACACCTCTTGTCGGTTTGTGGGTGTATTCGGTCAAAGATCGACCCGAAATCTGCAGATCCCTGGTCCGGACATGTTAAAACCTGTACCTCGCTCCAATGTCTGTGGTTAGGCCATAATATTCTATGTATGATGGGTTTGAATTGTTAGCTCCTCTGAAGTTTCGGTCGGGCCGGCTGTTCAGGTTGTTAAAGTTGGCGAACAGTTCAAGTCCCCGGCCGATGCGCTGCTTCAGGGAGAAATCGAACCGCGCATATTCGCCCGAAAACGTATCGAACAGGGGATTCGTCGAGTTGATGAACGTGCTGGTGTCCGTCTGGTAGAGGAACGACAGCCGGGTGGAGAATCCTTTATAGTCGTAGCCGATCGTCAGGTTGGCGATGTGTGTGGGCTGATCGGGCATCCGGGCCGTACGCACGGAGTCCGTCTTCAGGATTTTCAGATAGACGGGGGGACGCCTCCGGATCAGCGAATCGCTGTCGACGATGTAATAGGACTGGTAGGTGGTCTCCGACTCCAGATACGTGTAGTTCGCATTCAATACGAGTCCCTTGAGGAAGGACGGCAGATACCAGAAGTTCGTTTGCCAGTCGATTTCGAAGCCCCTGTAGGTGGCGTCGAACGGGTTATTGATATACGTGTTAGCCCGCGGCCGGGCTTCTATCCACGCATCAGGGATGTTCATTCCCGGCAGGGCGCCCACGTCCGGGTGCAGATTGTAGTCAACCCACAGAATGAGATCCTTGATCGACTTCGAGAATGCCGCCACCGTAAACAAACCGATCCGCTTTTCGAAGACGGAAACGGCTGCGTCATAGTTGGTTGACTCTGCAGGGCGAAGCAATCCGTTGGCCGCCCGGACATAGCTGCGAAAACTGTTGATCGTCGTAATAGGGGCATACTGAATAAAATCAGGCCGGGTCAACGTCTCGGTCCGGGCCAATCGCACCTGCAGCCAATCCGTCGGCTTGATCTGCAGATGCAGCATCGGCAGCCAGAAATCATTCTCCCGGATGTTCTGAATTTCTTGCAGTTCGGCGGGTGGGCCCTGCACGTTGTTCGGTGCGGTCTCCCGGTACCGCTGTCCATTGTACCTCGAATAGTCTCCCTCCCACCGAATGCCGGGGATGAACGTAACCTTGCGCCCCAGATTGATCTCTGCCATGGCATAACCCGCCTGATACCGCTCTACGCCGTCGTAGTCGCGCCCGAGTGATCCGATGGCATACTTGCGATAGATGTCTGTCCCGCAGGCACGCATGGCATCGATCAACTGGCGGAGCTTCTCGGTATCCGTTGTAAAACCAAGTGGATACTCCCCTTCCAGGAAATCGTCCCTCTGATAATTGCTTGCGACAAAATCGATCGGAAGCACCCCAAGGTTCCCGATCAGTTCATCCAGGCCCCATTCCGGATGTTCGCCCGCAATACACTCGAAGGTCGGGCTGAGGTTGCCCGCGCCGCTCCCGTAATAGAGGCCGTTCCGGCCGTCTTGCTCCTCGTCGTTGAGCTTGTCGAGCCAACGAAACTTCCCCCCCGTCTTGAAATAACCGGTCAACCGGTTGCCGAACCGGAATGGAACCTTCACGTTGAGTTGGACCGCAGATTCGTTTTCCTCGCGACGCGTGGAATAGACGAACGCATCCTGCAACCCCGTCCTCAGCGTATCGATGTTGAGGAAGGATGGAATCTGATTCGGGAGGGTTTCTTCCGTCGGCTGGGAATTGAAGGCATTCCCCTCCTGGGCGAATTGCCAGTAAAAGTCCTCCGGATTTTCGGTCCGGGACGCCGTCCTGGCATAGCCACCGTCGAACTGGAACCAGCCGAAATCCTGCTCCAGCGCAATCGCCCCGGTAAAGATCGCCGTGGTGCCGCTGCGTTCCTCGGTGTTGTAGTAGTGCCGGTTATTCTCCGCCGCCATCTGGTTGATGCGGTACAGCCCGTCGAAATGCAGCCGATTGTAGAACGTGTTGGCCGAGATCTTGCCCCTGGGAATCCGATAGTCCATCACGAGACTCGCCCCCGTTCGTCCCCTCACCACCGTTTCCTCCCTCAGACCGATGTTGGAGACGATGATGATCGGCAGACCTGAGACCGGATTCGACGACTGCCGGTAGTCCCCCGAGAACTTGTCCGCACTGCGGTCGAACTCGTCCAGGTTGAAGTTGGCGATGACGCCCAGCCGGTTCCGAAAAGCCCGATTGCTGACGCTGGCATTCACCTTGTAGTTGCCATAGTAGCTCTGCAGCTGGTTGTAGCCTCCCTGCGTGAGCACATCGACCTGGAGACCTTCCGGCGCTTCTCGCAACTTGAGGTCTACGGAACCGCCGATCGCGTCGGCATCTTTGTCCGCCGTGATGGCCTTCATCACTTCGATGCCGTCCAGCATGTTCGAGGAGATGAGCGACAGGTCCACGCTCCGGTCGTCTCCTCCCGTTGACGGTACGCGCACGCCGTTCACCGTAACCGTGTTGTACTTCGGGGAAAGACCGCGAATGGCGATCTTATTCGCCTCGCCACCTGACCTCTGAATCGAAACCCCGGGCAGCCGGCCCACCGACTCGGCCGCATTGACGTCGGGCAATTCCCGGATGCGCGCCGCGGATACGACGTTGGTAATCGTATTGGACATCAATTGCTGGTTGATGGCCCCGATCTGTGCGCTCGCCTGAGCCGTCACGAGGACCTCCTCGCCGACCACCCCTTCCCAGTCCAGTTCGAAATTCACGACGAGATTCTGCCCATCGGTCAACGAGATCGCCCGCTCCTGCCGCTTGTACCCGACATAGGTGACAACAAGCGTGTACGAACCCGCCGACACCGGCGGGATGGAATACATCCCCTTGAGGTCCGTTGCCGACCCGATGCTCGTTCCTGCAATCACGACGCTCGCTCCAGGCAAAGCCTCCCCCGTCGATTTGTCCGTCACCTTGCCCGAAATCCTGGCCGATGCAGCCGATACATCCAGCGCAAGAACCGGAATCAGTGCCATTGCAGCCAGCAGGCAAACTCCTATGCCTCTCGCTTTTCTGCCGTTCATGGTCTAATCCTCTATGGTTGGCAATCCCCGATACCCTGCGAAACCCCGGCTCAACGACGGACGGACTTCCAACACCCCTGACCAACCGCACCCTGCACGACCGCCTCGAAGTTCCGGTCAGATTGCCCATTATCAATTTGACTAATTAATCAAATTGATTTATTAATTCAAGACACACGGGAGTATCCCTACTCGTTCGCAGAAACTTCACAGAGGTTAGACTCAATACAACTCTGCACATATAGCCGACTGCGGGCTTCAACCACCGGTATCAACGGGCAGAGAAAGCCGAACCCATTATCCGGACCAACCCGTTCCGCCTCCGATGTCCTCTGGAGCCAACCTCAAACACACCAGCGCTTTTAACTACCAAATCGTGCTGGAGACGATCCGGCTTCACGGTCCGATCTCACGGGCCCAGATCGCGCGCCGTACCGACTTGACGGCACAGACGATCTCCAATATCGTCCGGAAGCTGATGGACGAGGGTCTCATCGTAGAGTCGGAACGCTGCCAGACGGGACGCGGGGCGCCGTCCACGCCCGTTCGCGTTAATCCACACGGTGCTTTCAGTATCGGCATTGATCTCGACCAGGACCATCTCACCGGGGTACTCGTCGACCTTGAAGGCCGCGTTCGCCGGCGAATCCGTGAAGAACTCGACTTTCCACCGCCCGATCTGGCCATCGAGCACGTCGCCCATGTAACGGACGCCTTGCTGGCCCGGGAGGGACTCGACCGAAGCGAGGTATGGGGACTTGGATTGGGCTTCCCCGGACCCGTTGGCATTACCAAAGGCGGCCGTGCCGTGAATGCCGTTAACCCTATCGCCTTCCCGGGTTGGAACAACGTGCCGATCGTGCATCTCCTGTCCCGGCGCCTGGCCATGCCGGTGCACCTGGAGAACAATGCCACCGCCGCGGCCATGGGCGAACGCTGGTATGGCGAAGGCCGGCACATCGGCACCTTCTTCTACGTCTTCCTCGGTCTCGGTCTTGGCGGAGGACTTGTCATAGACGGTCGGCCTGTCACCGGACAGACCGGGAACGCAGGAGAGATCGGTTACGCCCCGGTCAGCGATCGGATTAACCAGCCCGAACCCTTCTACCAGTCCCATCTGGGCATATTCTTCAACCTGCCGCGCCTGTATCAGAATCTGTCGGAAACGGGCGTTACGGTGCATGATCCATCCGGTCTGGCTGACGTTTACAGCGCCAAAAACCCGGCTTTGCTGCGGTGGCTCGACGAGGCGGCCCGTCACCTTGCACCCCACATCCTGTCCGTGGAATACCTGATCGATCCGGAAGCTATTCTGTTCGGCGGCCGCTGGCCCGAGGTCCTCATTCAGGATCTGATGGATCGTCTCCGGCGTTTCCTTGCTACGCTTCGCCTTGATCGCAAGCCGGTATCCCCTCGACTCGTGGTGGCTACGTCCGGTCCGGACGCCGCCGCTCTCGGCCTGGCCACCCTTCCGCTTCATGCTTCGTTCGCTCCACGGATCGAACGGACCAAGCCCCCCAACGCAGAAAAGCCCGAATTCGAACCGTCCTCAACCGCTCATTCATGAGGGCCCTCCAGCCTTAACGACCTCGGCCGCAGGGCGCCACATCGACCGCGTTCTTTTTCCATCCCAACGAGTCTCCCCGTGATCTACCCGTTTCTCCATCGTGTGCTGCTCCCCGCACTGCTCGCAACGGGCCTTCTGTTCGGGCTCACGACCCGGTCCGCCGTAGCTCAAGAGGGCCCCCAGCATCGCGTTCCGTTCAATAATCAGAGCCTCTTCCTGAACGGGGGGAACGTGGCCTGGGTAAATTTCGCACGCGACATCGGCCCCGGCGTAACCCAGTTCAACGTCTTCGAACAGATGTTCCGCGAGCTGCGCGAGGCAGGCGGGAACAGCTTCCGCCTCTGGCTGCACACGGACGGCGTCGCGACACCGGAGTGGAGCGGCAACACGGTCGTGGGTCCCGGTGCAGGGGCCATCGAGGACCTGCGCGCCATCCTCGACCTCGCCTGGGACAACCAGATCGGCCTGATGCTCTGCCTCTGGTCGCACGACATGATGGCAACACGCTATAGTTCCGGGATCCTCGACCGCAATGAGGCCCTCCTCACGGATCCCATAAAAATTCAATCCTATATCGACAACGCGCTGGTCCCCATGGTCGAGGGGGTGAAGGGCCATCCGGGCATCCTCGCCTGGGAAATTTTCAACGAGCCGGAAGGCTTCAGCAACGAATACGGCTGGTCCGACCGCCGCAAGGTGCCCATGTCGGCCATCCAACGGTTCGTCAACCTGACGACCGGCGCCATCCGCCGAACCGACCCGTCCGTCCTCATTACCAACGGCACCCACGGCATCTATGCGAACACCGATGCCTCACCGGCAAAGCGGACCGAATCGGTGCCGCCGTGGTCCGGGTTGAGTACCGAGCGCCAGGCCGCAATTCTGGAGGATGTTCGCCGGAGAAGACGGGAACCGGTCGCCGAGGAGGTCGCAGCCGGGATGTACGAGACCCTCCGCACCGCTGCCAATCTCAATTACTACCGCGACGACCGCCTCGTGGCCGCGGGCGGCGATCCCGACGGCACCCTCGACTTCTACACGATCCACTACTACAACTGGGCCGGAACGGCCGGCTCCCCCTTCCACCACCCCTTCTCCAGCTGGCAACTCGACAAGCCGCTCGCAGTAGCGGAGTTCTTCATGCAGGACACCTTCGGCGTACCCTGGCAGGACCTCTACCAGAACCTCTTCGACAATGGCTATGCCGGGGCGATGGCCTGGCAATGGTACGACTGGTGGGTGAAGCGCAACCCCGAACAGATCAACTGGCCCCGCGCGCTCGACGCGATCACGCGGCTCGCCGAAGCCCATCCCGAAGAGATCCTCGTCAACACGGGCGTTCGCATATGGGCCCTCACCGCGAACCCGGAAATCATCGAAGAAGGCTCTTCGAGCCTGATCACCTGGGAAGCCTACGGCGCCGCTTCCGTCACGCTCAACGGGGAACCCGTTGACCCGATCGGTTCCCGAACCGTAACCCCGGCCCAGACCACTACGTATACCCTGGAAGCCTCCGATGACGAGGCCACCGTATCCCGAGAAGTCACGGTCCAGGTCTTCCCGCCCGAATTGTACAACCGGGCCCTCGGCATGCCGGCCGTCGCCTCCTCCGGCGAAAGCGGCGTCAACGCCGACCCGGGGCTCGCCGTCGACGGCAAGCCGCTCACCCGCTGGAGCAGCGACTATGCAGACAACCAGTGGTTCGTCGTCGACCTCCAGAAAGCCTACCTCGTCAGCCGAATCGTACTGAACTGGGAAGTGGCTTTCGGCAGCGTCTATGACATCGAGATGTCCTACGACGCACAGCGATGGACGACCGTCTTCCAGGAAACCGACGGCGACGGCGGTGTCGATGAGATCTTGCTCGGTGAACCCGTCTCCGCACGGTACGTCCGTCTCTTTGGCAAGGTTCGGGCCACGCAGTGGGGCTTTTCTCTTTGGGAATTAGAGGTATACGGACTGATTGCCCCGCAACAGCCCCCCGCAGCCGTCGTCACGGAGCCTGTGGAAGGGGCTGAGATCTTCCTGAGCGGGCCGCTCACGCTCCGCGCCGAGGCATCGGACCCGGACGGCACCGTCGAACACGTGGTCTTCCGGGTAAATGGCGACTCGGTTGGCACCTCTTCGTCACCCCCCTATGCCTTCGAATGGGAGGACCCGACCGAAGGCATCCACACCGTGCAGGCCGAGGCGATCGACGACGATGGCCTGGCAGTCCTATCCCCGCCCGTCCGCATCTTCGTCTATGACGCCCAGTCTGTGACCCGCCATGAGAGCGAGGACGCCGTATTGTCGGGAGGAAGTTCCGTGCAAACCCAATTCGAGGGCGCGAGCAATGACGCGTATGTTCTCATGCAGGGATCGTCACGCGTGACCTGGGACAGTGTGATGGTCAACCAATCCGGCACGTTCGCACTCCGCTTCCGTTTCTATCTCACATCCTCTCCGGTCGTGCAGAGCTTACTGATCAACGGGTCGAACACGGCCACGCTGACCTTCTCTGGTGCAACCAATCAATGGTTAACGTTCGACATCGACGCAGAACTCCCGGACGGGCATAACGAAATCGCCCTCCAGCAGGGGCGCATCGGGGGGATGTATGTCGACTACATCGAGGTTCGGAAGAAGCTGATCCCGACCTCCATTGATGATCGAGAGCACCCGTCAGCGTTCCGCCTCGAGCCCAACTATCCGAACCCTTTCAACCCCACTACCGTCATCCCGTTCGCCCTGGACACACCCGCACGCGTCCGGATCGACGTGTACGACCTGACCGGCCGGCTCGTGCAGACACTCACCGATGCCCTTTTCGCTTCCGGAATCCACACCATCCGATTCGATGCAACCGACCTGCCCGCGGGAGCATACGTCGTTCGGCTGATATCGGGGGATCGGACCGCCGCGAGGATGGTAACCTATCTGCCATAAGCCGCGTCTAACCGGGCACCCCTCTCATTTCGGGCCCGTTCGCCCGACAACAGGGAGCCGAATCGACGCGCCCACTCCTCTGCCTGCGAACGACGGTCTGGTGCGGCCCGCGCCCCACGGTGGGCTTGCCGTGGCCGCACCACATCCGGGCACGGAAGCCATTTGACGATGGTGGCGGTCGCCCCGAGAAATGTAGTAGGGAGGGATCGAAACGCCGCCGCACGGCAGGCGTTTATGTGCGACTTCAAGACCCCTTTCCAACACCACTCGCCCACTTCCATGCCAAAACCACCCTACCGTGTCCTCACAGAGGAACAGGTCCAGAGCTTCCTCGACAAAGGCTACCTCGTTGTGAAGAACTGTTTCGACCAGGAGTTCGCCCGGCGATGGACGGATGAGGCCTTCGACCGTCTCGGGTATGACAGGAACGACCCCTCCACCTGGAAAAAGGAGATCATCTGGATGGACCGGAAGAATGTCCTGCCCATCAGAGAAGTCTCGCAAAAGGCATGGGATGCGCTGTGTGATGTGGTCGGCGGCGAGGAGCGCATGGATGACCGGGTTTACGGGATCGAGTCCATGCATTTCACGACAATCAATTCCCGGGAATGGTCGGACGCTTTCGTCCTCAATTTTTCCCGTGGAGGCGACCGTCCATGGATGCCTCCATCACCCGAAGTGCCGGACTGGCACAAGGACGGCAGTTTCTTCCGGCACTTCCTCGACAGCCGTGAACAGGCGCTCCTCACCATCGTGCTCTGGTCAGATGTGAGCCACCGGGGAGGCGGTACTTTCGTTGCCCCCGATTCGGTGCGGCTCATGGCACGATACCTGGCGGATCATCCGGAAGGAATCGACCCGGACGACTTCCGATTCGACGAATTGATTCGTCAGTGCACCGAATTCGAGGAAATCACCGGTGAAACGGGCGACTTCATCATCCTTCATCCTTTCATGCTGCATGCCTCGTCTCAGAACGCGCTCCGTATCCCGCGTTTCATGACGAATCCCCCGGTCGTGCTCAAAGAGCCGATGAACCTGAATCGGGAGAATCCGGAGGATTTCTCCTTGCTCGAGCGAGCCACACTGCATTACCTGGGCCTCGATCGACTGGATTTTCGCCCCACCGCGCCTCGCCGCGAGGATTGGTGGGTGGTCGAAGAGACGACGGCCTGACGTCCGGCGAACCTTTCGTTTCCGGATCCTGCGGTCACCGCGGCGATCGGTGTGGCCTGCTGAGGCAACGGGGCGACCGAGCGGTCGCCCCGTTCCGCAAGGATAGGGCTGTCGTATCGCAGGGGCGGATTGCCCAGCGCCCTGCAAACAGGATCCTGGCCAGGTAGATCTTCTGCGTGCGAACGCGGGCGCAGGCTGCGTTAGCTCAGATCCGGCACCACATACGGCGGGCGGACCATCTTCCGGCGAAGCATCGCGTCGGCTTCTGCATCCTCGACGAAGCGTTCCCTCATGCTGTCGAACTGGAGTTCCCTGCCCAGGCGGTACGAAATATTGCCCAGGTGCGCCAGACAGCTCGAGCGGTGACCCTCTTCGATGTCGCAGGTCAGATCCGATGGATTGCCCGAGCGGAGGGCCGCAATGAAGTTGCCGTAGTGTCCTCCCGCCCCTGATCCGACCACGACGCGCGCATCCGACGCCTCAGCATCGATGCCTTCCGAATTGGGGCCCGGCTCGCCTCCGTAGCCGAAATACGTCCTCCAGTTGCCTTCAGCATCGATTTCCAGCCAGCCTTCGGTTCCGTAGAACACGTTCCCGATGTCGATCTGTCCGTCCTTGTTCGTGAACAGGCCTCGCGTATCGAACTCGAAGATCGTCCCGTCGGCGTATTCGAAGATCGTCAACTGGGTATTGGGCGTATTCTGGGCGTTGTCAAACCCGTACATGCCGCCCGACGACTTGATCTTCACCGGATACTCGTGCTTGTTGAGTCCCCACCGGCCGATGTCAAGCTGGTGTGGCCCCTGGTTACCCGTGTCTCCGTTGCCATATTCCCACTGCCAGTGCCAGTTATAGTGGAACCGGTTCGGGTTGAAGGGACGTTCACGGGCCGGACCGATCCACATATCGTAATGGACCTTCTTAAGATAGGCAGCGGTATACGCGGGTCCGCGGCCCGACTTGTCCGTACGCAAGTAGAACGCCTCGGCCTCGTCCGGCATCGGGCCGTCAGGATACCGTCCGATGTCCCATCGGGGCTTGAAGCATAATCCGCGCGCTTTATAAATCTTGCCGATTCCCCCATCGTGGAGGAATTTCATCGCTGCATTGGTATTGGTGCGGGAGCGGTTTTGAAATCCCACCTGCACCAGCACATTGTGGGCTCGCGCCGCATGTACCATCTGCCTGCCCTCCCAGACGTCGTGACACGAGGGTTTTTCCACATAGACATGCTTGCCGGCCTGGCAGGCCCAGATCGTTCCCAACGCATGCCAGTGGTTCGGCGTCGCAAAGGTCACGGCATCGATGTCCGGATCGTCGAACACCTTCCGCATGTCCGGCTCCGTTTTCGGTGCGTAGCCAAATCTTTCCTGGATACCTCGCGCCCGACTCTCGAAAAGATTCTCGTCCACATCGCAGACGGTGGCGATACGCACCCCTTCGATCCCCCCAAAGCCATCAATATGGCTGCCGCCCTGACTGCGAATGCCGATTACTGCAAGGTTGATGCGATCGTTCGCTCCGAAAGCGCTCTGCGGCACGAATGCCGGCGCGACGGATGCGGCTGCAATGCCCACGCCGGTCCTCTTGAGGAACTCGCGGCGCGTAACGCTTCTCTTGTGTACCATTACGTTTCTATCCTATTGGGTGGAGACAGGGTGCAACCATGCATCGCGACAGCCGTAGCTGACTCCCCGCGCGGGGGGACAGGCCAGGCCCTTCCCAGGGTTCTCGACTGTCGCGATGCGGCCGAAGGCACCTTTAAGAACTGCCTGATATGGTACAAACACAGAGGATATTTGTCGAACAAATCGCCCGCCCATCTCCCGATCCGCGTGAGGGGTGGGATCTGCGGCATGGATGGCTGCACGTATGAGCCACAACGTCACACCCTAACCTGCTACGCCGGTCTTCAAAGAATGAACTCCGAAATTCGAACGTCGAACCCGGGTTTCCGAACCACGAATGCTTCCTGGAATGCGCACATTCTCCCTAATACTCACGCTGTGGACACTCTCGATCCCCCGGATAGTCGCCCAGCCCGCCCCACCCCCCGATCTTGATGCCTTCATGGAGCGGATCCTCGAGGCCTTCGACGTTCCCGGTGGTGGGCTGGCCATCGTCAAGGACGGGCAGATCGTTACTGCCCGCGGCTACGGCCTGCGCCAAATGGACGCGCCGGACGTCGTGGACGCACACACCCTCTTCGGCATCGCTTCCAACTCGAAAGCCTTCACCGCTGCCGCACTTGGCGTGCTCGTCGAGGAAGGAAAGGTCTCCTGGGACGAACCGGTCGCGACCTATCTGCCCTGGTTTCGGATGTCCGACCCGTATGTCAGCCAGGAACTGACGGTTCGCGACCTGCTCGTACATCGGAGCGGACTCAGTCTCGGCGCCGGAGACCTGCTCTGGTGGCCTCCGACCACATACGACCGCGAGGAAATCGTCCGTCGACTTCGTTTCCTCCCCCTCACCACCAGTTTCCGGAGTTCGTACGCCTACGACAACGTCCTGTACATCGTCGCCGGTGAAGTGATTGAGGCAGCAAGCGGGCTGTCATGGGAAGACTTCGTTCAAACGCGCATCCTCGACCCGGTCGGGATGAAAGACTCCAGCGTCCTGCAGTCCGAAGCCGGTCACGGCCCCAACGTCGGCACACCCCACGCCGTGGTCGACGGCAAGCTCCAGGTCGTCAAGCCGTTCGATGGCGACAACGCCAACCCGGCCGCCGGCATCAACGCAAGCGCTGCCGACATGGCCCGATGGATGATCACGTTGCTGGACTCCGGGCGGGTCGACCCCGGCACCCGCATCTTCTCGCGCCAGACGACCGCCGAATTGTGGTCGCCCGTAACGCCCCAGCCCCTCGGCAATCCGCCTCCGGAGCTCTCCCCTCTGCGGGCCACTTTCCGCTTTTATGCGCTGGGCTTCGAAGCGCGCGATTATCGGGGCCACAAACTCGTCACCCACACCGGCGGGTTGCCCGGATACCTCTCTCGCGTTGCCCTCTTGCCCGAGCTCAAGCTCGGCGTTGCCGTCCTCACCAACCAGGAATCAGGCGCTGCTTTTAATGCGGCGGCCTTTTCCGTCCTCGATCACTACCTCGACGCGACCGACACGGATTGGGTCACTGCCTACAAAACCGTCCTGCAGCGGACGGCGGACGAATTGACGTCCGCCGAGGCCGAGATCGAAGCCTCAAGGAACAAGACCTCACGACCTTCACTGAGCCTCAGTGCCTATGCGGGCACCTATCGGGATGCCTGGTACGGCGATGTCCGCATCGAAGCGAACGGTCCTCAACTCACGATTCGTTTTCTCCCCACACCTTCCCTCGTCGGTACCCTCGAACACTGGCAATACGATAGCTTCGTTGCACGCTGGAGCGACCGGGAGTTGAGGGCCGACGCCTTCGTCACGTTTGCGCTCGACCCCCATGGGCAGATCGAACACGCCACGATGAAGGCCTTTTCGCCGGCAACCGACTTCAGCTTCGATTTCCACGACCTGTTCCTCGAACGCGTCGACGACTAGTATCGGCCCATACGCGATCATTCTGCCGCAACCAGCCCGACCGGGATTTCGTACAAAAAGGATGCGGCCTGACCGTCTGGATGGGTGGAGGGGAGATGCATGGAATCTCGGACAACCCTCCCCAGGGGCGGACTGGCGGGGGCCCCTTCACCACGGATATTCGGCGCAAGACCAGGGTAATGGATGACTGGGAAACAACGTAGCCCTCTGCCGCCGACTCCGTTTGTCCGCATGAAGCAACGTGTCCTGCGGTTGCATCTCGTCGTGGTTGCCGCTCTGGCCCTGTTCAGCGGCACCGGGTGCCGGACGATCGAGGAGGTAACCCCCATTTCCGACCGGACCGTGCCCTGGCCCATCCTGTTTGTTCATGGTTTGGGCAGTGCTCCCACAGCGTGGGAAACGGATGGCACGATCGCTTACTTCGAGCGAAGAGGACTCCGATATGGCGGAATCGTCCGTGGCACGCAGATCCGAAGACCTATTTCCGAATCCCCTCCGGGGCAGGATCTCTTTACGGTTGGGTTCACAGATCCATTTGGAAATCTGGAAGTCTGGGCCCAGGAACTGGCCGCCGCCATAGGCTCGGTCAGGCAACTCACCGGTGCCGAAAAGGTTATTCTGGTGTGTCACAGTGCAGGAGGGATTGCGGCGCGGAGATTCCTTGTCGACCACCCGCTCGACCACACGGTACACCGGCTCGTCACGATCGCTACCCCTCACACCGGTACCGAACTCGCGCGCCTCGTATCGCTGAAACATGCGATCATGAGCCGGCCCGAGCTGGCGCTGTTTCGTTCCCGCATGGAGCGAATCGAGCACGCATCAAGACTCCCTCTTGACGCAACCGTGCTCGCCCAGTTACAGCCTGTTGACCGAAATCCATGGCTTGACCGATTGAACCGCGCGCCGCATCCCACGGATGTCCAGTACGTCGCCATCGTCGTCGAACACGGCAGAGAACTCTCGGTCTGGGCAGATCTCGACGCAGACATGAAGCGGTTCGCCGAGAATCCCGTCAATAGTACGCTGGTGAATCGCCTCCTTCACGGACTGCTGGAGGTCCTCAGCGACAGTACCAGACAGGTAGGCGACGGGGTTGTACTGGCCAACCGGCAGCGACTCAGCCGGGTCTCCTGGTTCGAACGGTCGCGGACACCCGTCGAGGAGATCCGGGTCTTCAGCCGGACGCACCAGGATGCCCTCACCCGAACCTTCGAGATAGCCTCGGCGGTATCCGGTGTACCCCGTGTGCTCTCCGTCAAGGCAAAGCGGCGGTTTCTGAGGCCGACTTCACGGTTGCAGGTCGATGTGTCCCACGAGTTCGGCGCCGGAATGGCGGTTATGGCCTATGCGATGGACTCCGGCTCGTCTCTGGGCATTCCCGTCTCGCAACCACAGCTTGCCGCCGCCCCCGACAGAACCCTTGTGCGCGTTGAAATCGGCCCCTTCCGCCCGCACTCCGTCTCGGAAATCGACCTTAGGATGGCCCCGCCGGGATTGCCGGACCTCTATGTCGCTCCACTTGTTCGAAGGCATGCAGCCGAGCAGCCGCGGCTGGTCGGCTCGCTCACCCGCACAGTCCATCTTCAACTCGAATCCGTGATCGGTGTCCCGAACGATGCAGACCCCCTGCTCGTGGGGCGTTTCCGGGGGGCAGATGTGCAAATAACGCTGGCCACGGCCGACGGGCAGGTGCTGACCACGAAGGAGTACCCTGATGTAACCACGGGGACGGTCCTCCTCGATGAACCGGGCACGACGCTCGCCCTTGATCCGCTTCGGACCCGGCTTCATCTCTACATCTGGGATGTCGACCCGCTCTCCAACACCTTGCTGGGATCAGCCGTGCTGGAACCCGGCGAATGGCCGAACGGCCCCGCCCGCATTGCCACGGCTGGGTCGGTGACGCTGCTCGCAAGACTTGACTGGTCCGCCGAGCCGACGATGCATTTCCTCCCTCCCCACGTCTGGTGAGTCATCCGCGCCGCTGCCTGCGTCAGCCAGGGCGGCGGGCAGCGCGATCAGGAGGAGCAATCGCGTGTCGGCCGTCGAGAACGTATCAGGCCGGACCGGGACCACGGATCCTGTCACGGCCTCGTGGCGTGCCACAGGTTACGCCGGCGTGAGGACATCACAGCCTGTCGGCCTCTGTGTCCTGACAGGGCCGCTCACCGGCATCCGGTCTCCCGGCTAGGATGGATCCTCACACCCTTTTCGCGCGGGCGGCAGCGCACGGCGACGCTCGCGACTGATCACGAACCGCTCGAGTTGTCCGTCCACTTCCTCCGGCGCAAAACCGCACTTCCTCAGTACACCCCGACCGGCATGCAAATCGGGCAGGCTCTTGGCCACAACGCGTTTGACAAGCGCCACGTCGAATGCCTGCTCCAGCATCCCCAGCACGACCTCCGTGGCATATCCTTTGCGCCGGTATTCGGGAAGGATCGAGTACGCGATGTGCACCGTTCCCTCCATATTGGGGGGTCCCTTGAACCCACAGGCCCCGATCAGTGCCCTTTCTTCCCTTTCCAAGACATAATGCGTCCACCAATCCGCCTCCCCAGGATGCGACTGCAGGCGTTCGATGGTGGCCGTCACCGCCTCCTCGTCGAAGAACTCCGGCGGCCAGCTGATGGGAACATGCACACCCAATACCCGCCCAAGCGCTTCCCGTCCGCGGTATTCTGCGATCAGCGCCTCATAGCGCGCAGGTACGAGGTCCAGGCGAAGTGTTTGAAGCATAAAGATTCGATTCGATCTAACTTGCTAAATTACGGAATGCGGATCGATTTGCGAATTTGGGTGTGCGACTGCAGATCACCACGTGGCGACGCCTGCGGAATGACTCATTGCCCAAATATCGATTTATTATGATTTTATGCCTTTCTGGGTACGTCTGTTTCGATTTCGTCACTCGGCCGCGTTTAGACGCCGAGGGCGATGGTGGCGGGCGCTTTCGCCCTCCCAGGTATTCGTCGGCTCATTCGGCCTGCTGATCGTCTCCGCGACGATATTGCTTGCGCTGACGCCGGCGCTGTATGCGGGGCCGACATTGTCCTGGGTCGATGCGCTGTTCACGGCAACCTCCGCCGTATGCGTCACGGGTCTGATCGTTGTGGACACGGCCACCTACTTTTCGGCGGCAGGCCAGGCTGCATTGCTCGTACTCATCCAACTGGGAGGCCTCGGGGTCGTGACGTTCACGACGATCATTATCCTCGTCCTGGGCCAACGCCTGTCGCTGCGCACGGAGCAGCTCTCATCGGGTCATATCCAGGCCGCACCACAGATCAATTACCGGCTGCTAACAAGAAAGATTGCCCGCTACACGCTCCTGATCGAAGGGGCCGGGTTTGTGTTATTGTTCCTGGTATTCCTTGGCCGTTTTGAGCCTTCGAAGGCCGCATGGCACGCCGCATTCCACACCGTCAGTGCGTTCTGCAACGCAGGTTTTTCCACGTTCTCGGATTCTCTGAGCAGCTTTCAGACGAATCCAACGGTCCTGTTGGTCGTCGCCGTCCTCATTGTCGCCGGCGGACTCGGGTTTCTGACGCTGGAGGAACTGAATCGATGGAGAGCCAGCCGCCGCAAACCAGCCCCGAACAGCCGATTCCGGTTCTCGTTCCACTCCCGTTTGGTCCTTCTAACGACCGGGATTTTGGTTCTCTTCGGGTGGTTGGCATTCTCGTTTGCCGAATGGCGGGTCGTACTTGCAGACATGCCGGCCTGGGCTCGAGGCATCAACGCGCTGTTCATGAGCGTCACAGCCCGCACCGCAGGATTTAATTCGATCGATTACGCCCAGGCAACCGACACCTCCAATTTCGTGACGATCATCCTGATGTTGATCGGCGGGTCCCCCGGTTCAGCGGCGGGTGGCATCAAGACAACCAGCGTTGCCCTGATCCTGCTGCTGGCCTGGTCACGTATGCACGGCCGGACACGAACCGGCGGATTCGGCCGCACCGTGCCGGGTGAAACGGTACAGCGAGCGGTCGGGCTCTTCGTCCTCAGCGTGCTCCTCATCACTGCCGCCTTGCTCGCTCTTACGTTAACCGAGATGGAGCGTCTGCCCCATGTTCAAGCCGGCGGGCATTTTTTTGAACTGCTGTTCGAAGCCATCAGCGCGTTCAACACGGTGGGACTCTCGTTGGGAAGCACCTCGTCGTTAACCGGCCCCGGGAAGCTGATTGTAATTCTATTGATGTTCGTTGGCCGCGTGGGTCCGTTGACCTTCGCCGCCGCCCTCGCTCGTCGCGCAGCGCGCACAAGCAGCCGATTTCGCTACGCCGAGGAAGATGTTATTATCGGTTGATGAACCTCCGCCATCATGAAACGGTTTGTTGTCGTTGGTCTGGGTAATTTTGGCGCCACCGTTGCCGAGGGCTTGTTCGGGCTCGGATACGACGTGATTGCACTGGATCTCAGTGAAGAGAAAGTGGATCGCATCGCCCAAAACGTTTCGCAAGCTGCCGTGGTCGACGGACGCCAGCGCGACGTGCTGGAGCGCTTTGGGGCCAAGGAGTGTGATGCCGCCATCGTAAGCACGGGCGATGATATCACGGCCAGCGTACTCACGCTCATGGCGCTGCGTGACCTCGGCGTTCGCCGCGTCTACGTCAAGGTGAACTCGCTCGAACACGGCCGGGTCATGGCCAGGCTAGGCGCGACGGAGATCGTATTCCCCGAAAGAGAGGCGGCCGACAATCTGACGACCCGCTTGTCTCAGGACACGATTCTCAACTACGTGCACCTCGGGGGGGGATTCAATCTCCAGGAAATGGTCGTTCCGGCCGAGTGGCACGGAAAGACCCTTCGCAGTCTCAACCTCCCGAATCGGTACCGCATATCGGTAGTTGGCGTCCACGACGTCATCGCCGACGAAATGCATGCTCCACCCGATCCGGACGAGCCCTTGAGAGAAACCGACACGCTGGTAGTCGCGGGAAAGACCTCGGCACTGAGCCGTGTCGCCAAACTCGATTAGGCACAGCCTATCCCATTATGGCAATCCACTGGACGCTCAGACGGCGCATATTCGCCGGGTACGGGATTGTCCTCTTGCTCCTGCTCGTTCTCTTTGCCTGGGCATTCCTGAGCCTTCTGCACCTCGGACGCGCCTCCGGCGCCATCCTTTCGGAGAACTACCGAAGCATCCTGGCCGCGGAGAAGATGATCAATGCAGCAGAGCGTCAGGACAGCGCCGTGCTCATCTACCTGTTGGGGAACCGGGACGACGGCCTCGCGCAGTTTCATGTGAACCGGGACGAGTTCGTTCGCTGGCTGAAAGAGGCCCAGGACAACATCACCATCGAAGGCGAGTTTCAAATCGTATCGGACATCGATTCCGCCTATCATGTTTTTGTTGATGCCTTTACCGCCGTTCAGACCCCCGCGCCAACGACACCTCAAGCCGGCTTTTCGCTCTACGCGGCCCGCATCTTCCCCACATTTCTTCCCGTGCGCGAATTGAGCGCACGCCTTCACGACCTCAACCAGAGGGCAATGGTCGAGGCAAGCAATAGCGCGCGAAACCAGGCGACCCGGGCGCTATGGTCGGTCGGCTTGCTCGGATTAACCGCCCTCGGGCTCGGACTTCTCTTCAGCTTCGTTCTTTCCCGCCGCCTCTCGAGGCCCCTGAGCGACCTCAGCCACGCCGCCGCACGCATCGCCGAAGGAGATTATGACGTGGAGGTACCGGCCCTGTCAGCAGATGAGTTGGGCACCTTGATCGGGCGGTTCAATGTCATGTCCGAACGGCTTCGATCGTACCGCAATCTGAACGTTGACCGGCTGATGACCGAGCAGAAACGGAGCGAGGCCATCCTGCGGTCCATTTCCGACGGTATCGTGGTCTTCGATGCCGATCTCGGCGTCCTCACCCTGAACCCCGCTGCGGAAACAGCATTGGGTCTTGCGCTTGAAGACGTAGAGGGACGTCCTCTTGCCGACGTAATCTCTGATACACGGATCGCTCAGTTTGTACGCGATACGGTCGAAACGGGTCATCCGCCCACGCTCTCCGATGCGGATCCCCACCTCGTCATTCTTCGTGAGGATATCAACAGGCATTATCAGTGCGTCGTGACTCCCGTTCGGTCCATCTCGGGCCGACTGCTGGGGGCTGTGCTATTGTTGCACGACGTCACGCTATTCAAGGAGCTTGACAGACTGAAGAGCGATTTTGTGGCAACCGCATCGCATGAACTCCGCACGCCGCT
Source organism: uncultured Rhodothermales bacterium (assembly GCA_964387555.1). GTDB lineage: Bacteria > Bacteroidota > Rhodothermia > Rhodothermales > CAYLXM01 > CAYLXM01. The sequence continues at coordinate 63,778 of CAYLXM010000009.1, read as the reverse complement.
CACATCGATCTCCATGAGTATCGGCCTGCTCCAGGAGCGGATGGCAGATCGCCTGGACGAGAGAGAACTGGCCCTGCTGAATGTGGCGGGAGAGGAGGTGGCTCGCCTGCGTGAGCTGGTCAGCGACCTGCTCGATCTATCTCGAATCGAGGCCGGTCGAATGGATCTGACTCTTGAGGATGCGGTGTCGGTCCGTGAGCTGATCCATCGGGCCGTGGAATCGTTTGCCGCTCAGGCCGCGGAGAAGGAGATACGCCTCGAAGAAGCGGGCGAGGAGCAGATTCCGCCGGTTCGAGCCGATCCGGACAGGGTACTACTCGTGTTGAACAACTTGATCGACAATGCCCTTCGTTACACGCCGAAGGACGGTCAGGTTTGTGTGAGCGCGGAGGTCGTTGGACGGGCAGTCCACGTTTCGGTCAAAGACACCGGGGAGGGCATACCAGACGAGTTTCTCGACAAGGTCTTCGACAAGTTCGTCCAGGTGAAGGGAAAAACCACTGCCGGCGGAAGCGGCCTCGGACTTGCGATTGCCCGCGAGGTCGTGCATGCCCACGGCGGGGCGATCTGGGTCGAAACGACGCCCGGAATCGGAAGCGTCTTCACGTTCTCGCTTCCGCAGACAGGCTGAGCCCTGCCGCCCCCGGAACGCTGCTCAAGGGACGGTCTGCACGTCCCAAGGGCTGCCCCTGACGTCCGGCGGTCAAGAAATCTGGTGCAAGCGCGCTGCTAGGGGCGCTTGGGTCTGTGCGTTCCATGGGACGCAGCGACGCGTTCACGCCGCACCTCGGAGAGGAAGAAACTCTCTCGATGCGGGGCATCCACTGACTCATGGAGGTTCGCACGGGCAGGCGCATAGGCAGGATCGAGGGCGAGCGCCCTTCGGTAGGCCTGCTGGGCGTCGAATTTTCGAAGATTGACCTCGAGGATGACACCGAGCAGATTGTGGGCCTGTGGCCGATTCGGATCCAGGCCCAATGCCCGATCGACGTACGACTCAGCCACTTCAGGTTCGCCTCGACGGAGGGCCCGCCGCGCAATCTCGACACAGAGGTCGTACTCATCTTCGAAGCCTACGTCGGGGCCCTCACGTTCCATGACGTCTCGGACGACAGCGCGCACGGCTTCAGGCGTGAAGGGCTTGGTCAGATAGTCCCGTGCCCCAAGCTTCATCGCTTCGACCGCCGTTTCCACCGTCCCGTGGGCTGTAATGATCACCACTTCGACATCGGGACGCTCCAGACGCACCCGGCGAAGTACGTCCATTCCATCCATTCCGGGAAGACGAAGGTCAAGCAGCATCAGCCGAAACGCACCGGTCTCAACACGCTCCAACGCTTCCGTGCCGCTTGCGACCGCTTCAACCCGCAGTCCCAGCGACGAAAGGGCCTCCGTTAGGGTCAGACGGATGTTCTTCTCGTCATCAACCACCAGAGCCCCAAATCCTTCTACCCGGTCTTTTTGATTCGTCATCCCAGGACACTCCGATCAGCTGGTGAAGTCGTTCTCGCCGCGTCGTGTTCAGGCGTCGAAACGCCCCAGCATTTTGGGGAAGCCGGAGACGTTCTCGAGGTTCTTTCGAGCCGGCTCAAACGTGTCGTCGAGCGCCAACGCCGAGCGGTAAAAGCGCTGCGCCTCGGCGATGTCCCTGCGCAGCTGCATCACGATCCCCATAATGTTGAACGCTTCGGGCCGAGAAGCCTGGACCTGGAGGGCGGTACGGGCATGTTCCATTGCCCCCTCCAGCCGCCGCTCCGTCAAGGCGAGACGCGCCCGTTGGATGATTCGGTCGTAGGCATCCCGCACGCGGCCTTCGTCTTCCGTCCGCACAACCATCATCTGCACCACGAGCGCACGAATTTCGTCCAACTCAAATGGCTTTTCTACGAAATTGCGAGCGCCGGCCTGAATGGCTTCTACGGCGGTCTCGACGCTTCCGTGGGCCGTAATCATCACGACGGGCACTTCAGGGCGATCGGCGTTGATACGACGGAGTACGTCCATGCCGTCCATCCCGGGCAGTCTGAGGTCGAGCAAAACCAGGTTGAATACCTGGCGCTTCAGCGCCGACAACGCCTCCGGACCGTCCGCGGCTTCCACCGTCCCGATACCGATGTGGGCCAGTGCTTCGGAAAGGGTGAGACGAATGTGCGGATCGTCATCGACGATCAGAACCCATCCTTTCGACCCGGTACCGGTTGTTGCTGTCATGTCTCTTTCTCACGTCGAACTGGTCAGCAACGAATCGCTAATTTGTGACCGACTCTGATAGTGACGTATGCTGATCATCCGGTTGTGCCGTCCCGTGCTGTCGGTATGGGACCACGATCCGGTGTGCTCGAGGAACTTCTGTGGCCATCCAAGATACGCCGGTTCTCGACGTCGAATGTGTATAGGCTCTGTCCAGCGTCCAACAACCGCCGACAGTTCGTCAACCGAAGCCTCACCGCAGCCGGTGGCGTCCTCCTCCCCCGGGTTGTCGATGCCGCTTTCGTGACCCCGCGTCACGTTCCGCTGGACCTCGTATTGCCAGGCTCGGACGATTATCATCCTCGGCATGGATTTTGTTGTTGTATCGCTGGTGGGATGCGAGACCCTCGAAAAGGTGGACGACTTCGCCGCCCGCAGGCTCCGGGTGAACGGCCATATCGATACCCGCGGCTGAATAGATCCGAGCCATCACTGAAACTTCACGATGAGATTGGCGGTAGATACTCCGGTAACGAGGCACCGAACAATCTGCAATTCTTCAATGACTATGAGCCGCATTCGTCGCTCCGGCTGCCGGGCCACCAACGTGATCGGTGGAAGCAGGCTATTGGCCGCTCTGATGACGCTCTTCGTGGCGCTGACCGTGTTCTCTCTTCCATCGCAGGCCCAGACGCCGGCCGTGAAGAAACGGGTCGCCGTCCTTGTTTTCGAGGACCGCGCAGACCCCTCCGGTTCCGGGTACGCCGGTGCAATCCGGCCCGGCGAAGGCGTGGCCGATATGCTCACAACAGCGCTGGTCAACTCGAACCGCTATCAGGTGCTCGAGCGCCAGGAACTGGATGCCGTCATGCAGGAACAGAACCTTGGCCGTGACGGTGTCGTCGCGCCGGAAACTGCTGCCCAGATCGGTAGAATACTCGGTGTCGAACTCGCCGTCATGGGGGCCATCACCGAGTTTGGTTTTAAGAAGGGGGAAGTGGGCGGAACGAAGGGCACGCTGGGCCTCGGCTTGCAGAACCAGGCCGCTGTCGTGGCGATTGACGTTCGACTGGTGGACACGTCGTCCGGAGCCGTCCTTGCCGCTGAGGGTGTGCGTCGCACCCAGAACAAGGTGGGGCTCCGCGTCGAAACCGAGGAGTACTCGTTCGCCAACAGTTCAGAGTTTGACCAGAGCATCGTCGGTAAGGCAACCAGAGAGGCCATCGAAGATATCGTCAAGATCATCGACGCCCAATCCTCCAAGATCCGGTGGACCGCCCGGGTCGTCACCAATGCGGCCGGCAACATTGTGATCAATGCCGGGGAGCGAGGTGGCGTTCAGATCGGGGACCGCTTCGCCGTCTACCGTCCAGGCGAGGTTCTGATCGACCCCGACACCGGTATCAACCTGGGCTCGCTCGAGTCTGAGCTGGGCATCATCGAGGTGACGGACAACACGGTCGGCGACGGCAGGGCATCCTCCTGCCGCGTGGTGACGGGTGCAGGAATGGATCGCGGCGACGTTGTTCGACTTCCGGCCTGATCAGACAAGACCACCCGTCGGCCCGCAGGTTACTCGAGACCCGGGAATCCGATCACGTAGATGAACCAGAGGCCGACGAGCGCGTGGCTCAGGCCGACAGCCGGAAGACTGTTCTTTCGGGCGAACATCGCTCCCCAGAAGAGACTCGGGATGAGCGAAAGGACCGCAAACGAGGTGGAGATGTGAAGGTGGGTGGTGATGAAGAGGACCGATGCCACCACCACGGCCCTCGTGTTGACGAAGCGGCCCGTGAGGAATTTCTGCAGCGACCCCTGCAGACCTGATCGCGCAACGAACTCCTGCATCGGCGCGACAATGCTGTAGACCACACCGTCCAGCAAGATCGCCCCGATCCCCAGACTGGCCTGCTTCGCGTAGGGGAACGCAAACAGGGGTTCCCCCTGCAACGAGGGAGAGATCTGCAGCATGACGGCCTTGGCGGTCGTAGCTAAAAACAGGAATCCGGCCGTCCACAACATCGCCTCCTTCACCGCCGGTCCGAAATTGCGGAATGTGAGGCCATAATCGGCAAGAGGATAACCGCTCCGCTTCAACGTGACATACGTGACGAGGGCGAAAAGCAGCGCGAAACCGACCATGATGACGGTTCGAACGGTGGTCGATGTGGCCATCTCCATCGTTGCGCGCAGCATGAAGCCGTACAGGCAGATGATCAGGGTGGTCCACGTGACGAATCGCCCCATACCGATGCGGGCCTTCGATTCGGCCAGGCGGCGACGCAGCGCATCCAGCGTACGCTCGTTCGAGCGACGCAGATTGGCGTTCTGCTCCCGAAGCGTGTTCGCGAGCAGTGCCGTGTACAGACTCTGCCGGTCGAGACCGGGCAGGTGCTCCATCGAATCCAGCGAGAAGGAGACCAGCCGCGTCGGGGTGATCGTCCTCACCGTCGCCGACCGCGGAGCCCGATCGATGACGGCCATCAGTCCGAAGTGCGATCCCGGACCCAGTGTCGCAAGCCGTATCCCGTCCGTTTCGTGGTACACCTCTACCTCCCCCTGCTCCAAAACGAACGCTTCCGATCCGGTATCACCCTCGCGAATAATGACCTCGCCGGCAGGCAGAGAGACCGGCTTCATCATCGGATCGAGGCGCCCCAGCAGTGCGTCACTCAGTCCCTCGAACAACGCGTTCTGACGCCATCCGACCACTCCGTCTGCCCCCTCCTCACGGCCTGTCACGCCGGACTCGCCCTCCGCATCCGTCCGGGCCGGCGACTCCGCCGGCCCGGCGCTGCGCAGGAAGACGCGAACGGTCTCCTCGTTGGCCGCCCGAAGCCGCTCGTTCTGATCTTGCAGCAACTGGTTGACACGGCGGAGAAGCCGCTCCGACTCCAGCAGGCCCTGCTCCAGGGTCTCAACGGTTCGTACGTTGGAACGGCGCAGCGCCTCGTTCTGATAGCGCAAGTAGTTGGCGACCAGGACCGACTGCACGGACGTCAATTGGTCCTCCCCGAGCGCAGCCAACGCCGTGAAATCGATCTCCGCGACAATCGACGGCTCCACCGCCCGCACGGTTGCCGACCGCGGGGCCTGATCCAGCACGCCCATCAGCCCGAAATGCTCACCGGGACCCAGGGTGGCAAGCACCGCGTCAATGGGACCCGCAAGCACCTCTACCTCGACCCGACCCTCCTCGATAAGGTAGACGGTTCCGGCCACTTCCCCCTGGCGGACAATATCTTCGCCCGGAGCAAAGGAGCGGATCGAGACGCAACGCGTCACCTGCTCGAGCAAGAACTCGGGCAGCCCGGATATGAGCGTGTTTTCTTGCCACGGCACATGGGCCGCCAAATCCGTGCTGGAATCCACCGTTCGATTTGAATACCTGGTGCCTGCCCTCCTCGAACGCCGGATAGCGTTTGTAGAAGACCGTGGTAAGCGGAACCGCTCTGGATCGCTCGCCCGACGCAGATCGAGACTCGCTGGTCTGACCCCGGTTCCTGAATAGAGTGCTAAAGAACGACGGTATTGACCCACAAAATCAAGCGGAGGCTGCCCATTTTCGCCGGATTTCGGGACCGCCCACCGCCAACTGGCGGGACTTGAGCAGGCCTGTGTCTCGACTCCATCATGAAACGGGAGCAATTTCGCCGCACGGATCGAAGGACCGGAGTCTGCGTTTCATAATTCCTTGTGAGATACACGACCGCACACCTGACACGCACTGACAGACAGATCCCCATGTGCCGTCCGCGAATTGCACCTTTTGACCAGGCCCAGGCGGGTCAAAGCGAAGTGCCGCCCGCACACCAAAACGGGCACCTGCAGGGCCGGAGCGGATGGTACCGCCATTTCTTTGCCTGGTCCATGGCCAGAGGGACCGCCGGTGTCGATTTGGCCGTCGGATCGCGTAAATCGGAGCTGCTTTCGTCGCTCCGCGGCACGGTGATCGAGATTGGACCCGGGACGGGCGCCAATCTCCGGCACTACCACTCTGACGTCCGACTCATCGGCATCGAACCGAACATCCACATGCATCCCTACCTCCTCAGCGAAGCCGGTCGTCTTGGGCGCAGCGTGGACCTGCGCACCGGTTTCGGAGAGGGCATCGATGTGGAGGATGGATCCGCCGATGCCGTGGTCACCACGCACGTGCTCTGCTCGGTCGATGATGTCGACCGCGTCATCTCGGAGGCCTATCGCGTGCTTAAACCCGGCGGGCGGCTGTGTTTCCTCGAGCACGTCGCCGCTCCGCAGGGTAGCCTGCTGCTTCGCATCCAGAAATTCATCCGTCCCGTGTGGCGCATACTGGGCGACGGGTGCTATCCCGATCGAAACCCGCTTGAGGCGGTCGCGATGGCCGGATTCAAGGAACTGCATGCCGAACCGTTTCGGGTCCGCATTCCCATCGTAGGTCCTCATCTCGCTGGATTTGCGGTGAAATAGGGGCGCTCCACCGCGCCCGGCAGCGATCCGGGCCGGGGACCGATGGCCGTTCGCAGTCGGAGTTCCGGCCGGAGACCGGCCCGGTCTGCAACATGGCTGGCGAAACCCCGGCCCGTCGGAACGTAGTCTTCGATTTCGAGTTTTATTATGTTATGCTGTTCCTGCAGCATGAACTCCTGTGCCAGGAATCAGCCATCTATCTCAACCGGGTGGGAAACGAGATGAAGACAGCGACGCCTCTCTCCGACTTCATGCGGCGCCACTTCCGGCACTTCAACGCCGCGACGCTCGTCGACGCTTCAGAAGCCTATGTGAAGCATCTGGATCAGGGCGGTCGAATGCTCGTAACGCTTGCCGGGGCGATGAGTACGGCGGAGTTGGGTCTCTCCCTGGCTGAGATGATCCGAAGAGACAAAGTCCACGCGATCAGTTGTACCGGCGCGAATCTGGAGGAGGATCTCTTCAACCTTGTCGCGCACGACCACTACGTCCGCATCCCGAATTATCGTGACCTGACGCCCGCCGATGAGGAGGCGCTCCTCGCCCGGCATCTGAACCGGGTCACGGATACGTGTATTCCGGAAGAAGAAGCCATTCGTCGCCTGGAAAAGGCCGTACTCGAGGAATGGCAGCAGGCCGACATGGCCGGAGAGCGATACCTTCCGCACGAATTCCTTTATCGGGTAATCCGCAGCGGCAAATTGACGCAATACTATCAGATTGACCCGCGGGACAGTTGGCTGGTGGCTGCCGCAGAGAAGGACCTTCCGATTTTCGTGCCCGGCTGGGAAGATTCCACGTTGGGAAACATCTACGCCTCGCACTGCATTCGCGGTGACGTACGGGACGTGACCACAGTACGCGGCGGGATCGAGTATATGGTGCGCCTCGCCGACTGGTATCAGGCCGTCTCTCCGGAGGCGTCCATCGGGTTCTTTCAAATCGGAGGCGGGATCGCAGGCGACTTCCCCATCTGTGTCGTTCCTATGCTGGAACAGGATCTTCAATTCGAGGACGTGCCGCGGTGGGGATACTTCTGCCAGATCAGTGACTCGACCACCAGTTTCGGCTCCTATTCCGGAGCCGTGCCCAACGAAAAGATCACGTGGGGTAAACTCTCGGCGGACACGCCCCGTTTCATCATCGAATCGGACGCCACGATAGTGGCCCCCCTTCTTTTTGCCTTCGTGCTGGAAGACTCCGCAATGTCGGTCGCTGCTGCAGGCACGCCTGCAAGCCTGTCCGCGGAAACCTGACCCCCCTCAACCCACACGCTACTCATCCTCCTACATTGACCAAGAACGAGCCGGAAGTCCTCACCCCCCCGTCACCGGAAGCTCCCGAATTCACCACGGAAGAAGCTGCCGAGCTGTACCGCATCGAATCATGGTCGGACGGCTATTTCTTCGTCAATGACCTGGGCAACATCGCCGTCGCACCGCTGCGCGAGGACCCTGCGCACGCCATCGATTTGACGCATGTGGTGGCGGATCTGAAACGCCAGAACGTGACGCTGCCCGTGCTCATCCGGTTCCAGGACGTCCTCCGGGGCCGGGTTGAACAACTCAACGAGGCGTTCGGGCGGGCGATTCAGGAATTCGGATACGGCAACCGCTACCAGGGCGTCTATCCGATCAAGGTGAACCAGCTCCACGAAGTCGTCGAGGAGGTTCTCGAGGCGGGCATTCCGTACGGAATGGGACTCGAGTGCGGCTCGAAGGCCGAATTGGTCGCTGCGCTGCCGCACCTGGAGTCGGACGAGACGCTCCTGATCTGTAACGGCTACAAGGATGCCGACATGCTGCGCCTCATCCTTACCGGGCAGCGACTTGGAAAGAAGGTGATCCCGGTCGTCGAGAAACCGGATGAGCTGGATCGCCTGCTGCGACTGGCAGCCGAGGTGTCTTTCAAGCCCCGTTTCGGCGTCCGCGTAAACCTGTTCACCGGCGGTGTCGGCCGGTGGGCCTCCTCGAGTGGGGATCAGTCCAAGTTCGGACTCACCATCCCCGAACTGCTGCGCATGCTCGAGCGGCTGCACCGGGAGGATCTTCAAGACGCCCTGCAGCTGCTTCATTTCCACCTGGGAAGCCAGATTGCGGATATCCAGATCCTCAAGCAGGCCGTCAAGGAGATCACGCAAACGTACGCCCAACTCCACAAACGGGGGATCCCCGTGCAGTATGTGGATGTCGGCGGCGGACTCGGCGTCTCCTACGTCTCCGGCTACAGTGATGTGGCCGACGGCATCAACTACTCGCTTCCCGAGTATGCCAACTCGGTCGTGTATGCGATCAAAGAAGTGTGTGACGCCGAACAGGTCCCACCCCCCATCATCGTGTCCGAAAGCGGTCGAGCCATCACCGCTCATCATTCCGTGTTGATCGTCGAGGTACTGTCGGCCTATCGGAAAGGCACCGTTTCGTACCGATCGAATCCCGAACCGGACGATCATGCCGTCGTGCAGGAGTTATTCGACGCGGTACAGCGCGCGCGAAATTATGACCTGGAACTGCCGGTAGGCCGGCTGCTCGAGGCGTACCACGACGCCGTCGAGAAGCGGCAGCAGGCCCATCTCCTCTATGAACTTGGATATCTGCCGCTCGAACAGCGCGGTCTGGCCGAAAGCCTGTTCTGGGAGACCTGCCGGGCGGTTCACACCCAGATCTACCGGATCCCTGAAGCGGACGTCCCCGGAGAGCTCTGGCACCTGGACGACCAACTGGTCGACCTCTATCTCTGCGATTTCAGTGTTTTCCAGTCCATCCTCGACCATTGGGCCATCGGGCAGCGGTTTCCCATTCTCCCCCTGAGCCGACTCAATGAGCGCCCGACGCGTCGCGCCGTGCTCGTGGACTTGACGTGCGATTCGGACGGAAAGGTGAGCAGCTATATCTCTCCCGACTCCGACAAGCGGTATCTGGAGGTCCATCCGCTCCGTGAGGGTGAATCGTACTACATGGCGTTTTTCCTCATGGGAGCCTACCAGGATATCATGGGGGATATGCACAACCTTTTCGGGCGCGTGTCCGAAGCGCATATCTACGCGGATGCCGACGAGCCGGAAGGGTACTACATCGAAAAGCTGATACCCGGCGCGACCATCCAGGAGATGCTCGCCCTGGTACAGTATTTCCCGAACGACCTGCACCGGCGAATGAACCGGCTCATCCGCCGCAAGGTGGCCGACGGGGTCATCCGGCCAAAGGCCGGCGTCGAAATGCTGGAACGCTACGACCAGGCCTTCCAGAAATTCACCTACTTCGATCCGCGAGAATCCTGACCAGGCGCCATGGCTTCGATGACGGAAACGGTCCGGGTCGGCATCGTGCAGATGGCATGCGGCGACGATCCGGGCGAAAACCTCGACACCGCGCTCGCCCATACCCGAAACGCCATCGAGCGTGGTGCACAGATCGTGTGCCTGCCCGAGCTCTTCCGGTCGCGGTATTTCTGCCAGACCGAGGACTATGCCCCGTTCGATCTCGCCGAACCCGTCCCCGGGCCATCGACAGAAGCGTTCTCGAGTTTGGCCAGGGAATCCGGCGCCACGCTCATTCTGAGTCTGTTCGAACGGCGCGCTCGCGGGCTCTACCACAACACGGCAGCCGTCTTGGACGGGCCGAGCGGGTATGTGGGGAAGTATCGCAAGATGCATATCCCCGATGATCCACGGTACTACGAGAAATTCTACTTTGCGCCTGGAGATCTTGGGTTCAAGGCATTCGACACCCGCCATGGCCGAGTGGGCGTTTTGATCTGCTGGGACCAATGGTACCCGGAAGCCGCTCGCCTGACCGCCCTGCGGGGGGCGGACATCCTCTTCTATCCCACTGCCATCGGCTGGCACCCCGAAGAACAGGACACACACGGAGCCGCGCAGGCCGAGGCATGGGAACTCATGCAGCGCTCCCACGCCGTGGCCAACGGCTGTTTCGTGGTTGCGGTGAACCGAGTAGGCTTCGAGCCGACGCCTGGATCCGATCCGCACGGACGGGAAGGGATCCAATTCTGGGGCCGCAGTTTCGTGGCTGCACCCGATGGATCGGTCATAACACAGGCGTCCGAAAGCGAATCAAGCGTCCAGGTGGTCTCACTCGATCTCTCCCACATCGAAACCGCCCGCCGCGGATGGCCTTTCCTCCGGGATCGGCGTATCGATGCGTACGCAGACCTGCAGCAGCGATTCCTGCATGACTGAGTTTTCCAACCCGACCCCAGCGGCACAGGGGTTCCGCATGCCGGCCGAATGGGACTCGCACGAGGCCACGTGGTTTTCGTGGCCTCACAATACGGACACGTGGCCGCGTCAACTAGAGGCGACCGAGGCAATCCTCGCAGAGGCCGTTCGCAGCCTGTGCGAAGGGGAAACGGTGCATGTGAATGTGCTCGATGGGGAGCATGAGGACCATGTCCGCTCGCTCGTCGGTGAGACGTCCCCCTTCCCGACCCGCTTCCACCACATTCCCACCAACGATGCCTGGTGCCGGGACCACGGGGCGATTTTTGTGCGCCGGGACGGTCCGGAGCCCCGACGCGCAGCGCTGAACTGGAGGTTCAATGCATGGGGAGGGAAATACCCACCCTTCGACCTGGACGATGCCGTGGCCACGCGGATGGCCGAGGTACTCGGGGTGCCGCGTTTCGACGGCGACCTCATTCTCGAAGGCGGCGGCATCGAGGTGAACGGGGCCGGTTTGCTGCTCACAACCACCACGTGTCTGCTCAATCCGAACCGAAACCCCGGCCTTTCGCGTGACGAGGCCGAGTTCCATTTGCGGTCCATGTTCGGCGTCGACCGAATCCTCTGGCTGGAGGGAGACCTGGCAGGCGACGACACGGACGGACACATCGACAATCTGGTCCGGTTCGTCTCGCGCGATACCGTCGTCGCCGCCGTCGAGCCGGATCCGGCGGACGTCAACTACGAGCCCCTTCGTGAAAACCTCCGGCGGCTCGCCCTTGACGCCCCCGCTCTTCGGGTGCTCGAATTGACCATGCCGGAGCCCGTATTCACCGACGGCGTGCGTCTGCCTGCGAGCTACGTCAACTTCTACATCGCCAACGGGCGGGTTCTGCTCCCGGTCTACGGGTCACCACGAGACCGGCAGGCGGAGGCTCTGCTTGCATCCTGTTTCCCGGACCGCAAGATCGTCGCTCTCGATTGCAGGGATGTCGTGTGGGGCCTCGGCGCCTTCCACTGCCTTACACAGCAGGTGCCGGCCGTGTGACAGGCGCTCCGGCAGAGGCTGGGCCTGTCCACCCCTCTCCCAGCCTCACACAGCAGGGGCCGGCCGTGTGACAGGCGCTCCGGCAGAGGCTGGGCCTGTCCACCCCTCTCCCAGCCTCACACAGCAGG
>CAYLXM010000009.1:44768-51683 GCA_964387555.1 uncultured Rhodothermales bacterium | reverse complement strand
GGCCTGTCCACCCCTCTCCCAGCCTCACACAGCAGGGGCCGGCCGTGTGACAGGCACTCCGGCAGAGGCTGGGCCTGTCCACCCCTCTCCCAGCCTCACACAGCAGGGGCCGGCCGTTCAAAAGGGCCGGCTGCGGCCCTCTGGACCTCCGGACCACTCGACGATCCCGACATCAGCCCGGGCTCCACTTCCCACCGCCCTGGACGCTGCGTTACGCTCGCGCCTTCGGACCCTCGTACGCTCAACACCGTCTAACCCCTCTGGTGTAGAATCCGGCAAGCGACAGATGGATACAGATCTTCCTTCGAACGGGGCAGGCCGCACCCTGGAAATTCCCATCGGCGGGATGGATTGCGCGGAATGTGCGCGTCATGTGCAAAAAGCCGTCTGCTCCGTGGAGGGGGTTCGCTCGGCGGAGGTGCTCCTTGCGGCCGAAAAGGCCATCCTCCAGGTAGACCGCGCCTCCCCTCCGTCTCTGGATGCCTTGCGTGCTGCCGTTGAGCGGTCCGGCTACACGATACGAATGCGAGGTGACGAGCCTGCTTCACCCATCCCTATCACAGGCAGACTGTTTCGACTGCTTGGACTCGTTTTTGGGGCCGTGTTGCTGGTTATCATCGGTGGCGAATGGTTGGGCCTCTTTGCCTCGTTGACCCGTTGGATTCCCCTGCCCCTCGGCATTGGGTTCGTCCTCCTGATCGGCTACCCGGCCTTTGCCCAGGTTGTGCGCGCCGCCTGGAACCGGCAGATCATCGCCCACACGCTGATGTCGGTGGGGGCGGTTGCGGCACTCCTGGTGGGTGAATGGATGACCGCCGCCATTGTGGTCTTCTTCATGCGTATCGGGGATTACGTAGAGAAGTTCACCGCGGAACGCGCCCGGGAGTCGGTCCGACTCCTTGCCGCACTCGCCCCACGGACGGCACGGGTCATTCGCGGTAGCCAGGAAGTGGACACCCCCGTTGACTCCGTTGTACCCGGTGACCAGGTGCTCGTACGACCCGGAGAACGGATTCCCGTCGACGGCCAGGTCGTGGACGGATTTGCCGCGGTGGATCAGTCTACGGTCACCGGAGAGAGTCTGCCCATCGACGCCGGGCCGGGGACGGAGGTTTTTGCCGGGACGTTCGTCCACGGGGGAATGCTGCGGATCGAAACCTCTGCCGTCGGGGATGCCAGTACCATCGGACGCATCGTTCGTCTGGTGGAGGAAGCGGAGTCCCGCAAGGGTTCCGTTCAGCGCACGGCCGATCGGTTTTCGGCGATCTATCTGCCGGTCGTGGCCGGCATCGCGCTCTTGACGTTTCTGATACGACAGGATGTGATGGCCACCGTCGCCGTCCTCGTTGTAGCCTGCTCCTGCGCGTTTGCTCTCGCAACGCCCGTGGCGATCCTGGCAACGATCGGCGCGTCGGCGCGGCGCGGTCTACTTATCAAGGGAGGCGTCTTTGTCGAGATTCTGCCGCGCGTGGATGTGCTGCTCCTCGACAAGACAGGAACCGTCACGTTCGGCCGGCCGGGAATCACGGATGTCATTCCTCTGAACGGGTGGTCCTCCGACGCCCTGTTGGCGCTCGCGGCGTCCGCCGAGCGACACTCGGAGCACCCGCTCGGCCGTGCCGTGTGTGACGCTGCTTCTCGGTCAGGGCTTCCCCTTGCTGCCTCATCGGCGTTCGAGGCCATCCCGGGCCTCGGCGTCCGCGCCGAAGTGGATGGACGGAGGGTTGTAGTGGGTAACGCCGGTCTTGCACCTGCTACCGCTTCGGCGATCGATGTTGTCGAGCCCGCTCGCCTCGTCGGGAAAAGCCTCCTGATGGTTGATGTCGATGGCGAAGCGGCAGGAATTCTCGTGGCTGAAGACCAGGAGCGGCCTGAAGTTGCGGCCGCGATTGCCGATCTTGCGGCGTCGGGCATCCGGCAGATCGAACTCCTGACCGGTGACAACGAGGGAGCCGCATCCGCCCTCGCAAAACGAATCGGCGTTCCGTACCGGGCCGGTCTTATGCCCCAGGACAAGATCGAGATCGTACGCCGCTATCAGGCAGAGGGTCATGTCGTAGCCATGGTCGGAGACGGGGTCAACGATGCTCCCGCACTGGCCCAGGCCGATGTCGGCATCGCGATGGGTGCTGCCGGGTCGGAGATCGCCATGGAGGCCGCTCCCGTCCTCCTGCTACGTGATGATTGGACGCTCTTGCCCGAACTGTTCCAGTCCGCCCGACGCACCCTTCGGGTCGTCTATGGCAATATCGGCTTCACAGCCGCCTACAATCTGGTCGGCCTGACACTGGCCGCGTTCGGCATTCTACCTCCCATCCTCGCCGCCGCCGCGCAATCGCTCCCGGACCTGGGAATCCTGGCGAATTCGGCAAGACTTATAAGAGTTAAGAGTTTAGGAGTTTAGGAGTTCTGACCGCCGAACCTCATCTTCGGACCTTCGGACCCCCGGACCCGCTATTTCCAATGATTGTCCGCAAAATCCATCCATCGCTCCCAGTCGTAGGCGGTCACGTCGTGGACGCCGCGGCGGATGTGGTACCCCAGCGTACCGATCACCGGCTCCTCGATGGGCGGCATCTCATCCACCGGTAGCCCTCCAGCGCCCAGCAGACGATAGACCGGCTCCGCCGCTTTCAGGGCAAGGAATTCCCCTCTGGGGTCTGCCCAACGGTCTTCCTCGGCACTTGCCACGTACAGGGGTCGCGGTGCCAAAAGCGCCAGCAGCATATGCTGATCGATCGGGAGCGCGTCCTCATTCTCGTTGTAGGCTTCAAACGTGTCGCTGAACCAGTGCGGGAAGGCCCTGTTGATGCGGCCCACGGTTTCGCCAAATCGCCGCCTCGACAGTGCAGTCCCTCCACACCCCGAACCGTTGGATATCACGATCGCGAATCGTTCGTCTTGAGCGCCGGCCCAGAGCGCCGTTTTGCCGAGGCGGGAGTGGCCCATCACAACCACCCTGTTCGCGTCCACATCGGCATCCGACACGAGGTAATCCATCGCTCGACTGAGGCCCCAGGCCCAGGCCCCGATGCTGCCCCATTCCTCGGGCTCCGGCGCGGTCTGCCCTCCTTTGTAGAAAAGAGGATGGATCCCGTTCTGGAATCCATCATCGAAATCCGGGTCGATCTCACCGTAGTACATCGTGGCGACACCGTATCCCCTTTCGATGATCCTCGCAACCGGCCACCGGTTGGCCCGGGTTCCCCGCGAAGACTCGAGGGCACGGTTCTCGATGATCCCCAACTCCTCCACGTTGCCAACCCAGGCCGTGGGTAGCGGAACGGCCGGATCCATCCACACCGTATGGTTGCCCCGGAAATTGAGGCCCAGGAAGAGCGGGACCGGACGCTCGACCGCGGACGGCAGATAAACGAGAAGGGACATCCGAACTGCGCCGGCCCCTTCCCCGACAATGATGTCAACCAACTTGCGGGTCGCAAGACCATCCAGTGCCGATTCTTCGACGGAGAGGACTTCGAAGGTAACCGGCACGTTCACGTCCGGAGTCCGACCATAGACGTGTTGCTCAAAGAGTCGAAGGACTTCCGGACGCCGCTGATTTCTCCAGGCGTCCGCATCCTGCACGTCCGCTCCGTCAGCAAATTTCAGCGGATCCGGCAGTACATACGGCGGTACGGCCGATTCTTCATAATGGATCTCCGGGTACTGAGCCCGGGCGGGAACAGCACAGAGCAAAAGCACGGCACATAGGAAGGACTTCATGGTGAGGACAGGTTAGCATGGACGCGTGGCCGACAATGTCCTTCAGAGGGCCCGAATCTGCAAAAGCTGGTGCGAACCCGCATTGAAGACTCCGGTTGTTGCCCTGATTCCGATCTCCACCTCCAGGCACTGCTGCATGCGCGTCATCCACATCGTCGAGGCCGAGGAGGAAGGCGTCACGCATGAATCGAAGTGGGCCACGCAGACCTTTCAGGTCCGCCTGGCCTGTTCCGATGGCACACCTGGAGCAGCGTTTAACCTCATGCGGGGCTCGGCAGAGACGCCCTTTGAACCGCTGAGGCCGGCCTGCGCCGCTGTTTACCCCACCACCAGATTCACGATGCGTCCCGGCACATAAACCTCCTTGCGGATGGTTTTGCCCTCGAGGTGGCGCACGACGTTGGGACTCGCCTTCGCCAGAGCCAGCACGTCCTCGCCTGGTGCATCGACCGGGACGGACACGGTTCCACGTACCTTTCCGTTTACCTGCACGGCAATCTCTATCGACTCCTCTTTCAGGAAGTCGGGATTGAACACCGGCCAGTTCTCCAGCGCAAGGGTATCGGTGTGCCCGAGTGCCGACCAGATCTCTTCTGCGAGATGCGGCGCGAAGGGACTGAGGAGGAGTGCGAAGATTTCCAGCACGTCGGATGGTACGACGTCCCATTTGAGGGCAGCGTTGACGAACTCCATCAGCGCTGCGATGGCTGTGTTGAACCGCAGCCCCTCGATATCGTCCGTTACGCGCCGAATCGTCGTGTGGAGCAGTCGCATCTGGTCTGCGGAGGCCTCGGCCGGTTGTACCTCCGCACGCCGCAGTCCCGTCTTTGAGTCGAATACCAGCCTGTAGGCACGGCTAAGGAATCGATGGGTCCCATCCACCCCGCGCGTGCTCCATGGCTTCACCTGATCCAGAGGACCCATAAACATCTCGTACAGACGTAGCGAGTCGGCGCCGTACGTCTCCACCACATCATCCGGATTGACGACGTTGCCCCGGCTTTTGCTCATCTTGAAGGCCCTGGACACTACGCGAACGTCGGGCCGACCGATCAACACGAACGAGTCGCCCTGTTTTTCGACCGCGCTGTCGTCGACGCGCTCGGCGAGCAGCGATTCGCCCGTTCGGCGATCTCGGCCTTCCTCGTCGACGTGGTCTGCGGACACGGAAAGGCCGGCGTGGTTTCGGTATGACGTGTACTCGACTTCTCCCAGGATCATCCCCTGGTTGAAGAGCCGCCGGAACGGCTCCTGGGTGGAGACCACACCCGCGTCGTACAAGACTTTGTGCCAGAAGCGGGCATAAAGGAGGTGGAGAACGGCGTGCTCGGCACCTCCGACGTAGAGATCGACCGGCATCCAATACCGCTCCAATTCCGGATCCACGAGCCGTTCTTCGTTGCGAGGGTCGATAAACCGGAGGTAGTACCAGCAGGACCCCGCCCACTGCGGCATCGTGTTCGTCTCGCGAATAGCCCGATTGCCCGAGCCCGGATCCATGGTTTCGACCCAGTCGCGGATCAGGGCAAGCGGACTTTCCCCGGTGCCGCTCGGCTGGTAGGATTCGACCGCCGGAAGGGTCACGGGAAGATGGTCTTCGGGAAGCGCCACCGGCCGGCCGTCCACATAGACTACCGGGAACGGCTCCCCCCAGTAGCGCTGGCGGGAAAACAGCCAGTCGCGCAGTTTGTAGTTGACCCGGCCTCTGCCGAGGCCCTCCCGTTCGAGCCAATCGGTGATCTTCCGTTTTGCGAGGGGCACGTCGAGTCCTTCAATCGATACCCAGGGGCTGGATGAATTGACCAGTACGCCATCGCCGGTCCACGCTTCCTTCTCGACGTCTCCGCCCGATACCACTTCGATGATGGGCAGGTCGAACTTCCGCGCGAACTCCCAGTCTCGTTCGTCGTGTGCCGGCACGGCCATGATGGCGCCTGTTCCGTACGAGGCGAGGACGTAGTCGGCCACCCAGATGGGAATGCGCTCGCGATTCACCGGATTGACGGCCCATGCGCCGGTTGGAACACCCGATTTCTCTTTCTGGAGGTCGGTCCTCTCCAAATCACTCTTCCGTTCGGAGTCCCTGCGATAGGCCGCCACGGTGGACCGCAAATCATCCGTCGTCAGCCGATCCACAAGCGGATGCTCCGGAGCGAGCACCATGTAGGTGGCTCCCCACAGCGTATCCGGGCGGGTCGTGAAGACGCGCAATACCTCGTCGGCCAGTCCTTCTACAGCGAAATCGACCTCCGCACCTTCCGATCGGCCGATCCAGTTGCGCTGCATCTCCTTGATATTCTCCGGCCACTCGAGGCCTTCGAGATCGTTCAGCAGGCGCTCGGCATAGGCCGTGATCTTGAGCATCCACTGGCGCATCGGCTTTCGGATGACCGGATAGCCCCCGCGCTCGCTCTTTCCGTCAACCACTTCCTCGTTCGCCAGCACCGTTCCGAGGGCGGGACACCAGTTAACCGGTACCTCTGCTTCATAGGCTAAACCTCGCTCGAACAGTTGGAGAAAAATCCACTGCGTCCACCGGTAGTACGCCTCATCAATGGTCGAAACCTCCCGATCCCAGTCATAAGAGAACCCGAGGGCTCTGAGCTGCGTCCGGAAACGATCGATGTTCTGCTCGGTGGTGATGCGCGGATGCGTCCCCGTGGCCAGGGCATACTGCTCCGCCGGCAGCCCGAACGCATCCCAACCCATCGGATGGAGCACATTGAACCCGTTCATCCGCTTGTAGCGCGCCACGATGTCCGTCGCGGTATACCCTTCGGGATGCCCGACATGAAGGCCCGATCCGCTCGGGTAGGGAAACATGTCAAGAACATAGAACTTCGGCCGGGCGGTATCTACCGCGAGGGGCGTACGGAATGTCTTATTGACCTCCCAGTAGTCCTGCCATTTCTGCTCGATCTCTTTGAAAGGATAACCGGCCATGGAACGGGGGCGTTGGCGGAGGGATTGAAACGAAACATATTATTACGTCCCACGGTGCAATATGGTTCGGAATTGCCAACAAGGCAGGGACGCGGAGCGAGGAGTCTCGGGGCGCGGGGCGTCGCGGGGCGCGAGTCGCGGAGCGCGGAGCGCGGGGAGTCTCGGGGCGCGGGGCGTCGCGGGTCGCGGAGCGCGGAGCGCGGGGCGTCTCGGGGCGTGGGGCGTCGCGGGACGCGAGTCGCGGAG
>CAYLXM010000009.1:0-44668 GCA_964387555.1 uncultured Rhodothermales bacterium | reverse complement strand
GGAGCGCGGGGCGTCTCGGGGCGTGGGGCGTCGCGGGACGCGAGTCGCGGAGCGCCACGAGGCGTTGGGCGGATGCACCACTCCTAAATGACTATACTCCTATACTCCTAATTTATAAATTCATGGATTCCGTCTTCCTCCGGGATGACGGTCGAGAGGTAACTCCCAACCCTCCAACCCTCAAACTTCCCCCCCTATGCCTCCCCTCCACGACATTCTCCGCTCCGCCCAGACGATTGCCGTGGTCGGTCTTTCGCCCAATCCTGACCGGATCAGTCACCAGGTGGCCCGCTATCTCCAGGACGCAGGTTATCGGATCATTCCCGTCAACCCGGGGCCACCTGACGTGCTAGGGGAACCGAGCTACCGGAAAGTGGAGGAACTCCCGGACGATCTTCACATCGACATCGTCGACATCTTCCGTAGCCCCCAGTACACGGCAGACATTGTGCGTTCCGTCGCTGCGCGCGCATCGCGGACGGGCAACCAGCCTGTCGTCTGGACCCAGGTTGGTGTTTCAAGTGAGGAGGCGGCACAGGTTGCCAAGGCCGCCGGACTGAGGTACGTGTCCAATGCCTGTACGATGGCCGAGCATCGCATGATGCGATAGGCCGCACTGCCGCGGCACAATCTCCCTCGGTCCCGGTCATTGAACCGACTTCGCGACGGACCAAATCCCTCACGCCTGCCAGACCGGCGCGTCGCGTCGACATGACCTGATAGGGAGCCCCATCAAGCCGACGGCAACGCGCACGATCCGACCGGGGACCCTCTGGGATGAGCGCACAGGTTCGAGCGGCCGGGACTTTCAAAACAATCCGTCCCTCGCGTGCCTCAACTGGCCATTGGCCATCTTCCGCCACTGCCCACGTCGGACCGGCCGGAGAGTTTCAAAACAAACCGACACTCGCCTGCTTCCAGCGGCCCTACGCCGCCTTCAGTTACTGCCCACGTCGGACCGGCCGAGGATTATCGAAACAATCCGCCCTCGCCTGCTTCCAGCGGCCCTACGCCGCCTTCAGTCTGCGTACTCGTTGGAGCCACGGTGGATTATCAGAGCTTGCCGGAGGTGAGTTGCCTGAACCGACTGAGCAGTTCCCGGAGCTCACGTGCGAGCCCGACCAGTCGGGGATCGTCAAACCCGGCGGCGATCTCCAGAACCGACTCGAAGTACCAGCGCTGCTGAGCCGGACCCCGGCTGAGGGCCTTGCGCGTGGGAGACCCCAGGAACGGGTCTGTCCCCGTCTCGAGCGTCTGGTTCATCGTCCACAAGTTGTGCATCTTGTCGGCCAGACTGATCGCGACCGCTTCGATCGGCGCCTCGCGTAGCCGCGTCAAATAGCCTTCCTTCCGCTCCTCCCAGCCGCAGAGCCGGCCGTCCGGCATGCGCTTGACTTCCGTGACCCAGTCAACCAGTTCCGCGACGCGCGGGCCCATTGACTGCTCGAGGACCTCATATTCCAGCCGATTGCGGTCCCGATTCGAGTCCTCGAGCACGTCATGAAGGAAAGCAGCGGCTACGGTCTCGTCGTCCCAGCCGGCTCGCTGAACGATCAGCCCGACTGCCGTCACGTGTGCAGCGACGGGCACCTCGAGCGGCCTGCCGTCTCGGAGTCGAAACGGGTCAGGACGCCAGCTGCCCTTGCGGTAGGTCGCGTCGTGCCACTGGGCGGAGAACTCGATGGCTCGTTCGACGAGGGGGCTGAGAAGATGCACGGGCGAAAGCGTTAGAGTTCGGCAACAACGTGGTGCGTCGTGTCGTCCGGAAAGAGCTCGAGAAAGCGAAGGGGAACTTCCGGGCCGA
Source organism: uncultured Rhodothermales bacterium (assembly GCA_964387555.1). Classification (GTDB taxonomy): domain Bacteria; phylum Bacteroidota; class Rhodothermia; order Rhodothermales; family CAYLXM01; genus CAYLXM01. The sequence continues at coordinate 42,864 of CAYLXM010000009.1, read as the reverse complement.
ATTTGTTCATCAGGTGCAGCACGGAGAGAACCCGTTCCTGAGGTTTGCCGCCGGGATACAGATTCCCGTGCACCTTCTCAAGTTGGGCGCGAAGCGTCTCATGGTTTCGCTTCTCTGCTTTCACGATGCGAGCAAGCAGCGAATCGAGTTCCTTGCCAATCGCCGAACGGGTCGCCTCGGCCGTCCGTCCGAGGGTTGGATCCACGTGTTCCGCCAGGCGCCTGAGGCCGTCGACCGCCTCATTGATTCGCTCGGTGGCCGCCGCAAAAACGGAATGCGGGTCCACGTCCATCTGATCGACAACCAGTCTCTTGAACAGGGACTCCAGGTCGCCACCCACATCCATGACGGACAGGCCATACCGATCGAGCACCTTCCGGACTTTGCCCTCGATGAGCGTGGCGCTGAGGCGGGGGTAGATGATCGGCATGGGGATCCCCGCCCACTCGTAAAGCGTGCTGAACTGTGCAAAATAGGCTACCTCGCTGGGGCCCGCGACGTAGGCCGCGGTCGGCAGGAGCAGATCCTGGACCAGCGGGCGCAGCACGACATTGGGACTGAATCGTTCGGGTTCCGTCTCGAGCAGCGCGTGCAACTCGGTGCTTGCGTAGCGACGGTCTGTCCCGCGGAGTCCAAATCCGCCCTCTTGCGGCTCCAGCGGATACCTCCCGTTTTCTTCGAGGAGGAAGAGGTTGAGCGGTCGTGCGTGTACCTGGGCGTGGTAGGACTCGGCCAATCGGGCGCTCGTGTCTACCATGCGGCGGTGAGAGCCTTCGAAGTCGTCTAGTTCGCGCCGGAAGAGCGGTCTCACGAGCGATTTGAGCCGCGCATTGTCCGCCGAGATGAATACAAGCCCGGTATCGGCGAAAAGGCGGCGCATGAGCCGGGCAAACGCATCCCGCAGCGTGGCCCCCGGCCGGTAGGTTTCCCGAACGAGTGCCATCACCTCGTCGCGGAACTCCGTTACGGGCAGGAGTTCCTCCATTTTCTCATGAAGTATGGAGATGGAATCCTGCAAAACGAGTCTGCCGACGGGTCCCCTGTTGGATCCCCCTCCGGACGGTTCGTCCTCGTATTCGAGACGTACCGGTTCGTTGCCTGCCATCAGATTGGTGGCCCGGACCTCATCGAAATCATGGTCTTCTCCCTCAAGCCAAAAGACCGGTACGACAGGCCGTCCCGTGATCTGCTCGAGGCGTCGGGCCAGTTTCACCGTCGTGACCGTTTTGTAGAGGGTATAGAGTGGACCCGCAAAAAGGCCGACCTGTTGCCCGGTCACGACCGCTACCGAGTTCGGCGCCGCGAGGCGTTCGATCTGTCGTCGCGCCGGCTCGTTGAGATCCCATGCCTCATTTTGCTGCAGCAGCACCTCGACGAGCGTTTTGCGGTCTCGATATACGCCTGCGGCAGCATCGGCACTCCGGCGCAGATGGTCGTCGTTACGGAAGTCGCCGGAGAAGTAGTCGGACAAGGAGTCGGGTTCCCTGCAGTAGGATGCGAAAAGGCGTGAGAAGGTATCGATCCGGTCAAAGGGGATCCGGTCGACCAGCGAGAGGCCCATATCTGTCGCCATCAGATTGATTACTTAAGAAATGCGAAGCCTTGCCCCTGTGTGTTGGAGCAAGGCTTGTCGTGTGGATCCATGTCGTCGGCCGGCCCGAATCGGTCTAGTCCGCCTTAAGACGGGCGATTTCATCCCGCAACTGGGCCGCCTTTTCATAGTCCTCATCGCTGATGGCTTTCTGGAGCATCTCCTCCATCTGTTCGAGTCGCGTACGCGGAATTGCCGGTTCCTCGGCAATCACAGGTTCCTCCGTCTCTGCCGCTGCTTCCTCTTCCGTCGGAATGCCCGCTTCTCCGAGAACGGCCGCATCGACATAGATGGGTGCTTCGACCCGAACAGCCAATGCCACCGCATCACTGGGTCGACAGTCCAGTTTCCGTTCTTCGCCCCCGTAACGGTACTGGACTTTCGCGAAGAAGGTGCCGTCCCGCAATTCATCCACTACCACGAACAAGACCTCGGCTCCGACTGCGTCAAACAGGTTGCGCAGCAGATCATGCGTCATGGGCCGCGGCGGTTGGATCTTTTCCAGTTCGAGCGCAATGGCCTGAGCCTCAAAAGCACCGATGATGATAGGGAGCCGTCGGTTGCCGCTCGATTCTCCCAGAACGAGCGCATAAGCGCCACCGCTGGAGGAACTTGTTGACAAACCAAGAATGTCCACCTGGATGTAATTCATACCGAATATGGCGCGGCACCGGACAGGTTGAGCCGAGGCCGGTGCATCAGCTGATCAGGCCTCGTCGAGCACGTGTTTCAACGCAACCAGGAAGGCCTGGTTCTCGCCGGGCGTCCCTACAGTGACCCGGACGTACCCCGCCAAACCGGGATAGCCACCGACATCCCTCACCAGGATACCCTTGTCCGCCAGGGCTTCGACGAGCGTGGCGGAGGGGAACCGGGTATGAAAAATTAGAAAATTGGTGGCTGACGGCACGACGGACACACCGGGCAACGCGCGAAGGGCACGGAACAGGTTCTCCCGCTCCGCGCGAATCTTCGCAACAGCGTCGTGGACGTATTCCAGCCTGTCCAACAGAACCAGGGCCGCCGCCTCCGAAAGTGCGTTCAGCACGAAGGGTAGTCTGACTTTGCGAATCTCCGTAACGATGTCCGGCCGGGCCACCAGGTAACCGATTCTCAATCCCGCCAGCCCCAAGGCCTTTGAAAAGGTTCGGAGGATGATCAGGTTGGGATAGCGATCGAGCAGATCCAGCGCGGTGGCTCCATCGACAAACTCATGGTAGGCTTCGTCGATCAGCACGAACCCCGGCGCAGATGATACGAGCCGTTCCATGTCGTCGGCTGGCGACCAGGAACCGGTTGGGCTGCCCGGATTCGTCACCGCGATGAGCGTGGCGTCGTAGCGCCGGGCCGCTTCAACGAGCGCGTCGACATCCAGGTGGAGCGCATCGCGGCACGGGACCGCGACAAGGCGGCCGTTCTGCAGGTGTACGGCCTTCTCGTACAGGGAGAACAAGGGCTCGGGCAGAACGACGGGAGTCCCGGGATCAACAAGCGCCCAGGCGACGGAGTTGATCAGGTCATTGGAGCCGTTGCTGAGCAGAATCGATTCTGCGGGTACGCCGATCCGCCCGGCGAGTACCTCGCGGACGGGATCCGCGTAGTCGGTAGGGTAGCGATTCCAGGAGGAAGACTGCAGTCTCGCGATCACCGCTTCCTTCAGCACCGATGGCAGGTCAAAGGGACTCTCGTTCTGATTGAGCTTGGCGTCTAGACCCTCATACGACCGGACGGCGTAGACCTTCTGGGCCCGTACGGCGGGCCTGAAGCGTTCCAGAAGTGACCGTATGTCCTTATTCATTTAGGTGCTATGATGCATACCTGGGGCAGATCCGGAACAGGACAGGTTCACTTTGCCGCCCGATCTTCCATAGACTCCAGGCGCAGCCGGATGGCCATCGCGTGGGCAGGAAGGGCCTCCGCCTCGGCGAATCGTACGATGTCGGGTCCCGATTCCCTCAAGCGCTCTCGGGAATAGGCAATGATCGATTGTTTCCGGATGAAATCGTCCACCGACAAGGCTGAGGCGTAGCGTGCTGTGCCGCCGGTTGGCAGGACATGATTCGGTCCTGCGAAATAGTCACCCACCGGCTCTGATGACCATGGTCCGAGAAAAACCGCACCCGCGTGTCGGATCCGGGTCATCGCGGTCCACGGATCGGCAACCATGAGTTCCAGGTGCTCCGGGGCGAGTTCGTTGACCAGATCGATCGACTGCGATTCGGATTCGGTCACCACGCACGCGGAGTAGTCGGCCAGGGATCGTTCCAGAATCTCTTGTCGCTTCAAGTTGGGCCACCACATTGAGATGAGCCGACTCACCTCTTCGGCCAGTGTCCGGTGGTGGGTTACGAGAATGGCTGAAGCGCGCATATCGTGTTCGGCCTGCGACAGGAGGTCTGCCGCAACGAAAGTCGGATTTGCCGAAGCGTCGGCCAGCACGACGATTTCGCTAGGGCCGGCGACCGAGTCGATATCTACTCGGCCGTACACCTGTTTCTTTGCCGATGCAACCCATGCATTTCCAGGGCCAACGACCTTATCTACCCGTTGCAGGCTCTCCGTTCCGTATGCCAGAGCCGCCACGGCCTGGGCACCCCCAATGGCATAGATTTCCACGATACCGAGGTAATGTGCTGTGGCGAGAACGAGTGGATGGGGCCATCCGTCATGCTCCTTCTGGGGAGGCGAGACCAGCACGAGCTCCGCCACGCCGGCCACCTGGGCAGGAATGGCGTTCATCAGCAGGCTTGACGGATAGAATGCCGTTCCCCCCGGCACATAGAGCCCGACGCGCTCCATGGGTAAAACGCGCTGACCGAGCACGACGCCGTCACCGTCGTCTGCGAACCACGACTGCTGCACCTGACGTTCGTGGAATCGGCGAATATTCGTGGCGGCCCGATCGATGACGGACTTCATCTCCGGATCCATCGCTTCGAATGCGCGCTGTGCCAGACCAGCGGGTACGCGCATCGCTTCCATGTCGACGCCGTCGAATTGCAGGCTGAACGCGCGAACGGCAGCGTCTCCCCCGGTTTCGACGGTCTCCAGGATGTGTCTGACTGCGGCGTCTACCTCAGGACTGAAGGACGACGACCGGCTCAGAATCGAAGCCAACCGCTGGCTCCGGTCGGCGTAGGGTACGATGGGCAGCATCTGATCAAGGGTCTGGAAACGGAAAAGGCCGGCGAACCCGACCTCTTCCAGGAATCAAGCCTTGTACTACCGGCGGAGCCTGCGGCTCCAACTAGTATTCGCCCTCGAACTTCTCTTCGGGAGCGGCTGCGTTCGAAATCGTCACTTCAGGAAGATCCCGAAAATCGTATCCCGGCAACAATTCCTCTTTGATGTGACTGACCACTTCGTGGAGAGCGGATACGAATTTCCCAAAATCCTCCTTGTAGAGGAAGATTTTGTGCTTTTCGTACCGTCCATCACCCACGCGTTTACTCTCCGTGATGGTGATGAAGTAGTCTTCTCCGGACCGCGTGGATTTCACGTCAAAAAAGTACGTTCGCTTTCCCGCGGGTACGCGTTTGGAGTGCACCTCATCGCGACTGTGGTCGTCATCGTGGTCACGCGACCCGTAACCGTTGTTCCGATCGTAATCGTCTCCGTAGTTCATACGCCCTCGCTATTACTTCAGATATCGCCTTGCCGCATGGACAGAACCGGAGTCAAGGCCGATTGCTCAGCGGCTCGAACAGGTGGTTATGGAAGTTCGTGCGACGCACAGCACGCGCTGCGGCGGCTAATATCACCATATTCGCGGACAAAACCAACGAACCGATGCGCATCGACCACCGCCCATCACAGGATTGTCTCGCCCGGAGCGTTCCCGCTTCTCTCTTTCACGGGATTCGCATGATGTCTTGATTGCCCTATCGGCCCAGCATCCGATCCTGGAAGTCCCCCCTGGGCCCGTCAAGGCGCATCGAGGTTACGGAGGATGGAGCGAATAAGACGGCGAACGGTGCCCTGCATACCGGCGCCCACCTCCAGCACGTCATCATGGGAGAGGGAGTCGGACCCCAGACCTGCTGCTCGATTGGTGATGGTCGATATGCCGAGTACTCGCATGCCAAGGTCATGGGCTTGAATCACCTCCGGAACCGTGCTCATGCCGACGGCATCGGCCCCTGCGCGCTGGAAGAAACGTATCTCGGCCTTCGTTTCGTAGGTCGGTCCGAGCGTCCACACGTATACCCCCCGATGCGTCCGAACGCCCAGGGCCATCGCCTGTTCTTCCACCGCGTTCAGCCAGTCGGGATCGTAATAGTGTTCACGATGCCGGCGCGCCGGATGCGGGAAGTGTCCCCCCGGGTCAGCCGGCCGGCCCGGTATGGGGTGCCGGAGGGCCATGTTGAGGTGATCGGAAATGAGCATGAGCGCTCCGGGGTACAAGTCGGGATGGATCCCGCCGGCGGCGTTCGTCACGATCAGCCTTCGGGCTCCGAGTGCGTGCACAAGTCGAACAGGAAAAGCCACCGTTCGTGCATCGTACCCCTCATAGCAGTGCACCCGTCCGCGAACCATGACCACGTCCTGGCCCTCGAGGCTGCCTAGCACGAGTTCTCCCGCGTGCCCTGCTACGCTCGACCGGGGATAACCCGGGATTTGGTCGACAGGAACCGAACTTGCATCCACCACCTCATCGGCAAGTCCCCCGAGTCCCGAGCCGAGTACAATCGCTACCGTGGGCGAGCGGGCCGAATGCTGCCGCACTGCAGACACGGCCGATTGGAGCGACACGTCGCCCTGGTCTATCCGATCCGGCAATCGTCCCGTGGATGGCGTCCTCATTCGGTCTTCGGTTGGTCGTCGGGTCGGGCTTCTCCGCCGATGCCGGACTGGACAATTTTCAGCACGACCATTGTCATGTCATCAGCCTGTCCAACCGGACCGGCAAACGCCAGAACATCGTCGGTAATGCGGCGGAGAATCTCCTCGGCAGACGAGCTACCCACGGTCGCCACCAGTTCTGCAAGCCTGGACTCGCCGTAGAGATCCGAATTGCCGTTTCTTGCCTCAGTGAATCCATCGGTGTGAAAGACGAGCACATCGCCTGTCCGCACGTCCAACGTACACTCCTGTATCGAGTCGTCGAACCGGCTGTCAGGCACCAGGCCCAGTGCAAGTCCGGCTGGGCGAATCAGTTCGGGCACCTGGCTTGGGGAGCGCTTCAAAATGACGGGATTGTGACCCGCACGGCCGAACACGAAGGTGCAGCGGTCGAGATCGAGTATTCCGTAGATGAGCGAAATGAAAGTCCCGCGTTCGGAGTTCTCCCAGAAGAGCCGGTTCATTCGTTGCAAGGCGAACGCAGGAGAAGTGGCCTCCCTGCAAAGGGTACGGAAGAATCCCTTTGCGAGCGTCATATAGAACGCGGCCTGGATCCCTTTGCCGCTCACATCTCCCACGACCAGTGCCAGGCGCCTTCCGGAAAGAGGAACGAAATCGTAGTAGTCGCCGCCCACCTCGTAGGCCGGGATACAAAGCGCGGCCATATCCAGCCCCCTGACGTGGGGCATTTCTCTGGGCAGAAACGTCTTCTGCACATTTCGTGCAATTTCCAGTTCCCGGTTCACCCGTTCCTGGCGGGCCATCTCAGAGATGTATTCCGGCACGTATTCCGGCAGATTGTCTCCCGCCCGGCTGCCGCGGAGTGCAATGAAGCCGACGAGCAGGATGCCCCCGAGAACGGTAGCGGCCACATATCCATCGGTAGCGGGAGCACCAGCGGCGTCGATCCAGAACAAACCGGACCTCCAGCTTGCATGGAATACGGCGAAACCCAGTAGTGCCGTAAGGAAATCGAATCTGAGAAAGGCGAAAACCAGCGCCGAGGCCAACACGGCCCCGCTACCGAGCCCTGCGAGGTCGGGTTTGACATCCACCGGATTCATGCCCAACAACGTCAGAGCGACCACCATGACGACCGCAACACCCGGAAGGGGCATCTTCCGCCGCAGCAGAAGGGAGCCCAGCCCGATGAGTACTCCCGCCAGTTGAAGGAAGCCCGTCCAACTCGACATGGAGAAAGAGGCGACGAAAGGTGACAAAGCAACCGATTGCGCATAGATCCCCTCACCGTGCGCCATATGAAGCCATGGCGTCAGGTAGCACAGGATCCCCCAGCCGGCAGCCAGTGCGAGTCCGAGCGCCACGCCCCTGACCAGTGCCAGACCCAGCGGCTGCGTAAGGAAGTAGGTCTGCCGCAGGAGCGTGAGGGACCGTACGCGCTGAAGGAAAAATTCCCTCCCCATCGCATCCGTCGCACCGGAAATCAGGAACGCGATGACTCCCATTCCGAGTCCTCCGAACAGAGCGCCGATGCCGGCAATCAGCCACTGCAGCCAGGCCTCGTCTGTCTCCATTTCGACATTCCCATGCGAGACCAGCAGCAGTCCAACCGCCCCGGCAAGGCCGAGGGCAATGGCGTCACGGGAAGCGGCCGACATATCGACGGTTCGTGCGCCCAACCTTCGGAAGAACCCGATGGCGAGCAGGAGAATGACAAGTGCGTTTCCGACCAGCGGTAACAGCCTGAGTCCGTCGACCTGCCCCCACCACGCCCTATCGGATTCCGGGGTCTCAGGCGTGAACCGGGGCTGCAGGTTGACCAGCATGCCCATGCCGGTCACCTCCACGTCCACTTCCCGGCGATGACCGTACGTATACCCCGGTGAGACCATCCGGACGGAATACAGACCGCGCCGGTCGGGACTGACCTCTACCGAGTCCACGGTCAGATCTTCACCGTTCATACCGGTTCTGGCCAGATGATACCGGCCCATCGCCACCACGCCCACTTCCGGGATAGGGAACGGTTGCCGCAAAGACGAGGGCCGACTCCTGCGCGGCCCATCCACATCGGAGCGGTCCCCCTGCGCGACAGCGCTCCCGGTCAGGCTCCCGGCCATGCCGGGGGCTGATTTGCCCGGATCCTGGCGCGCGGGACCGTCCGCCAGGGGCTCGGCGGCCAATACCGTTCCGTCTGCGTTTCGGCCGGCCCGCAGGGCAGCATCCAGCGCGAGTGAGTCGCGTCGACCGAAGAGGCCGACGGGATTCCTGTTCCTGAAGGCGAAGACCTGTCCCGTAGTGGTCAGCGACACATCGAAGCCTCCCTCCACGGTCTCCTCGTCCTGCTGCTTCTGTTCCCACTTCACTTCCCAGGCATAGACGGGCCATCGAGCGCCCGCGGGGCCCATCACGACCCGAACGGTCTCATTCCGGCCGATCGCAGCCTGCAGGGACCGGAGCAACGGGGTCTTCCGAACGAATTTGGCCTTTGCGGTCAAGTTCTCGGTCGGGAATCCGCTTTCCTCGAGAAAGTGCCGGGCCTCCTCGATCGCAACCGCCTCGACGACCGCGTAGCGGGCGGCCGCATCGGGATCAACGCGGGGCTGTAACCAGAGAAAGGCTGCCCCTGCAACGAGAGCAATCCCGATTGCGGCCATGCCCCGAATGCGATGTGTACCTTGTTCCATGGCAAATGGACGACGCGACAATCCCACCCGAAGATAGGACAAATTGGGCGGCGTTCGGCGACCCGATCACGCGGTTTCCTCCCCCAGACCGGCAACATTGCTCACCGCCTGCCGGGCCGTCTCACTCGAAAAACCCCGACGGATCAGGAAGTCGAAGAGTTTTCGACGGGACTTGCGTCCATCCCCTTCCCGGACAAGCTTGCTCCACTTCCTGCGCGCCTGTTCTTCTGCAATATCGAGTGTGACGCTGTCCTCGAGAAACAGGGCCAACGCATTCTCCACCTCCTCCCTTGCCATCCCTCTACGAACCAGTTCTTCACGCACGCGGCGGGGGCCATATCCCTGGTTGTGGATCCTGGACTCCAGATAGGCACCGAGATACCGTTCATCATCCAGCAACCGCATATCTACGAGTCGATCCAATACCCTCGCTTGAAGATCCACCGCAATGCCCGCTCGTTCGAGACGGCGCACCACCTCGGCTTTGGTCCTCGGCGCGTGTGAAACGAACCGTACCGCGACCTGGAGCGCCCGGCCGAGCCGATCCTCCTCCAGCAGGCTCTCCAGGTCGTTTTCCGTCAGACACCGCCCTGGCCTGATCTGCAACTCCATAGCCAATTGGGCAGAGAGTCCGATCGCGAACTCGCCATCGACGAAAATATTGACGCGGGAGTCGTCGCGAACCTGCGGCTCGACCGCCGTTACGAGGCCGGGGCTCGGGGGAGGACGCTGCGCTGCACCCCTCCTGGACTCGGTGTGGTCAGGAAACTCAGAACTCAACACGCACCTTGAAGAGGGGCAGCCGAGGCAGCCCGTAGAGGTCGGACCGCCTGGTGGCGGTTCCGTCTACCGCATAGATGTGTCCAATGATGTTCTTGCGATGGGTTACGTTGAACACATCCATCTGGACATTCCATCGCATTCCCAGAAGGCCCGTTTGATAGCCCACGCGGGCATCCAGCCGTGCATAGGTCGGCAACGGCCGCAGCGCGTCTGAGATGCCCTCGGATGCGGTGGGCGCAGGCGTGTAGCCGGCAGGCGGGGAGGCTATTGAGACCGGGTAGCCGCTTCGAATCTCTCCAACCAAGGAGGCCGCGAAGGATCGGTGGTTCAAACTCACGCCCGCCCTGCCGACATGGGGGACGTCGAATCGGCCGGATATGAAGACGGGGTGGCTCGACGAGGTCCATCCCTGCTCTTCCGAGTGCCCGTAGGCATAGCTGGTCCATGTTCTCCACCGATCTCGGCGAAGGGATCCGAAGAACTCAAACCCGAAAGCCTGTTGCCCTCCTGTATGGTAGAACTCCAGCACGGACGTACGCGGATCGGCACTAGCGGCTGAAAACGCGTAGAGCGTAGGGATCAAGACGCCTGAAAAGGTGCGATGATAGACCTCCGCACTCAGTTCCACTCCGGAGAATGGCCGGCTTTCCACGCCCAGGCCCATCTGCCTTCCTGCTGCAGGCTGAAGCCCCTCCTCCGATGCGGGCACCCAGCGCGATGCCGACAAGCCATACGTGTCCGCAAAGCGGTCTCGCACCTGGTGGATATATTGCACTTGTCGACTGAAGCCCGCCTTGAGCACGAAATATTCCGGATGGAGTGTCCATCGCGCGGACACTCGGGGAAGTACGTCGATTCCGTGCGTCGTGCCGAACCCACTGACACGCAGGCCGGGTTGAATCTGGAGGCGTCTCGACGGGCTCCACGTGTCCTGGAGATAGGCAACGGCCTCCCATGTTTGCATCGGGCTGCGCGCTTCCGCATCGACCAGTCCTCGAAGGGATGAGCGGATCGAGCCGGCGCCGCCGGCAAAGTCGTGCATCGTAAGGTGGATCCCGGCGCGCACGGAATGTCGACGGCCCGCAAAGTAGTCCCCGTCCAGCTTGAGGCCCACATCCGACAGGCTTGCAGTCTGCATGGACGTGCCGGCGGATTCGCCCTCTCTGGACTCGAAGGTGGACCAGAACGCGCCGGCGGTGACGAGCAGGCGTGTCCCGCGGAGCCAGGCGTATTGCATGCCGGCCAGTCTACTCTTCCATCGGTACGGTTCGGAGGAGGCCTCGCCGATCGCCGTGATGTATCGGTTCCAGCCAATGGACCGAACGGATTCGCCGGAAGCATCCATCGGAAGCTGATCACTTCCCTGGAAGTAGGAAAATCGGACTTCGTGACCACGGACCGGCCGGTAGGTCACCTTTGCATTGAGATCGGAATAGACGCTATTCTGCAGCGTGATGCGTTCCGGAGTTCCGAGCCCCGATCCATTGAGCAGGCCGTCCGCAAAGGACCGCCGCCCGGCGACCATAAACGAGAATTGATCGGACAGCGGCGCCTCGGCGACAAATTGGGTGGCCATCGATCCTACGGATACGAGCAGGCGTGGATCGACGCCACGTCCGTCCTTTAGGCGCGTATCCAGCACGGACGAGAGTCGGCCACCGAATTCGGCAGGGATTGAGCCCGCGTAGAGTTGGGCATCTTTGAGGGCCTCGGTCTGCAGGGTGGAGAACTGCCCCATGGTATGCCAGGGGTGGTATAAGGGTGCGCCGTCGAGGATATGCAGGTTCTGGTCCGGTCCGCTCCCTCTCACAACGAGATCCCCTCCTGCTTCGCCGGACTGGCGCACGGCAGGCAGCCACTGCAAGGTCTGGAAAAGGTCGTCCTCTGCAATCAATTCAGGGTTGACCCCTTTGCGGTGGTCGAGTACGGCGACGCGTCCGGGAATCGGCGACGCGGCTGAGGAGGAAGTCCGGTTGCCCTCCACAACGATTTCTCCCGCAGCAAGGGAGACGGGGTTCAGGGCCAAGACAGGGGCTTCACCGGTTGATAATTCGACCATCAGACTTTCGTATCCCACATAGGACAGGCGCGTCGGATGGCTGCCGACCGAAACGCCGGTCACAAGAAAACGCCCTGCCTGGTTGGTCGTCCCGCCGACTCCCCTGTTTTCGAGATAGACATTGGCACCGACAAGGACCTCTCCGGAAACGGCATCGATAATGGTACCCCGCAAGGACGCCGAGGGGGCGGCCTCGCCCCTGGTCGATTCGGTCGGTCGCGCCACGGCAGGCACGGGCAGGACGATCCATTGTCTCTCCCGGACCCGCTCGGCGCGCAGCGAAGTACCTGCCAGGATACAGGCCAGGGCTTCCTCAACCGTAGCCGATTGAATCCGGCACGTGGTCTGAACGCCGTCTGTGTAACGATGTGCGAAAACGAGGTCGACGCCTCCTTTCTCACCCAGATCCAGTAATGCGCGATCGAGGGCCTCCTGCCGTAGATCGAGCTCGATCCGCTGGGACAAGGCGGTGCCCTGAAGTCCCCAAAGGACTATCCCACATAAAATCGCCGCCTTGACGCCTCCAAAACGGGTCATTCGGATTCAGTCGGTGAAGGCTTCGCACCATCCGGGTCTCTCGGTTGGACAACCTTATTCGCGAAATGTTACCAACCGACCGATCTTTTTAGGGCACCGGCCGCAGAAGGTATCCCCCAGAGGCATCTCCCTGCACCGAAAATCCCCAGGATCGCTCCATGGTTGCGAGAATCTCAGATAGCCCCTGGCTGCGGTCAAACGTGCCGGTCTGCCGCTCTGCTGCGATCTCGGGCGCGACGGTGACGGGAACGCCATAATGGCGCGACAGGTGATCGGCGATGCGCTCGTAGGTCTCACCCCGGAAAACGAAAAGCCCGGTCCAATCCAGCGCTGCCACGACATCGACCTCGACAGGCTCCGAAGCCCTGCTTCCGGCGGATACGTGGCTCATGGTCCCCGGACTCAGGGTAACCACATAGTGAGGTGCGGATGACGACGAGACCGTCACGGATCCTGATGCGAGGACAACATCCGTTCCTCCGTCCCGGCGCACCACGCCGAACCGTGTCCCCAACACCGTGGCCGTCGCCTCGGCCGTCTGGACCACGAAGGGATTTCCGGCATCAGGCGCGACGACGAAGTACGCGCTCCCTTCCAGTTTGACCTTGCGGTCGAACCGCTCCGCCTTTTCGGGGCGTCGATACGTCAGCGTCGACCCCGTGGTCAGCCGGACGGTAGTGCCGTCTGCAAGATCCACCTCCTCTACCGCGTCCCGGCCTACGACGAGCACGGTTGATGGGCTGCGATCTCCGATGAGAAGGGCGCCGACTGCGGCTACGGCGGTCAGAGCCGCTGCAAACAGGACGGGGCGGAAGACGCGTCGTGTTCTTCCTGGTAGGGAGGCCCGATCCCTCGCAATCGGGCGGCGCACGCTCCGCGCTCCGGTTTCGGGGCGGGCCGCATTCCATGCCGTCTCGAAATCCGCAGCGTCGACCCCGATGCGATTGAGGATGTCTCCCAGGGCCGCCGACGCCTGGAGCGCGGCCTCCAGATGCGGCCGGGCTGCTTCCAGTTCTTCGCGTTCGATCTCATCGAGGATCTGTTCCCGCCCGCTTCGCTCGAGTGCGAACAGGACAAGCAGTCTTCGATCCGGAAGCGATTGCGCCAAAAGAGCGGAGACGGCTCCTTCCGTGCGGGACGTACCTTCGGAGGGTCCCGTCTCGTCCTCTTCCGCAGCCGTTTTTCCCTGGGGCATAGCCGTGCCACGAGGTTCTTGCCGATCCGGGTGCGTTGATCTCTGGTTCATCGGTTCAGTTTCTCATTCAGTCCGATTGCGCCGCCTCCCTCCTGTCCTACACACGTGCGGCTCGCGGCACAGCCGTCACTGGGTTCAGCCGCTTTCCACGGGTCGAAGGTAACAGAGGAGCCGGCCTACGCATCGTCCCGCGGTTCGTCCTCCAACAGGGCACGAAGCCGCTCGTAGGAACGTTTGACCTGCATTTTCACAGCGGCCTCCGTCGTCGAGAGCATGTCGGCAATCTCTTTGTACCGGTAGCCGTATTCTTTTAGCTCGAGGATGCGGCGCGCATGGGTCGTCAGCGCGGCCAGTGCGCGATCGAGATCCACGCGGAGGGCCTCTGACGACGGTCGTGATGCGTGTTCCGGCAGATCGGAAGGATCGTAGAGCTGTTCCCTGAACCCGTAGCGTCCACGGTAGTAATCCTGCAACTCAAACAGGGCCGCCTTCATCGCAAAGCCCATGAACGCTTCGGGGTGGTGAAGGTCGGGCAATCCGTTCACGACGCGTACCAGGGTATTCTGCACGAGATCATCCACCTCAACCTGCATGCCGATGCGCTTCGTGAAATATCCCCGGAGGATGGGATCAAGGCGGCGCACGATGCGGTCCCTGGCCGTCCGATCTCCCGCAACGGCTTTCCTCACCTGCTCTGCCGATAATTCCTCAGGGCGCCCCATTGCCATTCGTCCATTCCGGCCCGGCGTAGAAAATGGCGGCCGCACCCGGGTCGTCCCCACAGGCCAGTGGCCCTTCCTTCACGTTCCGGCGCTCCGCTCGCGAGCCGGTGCTACGTTCGGCGCCGGAAGGAGGTTCATTGGTTGTAGAAAAATCGGGGAAGCCCGCCGTGCCCGTCGACCAGAGATTCGACAAACAGCGACGCAGTCCGTACTTTTCTCTGTCCCGGCTTTTTCGGATCATTCCATGCCTTCCTCGGTTCTTACCGCGGCATTTGGTTGACCTGCGACACCGCGCGGGATTGGTTTTTCCTCCTTCCGATCACTACCAAGCTACGCAAGATGGCATCACAGAAAATCCTGAGGCCGACGTTGTTGGCGGCTGCGCTGATCGGCGCGTTCTTTCTCCTCGTGGGCGCCGGTGGCTGCTCCAGCGACCCCAATGTGGAAGGCGCCAAGCTGGATCTGCGCAACAAAGACTATGACCGCGCCCTGAGCAACCTGAACCTGGCGCTCGAGCAGAATCCGGACAATTTTGAGGCCCTGAAGCTCAAAGGCACCGTGCTGATGGAAAAAGCCGGAACGGCAACGGACCCCGAGGAGCGTTCTGAACTCGTATCCCAGGCTGCGGGCAACTGGCAGCGGGCGCTCAGCCTTGCAGCTTCGAATTCTGAGCGGAACGATGTCGCAACCCAGATGCAGCTCGCGTGGTTCCGAGAATACGAGAGGGGCATGAGCGCGTTCAACCGCTCCGGCGAGGATCAGTCCTATTTCGAGGAGGCGGTTCGGGCATTCCGCAATGCGACCTTGATCCTTCCCGACTCCGCCGTCACCCACATCAACCTCGCCTACGCCCTGATCTCAGCAGGCCGGCCGCTGGAGGCTATCGGGCCCCTGGAGACGGCCATCGAAAAGGGTGACAACAACCCGGACACCTACAACTACCTCACGGAGCTTTATCTCTCCGATGGCCAGACGGAGCGGGCCATTACCTTCGGGGAAGGCGCTTTGGAGCGGTTCCCCGAGGACGAAAACCTCCGTGCGCGATTGTTCAACGCCTATATCCAGGCCGGTCAGGTCGATCGCGGCATCGCCCTCGCGCGTCAGGGGGTCGAGGAGAATCCGGACAATGCCACCTACCGCTACAACTACGGATCGCTGTTGCTTCAAGCCGAGCGGTATGATGAGGCCATCGCGGAACTGACCCGGGCCACCGAACTCGACCCGGAAAGCTCGAATGCATTCTATAACCTCGGCGCCGCCTATGAAAACTGGGCCGTCGGCGTCAACGTCCAGATCGCCGATCTGGAGGATGCGATGCGTGCGCCGGACGTGACCGACGAACGGCGAGAGGAACTCCAGAAAGAGGTCGATGTCCTCGCCGAGCAGCGCCACGGTCTTTTCGAATCAGCCATCCCGCCACTCGTGAAGGCCCGGGAACTCGTTGAATCGCGCGGAGAGGATCCGACCGACATCTGCAACGCCCTCTTCCAGGCGTACGCCCAGCACAACGACATGGAAAAGGCCCAGGAAGCTGCCACTTGTGCAGGAATTGACCTGGGCAACTGAGGCCCTCCCTGAGCGCCAATCTCACTGTTCTCTTCTACCGGCCCCCGGTCCGCGCCACGGATCGGGGGTCCGTTTTTTCTACCTATGGATCACGAGCAGACGTCTCCCCCCCCAGCCCATCGTTTCGCCACGCGTGCCGTACACGCCGGCCAACGCCCCGACCCCACCACGGGGGCCATCATGACGCCCGTCTACTTCTCCTCTACCTTTGTTCAGGAGGCGCCGGGCGTCCACAAGGGCTATGAGTACGCGCGGGTGCACAACCCTACGCGAACGGCGCTCGAGGGGAACCTGGCAGCCCTCGAACAGGCACGTCACGGGATCGCCTTCTCCTCAGGGGTGGCCGCACTGGATGCCATCCTGAAGACACTCAATCCCGGGGACCATGTTGTGGCATCGGACGACCTCTACGGAGGAAGTTACCGCCTCTTTGTGCGCACGTTCGAACGCTTCGGCCTCACGTTCACGTTCGTCGACACAACCAAACTTGCGGACGTGAAGCAGGCCCTCATGGCCTCCACGCGCCTGCTCTGGATCGAAACGCCGACCAATCCCCTCATGCGGGTGACCGATATCGAAGCCCTGTGCCGCCTGGCACACAGCCGGGGCGTGGATGTCGCCGTTGACAATACCTTCGCCAGTCCCTTCCTCCAGCAGCCCCTCCTGCTGGGAGCCGACCTCGTTCTCCACTCCACGACAAAATACCTGGGTGGCCATTCTGATGTCATCGGCGGGGCCGTATGCACGTCGCACGATCATTGGGCCGAGGCGCTCCGTTTCGAGATCAAGAACAGCGGCGCGGCACCTGGACCGATGGATTGTTTCCTCCTGCTGCGCGGAACGAAAACGCTGCACCTCCGCATGGAACGGCACTGCCGGAATGCGCAACGAATTGCCGCTTTCCTCTACGACCATCCGGCCGTCGGTCGCGTCCACTACCCCGGACTTCCCGACGATCCCGGCCACGAGGTTGCAGCCCGGCAGATGCGGGACTTCGGAGGAATGCTCAGCTTCGAACTGGCGGACGACCGCGTGGAGTCCGCCATGAAAGTCCTCTCCGCCACCTCGATCTTTTCGCTTGCTGAAAGCCTTGGCGGCGTGGAAAGCCTCATCGGGCATCCTGCCACCATGACCCACGCTTCCATTCCGCGAGACCGCCGCATCGCATCGGGACTCAGTGACTCGCTCATCCGACTGTCCGTGGGCATCGAGGATGCCGACGACCTGATCGAGGACCTGGGGCAGGCGATCGAAGCGGCCGAACGGTAGCGCCTGCGCCGTGGTCATCTCACCGCCGCGGACCCGCCTCCTGGTGCCGCATGGGCCTTGGTCCGTTTCCGCCGCGGGAACCCGGGGCCGAAACAGTTCGAAGGGCGGCTTCAGTCGGACCCTGAAGCGGGCAGCACGATTGCAGCTTGAAGGGTTACCTGCTTTTCCGGCCGATCCGAATCGTCCGTCACCAGGTCCACAGAGAGGTCAAGCGGGAAGGCCGGTTGGCCTGCGGTGTACAGGGTGACATCCACCCGAGACACCTCACCGGGGAATATCGCGTTTCCGGAAAAGCGCACGCCGATAACATTCGATGCTGCCCGCGCATCCAGGATGCGAACGGGCCGGGAACCCGTGTTGCTCACCAGAAACGTGTGCGAGACTACGGTCCCCTGTTCCACCGGTCCAAAATCGAAACCTCCCGTATCGAAGGCCAGGTTTCCCTGCCGTGAAGCCGTAGCCAGATCCACCGTGGGCGGCACCACGTCCCCTTCGATGAAGAGCACCACACGGGCCGGTTCGCCATCGGTGTCTACAGTGATGTCCCGGCGAAACGGTCCCGGGCGACCCAGCGTAGCGTAGAGGGCAATCACACTGCCGGACTGTCCGGGACCGACAGGATCCGTGGTCCACTCGGGCGTCGTACAGCCACATGATGCACGCACTCCGGTGATGCGGATTGGTGCATTGCCTTCGTTCTTGAAGCGGAAGGCATGCTGAGCAAACGTGCCCTCTGGTATCGGTTCGAACCGGTGTGTCCGGTTTTCAAAGACCGCCACCCCGAGGTCCTGAGCCAGAAGTGGAGGCGAGGCAAGCCCCGCGACACATACTCCGAGCAGGATCAGGATGACGAGGGTAGATTGACGGAGGGGCATGGTGGGGATCAATAGGAAAGTGATGTTCGGACGGCCGTGAGGACATCTTCGTCGGAGGGAAGCATAGCGGCCTCCAGCGCGGGAGCGAACGGGACCACGCTAAACCTGGCGGCGACCCGGAGGACTGGAGCATCCAATTCGTGAAATGCCGCTTCCATGATCTGGGCACTGATTTCGGCTCCAAATCCAACGAATTTCTGGTCCTCGTATACGACGATCGCCCGGTTCGTTCGGGAGACGGAGGCAAGGACCGTTTCCATGTCCAGCGGCACGATGGTGCGCAGGTCAACAATTTCGATGGAGACGCCCTCCTTCTCCAGCGTGCGGGCGACGTTCAGCGCCTTGTAGACCATCGCGCCGTACGTCACGATCGTCAGGTCGGAGCCATCGCGCACGACGCGGGCCTTGCCGAATGGAAGGAGATAGTCGGGACCTGGTTCCGGCGAGCGGGCGGCCGGCTGGCGATAGAGGCCCTTGTGCTCCAGGAAGAGTACCGGGTTCTCACTGCGGATGGCCGTCTTGAGAAGACCTTTGGCATCGGCGGCATTCGAGGGATAGGCGATCAGATAGCCGGGAATGTGGGCGAACGTCGACTCGATGTTCTGCGAATGGTAGGGCCCCCCGTGGATATATCCACCGACCGGGACGCGCAAGACGACGGGGCTCGACCAGGCACCGTTGGACCGATATCTCACGCTGGGCAGCACGTTTCGCATCTGCTGCATGGCGGGCCAGATGTAATCGCCGAACTGGATCTCCACGACGGGTCGGTATCCGGCTGCGGCCAGACCGACAGCAGTGCCTACGATCGAGTTTTCGGCCAGTGGCGAATTGAAGCAGCGATCGGAGCCGAATCGCTCGGTGAGACCCTGGGTCACCGTGAACACACCACCCTTGGGCCCCCCCACATCCTCCCCATACACCAACACGCGGTCATCCCGCTCCATCTCTTCACGGAGTGCGTGATTGATGGCGTCCACGAGCACGGCCGACTCGCCGACCGGAGCCTCTATCCCGTACGTCAGGTCGAGTGCACCATCGAAAAGCACATGGTGCTCTACCGTCGCCGGGTCCGGGTCCGCAAAATCGGATGCCCATCGGGCCGCCTCATCCACCTCGTCGCGGACTTCCGAGCGGAGGACATCCAGATCGTCTTGCGATGCCAGTCCCGCCTCGAGCAGGACGCTCTCCAGGCGCCTGATCGGATCTCGGCGCTTGTCGGCCTCGAACTCCTCCTTCGATCGGTATTTCAGATCGTTGTCGGAAGAGGAGTGAGGGAGCAGGCGCACGACATCGGCAACGAGGACGACCGGGCCCTTCCCTGCTCTCAAGTAATCGAAAGCGGCCTGGGCGACGGCGTACGACTCCAGGAAGTCGGTTCCGTCGAAGCGGCATCGCGCCAGAGAGTCGAATCCTCTGGAGATCTCGAAGACTCCCCCGCCGGCCGTCTGCTCATCGCGCTTGACGGAGATCGCGTACCGATTGTCCTGCACATGGAACAGCACGGGAAGGCGGTCCTTCGCCGCCCAGTTCAAGGCCTCATGAAAGGCGCCTTGCGAGGTGGCCCCTTCGCCGCCCGCCACATAGGAGACGGAAGGCTCATTTCGGCGCCTGATCGCCATCCCGAATCCGACGGCCGGAAGAAATTGGGCTCCTACGGCGGAAGCGGGAACGAAGGTGCGCAGTTCCGGGGAGGAGAAATGCTCGGGCATCTGGCGTCCGCCGGACATGCGGTCGTCGGCCTTCGACAGGTGGGCCAACATCATGTCGCGTGCGGTGAACCCGAGAGAGAGGGCATACGCCATGTCCCGGTAATACGGACAGGACCAGTCGGCCTGAGGCCGTATCTGCATGCCGATCGCCACCTGACTGGCCTCGTGTCCTGCAGCGCCGATATGGAAATTGCCCTTCCCCTGCTTGAGAAGGGTCAGCATTTTCTCGTCGAGCCTGCGCGACAACATCATCAGACGCAGAGCGCGAAGCAGCGTCTCTCGGCCCAACATGGTGGGATCCAGGGGATGTACCTGAAGGTCACCCTCCGGCCCGGTCTCCATCCCGTTGGATGCCACAGCGGATTGGGGCGCTGTCAGCGATCCATTGCCGTTGTTGGAGTGTGCCTTGGAGGCGCGCCGGCTCGCGCGTTTGGGGTTTTCAACACTCATGTGTACTCAGGGATGGGACCTGGACTCCGCATGCAGAGCGGACTCCCGGCCTCTCCAGGGTTCCATTGAGAAGGGGAATGAACGCCCAACGCGACAGGACGTTCGATCGCCGGGCAACATCGGCGCGACGTGGTGCAGGCCGGCGGCACGCCCGTGACGCACCCCCCGCCCACACGTCGCCCTCGCCACTCCGCTCCCCTACAGGGAAGATGCTCAAGCCGCGTAAAGAACACAATAGGCTGGGCCATCAGGCCGCCCGTTCGCCCTCCCTTGCGGGCGCCCTCTGAATCTGTGCCGCGCGGTGCGGCAACTCGAACCAGAAGAGCGACCCGACGCCGGGTGCGCTGCGGACGTGTATGGACGTGCCGTGCGCGTGCAGGATCTGGCGAACGATGCTCAATCCGAGACCTGTTCCTCCGTGCTTGCGCGACCGCGCGGTATCCACGCGATAAAAGCGGTCAAAAATGCGTTCGATGTGATCCGGTCCGATGCCTCTTCCCGTGTCTTCCACTTCGATGCGGACCCGATCGTCGATCCGAACGAGCGTACATCGGATTGCTCCGCTGTCGGTATAGGCGATGGCGTTCTCGATGAGGTTCGTCAGCACCTGGGCGATGCGGTTCCTGTCCGCCTCCACAAAGCTGGACGGATTGGCCACATCCAGGCGCAGTGACTTCTCTTCGGCTCTCATCCTGGCGGTGTCTGCCACTTCTTCGATGAGTGCCTGGATGTCAAAGATCTCCCTTTGAATGAGGTCTCCCCGGTATTCAAGCCGCGCGATCTCGACCAGATCGGAAAACAGGTTGTTGAGCCGATCGAGGTTAGCGATCCCTTTCTGGACGTATCGCTCTCGCTGGTCGTCGGTGAGACCACGAGATGCAAGCGCCTCGAGGTATCCGCCAATGGCGAAGATTGGATTACGAACCTCGTGGGAGACATCACCCAGAAACTCGTTCTGGATGCGCACCAGGCGCTGAAGCTGCTTGATGTCGACGCTGAAATGCTCGGCCATGGCATCCAGGCTCCTGGCAAGATCCTGGATCTCGGAAGCGCGGGAGTGCACCCGGATTCCCTCCTCCAGCCGGCCCGCGTTGATCCGCTCCGCACTTTGTGTCAGCGCCCTCAGCGGCCCGCTCACCTTCTTGGATGCGATCCAGCTGCCGAGAAGGCTCAACATGAGTGCGAGGCCCATACCCACGGCCAGCGTCAATTGTGTGCGGCGAAGGGCGGCAAACACCTGGACGTTTTCTCTGCCGAGCCCGACAACCAGGTTCAACGACTCCGATTCGATAGCGGCGTACAGGAACCGGGTCCCCGACGAACCATCTGCGACATCCTCGAACCCCAACCCATAAACAAGGGCATCGTTATAGGCGGCCGTTCCGGCAGTGGACATCCCGGAAATGGGCTGACCCTTCTCGAAGTCGGCCACTCGCTTTCCGTTGTGCCAGATGACTAATCGTGCAGCGGTCAACCGGGAGATGCGTGCGGCTGACTCCTGCATTCCGGGGCCGAAGCCCACCCGCTCCAGTTCACCGACGACATTGCGGGTTTCGTCTTCCAGCCGCTGATAGGCTTCCGTCCGAAGCTGGTTGCGCAACACGACGAAGCCGTATATGCCGACCACGAGCACCGCAATACCCACGAACAGGCCGAACGTGAGCATCATCCACAATTGCGTGGGTGCGCGACGCGGAAAGTCGATGTCGGCTTTCGTCATACCTCAGCGTAGTCCCGGACTCGGTGTGCCGGTCGTTCAACCCCTCGACATCGGGACGTTCGCGGGGACATTCTGGACGGGTGCAGCCTGGCGAGGCGCGGGGCCGGGCCCGTATCAGGCACTCAAGCCGTCCAATTCCTTCACGAAGCGATATCCCACGCCGCGTACGGTCTGAATGTGATCCGCAAACGGTCCCAGTTTCTCGCGCAGGTTCTTGATATGCGCATCCACGGTCCGTTCTGTCACCATCATAGCGTCCTTCCAGATCGTCTCGAGCAACTGCTGACGCGTGAACGCTTTCCTGGGATGCCGCACCAGGTAGAGCAGCAATTCGAATTCCGTATAGGTGAGGCCGAGGTCCTTATCGTGGAGCGTTGACCGGTACTCGTCCTGGTAAATCGTAAGGCTGCCAACGGTGATCGTACGGCTCTCTTCGATACCCACCCTACGAAGCACCGCCTTGACGTGGGCCACGAGCACCTGTGGAGAGACGGGTTTGGTCAGGTAGTCATCGGCCCCAAGCATCAGTCCCTTGACCTGGTCTTCCTCTTCTGTCTTGGCGCTGAGGAAGATGATCGGAATCGTCTCCGTCTCAACCCGAGACCGAAGGCGCCGACACACCTCGTGCCCATCGATTCTGGGCAGCATGATGTCGAGGACGATCAGGTTGACGTCCGGTGTCGCCTTCTGCAGCGCCTCTTCGCCGTCATAGGCAGTGAGGACGTGATAGCCTTCCTCTTCGAGGAAGTGCGAAACAATCTCTACGACGTCTTCTTCGTCGTCTACGACGAGGACGGTGATGTTGGACGCAGTCATTGGCTCTTGAATCGGCGAGTGCGGGTGCGGGGGTCGACCCGGTGACCGGCCCCTCCTCCAGTGATGGCCGGATGTGCAAATCCGCCGGGCGATTGAATTCGCACCAAATATACGCGCTTTTCACATAATGAATACGTTGCTTCCCGCTCAAACTCGCCTACTTCCTCTTCTTTCGTGCCGGAGAAAGATCAATGAGCAGCGCAACGACGAATCCGACGATCTGAAGGGCGCCCCAATCACCCCAGGTGTGGATCACGAAGGTGTACCAGAGGAGAGATAACGGGGCGAACAGGAAGCCGACCACCGGCCACAACAGGGAGTCAAAGACCCCGGTGAACCAGTTGGTGAAGAGCCAGAGGCCGGCGACGATGAGCCGCGGAACGAAGAGGGCGGCAATGAAAAGAAGGATGGGCATGGGTGCTGGGGTAACTCGAAGACAAAGGCCATATCCCCTATACGAGAGATTCCCCTTCCGGGATGCACCTAGCGGCGTGGGGCCAGATAGGATTCGGATTCCCGAAACTGTAACTCGGCAAGAGTCCGATACAGACCATCCTGGACCATCAGTTCATCGTGTCGGCCGCGCTCTACGATTTTGCCGCGATCGAACACCAGAATGAGGTCGGCGTGGCGCACCGTCGAAAGACGGTGGGCGATGATGAATGTCGTGCGGCCAATCATCAGCCGTTCCAGCGCCTGCTGAACGAGCGCCTCAGAGGCCGAGTCCAGCGCGCTGGTTGCTTCGTCGAGCAGCAAGATGCGAGGGTCGCGAAGAAGGGCCCGTGCGATGGCAACGCGTTGCTTCTGTCCCCCACTGAGTTTGACTCCCCGCTCACCCACCTGCGCCGCATATCCATCGTTGAGTTCCAGGATGAATTCGTGCGCATTGGCCGCCCTGGCCGCGTCCTCCACCTCGTCGTCGTCAGCCTCCAGGCGTCCGTATCGGATGTTCTCCGCGATGGTCGCGTTGAAGAGATGGACATCCTGAGGTACCACGGCAATGTGTTGCCTGAGGGCGTGTCTTTCGACCGATTTTACGTCGATGCCGTCGATGCGTATCTCACCCTCCGTCGTGTCGTAGAAACGGGGAATCAGGTTGAGCAGCGTCGTTTTGCCGGCGCCGCTGGGACCTACGAGGGCGATCGTCTGGCCGGGATTCACCATGAAGGAGACATCCTCCAGAATCTGCGCCCCGTCAGGATCATACCGGAAGGAAACCC
Source organism: uncultured Rhodothermales bacterium (assembly GCA_964387555.1). GTDB lineage: Bacteria > Bacteroidota > Rhodothermia > Rhodothermales > CAYLXM01 > CAYLXM01. The sequence continues at coordinate 18,859 of CAYLXM010000009.1, read as the reverse complement.
GGGTTGCTTGTACGGCGCCCGCCACCCGGTCGATGGCAACCGGATTCGCGGGATCGTCGAGGTCGGGCTTCATATCCAGCAATTCGAACAGACGTTCAGAAGCACCGGCTGCGCTGTTGAAACTGGTGTAGAGGCGGGACATCATGCCGACCGAGCGGGCGACGTTCATCGCGTAGAAGATGAAGGCCACGAGATCGCCGGGAGTGAGGCGACCGGCGAGCACCTCGATACCTCCATACCAGAAGATCACCACGAGCACGACGAGGAAAACGAGTCCCATCAGGGACCAGAAGAGGGTCTCCAATACGACCCGGCGCCGCGCCGTGGTGAAGAGTTCCTCGATGGCTCGCCCATAGCGATCAATCTCGTAGGGTTCCCGGGCAAATGCTTTGACGATTCGGACGGCGGAGAGGGCCTCTTCCGCCACCGCCGTCGTCTCGGCCAACTCGTCCTGCACCCTGCGAGACAGTTTGCGCACCTGCCCCCCGAAATACCGTGCCGACAAGGATGCGACGGGCACCGTGAGGAAGACGATGGCGCTCATCCGCCAGTTGAGCACCACCATGAGACCTACCGAGCCAACGAGCGACAGCCCATGGCTCAACAGATCGACCAGCGATTGCGTGACGGCGGTCCGTACCGCCTGGACGTCATTCGTCAACCTCGACGTGATCTCCCCCAATCGCCGATCGGCGAAAAATCGCAGGCTGAGACTGTGCAGGTGGGCGTAAAGTCGGCGACGAAGGTCGGCCACGATGCGCTCGCCGACCCACCCGAGATGATAAAATCCTCCGAACCCGAGCCCCGCCTGGAGAAGAAAGAGCGTGAGCAGCCCGAGGGCGAGCAGGTCGAGCAATCGCCGGTTGCCCTCCTCGAACACGGCATCCAGCAGAGCGCGCAGGCCGAGCGGAACCGCTAGCCAGACGACCGACGAAAGAAGGACCAGGATGAGCGCCAGCGCGAGACGATTCCGGTAGGGGATGGTCAGCTTGAAAATCTGACCGAGCGTCACCCAGAGCGACGTGAGGGATCGGCGTTTCGAATCGTCCGGACTTGGCGGGGGCATGCGGTCAAGGGCAGGTTAGGCCGCTTGAACGGGCACGGTTGGGTTAGGGTCCGGGGGTCGAGGATCCGGGGTCCGGGGGTCCCACGATCCGGGAGTCCGCACCCTACCCTGCGACCAACACCCCGGCGATGGTCGCAGTCATCCACGAAGCCAGGGCGCCGCCGATGACCGAGCGGAGGCCGAGCTGTGCGATTTCGCTCTTCCGATCCGGCGCGATGCCGCCGATGCCGCCGATCTGAATCGCGATGGAGGAGAAGTTCGCAAATCCGCACAGGGCGTATGTCCCGATGATGACGCTTCGCTCACTCAAAATCGATTCCGCCTCCGCCAGCGAAGCGAAGGCCACGAACTCGTTGATGGCAATTTTTTCGCCCAGCAGCGTGCCGAATACGAGGATGTCCTTTGCCTCCACCCCCATCAGCCACGCGAGCGGGGAGAAGCCGAAGCCGAAAATGGACTGAAGCGAAAGGGAGTCAAAGTGTCCACCCGATGCCGAGGCAATGGCGGCATTCAAGTCCCACGGCTGGAAACCGAACAGGTAGGGATTTCCGAGCCATCCCAGCAGGGCGTTGATCAGGGCGATCAAGGCGATAAAGGCGAGCAACATGGCGCCCACGTTGAGCGCGAGTTTCAAGCCCTCTCCTGCTCCGGAAGCCGCTGCCTCGATCACGTTCGCGTCGGTCGACTCGGTCACGATCTTGACCTCACCCATCGTGGCAGGCTTTCCCGTTTCCGGGACGAGGATTTTCGCCATCACAATGGCCGCAGGGGCGCTCATGATGGAAGCGGACAGGAGGTGGCCGGCAAACTTTGCCTGTTCAGCCGGGTTATCTCCTCCTAGAAACAATACATAGGCTGCCAAGACACCTCCTGCGATGGTGGCCATGCCTCCGGTCATCAGCGTCATCAATTCACTGCGCGTCATCGGGGAGATATACGGCCGAACGACAAGGGGCGCCTCGGTCTGCCCGATGAAAACGTTCGCTGCTGCGGAGAGGGCCTCCGCGCCGGAAATGCGAAGGGACTTCGCCATCACCCAGCCAAGACCCCGGACGATGGGCTGGATCACACGAACGTAATAGAGAATACCCATCAACGATGCGAAGAAGACGATCGTCGGAAGTACCTGGAAGGCGAATATGAATCCAATGGAGCCGTCGTTGCCGGCCGCTTCCGCAAGCGGACCGAAGACGAACAGGGACCCCTGGTACGTGAAATTGAGAACACGCGCGAAGCCGCCGCCGATTGCTTCGAAGGTGACGCGACCGACCGATGTCTGCAGGACGAGGAGGGCAAACACCAACTGGAGCGCGATGCCAATGCCCACCAGGCGCCAGCTGATGGCCTTTCGGTTGGTGGAGAACAAGTAGGCGAGACCCGTCAGCGCCGCAAGGCCCAGAAGGCCCCGCACCAGGGCTATCGCAAAGTCGGCTAGCACAAAACCCATTAATCCTGCGCTTGTATAGAGGAGAAGGAGGTCCCGATGGACCGGCAGAAACTAAGGCAGGCCGAACTCACGAATACAAGTTGCCGTTCATCCTGGTCAATACCCGCGAAAGAAATCCTGATTCCGCAAACCACGCGGCGGGTACCGGGCGACGGCTTCATGCCGTACCTTCGGCTCGCCCGGTTTGTTGACATCCGCCTTGCTTTCCTCATGCACAAATTCGTACTCGTCCCCGACGAACGCTCAGCCTCGCCCCTCAAGATCGACCCGATCCAGGCGGAGCAGATCCTGAGCGACCTCAATGCGTCCCAGCGAGAGGCGGCGGGTGCCGGGGACGGACCGCTGATGATCATCGCCGGGGCAGGATCCGGCAAGACGCGGGCGCTGACCTACAGAATCGCCTACCTCCTCCGATCCGGCCGATGCCGCCCCGATCAAATCCTCGCGCTCACCTTCACGAACAAGGCGGCGCGCGAGATGAAAGAACGCATCCTTCGACTCGTCGGCGACGAGCACGCTCACGGCATCTGGATGGGGACCTTCCACGCCATGCTCTCGCGCATTCTCCGTCGCGAAGCAGATGCGCTGGGCTATTCACAGGATTTTTCGATCTATGACTCGGAAGACTCGGAACGGGTCGTGAGTGGGTTGATGGGCCAACTGGGGATCGACAAGAAGCAGTTCACGCCCCGATCCATCCGCAATCGCATCTCTGCGGCGAAGAACCTGTTGATCACGCCGGATGCGTTCCAGCGCGCTGCCTCAAACCCGTTCGACGACCGGGCGGCGACCGTTTTCCGGCCATACGAGGAGACGCTCCATCGATCGAACGCAATGGATTTTGATGATTTACTGATCAAGCCCATTCGCCTGTTTGAGACCAGACCGGACGTCCTCCAACGATACCAACAGCGCTGGAAATACCTACTCATCGACGAATACCAGGACACCAACCACGCCCAGTACGTGTTGGCGCGCCAGCTCGCGGCCGCGCACAGGAACCTGTGCGTCGTGGGAGACGACGCTCAGTCCATCTACGCCTTCCGTGGAGCCGACATCCGGAACATCCTCAGCTTCCAGACCGATTACCCTGAGGCCCGCGTCGTTCGCCTCGAACAGAACTACCGGTCCACCAAACGCATTCTCCAGTTCGCCGCTTCGGTCATCCGCAACAATGCGGCACAGATCAAGAAGGAACTGTGGACGGACAATCCCGACGGCGATCCCGTGACGGTCCTGGAGTGCCTCTCCGAAAAAGACGAGGCGCAGAAGGTAGAAGGGCAGATCCGTGATCTGAACATCCGTCATGGACTGCCCTACCGGTCATTTGCCATTCTCTACCGGACCAATGCGCAGAGCCGATCCCTCGAGGATGCCCTGCGACGAGGGGGGATACCCTACCAGATTTTCGGCGGAATCAATTTCTACCAGCGACGAGAGATCAAAGATGCCCTGGCGTACCTGCGGCTCGTGGTGAATCCCAACGACAGCGAGAGTTTCAGGCGGGTGATCAACTTTCCGGCGCGGGGCATCGGGGACAAGTCCGTCTCCGACTTGTTTCAGTTCAGCAGGAAGGCGGGGATATCCCTCTGGGAAGCAGCCGGGCGCGTTGACGAGAGCGGTCTGTCGGCCCGGGCCGCCGGCGCCATCCGTGGTTTCCACGGGTTCATTGAACGTTTCGCGGTCCTCCGCGAGACCGTCCCCGCCGATACGCTCGCGAAAGACCTGATTCAGGAGGCCGGCATCCTCACGCATTTGCGACAGGAGAACACGATCGAGAGTCTGGCCCGATGGGAGAACGTCCAGGAACTGCTCAACGCGATCGCGGAATTCCGACAACAGGCAGACGAGGTGGGCGACACTGCAACACTCGGCGCCTTCCTCCAGGAGGTTTCGCTTCTCACCGATCTCGATACACAGGAGGACCGGGACAACAGGGTCACACTGATGACGCTCCACGCGTCGAAGGGCCTCGAATTTCCGGTCGTCTTCATTACGGGGCTCGAGGAGGGACTCTTCCCTCTTGCTGCAGCGCTGGAAGACCCGAGCGAACTCGAAGAAGAACGACGGCTGTTCTATGTCGGCTCGACCAGGGCCGAAAGAAAGCTCTTCCTCTCGTACGCGCGCAGCCGATTCCGGTACGGGCGTCACCATGACAGCAGGCGAAGCCCCTTCCTGGAAGAAATCGACGAGTCCGTCGTGCGCCTCGAATCGGGTGCACCTTTCCAGCAGCGAGCGCATCGCCTCCGCCCGGACATTATCCGGTTCGACTGGGGAGCCGATGCGGACAGGACCGTCTCTCCTCCGCCCCGCATGGTCCCGCCCGGACGGAGCGCACCCGGCGAGGAGGAGCGGCGGATCGTATATGATGAGGAGGAGAGCGGTGACCTCCGTCCCGGCGCCCGCGTGGAACACGCCCAGTTCGGCGAGGGAAAGGTGCTTACGGTGGAAGGACAGGGACAGCACGCCCGGGCCGTGGTGTTCTTCCCCGACGTCGGTCAGAAGAAACTCGTCCTCCGGCATGCACGACTACGGAGAATAGGCTAGGTTCACGAACGAGGTGCCACGCCTCTCATGGCCCGGCAGGTTCCTCACGATCAACGGATTTTACGTGGGCTCCCGTCTCCCATTTCCGACCCTCCACCCTCCACCATTCACCACCCACGATCCATGCCCTTCCGTCTACTTGGCGCCGCCCTCCTGATCCTCCTGGCAGGCTGCTCGGGTCGTTCCCGAGAGGCTCTCGTCGTGTACACGCCGCACGGGAAGGAACTCCTCCTCCACTACGAACAAGCCTTCGAGGCGGCCTATCCGGAGGTGGACGTGCAGTGGCTCGATATGGGCGCGCAGCAGATCTATGACCGCGTGCTGACCGAACGCAGGCGCCCGCAGGCGAGCCTCTGGTGGGGAGGTCCCAATCTCTCGTTCGACCAGGCGGCCGAACAGGGGTTGCTCGAAGCCTATCGCCCCACATGGGCCGATGCGGTCACCGCGGACATGCGCCATCCGGAGGACTTCTGGTTCGCGACCTACCTCACGCCGGAAGTCATCCTCTACAATACGAATTCGGTAGACGAACCCGATCTGCCCGCCGACTGGGATGACCTGCTCGAACCCCGGTGGAAAGACAGGTTGATCATCCGCTACCCCCTCGCATCCGGAACGATGCGCACGATATTCGGTGCGCTCATCCTGCGACAGCCATCCGTGGAGGAAGGATTCGCATGGCTGGCGCGCCTGGACATGAACACGAAGACCTATGCAGCCGATCCGACCCAGCTCTACCTGAAGATCGCACGCGGCGAAGGTGATGTCACGCTCTGGAATATGCCGGACTCGGAGATTCAGGCCCGGGAGACGGGCTATCCGTTCGGCTATCTCATTCCCCGCTCGGGCACGCCGGTCATCACCGAAGGGATCGCCCTCGTCAAGGACGGGCCGAACCTCGAGCAGGCTCGGGCATTTTATGAGTTTGTGACCGATCGCGAGGCGCTCCTCCACCAGGCGCACGCCAACCATCGTATTCCCGCCCGGACGGACATCGAGCGAGAGGAACTCCCCGAGTGGATCCGGCAGGTGGAAATCCGTACCCTCCCGATGGACTGGGCCCGTCTGGCGACGGAGGGAGCCTCCTGGATGCAGACATGGGATGAACAGATCAAGGGCCGCGGCGCTGCGTATTTGCGCGAAAACGGGCTCGCACCCTGAATCCTGCCGCCGATGCCTGCACGCTTGCTGCCACCTCGGCTTTCAAGAAACCGTGTGGCGGCGTTTCTTGTGGCAGGCATAGTACCCTGGGCCCTCGTACACACCCCATTCACCGACCCGGCACGAGCGAACATGCACGAGTTTCCGGACATGACGGGCAAGGTCTGCCTGATCACCGGGGCGACATCAGGGATCGGGTTGGAGACGGCCCGGACCCTCGTACGCCTGCACGCAACGGTCATTCTGTCAGGCAGAGATGCAGAAAGGGGCAGAAAAGCGCTCGAGGAACTCCGAAAGGAGTCGGCCGCCGCCCGGCTCTGGTTTCTGCTCGCAGATCTTTCCTCCCAGAAAGAGGTGAGGCGGCTTGCCAACGACGTGAAGCAGGTGACCAACCGGCTCGACGTTTTGGTCAACAACGCGGGCGCCATCGTCGGGCGGCGCCACCTCACCGAGGACGGCTTTGAGATGACGTGGGCGCTCAACCATCTCGCCTATTTTCTGCTCACGCACGAGCTGTTGGATCTTCTGGAGGCGTCGATTCCTGCCCGGATCATCAACGTCAGCTCGAATGCGCATCGGTTTGGCAAGATCGATTTCGACAACCTGCAGGGAGAGCGCGGATATGGCGAGTGGAAGGCCTACACGCAGTCCAAGTTGGCCAACATTCTCTTCACCAACGAACTGGCGAACCGTCTGGCCGGACGAGACATCACGGCCAATTGTCTCCATCCCGGCTGGGTTGCAACCCGTTTCGGGGTCAGCGGCTCCCCCCTTGTCCGGTGGGGCACCTTTCTCGGATCTCCGTTCCAGATCAGTGCGGATCGGGGCGCCGATACCGTGGTCTATCTTGCCGCGTCACCGGCCGTCGCCCATCTCACGGGCCGCTACTTCTACAAGCGTCTGGATATCGACTCCAGTGACCGGTCGTACGATGAAGCGGATCGGGTCCGCCTCTGGGAGATCAGCGAGCAGCAAACAGGCGTCCGAATGCTTGGGTCACCCGTGTCGTAAGACCGGCAGTCCTCAATGAGAGGCGCCCTCGATGAACTCGCCGGCGCGGGTCTCCGACCAGTACTCGGCGGGACGGCCAAATCGCGCAAATCCCGCATGCCCACCCCCGTTCGGCACTTCCAGCGTGAGGTGCGGGTGATATTTCGCCTCCTGAAAGGGAAAACAGGACGGCGCAAGCAGGGGGTCGTTGGCCGCGTTGAGGAGCAGCGTCGGCACGCCGATCATCGGAAGAAACTGGAGACACGACACGCGCGCATAATAGTCTGCCGCATTGACGAATCCATTGAGCGGCCCGGTGTAGGCATCATCAAACGCCCTGAAGGTATTGGGACGCGTCACGTCGGGATCCGGCACGAGGTCCGGGGCCATCTCTCGAAGCCTTCTGACCTTGATGAGCAGTTTTCGGAGGAAATGCCTGCGATAGGGTAGATTCCTCGGGCTATCGATGACATCGGCGGAGTCGGACAGATGACAAGGCACCGAAACCGCGACGGCCCGACTGACGAGGGCATCAGCGCGGTGGGGGTCCTCTCCGAGGAACTTCAGCACCTGATTCCCGCCCAGGCTGAAACCGACGAGCGCAACCCGGCGGCCGGTCGGCACCGAGACGTGTTCGAGTACGGCGGCCAGATCGTCCGTGGCGCCCGCATGGTACGTGCGCGGCCTCCGGTTCTGCTCCCCGCTGCATCCGCGCAGGTTCATGGCCACTGCATCCCATCCCCGTCGGTTGAGGGCCAGCACCATGCCGAGTACGGTGCGAGAGCGAGAACTCCCTTCAAGGCCGTGTACGACGACCGCAACGCGGTCTCCGCCTGAGCGGCTCCAGTCCAGATCCAGAAAATCCCCGTCCGCCGTCTCGATTCGCTCCCGCTGGTAGGCGACTTCATGCAGATCGCGGCAGAAGAAGGGGTAGACCGTCTGCAAGTGGCGACCCGGTAGGCGTCGCGGCGATCGGTAGGATGAGAGTAAGAGGGGCAATGAGTGGCCGGTGGAGGATAATGGATCGATGAACCCTGGTAACAACCCTACCCTTCCGTGCCGCCGAACCGAAGATAGAACCTTGCCCAGGCCTGGATCGGTTTACCGTGCAGGTAGGCGGGGCTCCACCGCATCTCGGTGAGGGCGCGCATGGCAGCGCGGTCGAGTTCCGGATGGAGGCTTTCCAGGAGTTCGATCGACACGGAGCGGCCCAGCGTATCCACGACGATCTGCATCCCCACACGGCCGGAATACGCGTTCAAGCTGTCCGGAAGTGCTGGAAGCGGTACATCCTTCCCGATGGTAGACAGTGCGCGGGGTTCGCGGAAGTGACGAGCGATGGCGCGGTAGGCGTCTTGTACGAACGGCTCGATCCGGTCTTCGGGATGGCCGTCGCCCGGAACGTCCCGTTCCATCCGGGGCACGACATACCGTCGAAAGAGGGAATCGACGACGGTTGGCTGGTTGCGGTAGAGCGGAATGAGTCGCCGCTGGACAGCCCGGGTGCGTTGCGTGCCCAGCGTAATGCGTCCCGTCCCAAAGACCACGTCGACCGGCTCCACCCCCATGTCTTCGAACGTGTCCAGTTTGCGAAAGAAGCCGGACGTATCGACGCCACTGAGCCACCATCGCGGCCCGTCCATCTCCCACCCGGGAGGCAACACGGGTTCCGGCGCAGAGGGACCACATCCGGCGGCCAGAATCCAGATCCCCAACAGCAGCCCGGTTCCGACGCATCTCGCGCCGGTTCGAAGGATTTTACACGTGTAGAGGCACTTCACGACGGCGTATCCAGCCCGGCTGTTGATTCGGAGGGGGGAGAGGCAGGCGACTCCGCAAGACGCACAAACAGCCTTCGGCGGTCCATCGCCACCACGCGGACTTCACTTCCGGAAGCGATGAATCCGCCCTCGGTCGTTACCTCGAGCCGCTCATTGGAAATCTCCGCCACGCCGGTGGGCCTCAGCGGCGTAACGGCACGCCCCGTATGCCCGAGATACCGGGCACGGTTCTCCTCCAGCCGGGCCTCCTCTTCCTCGTTGCTGTCAATGGTGGTCGCCAACACGAACCGCTCCCATGCTCCTGACTTCCAGACGACCCAGCCCAATGCCACCCCCATGACGAGCGTGCCGGCAAGCGAAATCCAACCTGCAACCATGCCCCCCGTGGAGAACATGAAGCCGATCGCGAACATGAGCACCAGGAAGCCCAGAATGCCAACGACGTTAAATCCCGGAACGAGCCAGATCTCGGCACCGATAAGTGCCAGACCGACCAGGATGAGCGCGAGCGGAATCAGTAGATCCATGATCAGGTTCCTCGTGGTTTCAGGCCACCGACCGGTCCTTCTCCGCACGGACCTCCACCCGACTTCCCCGCACGTCCATAACCACAACCGGCGTTCCTGCGGCGATAAACTCGCCCCGCGTGACCACGTCGATACGCCTCCCCTCAATGTCCGCGATCCCGGATGGCCTGAGCATGCTCAGCGCCACCCCCTGTTTTCCCATCAGCGTGTCGTCAGAGTCTGCCGACGTGTAGCCGTCCCCGCTTGCAAGATCAGGCTGCAAGACCAGGCGGCCGAGCCCGCCCGACCTGGGTATGAATCGGCCCAGCGAGAATCCCAAGACGACCAGCAGGGTCAACGTGGCCGCCATCGTAAGGATGGCCGTGGAAAGATCCCGCGCGTCGGGAAACTCGAACCCGACGTTCTGGATCAACGAGAACAGGAGGGATACCACGATCAACACGAGACCGCTAATCCCCGCCACGCCGAATCCGGGAATGAGGATGAATTCTATAATCAGGAGGATGATGCCCATGAGAAAGAGCACCACTTCCCATCCCTCCACATAACCAAGCATGTAGTTCGGGGCAAAAAACAGGACCGCGCCGATCGCGGCCATGGCTCCAGGGAACCCCACGCCCGGTGTCTGGAACTCGAAATAGAGTCCGCCCATCATCATCAGCATGAGGATCGACTGCAGGACGGGCGATCCGAACAGGCGGAGGATCGATTCCGCGGTGGTTGCCCGGTGCTGCACCACCGGCCGATCCGCCAGTCCGAGTGCCTCCAGTACCTCCTCGATCGAAGAGATCTCGGCGTCGGCCATGCCCAGTTTCACGGCTTCGCTCGGCGTCAACGTCAGCACCTCCCCTTCCTTGATCACGCCCTCGATGACGATCCGATCATCCACCATGGCCTCCGCTACGCGCGGGTTGCGCCCTTTCGCTTCCGCCACAGATCGCATTTGACCGCGCATATAGCTCTGGTATTTGTCCGGAGCCGCCTCTCCCCCTACCCCATCCACGACCGTGGCGGCGCCGATAGAAGCCCCTGGGACCATCACGATCCGGTCCGTTGCCAGGGCGATGAGTGCGCCCGCCGATGCGGCGTTCTTGTCAATGAAGGTCACCGTGGGCACCTTCGCGGCGAGCAGCGTCTGCACGATTTCGTCCGCTGCCGCCACCAGTCCACCAAACGTATCCATGCGGAAAATGACCACGGAGGCGCCGGCGGACTGGGCGTCGGATAGGGCGCGCGCGAGATAACGCGAAAGCCCGCTGTCGACCATCCCTTCGATGGGCACCTCGTAGACGGGACCTTCGACGGAGGCGTCCACGAGTGAGGACAACGCGTACGGCTGACCCTGCAACCCGTTTCCAGCCGCCAGGGCCAGGATCAGGAGAGCCAGAGCAGGAAATCGCATGGTTGGTGAGATCGGGTCTATGGTTCCCGCCCGGAGGCAGGTGAGGCATTGGATCATGTCTCTCGTTCAAGATACGCGTAAAGCGACCCTGAAGATTCGTCGACGTCCCAACCCGTGCTACGGTTCTATGAGCACGGGAGTGCCAACCCCGACAAGCGCCCATAGCCGGTCCATATCCGAGTCGCTTAACGCGATGCAGCCATGGGTCCAATTGGCCTTGCCCGCAATACCCGACCCGTGAAATTCGATCAACCCGCCGAGCGGCGTGTTCATGGGAGGATTGCGCACGAACATGGCCGCATCGACGATGTCGGCGTATTGCGCTCGGTTGATCAGGCCCAGCCGAAGGCCCTGTTCGGCATGCCGGGGCGAAGGATAGTTGATGATGAGCGCCTTGTAAAACTGGCTATGCGGATGCAGACGGCTGATGTAGAACAGACCTTCCGGCGTCCTTCGCTGATCTGGATTCGCTGTGGATCCCCTGCGCTCCTTATCGCCCTCCGGAACCTCCGACATGTCGGCGTCAAACGTTGCGATGATGTCTGATTCACGCAAGACCCAGACTTTCTGCTTGCTCTTCGACACCAGGATCCACACGCCCGAGAGCGCTCCGGCGTGGACGTACCCGAGGCGACGATCCAATGTCCTCACGATGGCCCACGATCCCTTTGCGCCTGCCCGGTGCACGAAATCGCCCCGCTGGAGTGCTCCGATGACCTCGGACGAGTCCGAGCGCGCAAAAAGCTCCGCCCGGGAGACCGTAACGACGTCCGTAGCGGAGCGTTGGATCACCGCGAACTGCCGGGCGATGTGGCGCGGGGAAGGCCGTTGAAAGCGAACGAACTCCGCGCTCGCCTGGCCCGCTCCTCCAGCCGGTTCATCCTGCCCAACGGCGGCACCACAGACAAGGATCAGCGCCAGAACCGCGCCGATCGACCGTCCGCTCGCTCTCCTCACACCATCCTGAAGTAAACCCAGAGGCATACGTCCCTCAATGCATGGCCGGATCAGTTCGCGCGCCCAGATTCAACCCGGCCGCACAAGAGGCTGTGTGCCGACCAATAACGCAGTCCGACGTTTGATCCGCAAGTGTGATCGGCGTTCCGGTGGCAGTTGACCGCCATCGTGCGGCGCACCATCTTTGTACCAAACGGTTCTTCAAGCAACCGAGACGTCCCCCTATGCGCCATCACCAAATCCTGCGACGCGCCGTGACCGTCCCTCGTCTTCTGGCCATTCTCTTCTCCGTGATCGTGCTCTTGGGATGCCGGCAGACGCCGGAATCGCACGACCCGCAAGTGGAGGGAACGCTCCTGGCGGTTGACGGTCCTCTGCCCGCCGATTCGCTCGGTTTTGCCCTCCCCCACGAACACGTTCTCGTGGACTTCGCAGGCGCTTCCCTGGCAGGTCCCCATCGGTATGATGCGGATAGTGCGTTCCACGTCATTCTGCCCCATCTGCTCCGAGCGCGCTCCCTCGGCGTGGATGCGCTCTTCGAAGCCACGCCCGCCTGGCTTGGTCGCGACCCGCAGCTTCTCCTTCGTCTTTCACACGCATCCGGCGTACGCCTGTTTACCAACACGGGCTATTACGCCGCTCGCAACGCGGTCCACCTCCCCCGACACGCCTTTGTGGAGACACCGGAAGCGATCGCCTCCCGCTGGATTGGCGAGTTCGAGAATGGAATCGAGGGAACGGGCATCCGGCCCGGTTTTATCAAGATCGGACTGGACAATCGTCCGCTCTCCGACACCACCCGCGCGCTCGTTCGGGCGGCAGCGTTCACCCACCTGGCGACAGGCCTGACCATCGCCTCGCATACCGGCACGGCCGGACCGGCCGAGGAACAGCTCGCCCTCCTCGAAGAGGCAGGTGTTCATCCGTCCGCATGGATCTGGGTTCACGCCCAGAACGAGCCGGACCTTCCCCGAATTGCGGCGGCAGCCCGCCGGGGAAGCTGGATCTCCTTCGACGGGCTGGATTCGGGCAACGTGCATGCGTACGTGGAACGCATCCGCTTCATGCGCGACGAGGCGTTGCTTGATCGCGTACTCGTGTCTCATGACGCGGGCTGGTATAGCGCGGGTGAGCCGGGCGGCGGGACTTTCCGTGGATACGAAACCCTCATCTCGGACCTGATCCCGGCGCTTCGTGAGGCCGGATTCACCGAGGTCGAGTTGGACGGACTCTTTCGACGAAACCCTGCCGAAGCGTACGCCGTACGTATTCGGTCCCTCGCCGACTGAGTCGTCTCCCCGGGGGAGGCCTATCTTCCGGCATGAAAAAAGACCGTCCGTTTTCGCGGCGCCAGTTCCTTCTGGCCTATACCGGTCGTTTGTCCGCGGCCGTGGGCCAGGATGAGTTCTCGGACGAGCGTGTCGAACGCGATCTCAGGAAAGCCGAGGCTTCCATCGCACAGGCCGCCACCGCGGCGGCGGCCGATCCAAACCGCCCGGTATTCCACTTTCGTCCCCAGGCCAGGTGGATGAACGATCCGCATGCACCGATCTTTCACCAGGGTTGGTGTCATGTGTTTTACCAGTTGAATCCGTTCGACCAGGAGTGGGGCCACATGTACTGGGGCCATGCGCGCAGCCGCGACCTGGTTCATTGGGAACATCGCCCGATCGCGCTCGGCCCTCGCTTCGATCGGGGCGAAACCCATTGCCTCCCCGGAAGTGTCCGTCTCGACCGCTCAGGCCGACCCAAAATGTTCTATACGAGCGCAGGCCGACAGGGCGCCACGGGAGAAAATCGCCGTCCCAACGAGCAGTGGATGGCCATCGGCTCTCCTGATCTTGATCGCTGGCACCGATCCGCACGAAACCCCGTCCTGGAATTGAGCGGACAGGGTGCCCCTCGGTTCGACGACGACTGGCGCGACCCCTTTCTCTTCGAGGTCGGAGGACGGACGTACCTCATTCTGGGCGCCCTTCGCGCCGGCCGGGCCGTCATCCCGATCTACGAGGCGACCGATCCCGAACTTGAACGTTGGAACTATCGTGGTATTTTCCATTCGGCACCCGCGGCGGAGGTCCCCTACTTCGAGTGTCCGAACTTTCTTCCGGTATCTGGACGCGGCGTGCTGCTTTACGCTCCGTACCGGTGCGTCGAGTACATCGTCGGAGACTTCAATCCGCATACCGCCTTGTTCACCCCGGACATCCGCGGCGTCCTCGATCCGGGCGCAACGGAGGCGTCCCATTTCTATGCGTCAACCCAAATCACCGACGGGCGCGGTCGAACCATCCTCCTCGGCTGGGTGCGGGGCTTCCACGAACCGTCGGGATGGAACGGCTGTATGGCACTCCCGCGTGTGCTCACGGTAGGCCCCGACGCGCGGCCGCTCCAGGAACCGCTCCCTGAACTTCGCAGACTCCGGGGACATTACCATGGTGCCGCGGGCGTTCGTGTGAACGCAGGCTTCCAGGTTCTGGAGGATGTACAGTCGGATACTCTGGAGATCGTCGCGGAGTTGGATGCTGCAGCCACGGGACGATCCGGTGTGGAAGTGCGGCGATCCGCCGACGGCCCCGGCCTCGTAGTGGCGGTTGACGAAGCCCATCTTTTCGTCGGCGAACAGATCATCCCCTATTCCAGGACGGAATCGGACGGACCTGTGCGGATACACCTGTTCGTCGACAAGTCCGTACTGGAGGTCTTCGTCGACGATGGCCGACTGGCCGTCACCCAGATCATTCCACCCCGTTTTGAAGGCGTCGGGATAGCCGCGTTCAGTGAGGGAGAGGCGTTCTTCCGGCGTTTGGACATATGGCGAATGCAACCGATATGGCAGGACCGCGTGCCAGGCACCCCAACCTGAGACGCGCATCCCATCCGCCGATGCTCCAGACCCCAGGTTCTCACACCATAGTGAAGATACGCCGCACGTTCCTGCGGAAGCCCGCGGTGCTACGGAGGCGCTTTCTCCCTCCGACCGACCTGGTGATGTCATCGACTTAATCCCTGATCAAGTCCCATGAACCGACGCACCTTCTTTTCCTCGATGGCCGGTGGGTTCGCCGTCGCCGGCTGGGCGGCATGCCGGCGTCCGAACGGAACCCCGGTTTCGGACTATCCCGTTCGGCCGGTTCCCTTCACGTCCGTGCAAATCGCTGACCCCTTCTGGAGTCCCCGGCTGGAAACGAATCGGAGAACCACCCTGCCTGTCTGCTTCCGCAGGTGTGAAGAAACCGGACGGTTCCTGCATTTCGACCTGGCCTCCGGGGCCGCGACGGGCGAGTTTGTCGGCCGGCGGTACGACGATTCGGACGTCTACAAGGTAATCGAAGGGGCCTCCTATGCGCTCCACCTGCAGCATGATGCGGAACTCGATGCCTATCTCGACGACCTGATCGCCCGCATCGCCGCCGCGCAGGAGCCCGACGGATACCTGTTCACGACGCGAACCGCCAATCCTGATGCGCCCGTCGATACCCCGCCCGGGCGTTGGTCGGACCTCGCACATGGACACGAACTCTACAACCTCGGCCACCTGTTCGAGGCTGCCGTCGCGCACCATCGGGCTACAGGCAAACGCTCCCTGCTGGACGTGGCCTTGCGGGCAGCCGATCTCGTCGATTCGGAGTTCGGCGAGGGCAAGCGGTACGGGGTACCCGGACACGAGGAAATCGAAATCGGACTCGTCAAGCTCTTTCACCTTACCGGCGAGGCACGTTACCTCGATCTGGCCCGCTTCTTCATCGATCAGCGGGGACGGCCCGAGCATCGGGAGTTGCTCGGTGTTTACGCGCAGGACCATCTGCCGGTCATCGAACAATCGGAGGCCGTGGGACACGCGGTCCGGGCCGGATACCTCTACTCCGGTATCGCCGATGTCGCAGCCCTCTCGAATAGACCGGACTATGTCTCGGCCATCGACCGCATCTGGGACGATGTCGTGTCATCCAAACTCTATTTGACCGGTGGCATCGGAGCCAGCCGCAGGGGCGAGGACTTCGCCGCCCCCTTCGAACTGCCGAACGCGGAGGCGTACGCGGAGACCTGCGCTGCGATCGCGAACATGTTGTGGAATCACCGCCTCTTTCTCCTGCATGGCGACTCCCGCACCATGGATGTGATGGAGCGCACGCTGTACAACGGATTTCTGTCGGGTGTGTCGCTTGGCGGTGACCTCTTCTTCTACCCGAATCCCCTCGAATCCGATGGGGCATCGCCCTTCAACCATGGTTCGGCCGTGCGTCAACCCTGGTTCGGAACCGCGTGCTGTCCGACGAACGTCGTTCGCTTCATGCCCTCCATCGCGGGATACATCCATGCGGTGCAGGATCGGAGCCTCTACGTCAACCTCTTCATCGGGGGCACGGCAACGATGGCTGTCGCAGGTCACCCTGTCACCGTTGAAACCAGGACGCGTTATCCGTGGGAAGGGCAGGTCGACTTCGTCCTGCGCCCGGAAAAGCCGGCAGCGTTCGCGTTGAGACTGCGCATCCCCGGCTGGGCGCAGGGCCGCCCGGTCCCGGGGTCGCTATACACGTATTTGGATGCCGCGGCAGCGCCTTTTTCGATCGAAGTGAACGGTGAGCCGGTAGCAGTGGAGTTGGAGAAGGGGTACGCGGTTGTGACCAGAACCTGGACTGCTGGAGACCATGTCCGGCTGCATCTCCCCATGCCGGTCCGCCGCGTTCTGGGAGATGAACGGATTACTTCGACCTTGAACCGTGTCGCGCTGGAGCGCGGTCCTATCGTGTACTGTCTCGAGGGGGTCGATCACGACGGGAAGGTGCTCGATCTCGAGGTGCCGGATGCGGTCCTGCTGGAAACGGAGCACCGGCCTGATCTGCTCGGAGGGGTGACCGTCCTCCGGGGATCCGCCCTTCGCAACGGGAAGGAGATTCCGTTGACCGCCGTCCCCTACTATGCGTGGGCGCACCGTGGTGCAGGTGAGATGGCCGTTTGGATGAAGCGGGGAAAGGGGGGGTCGGTTTTGCAGGGTGGAGAGTGATTATTAGCGGCGGCACGTCTGACGCCTCGGGACGCTTGCACCTTCGATTCTTGATGACCACACGATTCGTTCACCGGACGCCGAACCGTTTCGCCGGAATTTCGTAACTTAGGTTTACCCTTCGGGACTTTGACCGTGGTGCCGGCAACGCCCCGCACCACATCCGAGCGGCAGGGTCCCTTCCGCATCCCGTCTCCGTGATCTCAGTTCACTATGAATGTCAAAATTCTGGTTGTTGACGACGAACGTGACGTCGAATCCTTGTTCCGACAGCGTTTCCGCCGCGAACTGCGCTCCGGCGAGATTGAACTTCTTTTTGCTTTTTCGGGGGAAGAAGCGCTGGACATGCTGCAGGTCGCGGGCAAGATGGATGTCGTGCTCGTCCTGAGTGATATCAACATGCCGGGAATGAACGGCCTGGAGCTTTGTCGACGCATCAAGAGCGAGCCTCCGCCTGTCCCCGTGTGTATGATGACCGCGTACGGCAGCGACGAATACATGCGAAAGGCGGAGGAGTACGGCAGCGACGGCTATCTCACCAAACCGGTGGACTTCGACGCACTCAAAGACCGGATCCGCGTGCTCGCGGACCACAGGGCGTAGGGGCCGCCTCAACCGGGGGCGCGGAGCCTCAATCGCGTCTCTTCGCCCAGGAGTAGCATGCCATGCCAGGCACGGCGCTTCGGAAGCTGATCGAATCGCTGACCGATATCGGGGCCAATTCCCGTGACGGGTACGAACGAATCGTCGAGGTGCGGCTTTCGCGGGATGCCGTGCTCCACAACCTGGCGATCTTCCAGGCACAATGCCCCGGTGCCGGTGTGGCGCCCGTCCTGAAGAGCAACGCCTACGGTCATGGGCTCGTCCCCATCGCGCGGTGTCTCGAAGGCTTCGATCTGCCTTTCGTCGTCGTGGACGCCTATTTCGAGGCGCTTCTGCTTCGAAAGGCCGGCTTTCGCTCGCCCATCGTTGTCCTGGGCTTCACCGCGACGTCGAATCTGCTCCATCGGCGCCTCGGTGGAACCGCGTTCGGCGTGTTCGGGCTGGACCAGCTCCGCGAACTCTCCGCCAGATTGAAGCGGCCGTTGCGTGTGCACCTGAAGGTGGACACGGGGATGCACCGTCAGGGCTTCGCTCCGGACGACCTCTCCGAGGCCTTCTCCCTCATCCTTGCCAACCCCAACCTGCGCCTGGACGGCTTCTGCTCGCATCTCGCCGATGCCGACGGTGCGGATCCTGGCTACACGTTGTCACAGATCGGGTGGTGGAACGAGTTGGTTGGCCGGGTGCGGACGGAGCATCCGGAGATTCGTTATTTCCATCTTGCCGCGTCATCGGGCACGTATTTCCACGACCGAATCGATGCCAACGTGATTCGTCTCGGTATCGGTCTCTACGGGATCAACAACCAACCCCGCCGCCGCCTCGCCTTGCGGCCTGTGATGGAAATCCGGACGCGTCTCGCCGGCGTCAAATGGCTGGAAGCGGGAGACGGGGTGGGCTACAATACGACGTTCTTCGCCGGTGAGCGAATGCCGATGGGAGTCGTTCCGACCGGGTACGCGTCGTGTGTCGATCGGCGACGATCCAACAATGGCGTCTTCCTCGTGAACGGCCGGCCCTGTCCTATCGTGGGCCGTGTGAGCATGAACATCACCACCATAGACCTGCGTCCGGCATGGCCGGTAACCGAGGGGGCCGAGGTCATCGTGCTCAGTGCAGACCCCGAGGCGGACAACTCGGCGGTCCATATCGCAGAGCAGACCGGGACAATCCCCTACGAGGTGTTCACGAGGGTGTCGGGATCGTTGCGAAGGGTCGTGGTGTAGGAGGATCAGGGTTTAGAGTTTGAAGGTTTGAGGGTTTGGAGTTAACGCTCGACCGTCATTCGGGCGGAAGCTGGGATCCAAGGATTTATAGTTTAGGAGTTTAGGAGTTTAGGAGTTGCGCGACCCGCGACCGAAGGGAGCGTC
>CAYLXM010000008.1:60230-88710 GCA_964387555.1 uncultured Rhodothermales bacterium | reverse complement strand
ACCACGCCCGTCGCCCACCCGCCCCTCCGCCCACCCGCCCATACGCCCCCCCGCCCATACGCCCACCCGCCCCGACGCCCACCCGCCCACCCGCCCACCGTCCCATACGCCCACCCTGCCATGCTTCCCCGACGTGATTTTCTGAAAGCCTCCGCCATGGCCGGTGCCGCCGCCCTGCTGCCCGGCTGCGGCCGAACTGAAACCCCGGGACGCGGCGGAGCGGGTCTGTCCGAGATTCCCGCCTTTGAACTCGACGAGGTGTCGATTTTGGAATTGCAGCGTCGCATGGCGGAGGGCGCAATGACGTCCGAGTCGATCGTGGAAGCCTACCTCGATCGCATCCGGGAGATCGATCACGCAGGGCCTCTACTGCGGGCGGTGATCGAATTGAACCCGGATGCCACGGCCATCGCGGTCGCGCTCGACGAGGAGCGGCGCACAAAAGGGCCCCGAGGCCCGCTGCATGGTATCCCGGTACTTGTAAAAGACAATATCGATACGGCTGACCGCATGCAGACGACGGCGGGATCACTCGCACTCGAGGGTTCGGCCCCTGAAAGGGATGCCTTTCTTGTGGAACGCCTGCGTGCGGCCGGCGCCGTACTTCTCGGCAAGACGAATCTCAGCGAATGGGCCAATTTCCGCTCCACCCGGTCCTCCAGCGGCTGGAGTGCACGCGGCGGTCAGACCAAAAACCCGTACGCGCTGGACCGAAATCCGTGTGGCAGTAGCTCCGGATCGGCTGTGGCGGTGGCGGCCAATCTCTGTGCGGTGGCCATCGGCACGGAAACGGACGGAAGCATCGTGTGTCCGGCGTCCGCAAACGGCGTCGTTGGCATCAAGCCCACAATCGGGATGGTGAGCCGGAGCGGAATCATCCCCATTGCGCACAGCCAGGATACGGCGGGCCCGATGGCGCGGACCGTCTCCGATGCACTGCTCCTGCTCATGGCCATCGAGGGGATCGATCCCGGTGATGTCTCCACGACGGCTCCCGGTCGGCGCGCGCTCCCTGACGTGGCGGAGATCCTTAATCCGGATGGTCTGCGCGGGGCGCGCATCGGCGTTTTTCGCAACCGATTCGGCTTCCACGAGGCGGTGGATGCGCTCATGGAGGAGGCGTTGGAGGTCATGAAGGCGCAGGGTGCTGAGGTCATAGACCCGGTCAACGTGGACACGGCGAGGGAGATCGGATCGCCCGAGTATGAGGTGCTCCTCTACGAGTTCAAGGCGGATCTGAACGCCTATCTGGCCGGTCGCTCACCCGCTCCGGCGGCTCGAACACTCGCCGATTTGATTGCCTTCAACGAGGCCCATCGGGAGCGTGAGATGCCCTATTTCGGACAGGAAATCTTCCTGGAAGCCCAGGAGAAGGGGCCGCTCACGGACAAGGCCTATCTGGATGCCCTCGCGGCGTGCGCGAGGCTGAGCCGAACGGAGGGTATTGATGCTGCGGTGGGCAAACACAACCTCGATGCGCTGATCGCGCCAACGGGCGGACCCGCATGGCCAACGGATCTCGTTAATGGCGATCATTTCCTGGGCGGCAGTTCGAGTCTTGCCGCCGTGTCCGGGTATCCCAATGTCACCGTGCCCGCCGGCAATGTCTTCGGGCTGCCGATTGGGATATCCTTTTTTGGACCGGCATTCTCGGAGGCCGTTCTTCTCCGAGTCGCCTATGCCTATGAACAAGCGACCCTGCACAGGACGAAGCCCGGCTTTCGTGCCTGGGCGCCTCCGGAGACACGTGCCGTTTGAACCCGATTGGCTGCGTAGTGAGGCGCCTGCCCGGTTGCCGTTCATCCCCTGCCTTCTCTGAGGATTTCGCCGTCCGGATGTATGACCGACGCACGGGAGAATTCCGTCGATCGGCCCCTCATCCATTTTTCACCGGCCCCATGCAGCACCCGATAACATCCGAGGTCGCGGGCTGCCGGACTTCGCCCGGTGTACGCCGGGCCACTCTGTTCTCCCGGATCGATGCCGCAGTTTGATCTTCATCGTGAATCACCAGAAGCGTCTTCACACGTGCGCGTCGTGTACCGCGACAAGGCGATGGTGGCCATAGACAAGCCGGCGGGTCTCCTCGTGCATCGGACGAGGATCGACCCGGACGAGACCCGTTTCGCGCTCCAGGAGACGCGCGATCTGGTGGGCCAGTACCTCTACCCTGTCCATCGATTGGACAAATCCACATCGGGGTTGCTCCTGTTCGCCCTCGACGCGGAAGCGGCAAAAGTTCTTGCAGGACAGTTCATCTCCGGCCAGGTTGAAAAGGTGTATCTCGCCGTGGTCAGGGGCTGGCCTCCCGACACCGGTGTCGTAGACCGCCCGCTGACCGATCTCCCCGATTCCCGTCCGCGCCGATGGGACGGCGAGCGGCAGCCGGCGCGCACACGGTTCCGGCGCATCGCCACGGTAGAGTTCCCGGTTGCGGTGAGCAAGTATCCCTCGTCACGCTACGCACTGGTCGAGGTGTGTCCGGAGACGGGGAAGCAGCACCAGATTCGAAGGCACCTCAAACACATCGGCCATCCTGTGATCGGCGACAAACGGCACGGAGAGAAACGCCACAACCAGTATTTCGCGACGGAATTCGCGATAGAGCGCCTCCTGCTGGCCTCCGTGGAACTCGGTTTCCGCCACCCGGCCACCGGGCTGCCCATCCGGCTCACCGCTCCGCTCGCCGGATCGTTCGCCGCGCTCGTTCACCGTTTGGGATGGGCGGACTCGTTACCGGTTGGCTGGTTGGATCGCTCGCCGTCCGAGTGAATCACGAATTCGACCTGTCTTTTTGCCCTTTCGACAGAGACGTCCGGGAGATCCTCCGCGGCGGGCGGAAGGCCCGTCCAGGATCCCGGGTTTCGTTGGTGTCGCCCGATGGACGAACGAACCTCTGCCGGACGTGTCTCGCGGCAGCGGATGACGACCACGCCGTTACCGGTCTCTCTGGCGAACGGGACAGATGGCCGACGCAAGATCTCCCGACCAAACGAACGGAGTCCCGGGCGATCGCTTCCGCATTGGGGCGAGCAAGGAGAAACATGGCTCGGGCAGCGCACCGGTGGGGGATGCACAACCGAGGTTGCACATCGTGCCGGCGCCGGTGCCAGCGCCGGTGTGGCTCCCGTAGCGATCTGCGACCGCCGCCGAGAGGGCGTGTGCGTGACCTGAGGGGATTTCCTATCTTATAAGGATGCGGCGGGCTTCGTGATGCAGACCCGTACCGATCAATCCGGAAAAGCGGTATTTTCAGCCCCGGAGTCGAGCGTTCCATCCGGATGATTTCGGGCACGAGAGCCGGCCTGTCACGCACCACCCAAGAGGTATCCATTATGGTTTCTGAAGTCGTCAGCATGCTGTCTGCAGCGGCACTCCTCGTCGCATTTGCCGCCTGCGCGTCACAGCCGAAGGAAGAGGCCACCCCGGACTCTCCGTATCCCGTCATCGGTTCGGTGGAGCGTCTGGATCCGGCGATCGATGCGCTGGTACCGCCCGAAGCGCAGATGGAGATCCTGGCGGAGGGGCACGAATGGACGGAGGGTCCGGTCTGGGTGCCTGCCATTGGTGCCGTACTCTATTCGGACATCCCGCGCAATGCAATCTACCAGTGGAAGGAGGGGCAGGAAGCATCGGTCTGGCTGACGCCCTCAGGGTACACGGGAGAGGCAGAGCGCGGTGGAGAGACCGGCTCGAACGGTCTCCTGCTTGACGCAGAGGGAAGGATCGTTTTGTGTCAGCATGGCGATCGCCGCATGGCCCGCCTGGATGCCGAACTCACGAGGCCCGAACCCGTCTTCGTACCTTTGGCGGAGACCTACCACGGGATGCGATTCAACAGCCCGAACGACGCCGTCTACGCAAGCAGCGGCGATCTGTATTTCACGGATCCGCCGTACGGGCTGGAGCATGGGGCGGAGGACCCGGCGAAGGAAATCCAGTTTCAGGGCGTGTATCGTCTCGACACGGCGGGTACTGTGACGCTGGTCACGGATGAGCTTTCGCGACCCAACGGCATCGCGCTCTCCCCCGACGAACGAACGCTCTATGTGGGAAATTCCGACGGGAGGCGGCCTGTGATCCTCGCCTATGGTCGTTCAGAGGACGGGTCGGTGGCCACGACGGGCAGACCGTTTTTCGATGCATCCGCCATGGAAAGGGGCGGGTTTGACGGGATGAAGGTGGATGTGCACGGCAACGTCTATGCGACGGGTCCGGGAGGCGTCCTGGTCATCGCACCGGATGGCCGTCACCTCGGAACGCTGCTCACGACGCAGGCGACGTCGAACGTTGCATTCGGGGAAGACGGCTCGACGCTTTTCATCACCGCCGACATGTATCTGTTGCGCCTGCGGCTCACAACGAAAGGACTCGGCTTCTAGTCACGTTGCCACGTGGCCGTGCGCGTCTCCACGGGATGGAGGGGCCAGGAAGGCGTCTGTCGGAGTGATGCCCCATCGCCCGCGGGTTCCAGGATACGCCAGGCCGTCTCGTCGAACGGCAGCGTCAGGTTGTCGAGGGCCTGGGGATCGAGCACGCTCAGGGCGGACGCAAGCGCATCGGCGAGCATGCCGGTTGGGGAGACAACGGTGACGATCCGGTGATGGGTGACGCCGAGCCCGGTTGCGGGGTCGAGGATGTGTGAGTAGCGGACGCTGTCGACGGTCAGGTATCGGTAGGTATCGCCCGACGTCGCGATGGCGCACCGGGCCGCCAGCACGATTTCTGTGATCATGTAGCCCGTGGAGTCGACTCCGGGTATGGCGATACGCCAGCCGGAAGCGCCTGGAGGGGGGTCGCCGAGCGCCACGTCACCCCCTGCGTCGACGAGGGAGGATCGCAATCCTCTGCGGCGGAGCACGGCCAGTGCCTCATCGGCGGCGTAGCCTTTCGCGATCCCGCCCAAGTCGAGGCGTGTGCCGGGGAGGTTAAGAGCGATTGCCCGATGGTTTGCATCGAGCGTCAGGTGGCCGTAGCCCACGGTGCGCAGGGCGTTTTCGATCTCATCCGGGCGGGGCAACGCATTGCGCCGGATGGCACGGCGCCAGAGGCGGGTGAGCCGTCCGACCGTCGGGTCGAACGCGCCCCCGGTCACTTCCGCAACTTCGACGGAGGTGGCGAGGACCCTCCAAACGTCCTCCGAAACGTGCACGAGGGTGTCGAGGCCGGCCGTCTCGGAGAGACGATTGAGTTCGCTCTGCGGAAGGTAGTCGCTTAGCCGCTCATTCAATTCGTCGATGCGCTCAAACGCTTCGGCGGCGGCGGCGGCGGCAAATGACGAGTCCGGCGAGAAGAGCACGATCCGAAATTCGGTGCCCATCTTGCCCCGGCTGAAAGCATAACGCGCCACCTCGGGCGCCGAGGTCCGGCATCCGGTGATGCCAAGCGCGGCGAGCAGAAGGATCTGGACCGTGATTCTTCCAGACCGGCCGAGGCAACTCATGGGATTCCGGCGTGGTGCGGCATCCTGGCAGTCCGGTATGGCCTCGATCGGTGCGCTCGCGTCGGGACGTTCCTCCCGGAGCCATACGGCTCAAGCGTAGGGCCCCGGGAAGGGGATGTCCGGCACATCTACTGATCCGCTCCGGCGGGGCGGGTGACGGCAATGGCTTCAATCTCGACGAGAAGGTCGCTGCGACAGATGCGGGCTTGAATAGCGGTACTGGCGGGCAGCGGATCGAGACCCAGCCAGTCGAAAAAGGCGGTTCTGACCTCGTTGAATTCGGCGTAGTCACGCTCGATATCGCGAAGGTAGCAGGTGGTGCGCACGATGTCCTTCCAGGTCATTCCTTCCGCTTTGAGCAGTTCGGTGATGTTGCGGAAGGTGCGCCAGAGTTGGGCGCGGAAGTCTCCGATGTGAACGGTATGCCCTTCTTCGTCGACACTGGCCGTGCCGGAGATGAGCATGAACGTGGTCCCGGCGACGTCAAAGCAGAGTGCCCGGGAGAACGACGACGGGCGGGCGTAGTCGAAGGCCTCATTGAGTACCGAGGGCGCGGAAACGGCCCATCGTTCCACGGGCGGGCGATCAGCCGGATGCTCGGGTGCGCTCCCCGGGTTTCCGGCTGGGTCCACCACGCCGAGGGCGGCCATTTCGTAACGTTCGGCTTCCGAAGCGGGTTCGAAGATCATGACCTGTCCATTGGGTTTCGTCAGACATTCTGCCATCGCGGTTCCTGGTCTCTTATGGGTTGCTGATTCTGATAATGATTCGGTTGCTATCGTTGCATTGACGGAGACCCGTTTGGTCCGGGATCATCCGTCCGGCTCGATCGTCGACGACCTCGAACCGTTTGCCCATGCGTGTTCGTGGGTCGCTTGAATCTCCGGTCGGGAGGCGTCAATCGTTGGTTCTTATGGGCTTGGTCAATTCCGAGCTGCCTTCTACGGCCGGAGGGTTGGGAAAGGTCCTTCCGACCGTGGCGAGCCTAATCTCGCACCTTATCATGTTAAGACCCATTCATGACTGAGAAGTGTGGGGGAAGACGGCGCGCGGACTTCCGAATCCGGGCACCATGATGCGGCCATCCGGCGGGCCTTAGGGGTAGGTTGCCACGCGAGCCAGGGCATTACGCCGTTTTGACGAGACGATCCGGCGAGCCACGTGGGGACCACGGCGCGCGGACTTCTGCGTCATGCCGGTTGGACGAGGCCCTCCGGCGTGCCCGGTGTGGACGTGGCGGCGGCGGGAGAGTATCCCGCCGCCTCGTCGAGAAGGAAGCCGCGGATCAGACGACCTTGGTCGTACCCGGCATGGCAACGGGATAAAACCCGTCGGGACCCGGGACGACCGGCGGGGTGGCGTCCCAGGCGTAGGTGGTCGGCATCAGGCTGATGGGCGAGTTCAGCGCCTCGTCCCAGGTGAGTTCCTGTCCGGAGTACGTGACCATCCGGCCCATAATCGCCGACATTGTCGCCTTCGCGCCGTTCTCGGCGTCGGCGAAGCGGAATTCTCCTTTCTCGATCGCATCGAACAACTCATCATGCTCGACCTGGTACGGGTTGGGGTCGTTCTTGCTGTTATGGCGGTAGATCACCGAACCCGACGCGTCGAGAATGACGCCCGGCTGCGGGGCGGAGCCTTTGGTGCCGTGGAATGCTTCACTGACACGGCTCCAGGTGTTCTCCATGTGCTTGCACTGGCTGATCATCCGGCTGCCGTCTTCGTACTCGAACTCCACATAATGGTGGTCGTAGATCTCGCCGAACTGCTTGCCCGTGCGCACCTGTCGGCCGCCGATGCCGTTTGCTTTGACGGGATAGGCCTGCTTGACCCAGTTGCCCACGTCAATGTTGTGGACGTGTTGCTCCACGATGTGGTCGCCGCAGAGCCAGTTGAAATAGTACCAGTTGCGCATCTGGTACTCCATTTCGGTCATTTCCGGCTTGCGTTCGCGGACCCACACCCCTCCGCCGCTCCAATAGACGCGGGAAACGACGACGTCGCCGATCGCTCCTTCGTGCAATCGTTTGACCCACTCCCGGTATTCGGATTGATAATGGCGCTGCAGGCCGACCACCACGTTCAGCTTCTTCTGCTTGGCCAGTTCGGCGGTTTCGAGCACGTGCCGGATCCCGGGCGCATCCGTCGCAAGCGGCTTCTCCATGAAGACGTGCTTGCCGGCAAGAACGGCGGCCTCGAAATGACTGGGCCGGAATCCGGGAGGGGCACACAGGAGGACGACATCGACCAGCGGGATGACCTCCTTGTAGGCATCGAAACCGACAAACTTGTGCTCTTCCGGCACGTCCACCCGGTCGGTAATCGATTTCATGCCGCCTGATCCGTCCTCTACTTCCGCATTGAGGATGTTGCGGTAGGCGTCGTCGACACGATCGCGAAACGCATCGGCCATGGCAACAAGCTTGACGTTCTGCTTCGTGCTCAGCGCTTGAACGGCTGCCCCGGCGCCCCGACCGCCGCAGCCGATCAGGCCGATCTTGATCTCGTCGTTGACGGCGCCGGCATAGATGCCGGAGGCGAGGGGCATTCTGGACGCGACAAGACCACCCATGAGGGTAGCGGAACTCTTGACGAAGTCGCGGCGGTTTAGTCCACTCGTTGAAAGCGCTTTCGGTCTCATTGGGAATACCTCGATGCGGATGGATGCGGAAACGGTCTATTCGCCCAACGTGATGGCGAAGAATTCGGCGATTTCGTCAGGGGAGGGTTCAACGGCCGGTCGAACCAACCGGAAGCCCACGAATGGGGAATCGGTGTTCCACCAGAAGCTCTTGGGCAACTGCGGATCCCGGCGTTTCCAGGCCATGCTGGATTCCAGCCGGGCCGCACAACGGAGCGCAGGTGGATCGTCGTCGTACGCGCCTCCGCGTACGGTACGGGGATGCAGTTTGGTGGGCATGGACCAGGGTCCGACGGCGCCTTCTTCGATGGAGCCATAAAACGAGCGCTGGTACTCGTCGAGGGTCCATTCGGCCACGTTGCCATGCATGTCGTAGAGCCCCCATTTGTTGGGAGTCTTGGATCCAACGGCCTGGTAGGTCTCACCGCTGTTGTCCCAGTACCAGGCATACTCGTCCAGATCCGTCGCATCATCCCCAAATGTGTAGGCGTCATCGGAGCCGGCCCGGCATGCATACTCCCATTCTGCCTCTGTGGGCAGACGGTAGAAGGTGCCGGTCTTCTCATAGAGCCAGCGGGCGAATTGCAGGGCCCCCCACTGGGTCATGCCGACCGCCGGGTGTCCCGACTTGGGCATGCCGAACGCAGGATCTTCGTAGGGGGGACTGGGACGGACTGCGGCATCCACCGAATAGTCATACCCGGGCGCCAGAGTGGAGTCGCTGTCCTGTTCTTTGTACATGAAAACGTTGTAGGCGTCGTGGGTGAGTTCGTGGACCATCATCCAGAACGGCTCCACGGCCACGAGTCGGCGCGGACCCTCATCTTCCTCCCTTCCCGGCTCGCCCTCGTCACTGCCCATCATGAAGGTCCCACCCGGAATGTAGGTAAAATCAAACGACACGCTCGTCCCCGGGATGCGCTCTGAAACGCGGTCCAAAATGCGCGGCGCCGCGGCCGGAGCCGCCTCGAGTCTCGACTCCACCCGTCGATCACGCGGGTCGTCCGGCATGGACTTGGTGAGGGGCTGACCGTATGCCGAGAACGAAAGCAGGGATACAAGAACGACGCAGTGTCGAAATCCACTCATGGTCAGGGGATGTGTTCGATCCGTGAGGGTGAAAGCTTCCGTGAGAGTCAAACCTTGTCGTTACGTCCGGCGCAAGATATGGGTTCCGATCGCGGTCCGAGCGAAACGGGTTGGGAGTTTCAGAGGAATTCATCCTCGCACGAGCCGGTCACGGACCTCGAGGTCGGCTGCCGTTGGTCTCCTATATTACGGGACGCCGCCGTGGGCGCCGCATAGCAGGGGCGCTGCCGTGGGTGCCGCATAGTAGGGGAGCCGCCATGAGGGCCGCATCGTAGGGGCGCCGCCGTGGGTGCCGCATTCCCGGCAGACGCCCCCCGTCCCAACATCCGAAGCCGCTACGGGAGAACCCCAATGAGATCATCCTCTTACCCATCTTCATGGAGGCTCTTTACCCTGACAGGTCTGATGGTCCTGACGGCCGCTGCAGCACCGTTGCAGGCGCAGCGGCCCAATATCCTGCTCGTGATGACGGATGACCAGGGGTGGGGGGACGTCCGCTCCCACGGCAATCCGGAACTGGACACCCCTGCGATGGACGCCCTGGCGCGCGCGGGGGTGCGTTTCGACCGCTTCTACGTGAGTCCGGTTTGCTCCCCGACGCGCGCAAGCCTCTTGACCGGCCGGTACTCGCTTCGGACGGGTGTATACGGGGTGACACGCGGTCGCGAGACCATGCGGTCGGAGGAGGTCACATTGGCCGAGACATTGCGCGATGCGGGATACGCCACCGGGATCTTCGGCAAGTGGCACAACGGGGCGCATTTCCCGCACGACCCGGCCGGACAGGGCTTCGACACGTTCTTCGGCTTCTCGGCAGGGCACTGGAACAACTACGTTGACACCGACCTCATCTACAACGGGGAAACCGTGCCGACACGGGGATTCATCACGGACGTGCTGACCGATTCGGCGCTCGCCTTCATGAGACGGCATCGCGAGCGACCGTTTTTCGCGTACGTGCCATTCAACGCGCCCCATAGCCCTTTCCAGGCTCCGGATGCCCTGTTTCGGAAGTACACTGAACGAGGATTCGACAACCGGGATGCTGCCGCCTACGCCATGGTGGAGAACGTGGACGAGAACCTCCGGCGGTTGCTGGGGGAACTGGATCGACTGGGGCTGCGGGATCGGACCATCGTACTCTTCCTCACCGATAACGGGCCCAACGGGGTCAGGTGGAATGGAGGAATGCGGGGGATCAAGGGCAGTGTGCGGGAAGGCGGAACGCGGGTGCCGTTTTTTATGCACTGGCCGGGTCAAATTGAAGGCGGGCTGACGGTGCAAGAAAAAGCGGCGCACATCGACGTAATGCCCACCCTGCTTGAGTTGGTCGGCCTTCAGGCTCCTTCATCGACCGTGATGGATGGGCGCAGTCTGGTGCCCCTGCTATCAGGCGAGGGTACGGACTGGCCGGATCGGATGCTCTATATCCACCATTTTGGCCAGGGCCCTCTGCGGCCATTGCCCGGGTCGGTGCGGTATGGCCACTGGAGTGCCGTCAACGAGGGTCGGGGATGGGAGCTCTATGACCTCTGGGCCGATCCGGCTGAACGTACGGATGTCGCCCCGGAACATCCGGAACTTTCCACTTCGCTCGCCGGGGCCTATGAAGCCTGGTTTGCCGACGTCACGGGTTCGGGCCTGGAGCAGATCCCCGTCCCGCTGGGTCATGCCGAGTCGCCACGGATCGTCCTGCCGGGACACGAGGCGTTGCTGCACGGCGAGGGCATTCGCTATGTCGATCCCAACGGATGGGCCAACGATTGGGTGACGGGGTGGACGAATGTCGAGGCCTTCCCTGCATGGCCGGTCGAGGTGGTTCGCGCGGGTCGATATGAGATCAGTCTGGACTATGCGGTGGCGCCCGAGGATGCGGGCTCTCGCATTCGCGTGGAAGTGGGTGGCCAGGCTCTGGAGGCCATGGTTGAACCGGCGCACGTTCCCAGGACGGTATTCAGTCCCGATCTGGTGTTACGTGGGGAGGTGTACGAGCGGGAGTGGGGTAGGCTTCCGGTGGGCACGGTACGTTTGGAGACCGGGCGTACGCTTTTTGCCGTTAAGGCAATCTCGAAACGGAATTCACAGATTATGGAACTCAAGGCGGTACGCATCCGGTTTGTCGATTGACCGCGTGGACCGCCCGTTCTGGCAAGAATATCCATGTCCTACCGTATGAAGAGGGTGCCGACGTTCACGTTTGTCGGCGTTTCCACATCCCAATCCTCGAGTCTGCAGGCTTTTCCGGGGTGGATGCGGGTTCTGGGTCGCCCCGAAGTCGTCGTGGAGGGGGTTGATTTTGCGTTGCACGACGACCCGGCGCGGTACCGCGCGCTCATCGAAGGGATGAAGGCCGATCCCAACAATCTTGGCGGGCTGGTCACGTCCCACAAAATCGATCTATTGGACGCGTCGGAGGACCTCTTCGACGGGCTGCGTCCTCACGCCGCCATCCTCGGGGAAGTGTCCAGCATGTTCAAGCGAGACGGTCGTTTGATGGGCGATACGACGGATCCGGTGGCGGGTGGGCGGAGTCTGGCGGGGATCCTCGGACGGGGGTATTTCGGAAGAACCGGGGGGGAGGTGTTGTGTCTGGGCGCCGGAGGTGCGGCAACGGCGTTGGCCCTTTATTTGGCGGAGCAAGAGCGGGAGGAGGATCGTCCGGAGCGTATGGTCTTGTGCGATGTGGATGGGGGGCGGCTCGAGCGGTTTCTGGAACTGTCAGGCCGTATGCCCGGGCCGGGAATCTTCGAGGGCGTGAGGGTTAAAGGGCCGGAAGACAATGACCGACTCGTTCGCACGCTGAAGCCCGGAAGCGTTGTGATCAATGCCACCGGGCTGGGGAAAGACCGGCCGGGATCGCCGATCACGTCGGCGGCGGAGTTTCCGGAAGGGGGTGTCATCTGGGAACTGAATTATCGAGGCGAGCGGCCCTTCCTGCATCAGGCGAGGACGCAGGCCGATTCACGGGGGCTGAAGGTGGCCGACGGGTGGAGCTATTTCATCCACGGCTGGTCGGCGGTGATCAGCCAGGTGCTCGACGTGGACATGGATGCGCAGCTTATGAAGGAGATGGCGGCCGTCGCGGAGGCGATTCGATGAATCGGCAATTGCGGGTCCGCCTGCAGGCCATGATGTTCCTGCAGTTTTTCGCATGGGGATCGTGGTACGTCACGATCGGGAACTACATGGCAGCGCACGGCATGGCGGATGCCATTTTCTGGGCGTATGCCGTGGGCCCGATCTCCGCAATCGTTGCGCCGTTCTTCCTGGGAATGGTAGCCGACCGCTTTTTTGCTGCCGAGCGGCTGGTCACCCTGTTGACCGTGTTGGGAGCAGTCCCCATGCTGGCCGCGTCGCTGATAAGTGAGGGCCGCAGCGGGTTGTTCATCCTGCTTCTTCTTGCGCATACGTTGTGTTTTTTCCCGACGGTGGGCCTTACCGCGACCCTGGCGTTCCACCATGTGACGGACCGCAAACGCCAGTTCACGGGAATCAGGGTGTTCGGCACGCTGGGCTGGATGTCTGCCGGCGTACTCGTGAGTTTTTTGCTTGGGGCAGACAGGACCGCCCTGCCTCTTCAGATCGCAGCGGGCTCTTCGATTGTGTTCGGGCTCTACGCCTTGACGCTCCCCCATACACCTCCGAGGGGTGCCGGGGGGCGCGTGGGTCTGCGGCAGATTCTGGGGTTAGATGCGTTGCGGCAACTATCCAGTGTGCCGTTTGTGGTTTTTCTGCTCAGCATCTTCCTGCTCTCCATTCCCCTGTCGTCGTACTACGCCTACGCGCCCGTCTTCCTCAATGCGGCAGGTCTACAGAATCCTGCCTTCTTGATGTCGTTCGGGCAAGGTTCGGAGGTGGCGATCATGCTCACCATGCCGTTCTTTCTTACGCGCATGAGTGTGAAGTCGCTCTACACCGTCGGGATGTTGGCCTGGCTGCTTCGTTTCGTCCTGTTCGTTCTCGGCGCGCCCGGCAGCAGCGCGGTGTTGATCCTCTCCGGGATCCTGTTGCACGGGATCTGCTTCAACTTCACGTTCATCTCCGGGCAGGTGTACGTCGATCAGCATGCGACGCCGGAGATCCGAGGACAGGCGCAGGGGCTTCTGGTGATGGTCAACAACGGATTCGGGCTGGTCACGGGGGCCCTGATATCCGGCGCATTGTTTAATGGGATCGTCGGCGAGGGATTGGCGGCGATGACGCGCTGGCAGGGATTCTGGATGGTGCCTGGATCCGTCGTGGTACTCGTTTTCGTGGTGTTCCAGGTGTTTTTCCGGCCCGAACGGGTGAATCGGGAGCCCGTTCAACACGGATAGTCTGCCGAGCAAAATGTATCTTTGCCGCTCGAGTCCGGAAGACCGGCCCGCGTCGCGCCGGACGTTTCCGGCCGGCAGACGTGGCGTTGGGCCGCGACGTTCCGGTAACCGATGGAAACGGAGAGATGTCGAATCGCCTCGAAAGGGAGGAGCCCTGGAAAGGGGCCGCATCACACGTCGTTGGACGTGTGGTCGCAGGACACGGGGTCGCGTCAGGCCGAAATCAAAATCCACGATTTCCGGGTGGCACGCTGGCCATGCAGATTCCGACGTTTCTGTCGCTGGGCCTGGATTTGCGTCCCTACTACCGGGGAACGATCAACGTGTCGATTTCTCCCTGGTCAACCGTCGCAGGCAGGGCTCGGGTCACGTTTCGCGAGGTGCGGTGGGCGAAGCGCGAGCCGGCCGAGGATTTCTCGTTTTTTGATTGCCGGGTTCGTGTTCACGGTTCGGATTGGGTTTCCGGTCTCATCTACCATCCTCATCCCGAAACCAAGCCCACGCATTTTCAGGACCCGGATGTGCTCGAAGTGCTCACGACCTGGCTGCCCGGTCTTCAGGTGGGTGATGCGATACACATCGAGGTGGCGAAGGGGCAGATGGGGTTCGTGTTGCCGGATCGCGCCCCACCCGGTGTGAGGGATAATCTGACAGGCATCCCGTGAATTCCCTCACAAGGCTGAGAGGATGAAGACTGTCGCGTTTCATATCGAATTCTGCTATTCTTAAAAGGGTCTGTACCGCACTTCCGATTCAACCGAATACCAGCATGTTCAGCAAGCACAAACCGGTCGTTCTTGTCGTCGGAGCCGGGCCCGTTGGCCTCATGGCGGCGCTCACCCTTGCCCGGAGGGGCATCGAGGTGGAGATCGTCGACAAGGAATGGAGGCCTGCTGCACACAGCTATGCGCTTGCCTTGCATGCGCAATCGCTGGCGCTTCTGGACCAACTGGGTGTGCTCAAACCGATCCTGGAGAAGGCCTATCCGGTGCGTACGGTGGGGCTGTATGATCTGGAGGCCCGAAGAACCGAGATTCGGCTCACCGACGAGAGCAACGAGAATGCGTTTGTCGCCGTGATGCGGCAGGACGTACTCGAATCCGAGTTGGAGCGGGCGTTGAAAAAGCTGGGTGTCCGTGTGCGGTGGAATCACCAGGTGTCGAACATCACGATGGAGAGCGACCGGGTGGAATTGACCGTGGAGCACCTCGAGAAGGAATCGATGGGGTATGCGGTGGCGCACACCGACTGGGTCGTAGCGTCGACCGAGCACATGAAGGTCCCGTTCGTAATCGGAGCGGATGGGCATCGGTCGGACGTGCGCAGGGCGCTGCAGATCGAGTATGATCAAATCGGTGAGGCACAGACTTTTGCGGTATTCGAGTTCAAGTCGGACGCGGATCCGGCTCATGAACTCAGCGTGGTCCTCGATCACCTGACGACGAATGTACTTTGGCCGCTGCCGGACAATTACTGTAGGTGGAGTTTCGAATTGCCAGGGTTCACGGCCCCGGTCGGCACGCGCAGCAAGGACAATCTCCTCGTGGAACTCGGCGCAACCCGGTTCCCTGTGCTGGCCGAAGACAACTTGCGGGCGCTGCTCGCTGAGCGGGCTCCGTGGTTCAAGGGGAGCGTGGACCAGATCCAATGGCGTCTTGCCGTACGTTTCGAGCGGCGGCTGGCCTCCGCGTTCGGGAAGAATCGGATGTGGCTTGCGGGGGATGCCGCGCACATGACCGGGCCGGTTGGCATTCAGAGCATGAACGTAGGCCTGAGGGAAGCGTATGAATTGGGTACGTCAATGGCCGATATCCTGGAAGGCAGTCGTTCGCCGGATGCGCTGCGCGCATTCAACGTGGAACGTATGGCCGAATGGCGGTTTCTGCTGGGGCTCGAGGGTGGATTGCGGGCCTTGGCCGGAGCCGATCCCTGGATCGGCCGGTGGACCGAACGGCTCGTTTCCTGTATTCCGGCTTCAGGTGCCGACCTCGCCGGACTCGTTCGCCAGATCGGACTCGAGGTGGAAGCGGTGCGCTCTCCCGCGTGATCAGGTGGGCGCCATCCGCCAAAAGGGTGCCAGTCGGCCATGATTCATGCATGAAGTCTCGATCTGCGAGTCCATTCTGCGCATCGTGCGTCAGATCCAGGAGGAGAACGGCTACGGCGTCATTCACTCCATCACGCTGGAGGTCGGGGCACTTCAGCTGGTCGTCCCCGATGCACTCGACTTCGCGTTCGATGCGCTGACCCGGGGGACGGATCTGGAGAAGACGCAATTAATTCAAGAGGTGGTCCCCGCCCGCGGCCGCTGCCGGGCGTGCGGACTGGAACAGGAGCGGGATTCGCTCTTTTCACCGTGCGCCAGCTGCGGGGGATATGCCTTCCAGATGGTCAGCGGGATGGAATTGAATGTGAAACGAATGGAGGTCGATTCGGATGTGTGATACCTGTGGATGTGATGATCCGTCGCTGGCGACTCCTGTTCATGCCCATCATCACGAGGGGGAGGAAGGCTCGGGAAACCCGAACGGGCACACGCACGTCGTGGGTGAGCCGGTGCTGGATCTCAATGCGCGCCTGGCGCGCGAGAACGCGGCCTATTTTCGCGAGCGGCGCATCTTCTGCCTGAACCTTCTCAGTTCGCCGGGTTCCGGCAAAACGACGCTGCTGGAGCATCTTCTGCGCGCACTGGGCGAGCGAACCCGCGTGGCGGTCATCGAGGGGGACCAGCAGACCCACTTCGACGCAGCGCGGATCCGGAAAGTCACCCCGAATGTGACCCAGATCAATACGAACCGGGGCTGTCATCTTGATGCCCATATGGTTCGCCATGCGCTCTCCCGCCTCGACCTGGATGGTGTCGAGTTCCTTTTTGTAGAGAACGTGGGCAATCTGGTCTGCCCGTCCATGTTCGAACTCGGTGAGGCGATCAAGGTGGTCATTCTGAGCGTGACGGAAGGGGACGACAAGCCGCTCAAGTACCCCAATGCCTTTTTTGAATCCGGACTCGCGATCATTTCGAAGACGGATCTATTGCCGTACGTGGATTTTGACATGGACCGTTGCCACGAGTTCATTGACCGTGTGAATCCGGGTATGCCGGTTTTGCGCTTCAGTTCGAAGACGGAAGAGGGACTGGAGGAGCTGGTTGCCTGGCTCGAGAAGGCGCGGTCGGAGACCTTCGGGCCTTCGGTAACGGCTTAGCTCAATTTGGCTTCGTCCACCTGGTCGTCTTGACAATGCCATCCCGACCGGGGAGGGTACGTGTCGGATGCAGTTACGCGTCCACCAGGGCGTGCGGACGACGGGTTCCGGGTCAATGGGAATTCAGAGCGAATCCGCCCACTCGGCAAAGGGCGTCATGGCCCGGAACAATTGGACCTCTGCGATGCCGGGGGACGTCGGAATGGGCGGGCAACTCTGGTCGATGGCACTGCCTCCGAAGGCGAGTCGGTATGTTGCGTCGCTGGAGGCCATATGCCCAAGCAGGCGTGCCATGGCGGCTGCCTCGGCGGCGCCGGTCGGGGGGACTACCGAGACGCAAACGAGATCGGCCCGGTGTTTGCGCTGTTGGAGCGCAAATTCCTCGGTGGGCACGTCCAGTCCCAGATAGACCACCCGCCAGCCCAGGTTCTCGAGCGTAACCCGCACCATGAGCGCTCCCAGTTCATGGGCTTCATTCCGGGGACATCCAACGATGGCAACACGAAATTGTGTTGAAATGTGACCATTGGTTGGCTGCAAGCGTCTACACTGTATGAGAGCATCCCGCATCGTCTGGGTCATCCGGTGTTCGTCCCCGATCGAGAGGCTGCCTTCGAGGTAGGCCGCACCGATGCGGAACATCACGGGTCCGACGAGTCGGTCAAACAGAAGAGCCAATGGTCGATTCTGACCGCGGAGATAGAAAAGGAGGTGCACGACGAGGTCGACGCGTTCGGCATCGAGCCACTCGTACAACAACGAGATCAGGCTCGAATAGTCTTCATTCCGTTGCGCTGCTTCCGTCCCGTGCCAGACGCGTCCCGCGGAACCGTCAAAGGGGAGCAGATCGAGCGAGTAGTCGTTGGCGCGCGCAAATGCGAGGAGGGCCTCGAGCGGAATTCTCCGGTGTCCACCCTGTGTGTGCCCGCAGACGAGTTCTCCGTCGTTACACCACCGCTTCACGGTGGACTCGTGGACACCCAGCAATTCCGAGGCCCGACGGGTCGAAACGGATGCCGAAGATTCGATCATTTCAACAAAAATGAGCGTTTTTGATTTTGCGAACGATTAATGTTGCAACATCAATCGACTTTTTCGTATACTAATAATCGAATCGGGCGGTCAATCTGCATGCTGCAACGCCGTCTGATGCCGACTGTTTCCAGGGATGCTAAGGAGGGAATTCGCCATGAGGGTTGACAAGCATAGTCGTTCGGAGCAACGCACATCGGCACTGCCCACGCTGCGCAGGCGCGTAGAAGTTTCTGCGCGGGAGATCGCCGAACGCCAGCCGTCTGCAGCCGCGCGTTCCAGGCCGGTGAAGTCGAAACGCGTCGCCGATCAGGGACCGCCGACTCGCCAGCAGCTCCTGCGACAGATGGGCGACGAGGACCTGATGGAGCAATTCCAGACGGGGGTGGTGGAGGCCTATGATCTGTTGGTGGGCCGCTATAAGGATCCCCTGTCCAACTATCTCTATCGGTTCCTCGGGGACATGAAGGAGGTGGAGGACCTGTTGCAGGAGACGTTCCTGCGGGTGTATCGAAACCGGCATTCGTACCGCCGGATTGCCAAGTTCTCCACCTGGCTGTACACCATTGCCGGTAACCTTGCTCGTTCAGAGTACCGCAAACGGAAGCGCCGGAAGGTGTACTCTCTTCAGGCGGTCAACCGCGATGACGAGGAGTACGAGGTCGAGATTCCGGATGAAACCTTCTCGCCGGACCGGCACACGGAAAGCGTATTTCAGGGGCACTACATTCACGAGGCGCTGGGCAAAATTCCGTCCGAATTTCGTGAGGTAGTGGTCTTGCGGGATATCCAGCAGTTGGCCTACGAAGAAATCGCCGAAATAACCGGTCTGCCCATGGGCACGGTGAAGAGCCGGATCAATAGAGGCCGGACGAAGCTCCAGGGAATGCTGGTGGAGGTCTATCCGTTCGTGCGGTCGGGATCCGATGCCGGAGAGGTGGAGGATTTGTAGATCCGGCCTGCGGAGTATTGAATAGGAAGGCCCGGCCATTCTCGTGGTCGGGCCTTCTTCTTTGTTGCGTCCCTCGCTCCCGGGTCGTTCATTTAGAAGCTTGGGCGCGTCGAGATCGTTCGCGCCGTATCGTGCAACAACCTATTCGGGCGTGTGTCATGAAGCGACGTGACTTCCTTCGTATCTCGGCCGCCGGTGCTTCAGTTTTGGCGTTGACCAGGCGTGACGCCGTGCTTGCCGCTGCCGGCTCCGATCCGCTGTTCAAGATCTCTCTGGCGCAGTGGTCGCTCAACCCCCTCCTGTTCAGTGGCGAGATGGACAATCTCGATTTTGCGAGGGCCGCAAAGGAGCATGGCATCGACGGGATCGAGTACGTCAATCAGTTCTTCA
Source organism: uncultured Rhodothermales bacterium (assembly GCA_964387555.1). GTDB lineage: Bacteria > Bacteroidota > Rhodothermia > Rhodothermales > CAYLXM01 > CAYLXM01. The sequence goes on along the minus strand of CAYLXM010000008.1, from coordinate 69,643 downwards.
TGGACAAGGCGACGGATTCGGAGTACCTGGCGGAGATGAAGAACCGGGCAGATGGCGAGGGTGTCACCAGTGTGCTAATCATGTGCGACCGCGAAGGACGGTTGGGCGATCCGGATGAGGGAGAGCGCAGGATCGCAGTCGAGAACCATTTCAAATGGGTAGAAGCGGCTAAGTTCTTGGGCTGTCATTCGATTCGTGTCAACGGGTACAGCGAAGGCACGTACGATGAACAGAAGAGCCTCGTGGCGGACGGACTGCACCAGCTCTGCGAATTTGCCGACGGTCACGACCTCAACGTGATCATCGAGAACCACGGAGGGTTTTCGAGCAATGCACGCTGGCTGATGGACGTGATGAAACTGGCTGAACACCCCAGAGCGGGCACCCTGCCGGATTTCGGAAATTTTCGCATAAGTGGTGACGAATCATACGATTCGTATCAGGGCGTGACGGAAATGATGCCCCTCGCAAGGGGGGTCAGCGTGAAGCCGACCGCCTGGGACGCCCAGGGCGGGCAGCACGAGCTGGATTATGAGCGGATGATGCGTATCGTGCTGGACGCCGGGTACCGGGGATGGTGCGGCATCGAGCACGGTCCGCGCGGAGCCGAGTGGGAGGGTATTCTGGCCGTCCGGGACCGGCTGATTGAGGTGCGGGAGCTTCTCGCGGCGGCCTACTAGTCGGGTCTTCTCCCGACCGATTTGCGGCCGGTTCACGGCAGGTTCCTCTCTCCACCCGATGGGGTCGGGCGGAGTACCCCTTACGATGTGATCAGAATAGGATGGTTATGAATCGACGAGATTTTCTCAGATCCACTACGGCGGCCGGGTTAGGGATCGCAGCGGTACCCATCATCGGGAGCCGGAAGACCAATCGGCGGTACCGCACGGCCCTCGTCGGGTCCGGCTGGTGGGGCATGAACATCCTCCGCTACGCCATCGAGTCGGGAGAGTCCGACGTGGTTGCCCTGTGTGACGTCGATCGGCGCCACCTGGTGGCTGCGGCTGACGAGGTTGAGCAACTGACGGGTCGTCGACCGGCGGTCTACGGGGACTACCGGGAACTGCTCACTCGGGAGACGCCGGAAGTCGTCGTGGTGGGCACGCCGGATCACTGGCATCCTCTCATCATGATCGCCGCGGTGGAGGCGGGGGCGCATGTCTATGTCGAAAAGCCCGTCGGACACACCATCAACGAAGGGAAGGCGATGGTCAAGGCGGCGCGAGAATTTGACCGGGTGGTTCAGGTGGGCACCCACCGCCGGGTGTCTCCACACAACGTGTCCGGGATGGAGTTCCTGAAATCCGGAAAGGCCGGAAAGGTCGCGATGGTCCGCGCCTTCGTACACTCGGGGGGTGGACCGGGGTCGCCGTCGCCGGATGAGGATCCGCCGGCCGAGTTGGACTGGGACATGTGGTGCGGACCGGCGCCGCTCGTTCCCTTTAATCCACGCATTCATCCACGTGGATTTCGCGAGTTCCTCCATTTTGCGAATGGGCGTCTGGGCGACTGGGGGATTCACTGGATGGATCAGATCCTGTGGTGGACGGAGGAGAAGGCGCCGCATACCGTTTATTCGACCGGAAACCGGTTCATCAAGCAAGACAATACGGACGCACCCGACACGCAGGTGGCCGTGTTCGAATTCGAATCGTTCACCGCAACCTGGGAGCATCGTCACTACGCGGACAACCGTAACGAGCACGCGGCCATAGGATGCTATTTCTACGGTACCGAGGGCGTGTTTCACATGGGCTGGCTCGATGGATGGACGTTTTTCCCGGCGGACAAGTCGAAGCCGGTTATCCACGAAGAGCCCCGTTTGCACAGCAAGGACAACGAGAATATTCGCGAGTTGTGGGCGGATTTCATGGATGCCGTCAAGACGGGTCGCCGCCCGGTTTGCGACATCGAGATCGGGCATCGTTCGACCAACATGAGCCTGCTCGGCATGTTGTCGATGCGCCTGGGTCGCAGTGTCCGTTGGGACGGCGAGAAGGAAGAGATCGTGGGGGATGAGCAAGCCTCGGCCCTGCTCAGCAGGCCGTACCGTGAGCCGTGGATCTACCCGTGGCCGTAGGTTTCGCGAGGGGAGAGTTCCTTACTCTTCGGGTCCTGTCGCAATGGGCCGAAGCGGATCGGTTATCCATTCGCTCCATGAGCCGGCGTAGAGTCGGGGCATAGGCATGCCCGTGTGGGCCATGGCGAGGGCGATGTGCAGGGCGGATACGCCGGATCCACAGTAGCAGATCACGTGCTCGCCGGCTGTCCCCCGAAGGGCGTCCTCCAACCGGAGCCTGAGTTGATCGGGCGGCAGAAAGCGCCCGGCGGCGTCGAGGTTGCCGTCCCATGGCAGATTCAGCGCTCCGGGGATGTGGCCTGCAACCGGATCGATGGGCTCCGACATGCCGAGGTATCGCTCAGGCGCCCGGGCGTCGAGCAGCAGCAAGGAGGGGTTGGCGAGGGCTGCTTCGACATCGTGCACATCGGCAACGCGTTCCGCCGCCACCCGCGGTGTGAAGGTCCTTGGCTTTCTCGTCGAGGCGGTGGCTTCGGTGGGCAGACAGGTGGCCATCCACGCCTGCCAGCCTCCGTCGAGCACGGCGACGTGATCGTGCCCCAGCCACTTCAGCATCCACCACAGCCGGGCGGCAACCGAGCCGCCGGCATCGTCGTAAGCGACGACCTGGACATCGTGGTCGATTCCGCATCGCCCGAAAACCGCAGACGCGTCTTCAGGGGAGGGAAGCGGGTGACGTCCGGTCTTTCTCCGAACGATAGGGCCCGAGAGGTCATCATCCAGATGGAGGTAGAGGGCACCTGGAATGTGGGAGTCGGCAAAGTCGCGCCGTCCGCGGTCCGTGTCGTTGAGCGAGAATCGGCAGTCGATCACGACCCAGTCGTCCGTATTCAGATGAGGAACCAGGGCGACGGGTTCAATGAGGGTTCGGTATGGCATGGTGCGACCTCAGACGATGGCGATCGGATCGTGGATCGGACCTTCCCGATGGCGCAGCGGCGTCCCCGGGCGACCGCTGAAGGCCGCCTGGATCTCGGCCAGGATGGAGAGGGCGATCTGTTCGGGAGATTCCGTTCCGATGTCCAGTCCGACGGGTGCGTGCAATCTTTCGAGGTGGTGCGGCTCGAACGAAGCCCCCCGTTCCTCGAGTTCCGCGATCATCCGGGTGGTCCGATCCTTGGGTCCCAACGCGCCAACATACCGCACGACCGAGGGCAGGATCTGGGCCAACAGGTCTCGGTCGCGGATGAAGTTATGCGTCATCACGATAGCCGCACTCCATGCATCCAACGCGAAGATATTGAGCACGTTCTCGGGATGCATCAGGAAGACATGCTCATCGGCACCAGGGAACAGCCGACGCAGGTCTGGGACGGTCTTGCGTCCGACCACGACGACGCGCCATCCGAGTTCATGCCCGATACGAACGAGCGGGGCTACATCGGGTCCGTCTCCGAAGACGACCAGCTGAACGGGAGGGTGGAGGACTTCAAAGAGGATTTCGAGGGGGGTGTCGTCCGCTTCGAACGTATGGATATGGGACCTGGGGGAATGAAAGAGGTCGCCCGCGCCGGCCTGCACGGCGGGAAATCCGTTCCAGGTCGCCAACTCGCCAAGAATCCTGCCGTCATGAAGCAGCGCAGCCCGCTGCCCGATCCAATTCCTTGCCGCATCGCCCGGACCGATGACGGTGGCCAGTACGGCCTCAGCGCGGCTGTGGAAACCGGCGCGGATCAAGTCGGAAGCCGGTGTTCTACCTTTCAGGGGCTCGGGTTCGATGAGCATGTGCACGTCACCACCGCATCCGAGTCCGAAGCCCGAAATGTGGTCGTCTTCGCCAAGTCGAAAAACGTGGATGGCGGGTTTGCCCGACCCGATGACCTCGAGAGCCTGCTTGACCACTTCTGCTTCCAGGCAGCCTCCGCTGATGGACCCGGTGGTACTGCCGTCTTTGAGGATGAGCATCCGTGCACCCGGGCGCCGGTAGGCGGATCCGAGCACTTTAACGACGGTTGCCAGGGCGAACGATTCTCCGCTGTCGTGGAGCAGTTCCGCCAGGCCCAGGATGTCAGAGAGTTCTTTCATCGCGCCCGCGGTAAATGACCTTGCGTGTTCTCGCTCAAGGTAAGCACGCGCGAATTGAACCTCTGCGGAAAACGATCCCGGACTCCGCCGCTTTTCTTCGAAGGACGGGCCGCGGCCGCGCGCCGGGACCTGCCCCGCGGTGCGGCGGAAAACGGAGTCCCATGTGCCGGATGAAGAGGGTGGCGGAGGAGCGTTCAGCTGCCTCCGAACATGCGCCGGGAACTCTGCAACCGGGAAATCCGGCGGAGGATTTCCGCGGTCACCAGATCACGGTGATGTCCCGTATTGACCGTGAAGTGGTAGACATCTTCGAGCGCGTCCGGTGCTTCGAAGCGGGAGGAGATCGTCTCGAAGTCCTCCAGGCGCGCATCCGACACCACATCCTCGGCCTGGTCCCGATCGCGAAGCCGCTCCTTGATCTCGTGTTCCGGCGATTCGAGTTCCACGAAGCAGTACGCAATGCCCGCGGCACGGAGGCGTGACCGCAGTTCGTCGCGAAGGCGTCGGCTGCCGTATGTGGCGTCCAGAACCGTCCCGAGGTGATCTTCGGCCCGACGAAGTGCTCGATCCACAAGAATGTCATACACTTCCGACGTCTTCTCAGTGGCGTAGAGCCGAGCACGGTCGGCCTCGGATGTGCGGACGTGCAGGGGGAGCCCCGCCAGTTCCTTGCGGATGCGGTCGGAGGAAACGACCTCAAAGCCAAGAGAATCGCCCACGCGGCGGGCATGCAGGCTCTTGCCCGTGCCGATGCGGCCCATCAGAATGACAACGAGCGGGCTCGAGCCGGCCACGGCATACTGAAGGGAGAGTTGATAGTAGCGACGGGCCCGCTCCGCGCTTGCCCGACGGTCTTCCTCCTCGACTTCTGCGGCTTTGCTGCGGAAACTCTCCACCTTGGCTCGTACATACGCCCGGTAGCACTTGTAAAAGTCAAGCACCTTCAGCAAGTCGGAATCTTCCAGGCGCCGGGCCATCCGTTCGGCGAGATATCGGGAGAGGTCCCGATGGCCTTTGTCGTCGAGGTCCATCGCCAGGAAGCCCACGTCATTGGCGACGTCGATGTAGCGAAATCGCTTGTTGAATTCGATGCAGTCGTAGACCGTGAGGTCGTCGGGGGTAATATGGATGTGCTCCAGGTGGAGGTCTCCGTGACAGTCGAGAATGTGTCCCCCGACCCGGCGTCGGTTGAGCAACAACGCGTGATGCTCATAGAAGCCGGCGGTATAGGTGCGGATGGCCTCGAATGCGAATCGAGGGATCAGTTCGTCAACGTAGGGCTCTGTTTGTTCGAAGTTCTCGTCCGTACTGATGCGCAGGGCCCCGGTTCGGCCCCAGATGGCTATGTCGGCGCGCGGGGTCTGATCGCGATAGAACCGGGCCAACCGGTCGACGATCCGGTCGATGTCGGCGGGTCCGACTTCGCCGCGCCCGAGCAGGTGCTTGAGGAAACCCGCCTCGTCGAGTTGTTTCATGCGGACCGCGTATTCCACCGGGGAGCCCTCTCCTCCGAACCGAAGCGCACCGTCCGCCCGGATGATCGGAACGACGCCGTCGTACACTTCGGGACTGAGCCGGCTGTTTAGGCGTACTTCTTCCTCGCAATAGTAGCGCCGGTTTTCGAGCGTAGAGAAGTCCAGGAAACCGTAGTCGACCGGCTTTTTGACTTTGTAGACCAGAGGGGGGACGATGGCAACGTAAGAGGCATGGGTCTGAACGATCTGGACCGAATCCGGTTGATGCGGGTAGGAGGCCGGATTGCGGAGGAAGGCGAGGATTTCCGCTGCGGGCACCGCTCGTTCGGTCGAATCGTTCATGGCTCGGGTCTGGTAAGGGATGGCTGCTCAACTCCTGATTGGAGCGAGGCGTTAAGATACGGTGGGCGGCCTGCGAGGGCTAAGACAAACTGAGGCCTGTTGTTGCACCTCACCCCATCACAGTGTGATGAACTCCGACTCTCGGGTAGAGGTGTCGAATAGGGCGCACGTGGGCTTGTCCTTCCAGCCGAGGACCTCGCCCGGATTCAGCCAGACTGCTGAGCCGAACATCTCGCGATGTTTCTCGTGGGTGTGACCGGAGAAGACGGCATCATAGTCCCCCGTGCGCGCCAGCGCCTGCCCGTAGAGCGGATAATGGGTCAACGCGACGCTGATGCCGTCGAGGGACAATTCGGCATGCTCTCCGTGCAGAAAGAACTGCGGGGCGGCCTCCGTCGCCCATTTGAGCATCGCGAACCGGTCGGCGTCCCCATTGCCGAAGACGGCGTGGACGTCGCCCGGGAAGGCGCCGATGATGCGGGCAGGAATCGGAGAGCAAAAGTCGCCGCAGAACAGCAACGTCTCGGCCCCCATTCGGGCGAACGTTTCGAGGGCCCGGTCGAGGTGTTCGAGTTGGTCGTGTACGTCGGAAAAGACTCCAATCAGCATGGCTCAGGGAGGTTGGATTCGTGGCGCATGTTGCTTTCCTGCTAACCTACGCAAAGCGTCCTGAACTGTTGAACCCCACTGCGCCCAGGTCTGTACGGAATATTCAAATGAACCGTATGGAACGAATCGCCCCCTTCTTTATATTAAATCTAAATAAGAACAGTGCCCCGTCCCGTTCTGCCATGATGCTCAAGATCCTGCAAGGCCCTCTTTTTCGCATGACCTCTTCGCTGGTTCCTGCCGTTGCAGGGGCTGGGGCGACGGTCGCCGCCGCAGGCGTAGGTTCGATGGTCGATCGGCGGCACGATTCCGCAGCGCCTTCGGTTCGGCCGCTGACGGCATTTGATGTGGGTGCAAGGTTGAGGATCGTCCGGTTGGGAGGTGACGAGGCGACCAACCAGCGTTTGATGGATCTGGGCTTGCGCGAGGGGGTACGGTGTTCGATCGTGCTCAGCAATGGCAAATTGATCGTTTCGGTGGGCGAATGCCGCATTGCGCTGCGCCGCGAAGTGGCCATGCACATCCAGGCCTGCGAGTTGTCTGAATGAAGGCTGGGGGCGCGCTGGAGGGTTCATCCCGGTCGATGGTTTCGAGACGCGTGGCGCTGGCCGGGAATCCTAACGTGGGGAAGTCTACGCTATTTAATGCGTTGACTGGCCTTCGGCAGAAGGTGGGGAATTATCCCGGAGTGACCGTAGAGCGGCGATCCGGCCGTATGCCGGGCGACCATTCGGTCGAGATCGTTGATCTTCCGGGGGCCTACAGCCTCAATCCCAAGTCGCTTGACGAGCGGGTCGTCTACGATGTGCTGGCGGGTCACCTCGCGGGAGAGCCGGTGCCGGATCTTGTGGTGTGCGTGGTGGATGCCACCAATGTGGAGCGGAACCTCTATCTGGTCACGCAGATTGCGGATCTGGGACTTCCGGTACTTGTTGCGCTGAACATGATGGATGCGGCGGAGGAGACCGGGCTCGAGGTGGATATCGATCATTTGTCGCGTGCGCTGGATCTGAGGGTGTTTCCGATCGTCGCCTCACGGGGGAAGGGCGTAGCCGAGTTGGCCGCCGCGATTCGGGGTCCGCTTCCTGAGCCGGCGGAGCGCCGGTGGCGGCTGATGCCGGCACTGGACAATCCCCTTCGTGTCCTCTCCGATTTACTCAGCCTGTCGTTCCCCACCCTTACCGAGTCACAGCGTTTCAGCGAGGCGTTGAGGGCGCTGTCGAGCGACCCCATTCTCGCGGAGTGGCAAAAGCGGGATATCCGCTTCCACGATGCCGTGATCGAGACGCGGTCCAGGCTGGACGAGGCGAAGGTACCCTATCGGCAGGCTGAAACGATGGGACGATACGCCCTTCTGGGTCCGATCGTCGCGCGATCGGTCACGAGGAAGAAGGATCCGGGCGACGCTACCGTATCGGATCGCATCGACGCGGTGCTCACGCACCGGGTCCTGGGTCCTATCCTCTTCGTGGGCATTCTGGCCGTCATCTTCCAGGCCGTGTTCTCCTGGGCCGCCCCGGTGATGGAGGGGATCGAGGCCATGATGAACGGCCTCGGGACGGTGATCCGGGATGTGATGCCGGTCGGTATGGCCGCCGATCTGCTTGTAGAGGGGGTCATCGCGGGCGTCGGAAACGTGCTGGTGTTCCTTCCTCAAATCCTCTTGCTCTTCTTTTTTCTGGGGTTGATGGAGGACACGGGCTACATGGCTCGAACCGCTTTCATCATGGACCGGGTGATGCGTCGTGTCGGATTGAGTGGCGGCTCCGTGGTCCCTCTGCTCAGCTCGTTTGCCTGTGCGATTCCCGGCATCATGGCGGCCCGAACGCTGGACAATCAGCGAGACCGGCTGATCACGATCATGGTGGCGCCGCTGATGAGTTGCTCCGCCCGGCTGCCCGTCTACACCCTCTTCATTGCCGCGTTCATCCCTTCCGGTGCGCTATTCGGGCTGTTCGGATACCAGGGGCTGGCCATGTTTTCGCTGTACATGATGGGGACGGTGATGGCCTTCATTGCTGCCTGGGTCCTCAAGAAGAGGGTCTTCAAGGGGCAATCCGGCATGTTTGCCATGGAATTGCCCCCGTACCGGCTGCCGCAGATGAAGCAGGTGGTTTGGCGGATGGTCGAGCGCTCGAAGATTTTCGTCGTTCGGGCGGGGCGGATCATCTTCGTAATGAGCGTGGTGCTCTGGTTCCTGGCCACTTTTCCGCGGACAGAGCCCGGGCCGGAACTGGAAGCGCGGCGCGCGGCAGCATGGGTGGCGTATCGCGCGGTGGTCGACAGCGTGGCCGTCGTCACAGGGCAAAGCGCAGACGAACTGGAGCAGAGGGCACAGTCCGATATCCGGACCACCAGCGGGGAAGAGCGCCCGGATCCGATCGGCAGGGTTGCCGCTGCGTCGCAGGAGTTGGAGGAAACGCTCTCGCAACTTGACAACGAGGCTGCCGGGCAGGCCGTTCGGAACAGCGCCATAGGCCGGCTGGGGCGATTCGTGGAGCCCGTGATGCAGCCGTTGGGTTTCGATTGGAAGATTACGACGGGAATCATCGCCGCGTTTGCTGCGCGGGAAGTGATCGTGGGTGTGCTGGGAACGCTTTACTCGGTGGGGGATGCCGATGAGTCGAGCACGGCATTGCGCGACCAACTGAAGGCGGATCGGTATCCCGATTCGGGCGAGCCCGTATTCACACCCCTTGTGGCCGTGAGCCTCATGGTGTTTTTCGTCTTTGCCCTGCAATGCATGAGCACGCTCGCCATCGCACGGCGCGAAACCAATTCCTGGCTGTGGCCGGCGGTGATGTGGTTCTACATGACCGGTCTGGCCTATCTATGCTCCCTCGCCGTGTACCAGGGCGGTTTGGCGCTCGGACTAGGCTGAT
>CAYLXM010000008.1:42400-60130 GCA_964387555.1 uncultured Rhodothermales bacterium | reverse complement strand
GGGCTTTCATCGGCCATTGCTCCGATTCGTGCGCAGGTTGACCCCGTCGTGGGAACGTGGCTCGGAACCCTCGCTGTGGGAGGAACGGAGTTGCGCATCGTATTCCATCTCCAGCGGGATGAGGCAGGCGTACTGACGTCCAAATTGGATAGCCCGGACCAGGGCGTTGCCGGTATTCTCGTGCCGGAGACCCTGTTTGAGGACGGGGTGCTCACGCTCTCGCTCCCTGCGCTTGCGGCGCGATTCGAGGGGCGGCTCGATGGGGATGGTTTCCTCGACGGCACGTGGATGCAGGGGGGCGGATCCTTGCCGCTGCGGCTGGAGCGGGTCGATGGCGTCGCTCCGCCGAATCGGCCTCAGGAGCCGAAACCGCCCTTTCCCTATGAGGCGGAGGAGGTGACATTCGAGAATGAGGAGGACAGTATAGGGCTTGCCGGAACGCTCACGCGCCCTTCAGGAACGGGCCCATTTCCGGCAGTGGTGCTCATCAGCGGCTCAGGCCCTCAGGATCGAGACGAGTCCGTTTTCGGCCATAAACCGTTTCTGGTTTTAGCGGACCACCTCACGCGGGAGGGGTTTGCCGTGTTGCGCTTCGATGATCGGGGCGTGGGGGGATCGACGGGTGATTTTGCCACGGCGACGACCCTTGATTTCGTTCGCGATGTCGAGGCCGGCGTCCGATTCCTGCGGTCGCGCCCTGATGTGGGGAGCAAGCCGCTTGGATTGATTGGTCACAGTGAGGGGGGAATTATCGCGCCGCTCGCGGCCCACGAGGGGTTGGTCGACTTCGTTGTACTCATTGCGCCTCCGGGCGTCAACGGCAGCGAGGTGATTCTCTCGCAGACTGTGGCGATCCTCAAAGGATCGGGCGCCACGGAAGAGGAGGTCGCCGAGGCGCAAGCGCTTCAGGAACGTGTGCTCGACATCGCCTCGGGCCCGTTGCCGATTGACCGAAAGCGGAGTGAACTGCTTTCCATCCTGCAGGGGGTACCGGGCGCTAGCCCTGAGACCGTGGAGGGTCAGGTCGAGCAGATGCTCTCACCCTGGATGCAGTTCTTCCTCATTCACGATCCGGTCCCCGCCTTGACGGGTTTGCGCGTTCCTGTCCTCGCCATTCTGGGAGAGCGGGACGTCCAGGTGCTTGTGGATGTCAACCTGGAGCCTTTGGAGTCGGCTCTGAAGGCGAGCCAGGCCCGGTATGAGGTGCGTGTCCTGGAGGGTCTGAACCACCTCATGCAGGAGGCCGAGACCGGTCAGGTGACGGAATATGTGCGGATCGAGCAGACGATGTCGCCGAAAGCGCTGGATGTGATCGCCGACTGGATGCACCGGATGACGCGGTAGGTCCCTGGGGTCCGAAGGTCCGAGGGTCCGAAGGCGCGAACGAAGTGAGCGTCCCGGGCGAGGCGAAGCCGAGACCCGGGATCCAGAGTATGGTGAGTGCGGAAGGTGTGGAACGTAGGGAGGGGTGACGGAGCCTCATGGGCGCAATGAAGGGACGCCCGAAGGTCCGGGGGTCCGAAGTCGATGGTGGATGGTGGATGGTGGGGGCGCGATGGGGAACGACCGGGTTGGTGGGTGGTGCGAACGCGGGTCGCGGGTCGCAACTCCTAAACTCCTAAACTCCTAAACTCCTAAACTCCCCTTTGGGGGTCCGGGGGTCCGAGCGCCTCATGGTGAGCGGGACGGTCCGCCTACGCAAGGTCCGACGGTCGATTGATGTTGCGGAGCACGGCGGCGGGAACATCGACGAACCGGACCTGCGGGAGCCGGTCAACCAGACCCTTCATGCTGTGGGTTTTGCCCTCCAGGCGGTCTTCGACCGCAGCGATGATTCGTCGGTGATAGAGGGCGCAGACGGGCTGTGGTTCGCCGTCGACGCGAGCCAAAACCGCATCCGGGTCGTCCGATCTCTCAAGCAGCAGGCGCCGCAGCAACTCGGACGTGATGAACGGCAGGTCGCAGGCGCATAGGAGCAGCCAGGGGGTTGTGGCTGCAAGCAGTCCGGCATGCAGTCCGGCGAGTGGTCCGGCTCCGGGGCAGCGGTCTACGAGGTGCTCGGCCGCGACATCGTAGCGGCGTTCGCGCTCGGCAACGCTTACGAAAACCGGGGTGGTGACGGAGGAGACAACATCAAGCACCCGGAGGAGCAGCGACCGTCCATCCACCAAAACCAGCGCCTTATCGGATCCGAATCGGCGGCTTTGCCCCCCGGCGAGGACGACTCCTGTGACGGTCGGATCAGGGGCGGGAGGCCTGCCGGCATCCCGGGCGGGGGTTGGTTCGGAGAGGGCCGGGCCGTGGGTGGTGCTCATGTTGGCATATTCGGGAGGACGGCGCCTTCCTGGCACGCACCCAACGGGGGCGTCGCGAGCGCGGACCTTCCCCCGTCCGCGTCTCCGCGTGAGGCTCCGGGCGGGTTTGAAACCTGACCCTATTCTCACTTCCAGAAGGGGAAGGAGATCCCCGCCGGCAGCGGTATCAGAGGGAATGACGGCCACCTACAATTTTTTCGGTCGGGCGTTCGTTATTCCACCAGACGGATCCGGCAGGAGGCAAACGGATCTGAAAAGAGGCCCTATGAACAGCGGAAAGCCGCACCAATCGGTGGTGTCATGAATCAGCTCAAATCCCTCATCCGTGTTTCGCCGGTGGCCGTCGCTCTGGCCGTCACGGCCGTTGCGCTGGCATCATGGGAACCCGCATCGATTCCGGGACCTGCGGACGGTTCGGCGTCGGGCGCGTTCTTGATGTACGGTACAGTGACTGACGCGATCACGGGCGCGGCCTTGTCCGGTTGCGTGGTGGAGGTGGAGGGTACGGGGCTGCGGAGTTGGTCTGCAGGCGACGGGAGGTACCGGTTGGTCGTGTCGAAGAGCGGACTCGCGAAGTCTCTGACGGTGACGGCCCGGCTGGCGGGCTATCAGCCGCTGGGACAATCCGTGAGGGTGGCAGGCGACTCGGCGGAGGTTCATTTTGCGCTCCATGTGGAGCCGCCACAGCCGGCGCCGAAGATGTTGGAAGCGGTAGATATGGCGCAAATGGTGCTGGGACGGGCCGGGGCGCCCCACACGACGTTCGCACCTTCCGGGAAGTGGGGATCCGGGGAGGCGGCTCGCATGGGCGATGCAGGGTGGGCGCCGCACAATACGGAAGAGTACGGTCGCATCTACGACAACCCATTTCTCGCGGCATCCGCCAATCCGCTTTCCACTTTCTCCATCGACGTGGACGCCGGATCGTACAGCAACGTGCGCCGGTTTCTGCTGAAGGGGAGTCTTCCTCCGGCCGATGCGGTGCGCGTCGAGGAGTTGATCAACTACTTCGACTACGACTATCCGCAACCGCGCGGCGAGGATCCGGTGTCGATTACCGTGGAGATGGCGCCGGCGCCCTGGAGACCGGCACATCAATTGGTTCATATTGGTCTGCAAGGTCGACGCATTCCTACCGAATCGCTTCCACCGAGCAATCTGGTATTTCTGATCGACGTGTCGGGATCGATGGACATGCCTGAAAAGCTTCCGTTGCTGAAGTCCGCCTTCCGCATGCTGGTGAACCAGTTACGGCCGGAGGATCGGGTAGCGATGGTGGTGTATGCCGGGGCGGCGGGGATCGTTCTCCCATCGACGCCGGGAAGTGAGAAGGGGACGATCCTCGACGCGCTGGAACGGTTGAGTGCGGGTGGATCGACGGCCGGGGGAGAGGGCATCCGCCTGGCGTACCGGGTGGCGCGCGAGCACTTCAGTGCGGAAGCCAACAACCGGGTCATTCTTGCTTCGGACGGCGATTTTAATGTCGGCGTCTCCAGCACCTCCGAAATGATCCGGCTGGTTGAGGAAGAGCGCAAGCACGGCATCTTTCTCACCGTGCTCGGATTCGGAATGGGGAATCTGAAGGATGAGCGCATGGAGCAGATTGCCGACAAGGGGAATGGCCACTATGCGTACATCGACTCCATCCTCGAGGCCAAAAAGGTGCTTGTGAACGAGTTGGGGGCCACGCTGGTGACGGTAGCGCAGGACGTGAAGCTGCAGATCGAGTTCAATCCGTCCAAGGTGGCGGCGTACCGGCTGATCGGCTATGAGAACAGGTTGCTGCGCTCGGAGGATTTTAACGATGACACGAAGGATGCCGGGGAGATGGGTGCGGGTCATACCGTGACGGCCCTGTATGAAGTCATTCCGGTGGGTGTGGAAACGGATGTCGAAGTGCGGGGGATCGACTCGCTGCGCTATCAGACGCACGGAGCGGTCCAGCCGATCGGTCCGGCGGATGAGTGGATGGCGGTCAAGCTCCGCTACAAGGCGCCGAGAGGAGAGAAGAGCCGGCTGCTCAGTTCAGTTGTCCGAGACAGGGATCTGGGTCGGGGATCGGAGAATTTGCGGTTTTCGGCCGCCGTGGCGGCATTCGGAATGCTGCTTCGCGAGTCGGAGTATGCAGGACAGGCCGATTTCGGTTTGGTGCTGGATTTGGCCCGGGGTGCCCTGGGCAAGGATTCGAACGGGTATCGCAGGGAGTTCATCCAGTTGGCGGAGGTAGCCCGCTCGATTGCGCCGTCGTGATCCGACGCGATGCGGTATCCGGTTCGTGCCGAGAGGCCTCGGGGAGAGGGTTGGGCTCCCCGGGGCCTTGTTGGTTCAGGTCGATCAGGCGGATTCGACGCGATCCCATGCGAGTGCGCCGGCCCCGAGCACGCCTTGATGGTTGCGGATGCGGGAGAGGACGATGGGCACCGGTTCGTCAAGCGGGTAGCGGAAGATGTGCTGGTTCACGTGCCGGCTCACGTTGTCAAGAAACAGATCGGCTGCGTTGGTTACCCCGCCGCTCAGGATAATGATTTCGGGGGCGTAGGCGTGAACGGCGGAGACGAGCAGCCAGCCGACGCGCTCGACCCAGAGGCCAAATTCGTCTACGCAGAGGGGATCTCCGGCTCGGACCGCATCCGTGACGGCCTTGAAGTCAATCTTGCGTGGATCTCGGGCATAGGTTTCCGTGAGTAGAGATGACAGGCCGCGCGCAAGGGCATCGCGAACGGACGAGGTGAGCGCCGTAGCGGAGCAAAGCATCTCGCCGGTACCGCGGGCACGGGTGATGCAGAGGCGCCTGACCGATGCATCCAGGATGGTGTGGCTGAGCTGGTTTCCGAACTGGAGGTGCCGGTCTCGGAGAATCTTGCCGTCAAGGAGAACCCCGGATCCGACTCCGGTACCGAGGGTGACCGTGACGGCCCAGTCGACGTAGCGGGCTTGCCCGTAGCGCCACTCGGCCAGCATCGAGAGGCGCCCGTCGTTGTCCGCGTAAACCGGCAGGCCCAGTGCCCTGCGCAGGTCGGGCACGAGGGGGTACCCTTCGAGGTCCTTGAACTTGCCCGGCAGCAGCACGATGCCCTGATTGGGATCCACGGCGCCCGAGAGTCCGACGCCCACGGCCAGCGGCGGCGATCCAAGTTCGTCCTCCAGGCGGCGCACCTCCGCGAGCATGGCGGCCACGAGCTTCGGTGGGGAGAGCAGAAAGCCGGAGTCGCGCACAGACGGCGCACGCAGCCGGCCGCCGGAGGTGACGGCGCCCCCCTTGAGACGTGTTCCTCCCACGTCGAATCCCACGACGTAGCGGATAGGCTTGCTCATTGTTGATGGAAGGTCAGCCGCTCACGATCGAGGGATCCCTCGCGAATCGCATCGCAGGTACGGTTCCGCAAAGCCGATGTCGACCCGGCCCGTCGAGCGTTCAGGACTCGGGTCGCACGGCATATCGCTAAAGGTACAGATGAGCCAGGCTACGGCGGTAGGCCTCGTAGAACCGATCCAGTTGTTCCTCGGCGGACACGTTGCCGACAAACTGATGACTCGGCAGTACTTCGGGTTTGTGGCCCATCTGAAGCAGGCGTTCAGCCACCTCCACGCGGAGCAGGTTGATGAGCATCCCGCCGGTAATGGTGGAGGTCGGTCCAGTCCTCCATTCCAGGCCCTCCAGTTCAACGATGCAGTCGCCCGGCGGACACTGGTTGTCCAGGACGACATCGGCCACGTCGACCAGTTTCAATCCGGATGAGTGGGCGGGTGGTGATTGCTCGCAGTGGGACCTGCTCACGAGAGCGATCACGGGAAGGCCGCGTCTCCGGGCGCCGAGGGCCATCTCCACGATGAGCGGCCGAATGCCGCTCGTGGAGATCAAAATGAAGGCATCGTCCGGCCCGAATTTGAAGCCGTTCAGGATTTCCTCGGCATATCCCTCCACTTTTTCGAGGAAAAGGGGTCCGCGCAGACCGTTGACCCCGACGATGGATGCATGATTGGAGACGGCTGCTTCCGCCAGGGCGAAGAAGCCCACGAACCCTCCCTGTCGCGGGGTCATTTCCTCGCACATCATGCGGGAATGACCTGCGCCGAAGAGGAAGATGAGTCCGCCGCGGGCGATTCGCTCGGCACAGAGTTGCGCCGCCGTGGCGACGTTCTCCATCTGGGTCTCACGGATGCGCCCGAGCAGGGCCAGGGTATCTTCCAGGTAGCGAAGGGAGGAGGACATGGGGCGTTTGGAGTTCAAAGTTCAAAGTTCAAAGGGATCCGCGTCCCGCGCCCCGTGATCCGCGTCCCGCGACCCGAGCCCTGCTCAACCGAAGGCCGACCGGAGAAGCTCGAGGCTCTTCGGAATGCCGGTGGCGGGATCTTCATTTCCTTCGAATTCGAGGGAGACGAACCCCTTGTAGTCATGTCGGGCCATGAGTTCGGCGATGCGGGGATAGTCCAGGTCGAGCGTGTACCATTTTCCCCCACCGAAGTACGTCTTGGCTTGCAGGAGCACCGTGTCGGGGGCAAGCAATTCGAGCCGGTCGTACGGATCTTCGAGAAAATTCCCTGTATCGAGGGTCACGCGCAGCCAGGGGGAGTCGATGGCGTTCACGATCCGCATGACGCCCTCGGGCGTGAGGCCGAGCCCCCAGTGGTTCTCCAGGCCCATCGTGACGCCGCATTGTTCGGCCTTGGGGATGAGCTGTTCGATGGACGAGATCACCCAATCGAATCCCTCGTCTTCCGTATAACCCTCGAGGATGGGCTCGATACCACGGTTGGCCATCAATTCGTCGAAATTGGCCGAGGTCCCCCATCGTCCGGTATTGATTCGCATCGTGGGGATGCCCATCGCATATGCCAATTCGATCTGCCGTTCGGTCTTCACCACGTTGGCCTGCCGTTCTGCCGGTTCGGGGAAGACGAAGCTCTGGTGTGTGGAGAAGCCGCAGAGCGTGAGGCCGTTCGCAAAGGCGGCGCGCTTGATCTCCTGCAGATACGAATTCTCCTCAGAGGTCATCTGGACGTGAAGGATTTCTACGGCGTCGAAGCCCATCTCGGCAGCCTGTTCGATGCATCTGACAATAGGCGCCTCCTCAGGCGGGCCGTTAAATTGCCAGAACGAATAGGTGGAGACACCGATGGGCTGCCGGCGGTCGGTAGATGGAGGAGGTGGAGCGGGAGCCGGTTGACAGCCGACGAGCGGGAATCCGGCGGCCAGCGCCGAGCCTACGGCTGCCTTGCCGAGGAATGATCTTCGATGCATACGAGCTGAGGGATGGGGAATAAGGGCAGTTTGGAGCCATGTTAGACAAACAGGCATCAACGCGCCACTCTCTCGGGTTGCGAATGAGTAGGGCGACCGGTAGAATCAAACAAACGACAAGATTTCGTAGCGCCCATGGGGGCCTGTACACGCTGACGTTTCCGGCGTATACGGTGCGGGATTGCCCTACAGGCAAAGCCGCCCCCGGACGACGTTAAACGTAGCGATTTCTCTTCTATCGTCCGCGACATCCGTTGTACTTTCCTCTGAGCCGCGCCCCCACGGCACGGGGCCGTCCTGAGTCCCTCAAACCGTTTTGAAACATGGTGGCCAATATGATTCGGATACGATTCAGCCGCGGCGTTTCTGCGCTCTTTGCGGCGATCTTCACCCTGCTCATGCTGTCGGCCTGCGCAGAACCTCAAGAGTCTGCCACGGTCGGCGAACCCGATATGATCGCCACCGGGCGCATTGCATACCTCACATTCTGTCTCAATTGTCACGGCGAATCCGGCGTTGGCGACGGTCCGTTGATCGACCTGGTCACGATTGATCCTGGCGACATCACGCAGCTTGCGGCGGAGGCGGGAGGGGAGTTTCCCGCAGACTATGTCGCAGAGGTCATCCGCGGTACCGACCAGGAGATCCAGGGACACGTGAGCCGAGAGATGCCGGTGTGGTATACGGTCTGGTCCGAGCAGTTCGAGGGGCCGGACAAGGAGCAGACCATCGAGCGGCAGATCCAGGAACTCGTCGCCTATCTGGCAACCATCCAGAAGTGAACTCGGCACGGGGTGAGGTGTCGGTGACCCGGCTGAATGCGTATGGAGCACCTATCGCGTCCACCTGCGGTCGATTGGCACCGGACGAAGACGACAGGCGGGGGTCCCCTCGGAAGGGCCGGCCCGTTCGGGTCTTGCACGTTTTGTAGAAGGTCGAGTAGGCCCCACGGCGTCCTTCGGTCGTCAAAGCGCTCCGAGGGATAGGACCAACACAGAGAACTCCACATGGCGCAGCGCGTGATCATCCTCGGTGCCGCAGGCCGGGATTTCCACAACTTCAACGTGTTCTTCCGCTCCCATCCCGATTTTGAGGTGATGGCGTTCACGGCAACCCAGATCCCGAACATTGACGGGCGGCGGTATCCGCCCGTGCTGGCCGGGAACCGGTATCCGGAGGGGATTCCTATCGAACCGGAGAGCGAGTTGGAGAGGCTGGTTCAGGAACACCAGGTGGACGTCGTCGCGTTCTGCTATAGCGACGTTACGCACGAGCACGTGCTGCACGTAGGGTCCAAGGCCATGGCTGCCGGTGCAGATTTCCTCTTGTTGGGACCCCGGCATACGATGTTGCATGCCTCGGTGCCCGTTGTCTCCGTCTGCGCCGCCCGCACGGGCTCGGGAAAGAGCCAGACGAGCCGCAGAGTGGCCAACCTGCTGGCGGAGCGAGGAAAACGGGTCGTTGTCGTGCGGCATCCCATGCCGTACGGCGATCTGGAGCAATCGGCGGTGCAGCGGTTCGCCGTGCTCGAAGACCTCGACCGCCTCGAGGTCACGATTGAGGAGCGCGAAGAATACGAACCGCATATCCGCTCCGGTCGTGTGGTTTACGCCGGCGTGGACTACGAGCAGATCCTACACAGTGCGGAGAGCGAGGCAGACGCGATTGTCTGGGATGGAGGAAATAACGACTTCTCCTTCTACAAACCCGATCTCCAGATCGTCGTCGTGGATCCGCACCGGGCCGATCATCTGAGCAGATACCATCCCGGAGAGATGAACGTGCTGATGGCTGATGTCGTGTTGATCAACAAAGTCGATACGGCAAGCCTCGAGGATATCCATGCCGTGAGGAATGCGGTAGCCGGTCTGAATCCTGATGCGGTGGTGGTGGAGGCGGCGAGCCCGATCTTCGTCGAAGGGAGTGACACCATCCGCGGGAAGCGCGTCCTGGTCGTGGAGGATGGGCCCACCCTCACACACGGGGAGATGGCGTACGGGGCGGGATGGGTGGCGGCCAGACGGTACGGCGCCGCCGAAATCGTCGATCCGAGGCCCTATGCCGTCGGCTCGATACAGGGGACATTCGAGAAGTACCCCACGACGGGTCCCGTCCTTCCGGCCATGGGGTACGGCATGAGACAGACAGCCGAGTTGGAGGAGACGATTCGGCGGACACCCGCCGACCTGGTGCTCATCGCCACGCCGGTGGATCTTCGCCGCGTGTTGACGATCGACAAACCTACGTTGCGGGCGCGGTATGAACTGCAGGAAATCGGTGAGCCGACGCTCGCGGATCTCATCGATCGCTTCGTTGGTGGTCGGTCCTGGGCAGGTTCATGAACGCAACCGTCCGGACCTGGTCCCAGGATGAAGCTCTCCATCGACCCCCATCCCTCTCTCGACCTCGGCGCATTCGAGACGGAGTTCCCCGTGCCGCTGGGCTCCCGGGCCTCTCCTGAATGGCTGGTGGCCCTATTGGCGCTGGAGGGGGCCGGTCCGGTTCAGCGAGCGGAGACGGTGCGCACTGCGGTGCGCGACATGCTTCGATTCGGCGGATACAAGCCGACCGGGCGCGGCAAACCGGCCTCGGAGTACCTCGTTCGGGCGGCATCGGAGGGGTCGCTCGGGAGTATCAATCCAGCAGTGGATGCGTGCAATGTGGTGTCCCTCCACAGCGGTCTGCCGATCAGCGTTGTGGATCTGGACAAGGCGGAGCCGCCCTTGCGCGTCGGTATTGCGCCGGAGGGTGCGGCGTACGTCTTCAACGCCTCCGGACAGGCCATAGACGTCGCAGGACTCCTTTGTCTCCACGACGTGTCAGGGCCCTGCGCGAACGCCGTCAAAGATGCCCAGCGCACCAAGACTGATGCGCTGACGCGGAGAACGCTCTCACTCGTCTGGGGCATCCGGGCCGATCCAGCCAGAACGCGGGCAACCGTGATCTGGTACTGCTCCCTCCTCGAGCGTCTCGGAGCGCAAACGCAGTGGGTTCACCCACCGCACTCCTGAGTTCGGCGCGACGGCGGGCCAAGGCGGTACCGGTCAACGCAGCGGCTCTATTTGAGCGCCTCCGCCAGCAATTCCTGCACGAGCGCAGGGTCCGCCGTTCCTTTCGTTTCACGCATAACCTGTCCCACGAAAAAGCCGATCAGCCCCTGTTTGCCTCCCTGGAAGGCGGCCACCTTATCCGGATTCGCCCCGACGATTGCCTGGACGATTCCACTTACGGCCTCCCGGTCGGACAGTCGACGAAGTCCCTTGCGTTCGACGATTGCAGCGGCCGGGTCTCCGGTCTGGACCATTTCGACCAGAACGTCCTTGGCGGTCCGGTTGGAGATGGTCCCATCCTCGATGAGGGTGATGAGTTTGCCGAGTTCGGTCGCATCGAGCGGCAGATCTGTCACCGCGATGCCCTTCGATGCGGCTGGGAGTTCGTTGACGACCCAGTTGGCGACGGACCGGGCGTCGCTGTGTCCGCTGAGCGCGTCTTCGAAGAAATGGCCGAGGTCCGGGTTGTCGGCGAGCACGAGCGCATCATGTTCGTTGAGTCCGAGCGCCTTCGCATAGCGGTCAAACCGTTCCCGGCGTTTCACGGAGAGGGCGGATACGCGGTCATCCAGCGTGGGACTCGCTATTTGCACAGGCGCTGATTCGGCGACGCGTCGGGATGGGTGGCGTTCGACCTCCGCATCCGCAGCGGATCTCTTCGCCCACGTGTCGCGCAGGGTCACGATGCGATTGAATGCCGGGCGATCCGGCGTGCTGTCCTTCGCGTCCTTGACGAAATAGCCGAGACGCGTAAACTGGTAGCGTACGCCTGCCGGATCGGACGTTACGCTCGGCTCGATACGAGCGTCGGAGAGGACCTCCTGGGAGTCCGGGTTGAGATACGCTTTAAAATCTTCCGGTCCAGCGTCCGGATTGGCTACAGAAAAGAGCCGGTCGTACAATCGGACCTCGCAGGGCACAGAGTGGGCAGCGGAGACCCAGTGGAGGGTCCCTTTCACTTTGCGGTGGCCTGCATCTGCGCCGCTGCGGGTAGCGGGGTCATGGCTGCAGCGTAGTTCGAGGATCTCGCCGGTGGCCGGGTCCTTGACCACGTCATCGCAGCGAATGATATACGAATGCCGAAGCCGAACCTCAGAGCCGGGTGAGAGTCGGTGAAACCCTGGAGGTGGGTCTTCCTCGAAATCCTCCCTGTCGATGTACAGTTCGCGAGAGAAGGGAACATCGCGCGCGCCTTCCTTCCCGATATCATGCGGGAAGTAGTCGGCCTTGATCAGTTCGGATTCGCCCTCGGGATAGGTGGTGAGCACGACCTTGAGCGGGCGCAAAACGCACATGACGCGGGGTGCAATCTGATTCAGGTCGGTTCGTATGCAGTATTCCAACAGCCCGATGTCAATCCGGTTGTCCGCCTTGGCGACACCGATCATGTCGGCGAACATACGGATGGAGGCGGGCGTGAAGCCGCGCCGCCGCATGCCGGAGAGGGTGGGCATCCTGGGGTCATCCCATCCTTCGACATTCCTTTCGTTGACGAGCTGCAGCAGTTTGCGCTTGCTCATCACCGTGTAATCGAGGTTGAGCCGGGCGAACTCGTACTGATGCGGCAGGGGTTCCTCCCAGGTATTCTCGACGACCCAGTCGTAGAGGGGACGATGCACCTCGAACTCCAGTGTGCAGATGGAGTGGGTAATGCCTTCGATCGCATCCGACAACGGGTGTGCGTAGTCGTACATCGGATAGATGCACCAGGCGTCGCCCGTCCGATGGTGGTGGGCCTTCTTGATCCGGTACAGGACCGGATCGCGCAGAAGCATGTTCGGAGAGGCCATGTCGATGCGGGCTCGCAGCACATGGGCCCCGTCGGGGAACTCGCCGGACCGCATCCCGCGAAACAATGCGAGGTTCTCTTCGACCGTACGATCCCGATACGGGCTCTCCCGTCCAGGCTCTGTGACGGTGCCCCGGTACTGCCGAATTTCGTCCTCGTCGAGGCTGTCCACGTAGGCAAGCCCTTTCCGAATCAGCAATTCGGCCCGCCGGTACAGTTCCTCGAAATAGTCCGAGGCGAAGAACATTTTGTCGCCCCAGTCGAAGCCGAGCCAGCGTACATCCTCCTGAATCGAATCGACGTATTCGACCTCCTCGGTGACCGGGTTCGTGTCGTCGAATCGCAGGTGGCAGACTCCGTGGTAATCCCGCGCGAGGCCGAAGTTGAGGCAAATCGACTTGGCGTGGCCGATGTGCAGGTATCCGTTCGGCTCAGGAGGAAATCGAGTGACGACCCGCCCGCCGGTTTTTCCGGTCCGCAGATCTTCGTCGATGATGTCCCGGATGAAGTTCGAGGCGGAGGGCTTGCTGGGTTCGGAAGATGGGGTCGACATGGGGGAAAAAGAAAAGCGCCCGTAGCGTGGGATAGAATCACTATGTCAGGCGAAGACCCTGGATAGGATCATCCAGTTAGGCAAACAGATCAAATTACCTGAAATTCTGCGGACGTGTTTGTCACAATCGTGAAAACTATTTTAACGCAGCGCGGCCGACTCGGTTCGATGTAGGGGCGCGGATGTGAAGGAGGGCAGGTCGGAATGCAGACTCGGGTCCGAGGACACATGAACACCGTTGAAGAAGTACTTGCACGGCTCAAGGCGCTTGCGCGTCCCGGGCAGCTGGAGGGCATGGCGCGCTATGGGATGTCGATGGGCAACCGACTGGGCGTTCGGATCCCTGACGTGAGAGCCCTGGCGAAAGAGAGCAAGACCAACCACAATCTGGCGCTGGCATTATGGGAGACCGGTGTGGCCGAAGCGCGGATTCTGGCTGCGCTGGTCGCCGACCCGCAGCAGGTTGACGAGGCGCTGATGGAGAAATGGGTCAGGGACTTCGATTCCTGGGATGTGTGCGACCAGGTCTGTTTGAACCTGTTCGACCGCGTTTCGCCGGCATGGAAGATGGTGGTTCGTTGGGCGGACCGCGAGGAGGAATATGTGCGCCGTGCCGCTTTCGCTCTGATCGCCTGCATCGCGTGGCACGATCGAGCGGCTCCCGATTTGGTGTTTGTGGAGGCTTTACCGCTGATTGAGAAGGCAGCGACGGATCCGCGCAACTACGTGAAGAAAGCCGTATCCTGGGCGTTGCGGCACATCGGCAAACGGAATGCCTCGTTACATCCACTCGCGCTCGCGCTTGCCCGGCGGTTGCGGAAGCACGAAGACAAAACTGCACGTTGGATCGGAGCCGATGCGGAAAGGGATCTCGGGGAGAGACCGAGGGTCCGAAGGTCCGGGGGTCCGAAGGGGTGAGTGGCCGGGACGGAAGGCGGAAGTCGGTTGACCGAGGGCCGACGTCCTAATATGGAAGAGGGTGGAGGAAGAAAGAAACACGGAAGATGGAATTCGGAGACGGTTTCCGAGACTGTCGAACCTGCTTGAGCCTGATTGAGCCCGATCGAATCTGGTTAATCTTGCTTGCATCTATCAAACACTATCAGATATTGGGAAAATGATCCTGAAGAACAAAGTTGCACTTGTAACCGGCGCCAGCCGTGGCGTTGGTTCATCCACCGCCCGCGTGCTGGCGGGTCAGGGCGCTGCCGTTTGCGTCAACTACCTTCGCAGCAAAGACAAGGCAGCCGACGTGGTGGCCGACATCGAGGCGGCGGGGGGGAGTGCCTTCGCGGTTCAGGCCGATGTGACGGACCCGGGGCAAGTCGAGGCGATGGTGAAGGCAACGGTGGAGCGGTTCGGTCGGCTCGACATCGTAGTCAACAACGCCCTGCCCTCGTATCGTTTCGATCCGTCGGCGGCGTATACGAGCATCGAGACCGTTGGCTGGGACCACTTTCAGAGCCAGTTGGGTGCTGTACGGGGCGCAGTCAACACGGCGAAAGCGGCCCTGCCGGTTATGAAAGCGCAGGGGTTCGGCAAGCTCATTCTCATCTCGACGAACCTGGTCTACAACCCGGTCGTCACCTACTATGACTACACGACCGCCAAAGCGGCTCTGGTGGGTCTGACTCGTAACCTGGCGACCGAACTCGGGCCGCACGGCATCCGCGTGAACCTTCTTGCGGGGGGGTTGCTTCGCACGACGGATGCGAGTGCCGTCACGACGCCCGAGGTGTTCGAGTACGTCCGAGCGGCAACCCCGCTACGGCAAACGATCACGCCGGACGAATTCGCGGAAGCTGTGTTGCTCTTTGCATCCGATTGGAGCAATGCGATCACGGGCCAATCCGTTTCGGTGGACGGGGGGTTGACGATGCCGTAGGAGGGTCTGAAGGCGCGAACGGAGTGAGCGTCCCGGGCTTAGCGCAGCGGAGACCCGGGATCCAGAGTATCGGGAGTGTGGGCAGTATGGGCAGTATGGGAAGGCTACGGATTTTCGTGGGTGCTGCCAGCAGAAGGTCCAGGGGTCCGGGAGTCCGGGGGTCGGAAGGCGCGTGGGGGGACGAAAGTCCCACGCGAGGCGCTTATCTTGAGACCATTCCTGAGCAACGCCTGCATCTTCAAAAAGGGGAGTGAGCCATGCGAATCCCGCTGTTCATCACCGCTCTCGCCGGACTGCTTGTCGGTTCGTCGGCGACGGCTCTTTTCTTCTCGGTGCCTCAACCGGAACGGTTCGGCGGCGGCCGGATCACCCAGATCGCCGTCGTCGTGCCCGATATTGAGCGTGCCGCGGTGGCGTACGCGGACCTGTTCGGCATGCCGACGCCCGGCATCATCATCACCGACGGGGTCGACAAGGCGAACACGGCCTACTTCGGAGAGCCCACTGAGGCGCGTGCGAAACTGGCCTTCCTCCAGTTCGAGAACATCACGCTCGAACTCATCGAACCCATCGGCGAGCCTTCGGTGTGGCTGGACGTGCTGGAGGAGAAGGGAGCCGGTTTTCATCACATCGCGTTTCAGGTGGAGAATATGGACGAGGGACTTGCCCATCTGCAGGATCGCGGCGGTTCGTTCGTGCAGCGCGGAGATTTCACCGGTGGCAGTTATGCCTATGTCACGCATGATGAATTGGGGATGATGTTCGAACTGCTGACATCGGACGAGTGAGGGTCCGGAGAGCCTGCCTCGGCGAAGGCCGTAGCGGGCGTCCCGGGCGACCGAGGTGCGTGCGCATCGGACGTCCGGGGCCAGGCGGAGATCCAGGGTTCAGCGTCGTGCGAAGCTGGGAAGCGAGGATGGGCCCGGACATTTTGCCGTCGAGTGGACCCATAATTCGGTCGCGAATCCATCACGCTGATCCTCGAAAACGACGTACCCCTCACATGTCCCGTTTCCTGCTGCTCCTGGCCCCGCTTCTGTGCGTACCCGCCTGCTCCGCGCGCCTGCCTGAACCGATCGAACTCTTCAACGGCCGCGACCTGACCGGGTGGACGGTCATGGCCGTGCCTGCAGACCAGGATCAGACGTGGTGGAGCGTCGTCGACGGCGCCATCGAAGCCAACAGCATGGGTCGTCCGGACCACGACCAGGTCTGGCTGATGCATGAGGCTGAGTTTGACGACTTCGAACTCAACCTTCAGTTTCAGGCCTTTCACGATTCGCCGGGGAACAGCGGTGTCCAGGTGCGGAGCCGGTATGATGCCGCACCCGACGCGCCTCGCGGAGGCTACCTGGACGGGCCGCAAGTGGACATCCATCCGCCAACACCGTGGCGCACCGGCATGATCTATGACGAAACGCGCGGCGTGCAGCGGTGGGTCGATCCGAGTCTACCCGACTGGCGGATGCCTGATTCGCTGAAGCCCGCCGAATGGCGCTTCTTCTTCGCGGATGAGGGAGCCGGATGGAACGACCTGAAGATCCTCTGCCGAGGTACCCGTATCACGTCCATCCTCAATGGAATCGTGATGCGGGATTTCGAGGGCGCCGGCATCCTCGACAGCGAAGCCCATCAAGCGCGCAAGGTCGGGCTCACCGGCCACATTGCGCTGCAATTGCATGTCGGTGACGAAACCCGCATCCGGTTTCGGAACATCCGCGTGACGCCGTACCAATCCGAATGACGTCAACACGTGCGCCGGCCTACTCCGCCGCCCCAGCGCCCGAGGTGTCTTTTCGCCACGCGCCGATGATATAGCCGATCAGAGACAGGGAGACCAGCGAGAAACCGCCATCAATCGCCACGACGGAGAAGGGAAGGCGGGCGAAGCTGTAGTGCAGCCATGTGGAGGTAATGACGAAGCCCACGGCCAGTAGCGCCCCCAATTCCAGGCCGCGCAAGCCGGTTCGGATGTCCTGGCGGACGACGATCCAGGAGAGGACGTACGCCGCAACCAGCGCCGTGCCCAGGGCCACGAAGAATGGTCCGAACCCCTCTTTGAACGGCAGATCGGGTTCCATCCGGAAACCGCTCGACCACAGATCGAAGAAGAGCAGCGGGGAATACCATACGAAACCCACGACCTGGTTTGCCACGACGGCAAGTGCTATGGCGAGATGATTGTGTTTCATGGACCCTGGAAATGGTGTGAGGGCGGAGGCGGAGAGCGGGCGGCCGAGCACGTAGGCGTCCCGCCATGACTCGATGATACACCTATCGAGGGAGAACCGCACCTCCTCCAGCCGGGTCAAAGCCCCTGAATTTTCCATCTTCTTCTCGGTACCTTCACCATTTCCGCACTCCACCTCTCCGAAGCGGTCCGTTGCTTTGTCAATACCGTTTGGCTCGAAGGCATCAACCCTGTGAGGAATCCCTCCGATGAATCGACTTCTGGTCATGCAGGCCGCCCTGCTTCTGGCGGCATGTGGAAGCGCGCCTTCCGAAATGGATCTCGCCATTCGCTGGAGGCTCGAAGGAAACTGGGGTGTCGGAGACGGGGCCCGTTCCAATCTCATGCTCATTAACCGGGGATCCGATGCTGTTCCGGGTGACGGGTGGGCGCTCTACTTCAGCTTCGCGAAGCCCGACGTGCGGCAGGTCGAGACGGAAGCGGTGACGATCGAGCACGTCAACGGCGACCTGCAGCGATTGGCGCCCGCGTCAGGCTTTGGCGGCATTGCTCCCGGTGACACATTGGTGGTCCCGATGCGCTTCGGTGCGACGGTCTTGAACTACAGCGAGGCCCCTGCCGGATTCTACATCGTCCGGTACGATGCTTCAGGCGCGGAGGTCTCCGTTCGGTCCATTTCGGACGTGGAAGTCTTTCCATTCGAGA
>CAYLXM010000008.1:0-42300 GCA_964387555.1 uncultured Rhodothermales bacterium | reverse complement strand
GGCGCGGAGGTCTCCGTTCGGTCCATTTCGGACGTGGAAGTCTTTCCATTCGAGACGGAATACCAGGTACACCGCAGTGAGGCTGACATGGTGCCGTTGGAGACCGCGTCCGTCCGGTTCGATCGCAATGGCGTGTTGACCGTGCTCCCGGAGGACGAGGTGCAAGCGGTCGTGCCCAGCCCGGTGCGAATGGTACGGAACACGGGCACGGTGCAGCTGTCCTCCGAGACAGTGATCGTCACAGGTGAGGATCTGGCCACGGAAGCCTCGCTGTTGGCCGATGCGCTCGAGACTGTTCTGGGTGCACGCCCCGCCATCGTGTCGGAAGTCCCGACATCAGGTCCAGCTGTCGTCCTCGAGATCGCACCGGTCTCGGGAGGAGAGGAGGCCTATACGTTGCAGACCCTGCCACCGGACCGAGTACAGATCCAGGCGAATGCTCCAGCGGGCATTTTCTACGGGGCGCAGACCCTGCGGGCATTGGTGCCGATCCAGGCATACGCCTCGCCCTCGGGGGCGGTCGATCTTCCTGCGGTCCAGGTGGAGGATGAGCCGCGATTCGCCTATCGCGGCCTTCATCTTGACGTAGCGCGCAACTTTCACACGGCGGCTTCTGTCAAGAAGGTCCTCGATCTGATGGCATTCTATAAGCTGAACAAATTTCATTTTCACGTCTCCGACGACGAAGGGTGGCGTTTCGCCATTCCGTCCTTGCCGGAACTGACGGCGGTGGGTGGACGACGGGGACACTCGACCGACGAGTCGGATCGGATTCTACCGGCATTCGGTTCGGGGCCGGATCCTGATGCGCCGGGCTCGCATGGCACGGGATGGTATTCGCGTGACGCGTTCATTGACCTTCTGCGATATGCCCATGCGCGCCACATCGAGGTGATTCCGGAGATTGACATGCCCGGCCACGCCCGTGCTGCAATCAAATCGATGGAGGCCAGAGCCAGTCGCCTGATTGCCGCGGGCGATCCGGACGGCGCCGCCGAATACCGACTGGTCGATCCGGAAGATGCTTCGGTCTACATGTCGGTACAGGGCTGGAAGGACAACGTGGTTGATGTCTGTTTGCCATCGACGTATCGCTTTCTGGAGACGGTAGTCGATGATATGGCGGCCATGTACGCGGAAGCGGGCGCACCCCTTCGCGTTGTGCATGTGGGAGGTGACGAGGTTCCATCTGGCGTGTGGGCGGGGTCTCCCGCCTGCGATGCGCTGCGCACTGAGCAGCCCGGCCTGACCGGGCAAGCGGATCTGTTTGCCTATTTCGTGCGCCGATTCAGCGACATTCTTTCTGCGCGTGGTCTGGTTACCGCCGGTTGGGAGGAAATCGCGGCGCGGCACCCCGAAAGCGGCCCGGTGATGCCTGATCTCCAGGCCGTGGATCGCGGCTATCGGCCGCACGTGTGGAACAGCGTATGGGGTTGGGGCGGTGAGGAACTGGCCTATCAATTGGCGAACGCCGGCTATGAGGTCGTGCTTTCGAACGTATCGAACCTCTATTTCGACCTCGCCTACACGAAGGATCCGGAGGAGCCCGGGTATTACTGGGGCGGTTTCGTCGATACCTACGCTCCCTGGTCGTTCATCCCGCTCGATCTTTACAAGAACGCAGCGGCTGACCTTCTGGGGCGCCCGATCCCGGAGGACCGGTTTTCGAATGCGACCCGTTTGACGCCGGCCGGCCGGCAACGGATCATCGGGATCCAGGGCCAACTCTGGGCCGAAAACGCGAAAGGGCCTGAGGTCTTGGAATACCTTCTATTTCCCAAGATGATCGGTCTTTCCGAGCGGGCCTGGGCCGCGGACCCGGCGTGGGCTTCGATTGCGGAGCGAACTCCCCGCGAAGAAGCCATGGCGAGAGCGTGGAACCGGTTCGCCAGCGCGCTTGGCCGGCGCGAATTGCCGCGGCTGGATTATCTGGGCGGCGGCGTCCTTTATCGGGTTCCTCCTCCGGGTGCGCGGGTCATAGACGGACAGGTTGAAGCCAATGTGGCCTACCCAGGACTACAGATCCGCTTCACGGTCGATGGCAGTGAGCCGAGGGCCCAATCCACACCCTATGAATCACCCATTGATGCGCGTGGAACCGTGAAGCTGCGGACATTCACCGCGACGGGAAGGGGGAGCCGGACGGTCTCGATCGAGACAGACTGATCCTCTGCGAACGGGACATGTCCCATGCAGGCATCGCCCTCGTGGACCGAAGGAGTCACAGCCTACAGAAGAAGTTCGGCGAGCACGTAGTCGGCAAGAAGCACGACGACACAACTCGCAACGACGGACTTCGTCGTTGCCGCTCCCACACCTTGTGCTCCCCCTTCCGTGTAGTACCCCTCCCAACATGCAATGGAGGTGATAATAAAGCCAAATGCTACGGATTTGGTCATTCCGTAGAAGAGGTCGAACACGTCGAACCACTGTCTGGCGCCCTGAATGAATTGCTGCGTCGTCAGATAGCCGAGATATTCGCCGGCCAAGGCCCCTGCGAAGGTGCCAACCGCCAGGGCAGCGGTGTACAGAACGGGGAACATGAATACCCCGCTGAATATGCGTGGCAAAACGAGGTAGGCCACGGAGTTGATGCCCATCGCTTCGATGGCGTCCACCTGTTCGGTAACCACCATGTTGCCGATTTCCGCAGTAATACCGGCCCCTACGCGGGAAGCCATAACCAGTGCTGTCGTGAGGGCACTGATCTCCAGCATCAACGTGGGGACCACCACGCCGCCGATCGTCTCGGGGCCCAATATCATATTCTCCAGCTGGTAGGCTGCCTGCACGGTGAACACCACACCGGAGAAAATCGCCGCGGTACCGACGAGCGGCAGGGAGTCCCAGCCGACCCGAACCATTTGCTCCATCACGGTTCTGCGCCAGACCGACGCCTGGGCGACGGAACGCAGGGCAAGGGCGAGGAACAGCGCGTAGCTGCCGAGGTCGTGGAGAAGTTTGAAGACAATCGACCGATGTAGTGCCATGGCCGATTTCAATGGAGGATTCGGCAAATGAGACCTCCCACACCAGGCCGTTCTTCAGGCGTCAACGCGCGATGTGGGACGCGATCTCCATCGTGGGAGGGCTTAAGCACCTGTTGTGGAAAGCGTTTCTACATGGTGCTCCAATCGGGTCGCCGGTTCAAATCGTTCCCGAATGGACTGCTCGAGCAGGCGGGCGAGTTCCTTGCGATCCGTAGAACGAACCATGTCCGGACCGAATTCGATCAAAGCCTCGAAGTGGGGAAGCCGCAGAACGCCAAGCACATGTCGGGCGAAGGAAACGCCACCCCACCAGCAGAGCACCTCCTCGGCCGGTGGCAGCCCCGGTGGAGTGCGGTAGCTGAGTGCCGCGTAGGCGACGGGGATGCCTTGTCGAGCCGGCAGGTCCAGAAGAGGAGGCTTGAACGGGTAGACAGCGTCCCCGCGGCTTGTCGTCGATTCCGGAAAAAAGGTGACCGACCCGCCCCGGGCCAGGGTTCTTTCCATCTCCTCGCCCACGCGGATGATGTCCTTCCGGTCGGCCCGATTGATGAAGATCGTACCGCCGACGCGGGTTACGAAGCCCACAGCCGGCCAGTGGCGGACGTCTCCTCTGGAGATGAACACCGTCCGGACGCGGGAGCCGATGAGCAGTATGTCAAGATACGAGAGGTGGTTGGTAACCAGGCAGAAGGGCGGCAGGGGGGGTGTTCCCCTGGATCGGATTCGCATCCCGAAGATGATCGAGAGACCTCGGGACCACAGGTAAACCACCCATCCCTTGAGTCGCACCCGGCGGGGCCTGGAAAAATAGAGGAGGAGGCTACCGATTCCGGCGAACAGGGCAACAAGGAGGGTCCAAAGGATGGTCAAGAGGATGCGGATGACAACACGCAGATGCTGCACGGTTGGGGAGGTGATGCGACGGGACGTCGGCAGGTATGCAGGAGGAAACCGACGTCTCCCGCCGAGTTTCCATGGTATCGTAAAAGATAACGCGCAGAACGGTTGCGGAGCAGCGTGGGTCTACATGCCTGAATTGGTATCCTCAAATTGATGCCGGTTCGCCGCCCACCAGTCCATGGCCCTCCAGATCCTGTTCAAGGCCATATCGTGATCCACCTCGGCCTGGAAGGTCCCGCCACCAAGGGGCCCGAAGTCCACATTGAGCAGCGCGCTCAGCCGTCCCAGCGTCTCGAGGGCTGCTTCTACGCCCTCCTCTTCCAGTCTCGCTTCCAGCAGGTCGAACCCGAGACGGAAAAGACTGCCATCCCGATGCGTCAAGGACAGGTAGGCTGGATCGGCGAGCGTTTCGAACCACGCCCGCCGGTCCCGCGCCGGCGCGTTGCGGGCTTCAGCGATGACGGACCGGTAGTGTTTTCGGCCCGTATGAGCGAGGAGGCATTTGGCCGCGGCGGTCTGGACGGTGGCGTTGTCGCTGTCAGAGAGCAGCGCGGCGACGGTCATCTCCGCCTGCGGATCCCAATACCGGAGGAGGTCGCCCAGAATTTGGATTCTGCCGTGGTCGGTCCCGGCTCCGGCGACAAGTCCGGCCAACAATCCAACGGCATGATGGTCAGACAGCCTACCGGCATGGTGCATCCAGGTGCGACGTACGGCATAGTAGACCTGCCATACTGGAACGCCCTCCCTGTCGTGAAGCCAACCGCGGCTGTTCCAGATGGTCGGTGCGGGTGGCTCTCGGTCGACATAGGGGAATAGCGCAATCAGGACATCCGTTGAGGGATGGGATCGAAGGCTTTCTTCGATCTCGAAGCGGCTTTCCCACGATTCGGCGGGGTCCCCCATCTGAATAACGAGGTCGGACGTGGTCGCCGATTGGGCCGAAACGAGATTGACTCCCACCGTGCTACTCAGCGCGGCGAGGAGGAGCAACCGAACAGCGCTCGGGGTCTCCGAACGGATACCTCTGTTGCACGGTAACGGAAACCGGATCACCATCTTCACCACGCCGTCCATCTCCAATACTTCCGGATTCAACGCATAGCGGTCGAAGAGCCCATGGCCGGCGTCGTTGTCTTGGAGTCCGCGTGCCAGGTCGACGCCGGGAAATGCTAGAACAGGGTATAGATGAATGGCGCAAGCGCTGAGCCTTGTGTCATGACGATGAGCAGCCCAAGCAGCACGAGTACGATGACGATTGGCGCCAGCCAGAATTTCTTCCGTACGCGCAGGAATTCCCAGAATTGCCCAAGAATACGCAGCTTCCCCATAGGTCTGAGTAGAATTCGTTTCCAGTATTGCGCGCTTCAACGCGTGGTCTTTCGTTTCGTTCGAATGTTTGCGCTGGACGCAGAGGCGCTGCAACCCCAACCCACAGGTTGCGTAGACACAACATTGGCGGAGGCAATCTCACTCGGCCTTCCGCGCTGACGCCCCCTCGCCCGTCCGGTCGTGATCCAGTTCCTTCTAGAACTCAAAGAAAACCTGTTCATCGCGCTTCGTGCGATCGGCACGCACAAACTGCGTGCCGTGCTGACGACGCTCGGCATCATCATCGGGATCATTGCCGTTACGGTCATGGCGACGGTGATTAACGGGGTCGAGGCCGACTTCGACGAAAATATGGCGAGCCTGGGGGTCGACGTCTTGTACGTTGAGAAGTGGCCGTGGGTCGGCGGGCCTTCCTTCAAGTGGTGGGAGTACATCAACCGGCCGGAAATCGAAGCGGAATTGGCGGAAGAAGTTGCGCTGCGTTCGAAGTATGTCGTGGCAGCCGTACCCGTGACTTCGACGCGGCGGTCGGTTCGCTTCCAGAGCAGCGACCTTGAACGGGTTGAGATCCAGGGGGCTTCGGCGTCCTACGCACGCGTGCATGATGTCGATCTCGAGGACGGACGCTTTTTCGGTGATCTGGACGACCGATCGTCTCGCGCCGTGGCTGTCCTGGGCGCCAATGTCGCGGAGAAGCTTTTCGTTGTGGAGCGGCCGCTGGGGAAGGCGATTCGCATCGGCGGCAACCGGTTCGTCGTCATCGGTGTCATGAAGAAGCAGGGAAGCGGATCAGAGGGCCCGAATTCGGTAGATGATCAAATCAAGATTCCACTCGAGACGTTCGAGAATTTCTTCGGGATGCGAAGAAGGGATGTTTCGGTACAGGTACGCGTCACGTCCGAAGAGGTCATGGAGCCCGCGATCGATGAGATCACGGGTATCCTCCGGGTCGCACGCGGATTGGATGCATTCGAGGCGAACGACTTCGAGATCAACAGGCAGCAGTCCGTGCGAGAACAATTGGCTCCGGTCAAACTGGCGATTTACGGAATCGGCATCTTTCTCACCTCCCTGTCGCTGTTGGTGGGTGGAATCGGCGTGATGAACATCATGTTCGTGTCCGTCAAGGAGCGGACCCGAGAGATCGGGATTCGAAAGGCGGTGGGCGCCAGGCGTCGGGCCATTCTCACCCAGTTTCTGATTGAGGCGGTCTTCGTCTGCCTCATCGGCGGGCTCGTCGGGGTGATGATCGCACTCGGGCTGACCGGGTTGATACGTCTGATCTTGCCGGCGGCGCTACCGCTGAGCACCGTGGGTCTGGCATTCGTGATTTGTCTGATCGTGGGAGTCATATTCGGTCTGGCGCCGGCCTGGACGGCTGCGAAGGCCGAGCCCATAGAAGCGCTTCGCTACGAATAGGGGTACACAAGCAAAATCCGTCCCATGGGAATCCTCGAAGCATTTCGGATGGCCTGGCAGGCTCTACGCGGAAACAAGACCCGTTCCGCGCTTACGCTGCTCGGCATGGTGATCGGCATCTTCGCAATCATCGCCTCCGTGACGGCAGTCGAGGTGATCGACGTCTACTTCAAGGAACGGATCAGCTTTCTTGGTTCCACGACGTTCACCATTTCCCGGTATCCCCAGATTCAGATGGGTCCCCGCGAGCTGGAGTGGCGTCCGCCCATCACCTACGCACAGGTGGATCGGCTCAAACGGTTGATGGATCAGCCGGCCGATCTCAGCATGATCGACGCATTTGATTTCGCGATACCGGTCCGGTATCGGGAGCGGGAAACCGAGCGGAACATCGTGGTCATCGGGGCGGACGAGTACTTCCTGGGCAACTACAGCTATGAGATCGATCAGGGGCGCGCGATAACGACAGAGGACGTATTGTACGCCCGGCCCGTGCTCCTTCTGGGTTCGGTGGTTGCCGAGACCCTGTTTCCCAATGAGAATCCCATCGGAAAGGAGGTCCGTGCCGGCGGAAATCGCTACGAGGTGATCGGTGTACTCAAGGCGAAAGGGAATTTCCTCGGCGTTACACAGGACAACCGCGTTGCCGGTCCGATCACGCGGATGTTCACCAACTACGGCAACTGGGAACGTGATCTGGACGTCTCCATCAGGGCGCGCCGGATGGAGGATATGCCCGCCATCATGGACGAGGTCATCACCCGAATGCGGGTGATTCGCAAGGTCAGGCCAGGACAAGACCACAACTTCGAAATCAGCACGAACAATACGTTCCAGCAGTTCTTCGATGCCTTTACGGGCACGCTCACCCTCGCAGGCGCCCTCATCGGTCTCATCGCCCTGCTGGCGGCGGGCATCGGCATCATGAACATCATGCTCGTTTCGGTAACGGAGCGGACCCGAGAGATCGGGGTCCGAAAATCGGTGGGGGCGAAACGGCGGGCCATTCTCCAGCAGTTTTTGCTGGAGGCCCTGTTCCTTTGTCAGATCGGGGGCCTGATCGGTATTCTACTGGGTGTGGGCGTGGGGAACGCCGTGGCATGGTATTTCGACATCAGTGCAGCGATTCCCTGGGGATGGGCGTTGGGCGGTGTTGGAGCGGTTAGCGTGATCGCCATGGTGTTCGGCGTCTACCCCGCGATGAAAGCGGCGCGGCTGGACCCCATCGAGGCGCTGCGGTACGAATGAGACGGCGTGGCGTCGTACTTTCCCCTCGTCATCAGTCCCCTCTTCCCTGACGAGGCAATCCAGTGAGCCCGACCCAAGATCAGGATCCCGGCAAACGATCTGCGGCATTGGCCGGGTCGGCCATGGTAGAGTCCGGTATGCGGGTTGGGCTGGGATCGGGGTCTACGGCTGCGATTGCCATCGAGGACCTGGGGCGCCGGGTACGCGAGGAGGGGCTCGATTTTGTCGGCGTGGCCACGTCATGGGCCGTTGAGCGTCGAGCGCACGCGTACGGGCTTCGGCTCGGCACGCTCGACGAGGTTTCGGCCCTGGACATTGCGATTGACGGGGCGGACGAAGTGGACCCCGCGTTTCGACTCATCAAGGGGCGGGGTGCGGCAATGACCCGGGAGAAGGTCGTTGCCGCGCTTGCGCGACGCTTTGTCGTTCTGATTGATCCGTCGAAGCGCGTCCTTCACCTGGGGACCCGCATGCCGGTGCCCGTTGAGGTGCTCCCCATGGCCGTCGGCCCTGTGGGGCGCGCCGTTGAGGCTGTCGGTGGCCGGCCCGAACTCAGGGAGGGACACGGCAAGGACGGGCCGGTGGTGACGGACCAGGGGTTCTGGATTCTCGATGTGTGGTTCGACGATGGAATCGCCGATCCGGTCGGTCTGGACCGGATGCTCAATGACCTGCCCGGTGTGCTCGGTCATGGCCTTTTTCTCGACCAGGCGACCGACGTGTTGATCGGGGCTGCCGACGGCGGGGTCGAACACATGAGGCGCTGAGCCGCGTTTGCGGGTGGATGCGCCGTTCGTCAATGAGAAAGGCCCCGAATCCGTGAGGATCCGGGGCCTTGTAGGTCAATAGTCAATAGTCCGGCTGTCCGACCCTACTTAAGTTTAAATCGGATCGGGAGAGAGAAGCGGACTTTTACGGGCTTACCGCGCTGCTTCCCTGGCTTGAAGCGGGCATCTTCCACCACGCGGAGGGCTTCCTCGTCACACCCTGCCCCGATTCCCTTCACGACGACCGGAT
This sequence comes from uncultured Rhodothermales bacterium, assembly GCA_964387555.1. Taxonomy (GTDB): domain Bacteria; phylum Bacteroidota; class Rhodothermia; order Rhodothermales; family CAYLXM01; genus CAYLXM01. The sequence continues at coordinate 33,394 of CAYLXM010000008.1, read as the reverse complement.
CGGTCACGCGTCCACTCTCGTCCACAACGAACTGGATCACTACCATCCCTTCGACACCGGCCTTCTTGGCGATTTCCGGGTACTTGATCTTCCTCTGCAGTTCCCCGATCCCTCCGATGAGTTCGGGCATCTCTTCCACGACCATGAAGATCTCCGGCTCCGCTTCTTCAACTTCCTCCTTCTTCGGCGGAGGGGGTGGGGGAAGGTCGGCCGGGAGCTCGAAGTTGATCTCCGAGTCGATGTCGAGGGCCACGTCATCGAGCACTTCGTCGTTCGGCACCTCGATCGGCACCGGCGGGCGCGGCGGTGGCGGCGGCTTCTCCACTTGCTTGGTCTGTTCGACCTGCTCCATTTCCACAACTTCCGGACCCTGAATATCCACATTCAGCGACGACTCCGGGTTGAACTGGGCCCGGAAAGCGAGAATGAGGAGTCCCATAGCGATGGCCAAGCCAATCTCAATGAAGAGATGGTATCGGCGTCGCAGGTCCGCTTGTGGCTTCTTACGTGAGGCCATTGGCTCGTGCGCTTTGTATGATGGGAGGTTTAGTAAAAGTACAGTACCGCCCCGGCGGAGTTTTGCGTAGCATCACGGATTATTAACAGGAAGCCCACATTCCGGTTCCGCAAGCTCGAATTTCAGAGTGGTGACTCGGTGCCCGATGGAAAGTTGCCCTTCCGGAACCGCTTTCTCATGGTTGTCGCGAGGCCTGTAGCGTCCGAATCGCCACAAAGGATAAGACGCCGAGTAGCAGTCCCACAACATTCGCCAGAAAATCGAACGGATCGGGGGTGCGCTCCCAGGGCAGCCAACCCTGATAGAGCTCGGTGAACGCGGCATACATCGTGCCTCCCAGCGAGACCTGAGCTGACGCCCACTTCCCGGCCGAGGGCGGCATCCACAGCCATGCCAAAACGAAGAAGACGCCAAAGTGGACCAGCTTATCGAGGGAGGCGATCTCTGAGTCCGGGATGCTCCGCCCTGGCACGGTACAAAGGGCCAGGATAAAGAGCCCCCAGGCCAGGGCGTAGCGATAGCGAGGCCACAGCGTCACGATCGGTGCTGCAGGAACGAGGTGATCACGTCGGGCAGCCCTTCGAGCAGATCGAGTGCGGTCATCGTCTCGGGAGCGCGACAGGTGACGTAGGCATCGGCTGCGGCGCCTCCGAGGTGCAGCGCGCAAACGGCTGCATCTTCCGCCGACAACCCGCGCGCACGCAGTCCGGTGATGAGGCCGGCGAGGACATCGCCGGTGCCGGCGGTAGCGAGGGCCACAGTATCCGTAGTTCCGATCCAGGCTCGTCCCTGGGGCGAGGCGACGACACTCGGGAGCCCCTTGACCAGAAGCACGCAGTTCCATTCTTGTGCATAGTGCCCTGCCAGACGGAGCCGGTCTTGAAGCTGAATATCCTCCCGTTGGGTCAGCTTTCGAAATTCTCCCCAGTGGGGCGTGAGGATCCACTGACCCTCGGAGCGGTCGCGGACGATCTCCATGTGCCCGGCCAGTGCGTCGAGCCCGTCGGCATCCAGCACAACGGGGGTTTCGATTTCCTCGAGAAGCGCATGCACGAAGCGTCGGGTAGCCGGGTCACGGCCGAGCCCGCAGCCCACCAGCAGGGCCTGGGCGCGGGCGGCGCGCTCGAGGACGAGATCGACCGCGTCCGGGGCGATCGTTCCCGCCTGGGTCTGGGGCAGCCCGAGGGTCATGATGGTGGTCAGCTTCTGCGCGAGAACAGGCTGAACACCGGTTGGGCAGGCGCAGACCACGTATCCGGCGCCGGCGGCTTCTGCTGCGCGAGATGCCAGCGCCGCGGCTCCCGTCAGCCCGGTGGATCCGGCAACGACGAAGGCATGGCCCGCACTGAATTTATGGGCATCGGGGGCAAGCCGTGGGATCCGGTCTTTCACGAACCGATCATCGGTGCAGAATGCGCTTCCGGGCTCCTGCGCAACCGCATGCACGACGGACGACGGGATCCCGATTTCTGCCACGACAATCTCCCCGGTATGCAGCCGCCCTTCATTGATGAGGAGCCCGACTTTGGCGGATGCCATGGTGACGGTCAGGTCCGCCTGTACCGCCTCCCCCTCGACGCGTCCTGTATCACTGTTGACGCCCGAGGGTACGTCGATGGCCGCGACGGGTTCGGACCGCTCATTGATCCACGCAATGATCTCCGCGATGGCCCCGCGCGGTGGACCACTGAGTGCCGTGCCCAGAAGCGCGTCGACCAGCAAGTCGGCGGGCGGCTCCTTTCGGAGCGTCTCCATTGATTCCCACGGAGAAATCGATAATCGCCCGTTTGCAGCCTCCGCTTGCCCTATGCGACGCAGCAAGGCGAGGTTGAGCGCAGCATCGGGCGTCGTGTCTTCCTCGGACGCGAGGGTGATGACGTGAACGCGGGCTCCGCGGCTGTGGAGCACGCGCGCGACGACGAGTCCGTCCCCGCCGTTGTTCCCTTTCCCGCAGAGGACAACAACACTCCGATCCCGGGCGCCGTAGCGACTCATGATCGCATCCGCGGCCGCCCGTCCGGCATTTTCCATGAGCGTGAAGCTCGGAAAGCCGAAGTCATGGATCGTTCGCCGGTCTGCCTCCCGCATTGCAGTGGATGTCAGGACGGGATTCATGGGTTGGATCCTCCAGGACCAGATGTTGGCGGTATCACGAGCGTGTCGGAGGGCGAAGTCGACCACCTCGGGCGTACCTGCAGCGAGTCGTTATACCACACCAGCGGTTCATACGGGGCGTAAGGATGAAGTCGACCACCATTCCAGGCGCCGTCACGGTTCCGGTCGACGAAGGCGCGCACGTAATAACCGGCCGCCGGCAAATCCGCTGCGACGAACACACCCGTCGAATCCGCCTCGACGACGGTCATTCGCGCACGGTTGCGCCTGTTGTCGGGGCGCAGTTCAACGAGAACAGGGTCTTCGGTGGAACGCACCACACCGCTTAGCTCGCCACGATCCCTTGCGGGGAGGACCTGGAACTGCTGCACATAGACCGTATCTCTTCGAGGGTCCGCGATGCGGACCACGAGGATCTGCGATTCCTTGAGCGGGCCCGACGGACGGAGGGTATGGGAGAGTCCGTCGAAGGACGAGGGTGAAAAGGGGATGCCGGTACCCGACGTGTCCTGAAGGGTAACAAACCGATTGAAGAAGGTGGAGTCGGCTGCGTCGCTGAGCAAAATGCCCGGGTGTTGAAGCGGGGCCAGGACATGGACCGAGTCGTCGATGCGGAGCGGTGGGTCCGGCAGGAATTTTTCGAAGCGGATCTGGAACGTGTCCCTTCGCGCATCGGGTGTGACCGCCACCGGCACCGTCAAAACCGGGTTCCCGGAGGAATCGGCGACAACGCCCGGTGTAACGCGGTGTGGCGCCGAGGAGAGTGAGTCCGTAAGGAGGACCACAACGAAGGGGTCGCCGGGGGGAGCCAGCACGGTGCGAACCGGGATACGTCGTGCGGAGGCGGAGTCTTCGAGCACCCAGTAGTCCGGATTGAGATCCTTCAATCGGATGGGTTCTGAAAACCGAACCTGCAGCCGGCTGCTGCTGAGGGACCGGATTCTACGCACCTCCGGGGGCGTCGTGTCGAGGCGTGTGGTGTACATGCTCACCTCAGGCAATCCGCTATCCGCCCGCACGGCGTAGACGACCGGCTCGGGCGCGACGGCGAAGGCCTCGCCGGCGTCCGGGCGGCGGTTTCGGTTACGGTCTTCCAGCGCCACGATCTGAAAGGGCCTCTCGGGTAGGTAGGAGAAGGCGAAGCGCCCGTCGGTCCCGGTTTGGGTGCGGAAGTCGGGGCCGACCTCGCGCGGATTCGGAGGGATGGAGTCGGGGACGAGGTAGGCGAGGACCTCAAGACTGGGAACGGGACGGTCGGTCTCCGGGTCCCGAACGAATCCCAGGATGCGGCCGCCGTCGATTTCAGGTCCGGTGGCGACGGCCATGGTGATCGGCTCCTTGAGTGCGACCCCGTGAAGGTCTTTCAGGTTGTTGTCGAACGTGAAGATGTACGTCGTGGCGTCACGAAGCGAATCCTGCAGCAGAATGGTCGCCCGATCGCGTTTGACCCGGATGCGGGGTCTGGTGGCCGGTTCCGGTGTGACCGTGAGGGCACGTTGGATGGAGGTTGGGTCCAGGCGTTCGGAGAAGGTGAACGTCAGGCTGTTCCCGTCAAAATTGACGGTTCCTTCCGGCGGCTCGGATGCGATCAGCTGAGGTGGGGTGGTGTCAACAGGCCCACCCGTCGGTGGCACCGGAGTGGCGCAGGAGAGGCTCATGCTCCATAGCAGCAGGGCGGGAAACATGCCGCGTGGGGCGATCCGGTAGGATGAGGGTGAACTACGCCACATGCTGCAACGGAATCTCGGGAATTCTGCCTGCCAACGGGGGAATCTGTGGTTCTCCGGTAGTCCGGCCGATGAAAAGAACCGGAAGAAATGCCGTGGAAGAACCGCCGGGCGGCATGTGGAGCCGGTAATTCATATCGTCTTGCCGTTCGTTCGATCAATATACGCACTTGACCACACGCCCGGTCTTCGACGGGCCTATCCGATCCAAGCATGGTTCTGCACGTACGGCGTCATCTGGCGGCAAGTCTCACCTGCCTGCTCCTTCTCTCCATTCCCGGCCGCGGCCAGCAGGACGACGTAAATGCCCGCATCCGTGAAGAGGGGTTCGAGCGCTCCCGCATCATGGAAACCCTCCATCATCTGACCGACGTGTTCGGACCCCGTTTAACGGGTTCACCGTCACTTGAACGGGCCGGCGAATGGGCGCTGAACCGCATGGCCTCCTACGGGCTCGTCAACACGCACACGCACGCCTGGGAGTGGGGCCATCCGGGTTGGGAGAATGAGGTACTGGTCGCCCACATGGTGTCGCCCGCGAAGGTTCCGCTCGTTTGTGAGGTTGTGGCGTGGACGCCCTCTACGGATGGGACAGTCACCGCATCGGCCGTCCACGTAGTGCCTCCGCCCTCCCCCACGCAAGCGGAACTGGATACGTTCCTCGGGGAGATCAAGAGCCAGGTCTCCAAAGCGATCGTCCTCGTGGGCACGGGAACGATCTCGGCGTTTGGATACAATCCTCCCGAGCGGCTGGACGATGAGCAGGTCAAGAGAGACTACGAGCCCACAAACATTGCGCCGCCTCGTGGGGGACGCAGGTCCGAAGCGACAGTCGCGGATCGGTTGACAGCACGCGAGGTTGAGAAGCAGGTCAACGCCGTTCTCAAAGCGGCGGGAACGTTGGGCATTGCACGGCCGGCCGAGCGAAAGGATGGGATCGTGACGGCGTTCGGCGCACGGTCGTACGACCCCGAGCAGGAATTGCCGACCGTGGTGATGGCGAACCAGGACTATGGACGGATTACAAGGCTCCTTCAGTCGGGTCATGAGGTTCAGTTGGAATTGAACATCGTCAACCGGGTCTATCCGGAAGGCCGCACGGCGTACAACTATATCGCGGAAATTGCCGGCACGGACAAATCGGAGGAGGTGATCCTCCTCGGCGGGCACCTTGATTCCTGGCATGGCGCGACCGGTGCGACAGACAATGCAACGGGGTCAGCCGTGATGATCGAGGCGGTGCGCATACTGCAGGCGCTGGGACTCAGGCCGCGGCGCACGATTCGCGTGGCGCTCTGGTCGGGAGAGGAACAAGGACTCCTGGGTTCGCTCGCCTACGTGAAGGATCACTTTGGGACCTTCGAAACCCCCGAGCCTGCGTATGAGAAGTTAGGCGGTTACGTCAATGTGGACATGGGCACGGGAAAGCTGCGCGGGGCGGCCGTTTTCGGCTCGCAAGAGACGGCCCAGGTCCTGGAGGACATCCTGAGCCCCTTCGAGGATCTGGGCGTATTCGGGGCACGGCCGGTATCGGTACGGGCGCTGGGCGGGTCCGACCATACGTCTTTCAATCAGGCCGGTTTACCCGGGATCAGCATGGGGCAAGACCCCATCCGCTACTTCTCTCACACCTGGCATACGAATCTGGATACGTACGAGCAGGTGCTGGAGGATGATGTGAAACAGGCTGCGGTGGTGGTCGCGGCCCTGGCATACCATCTCGCTACCCGCGAGGAATTGCTCCCCCGTTTCTCAGAGGATCAGATGCCCGCCCCGGTCGAATAGAGGCCCTTCCCGGCTACCTCGCGTCCGCTCAGCCCTCTTCCTCTTCTTCCTCCTCCTCATCCTCCTCCTCATCTTCTTCTTCTTCTTCCTCCTCCTCCTCCTCATCCTCTTCCTCGTCAGCGGGAATCGGAAGTTCCTCGCCGTTCATGAGTACCGAGAGGGGTTTTAGGGTAGGCTTGAAGATGTACTTGCCGCTGTTCCCGGCTTTGATGAACGACCGAGAAAGGTCGAAGTCGACTGTGAGGTCCACGTCATCCGATGCCTCTTCGATAACGACGTCAGGCAGCAGGATCTTGATGCCGCTGGCGGATCCACTCGGCACCTTGAGCTTCATGGTGGATCCATCCTTCAAAACCAACTCAGCATCGGGGTCTACGACGATGCGCAACTGGACATACGTCCCGGGTGGAACCATTTCATCAGCCAGCGTTGCCGTAAGACCGTCGCGGAGGGTAACGAGGTCGAACGGCTGGACTTCGTCCGAGAGCAGGACGATTCCATCGTCTTTGGAAACGGCTTCTACCCTCGTGATGGTCACATGGGCCTCATCGACCTCGTCCAGAATGTCATCTGTCAGTCGAACGACCATGCGCCCCTCTTTACTTCCCGGCGCGGTGTCACAGGCGGCATAGACCAGAGCGACGGCACCCAGGAGGAGGACGAGCAGGGGAATTGAGAGTGTTCTCATGGAACCGATACGTTTAGGTTAGAAACGTACTTTTGCCGCGTGAACCACTCCGCTGCTTTGTCACGGGGAGGGCTCTAAAGTGCCTTAGACCTTGGGTCGTGAACGGTCGTGCCGGATGTCCGTTCCGGACACGCGAAAGACGACGGATTCGGCGATGTTCATCAAGTGGTCGGACAGGCGCTCGAGCGATTTGACGGCAAGGAGCAGATAGGACAGCTTTCCGGCGTCGGCCGGGTGCGTCTCCAGCAGGGAGACGACCGTCCGGAACGTGGATTGGAAGACCCGGTCGACTTCCAGGTCGAGGGGGATGAGGCGTTGAGCCGCTTCCGGGTCCTCGTCCAGGAAGGCATTTCGCGTCTCCCAGAGCACCCGGTCCACGGCCATGGCGAGACCCTCGATACCGCTCCGCTCGACAAGGCCGGTCGACAAACCACGCAAGTGCTGAATGTACTTGGCCATATTGGTGCTGTAGTCGCCGATGCGTTCCAGATCCGTATTGATCTTGATCGACGTAATGACCTTGCGCAAGTCCGCAGGCGTGGAACGGTGTGCGGCCAATATGTTTTCAGCGTGGCGATCGATTTCGATTTCGAGCGCATCCACGTGGTTGTCCCGCTCGCGAATGCGCTGGGCGAGCCGCTCGTCTTGCTCGAGCATCGCCCGCGTCGCGTCGGAGAGCTGCGCGGCGACGAGGTCGAAGCTCCGAGCCAGCATGGCTTTGAGGATTTCGAGGTCGTCTGCGAGTTGGGGAGTGGAGGTCATGATCGGGGACTCCAGAAGAGGCAAACCGGGCCGTTTCGAGAATCTAACGTCCGGACGACTCGGACAGTTCGGCGAGAATGCGATGAACCTTCCGATTGTCCGCACGCCATCTGATGCAGCGGGCCAGGTACGTAGAAATGGGTTCGGCACGATGCCTTCCGGGAGCGCGGGATCACGGAAAGCCTGCTCAGCGTCGTTGACGGTTCGGCGCACCTGATGGGCTCGGCCCTTCTGTCGGGCCGAGATCTCCGGAGGCCGTTCGGTCCGGCCCAAAGTTCCTGAGCACGGCCTGCCGCTGACCCGGTCAGGAGTCCGCGGGAACGAGTCGGGCAATCCTGCCCGGTTCTTCGAGTGCGACGTAGATGAAGCCGTCCGGTCCCGTCACCACCGCCCTGACGCGCGAGCCCGTATTGAGGAGCACCTCTTCGTGCGTGACGGAGGTGCCGTCGATTACGAGGCGGCGAATCTCGAGGTATTTCAGCGTGGTAACAAAGAGGTTGTTGGACCACGAAGGGAATGCCGAGCCGCTATAGAACGCCATGTCGCAGACCGCGATGGACGGTGTCCATTGCGTGGCAGGTTGCTCCATCCCCTCTTTTTGCGTGATATCCGTGATGGGTGTTCCGTCGTAGTTAATGCCGTAGGTGATGACCGGCCAGCCGTAGTTCAGGCCGCGACGGACATGATTGAGTTCGTCTCCTCCGCGGGGTCCATGTTCGACGGCCCAGAGCGCTCCGGTTCTTGGATCGAAGTCCATACCCTGCGGGTTGCGATGTCCATACGACCAGATCGACGTGATGGCGCCGGGTTCGTTGACGAAGGGGTTGTCGGCGGGAATGCGGCCGTCATCGTGGAGACGGTGCACCTTACCACTGGGGTGATCCAGCCGCTGGGCATCGTCCTGGCGTCCCCGGTCTCCGATACTGAAGTAGACGTGACCCTGCCCGTCGAAGACGATGCGTGACCCGTAGTGATGACCGCGGGAGGAGTAGAACTCCCTGGGGGCTTTCCAGAGTATTTCCTGCTCCACAAGCCGATTTCCGTCGAGTCGGGCGCGCATGAGCACTGTATAGCCGATGCTCTCTCCTGCATCGTCCGTGTCAGGGTCGGAGAACGTGAGGTAAATCCAACCGTTTTGTGCGTAGTCGGGATGTAGCGCCACGTCGAGAAGGCCGCCCTGGCCGTTGTCACGCACGGCAGGCACACCCTCGAGCGGTTCGGAGACGGATCCCTCGGTGGATACGATGCGGATGGCGCCCCTCTTTTCCGTTACCATCATGCGGCCGTCGGGCAGGAAGGCCATGCCCCAGGGGATCTCAAAGCCTTCTGCGAACGGTTCGAGGCGAAAGGCGTGCGTATCCGACCGTTGTGCCTCGTCGGGGTGGTCTGCCCCGGTGCATGCGAGCATCGACACGCTGAGGGCGAGCAGGGGCAGGGCGGTGAGAAACACGCGGGATGACATGACGCTGTTGGTTTCGGGTCGGTTGAGGCAAGTAACGGGTAGGTGTGCATTCAGCGGTCGGGGGGAGCAGGCCGCCTTGTGTGGTCTATCTACCACGATCGCGTTCCATGGCGCGGATGAGCTGCACCATGCGCAGTATCTGATCGTCGGACATGATGTCTTTCCAGCCCGGCATCCCTTCATCATCAATGCCTTCGCGAATCACCCTGGCCATGTCCGCATCGCCCTCTCCGTACTGCCATTGTCCATCCGCCAGACTCGCTGCCAGGCCGCCCTCCCATTTGTCTCCATGGCAGGTCGCGCAGTAGTCCACGTAGAACGTCCGCACGTCCGCGAGGCTGTCCGCCTGGAGTCCCGCCAATCCGGAAGACGAACGGGGAAGGGGGCCGCTCTCGGGTGACGAGAAAGCCGGCAGCAGGAAGACGGCAAGAAGGAGGAACGAAATGGACAGCGTCAGGCGCATATCGATGGGGGGCGATGCATGCGTTGTTGGGACTCTCTGTTGAGGAGGTCTCAGGAGCCCGAGACGAACAAATAAAACGCGGTTGGGGTGATCTGGTTCTTGCCGGCAGCCAGGAGGGTGTCATGGACGCGCAGACCCCGGCAGCCGATCGAGTTCAATCAACGCGAGGCGGATGGTTTCAGCGGCGCCGAAGAAAAAATCGAGGTGCAGGAGTTCGAAGTCGTCTCCGGGTCCGTGGTAATCCGCATGGTTTTCCACGCCGAAATACAGAAAAGGGATGCCTGCTCGATGGAAGATGAAGTGGTCGGATTGCGAAGTCCAGTCGTCGCCGCGAGGGAGATCCGGCCGGTCGTGCCCGAGGAGTAGGGTGACCGGCGCGGTTTGTGCGACACGTTTCATCACGGGGACCAGTACAGGCGCATGGTACGTGCCGGAGACGTAGAGTTCTCCCCGGTCGCTTCGTCCGATCATGTCCAGATTGACATTCATTCGAAGGGAAGCGGTATCGACGGCAGGGGTTTGCAGCAGGGCGTGTGCACCGCGAAGGCCGATCTCTTCGGCATCCAGCGCGGCGATCAGCAGGGCGTGGCGTAGCGGATTCTCGACGAAGTAGGCTGCCAGAGCGAGGAGCGTGCCAATACCGGAGGCGTTATCGTCGGCCCCGTTGTACACCTCTCCGTTGCGCACGCCGAGATGGTCGAAGTGGGCGGTGACTGCGATGGTCGGCGCCAGGGAGTCGCTTCCGGGGATCCGGGCGAGAACGTTCGCGGCCTCCAAATGGGATCCATCCGACCGCTGGATCGGGAAGGGGTGAGTGTATTCCGAGTCGACCGGCGTCAGCCCAAGGTCGGCAAACCGCCGGGCGATGAAGTCACGGGCGATCCGATTTCCGGGCGAGCCCGTGAGGCGCCCCTGGAGGCCGTCGGAAGAGAGGTACTGTACGTCGGAGAAGAGGACAGTCCGATTCAGGGGTGACGGAGCGGGTCCGCCGGTCTGCGAGGGCGCAGGCGGTGGGTCGGGCTGGGCGCAGGCCGCAAGCGTGCCTGCTACGAAAAGGACCGCGAGTGCCCGGGGGAGGCGAACGTGAGGCCGTATCACGGGGTCTGGCGGTAGGTCTTTTCTCCGGCCTGAACGGCAACGGACATGCGGTTCTGGGCAGGCGGCTGCGGGCACGTACTGAACGCGGTGAATGCGCACGGCGGGTTGTACGCCCGGTTGAAATCAATCACCGTGTAGCCGCCGGAGTCCGGGGGAGCGACATAGAGGAAGCGGCCGCCTCCGTAGGTGTCTCGGCCGGTCGTGCGATCGGCAAAAACGATGAAGAGGGAGGAGGTGAGGTCGCCCGTGGGGTCGAGTCGGCGGGTCTCTCCATCGATTTCGAAGACGAGCGTACCGGGAGAGCGCTCCTGGGTGACGTGTCCCAGGATGTTTGGCACGGCGATTTCAACGGGCTCCGCGTGTGCCTCGAGTTTGGCCTGGATACGCCACTCGGCATCCACGGGATACCGTTCGATGCCTTGAAAAGTGTCGGAAACCGGAATCGAAAGATCCCGCAGCCGAATGCCGAAACGTCCGTCCCGTTCAATGAGCCACCAGCGGAGGTGCCCGAGCGCCATCATCGTCGGGGCTTCCGGCTCGGGCCGCGTATCGGCCAGCAAGGGCATCCGGTAGATCGGTTGCCCGTCGACGGTTACCTCGACACCGGGATCGACGACAACAACAACGGTCGTGTCGGTGACTTCGAACGTGCCGATATGGGCAGGAGCCGCAGACGGGAATACGAGATCGCCGTCAGCAGCCGAGCCGAAAGAAAAGGTCCCCTCATCCAGCCAGTAAAGACCGACCAGATTCAGCCAACCGGAGTCGCCGGTCAGTGCGTCGATCCGCCTTTTGTGCCACGCCTCTGTCTCCTCGAGATATTCGGGGTCGGGCGTCGACGAGTGGTCGACGGGTCGGCAGCCGGCGAGCAGGATGAGAACCGGGATGATCGGGTACAGACGGCGAAAGGGCATGTTGACCGGTGGCACGTGGCGTGATTTTGCGGATGGAGAGAACCCTGTCGGATTGTTTCCGGGATCCGGGACCCAGAATCGTGCATTCAACGTTGCGTACCGGAAAAAAGTGGCGTGCATTCCGTACATTTACTGTTTATACCTTCCCGTTCTATCATCTCATTCTATCACACCAACCAGTGAATAAGGACATCGAATCGCCGGTTCCGTTGCCGGTGATCGAAGTTACCGTTTCGGTTGCTCTGCCTGAGCACGAGCGGTATGCGGAGGCGCTTTGCGAGATCATCGAGGATGCTGCGCGTGCACGGGGCACGGGAATCGCCAAGAGAGAGCCCGAGTACATCCGCAGGAAGATAAGGGAGGGTAAGGCCGTCATCGCCTTGATGGGAGAGGAGTTGGCGGGGTTCTGTTACATCGAAACGTGGGCACACGGCAAGTATGTGGCGAACTCCGGGCTCATCGTTGTGCCCCAATTTCGCCGGTTTGGTCTGGCCAAACGCATTAAGACGACCGCTTTCGAGCTTTCGCGCAAGCGGTATCCGGATGCGAAGTTGTTTGGCATTACGACAAGCCTGCCCGTGATGAAGATCAACTCCGAGTTGGGTTACAAGCCCGTAACGTTCTCGGAGCTGACAGATGACCCGGAGTTCTGGAATGGTTGCCGGAGTTGTCCGAATTTCGACGTATTGACGCGAACGGATCGCAAGATGTGCCTCTGCACCGGTATGTTGTATGATCCCGCACAGGATGCGTCGCAAGACCGGGCGCCGGATTCGGACGGTTCAGAAAAGCGCGGGTAGCGTCATCCTATCCGGATGGCCGGACTTTTCAGGCCGGTGTGGTTACATTGCTCTTGCCTTCCGGCCCGAAGGGCATCGGCCGAGGGTGGAGAGGTGATGCATGGCAGAGGCTTCTGCGGGTATATCGTTTGATCCCGACCGTCTGGCGGAGTCGTCGCGGGAGCTTGCGAGGAGGCATGAGGTCTTCGTTGTTGGCGGAGTCGGACCGGTCCGCAGCCTGCGCCCTCAGCTGTCCCGGATCGACCGGCGCCTACACAAGGCGTATCATGTTCTGGTCACCGCGCTGCGGCAGGATGTCGAGGCTACTCCAGCGGCGGAGTGGCTGGTCGACAATTTCTATGTGATCCGCGAGCAGGTCGACCAGGTACGGGAGTTGTTGCCTGCCGGTTACCGTCGTCGCCTTCCCCGGTTGGGAAGTGGGCCGTTGCGGGGGATGCCGCGCATCTACGAACTGGTTCGGGAGTTGGTGCAGTTCACCGACAACGTCGTAGATGTCGACATTCTTGGCCGGTTCGTCCGACCGTACCAGGAAGTGGATCCCTTCCAGATCGGAGAGCTGTGGGCCATTCCGATTCTGGTCCGATTCGTATTGCTCGAGCGGCTGACCGAAGTGGCTGACGCGTTGCGGCTCGATCGGCTTCGACGAATTCGGGCAAATGCGTGGGTCGAGCAATTGGCGGCACTGGAAGGACCCGGGGTGGTGGCTGTCCTGGACCGGCTTGCTCGCAAGACGAGCGGACTCGATGTCTCATTTCTCGTCGATCTCGAGCAGGGTCTGGTGCAGGCGGATCAATTGACGGACGAGGCGAGGGCATGGCTCGAGCAGTCGTTTCTCGTTCTCGGCACGCGTTCGGATGCGGCGGTTGAGGAGGTTACTCGACTCCGGACGCGGAGGCAGGTGAGCATTGCCAACGCCGTGCAGTCGCTCCGGCGGGTAGCGGAAACCACCTGGCCGGACTTCGTGGAGGAACACTCGGTCGTTGAGCAGACGCTCCAGCTCGATCCCGCCGGCGTGTATCCAAAATCGGACTTTCGGACACGGAACCGTTGTCGGAACAGGATCGAGGAGTTGGCCGAAGGCGCTCCCATTTCAGAGTTCGACGCTGCGCGCGGCGCCCTCCTGCTTGCCGAGAAGACCGCGTTTCATGGCGGCGCCGATCCAAGGAGGGCGCAGGTTGCCTGGTACCTGATCGATCAGGGTGTACCTCTTCTCGAGTCCATGCTCGGCGTGCGCCCCTCCAGGAGGGAAAGGGTTGTGCGTTGGATCGAAGATCATGCTGACGGGGTGTTCTTTGGCATGCTGTCGACCCTGTTCATCCTCCTATTTGCGGGGCTGGGTGCTGTGGCCTGGTCATTGGACGTCGGTGGCATCTGGCTGATTCTGGCTTCCCTTCCTGCGGTGTGGCCGGTTCTTGAAACGGCCGTTGAATTGGCCAACCGTATCGTCACCGAGTTCCTGCCTCCCAGACTGCTACCCCGGATGGCGTTCGAGGAGGGCATTCCGGACCACTGGCCGACGCTCGTCGTGGTTCCGACCCTCATCGGATCCGTCGAGGAGGCCAACCGTCAGGTGGAGTTGCTCGAAATCCGGGCGCTCGGCAATCAGGACGTTCCACTCAGGTACGTCTTGCTGAGCGATTTTCCGGATGCCCCTCGGGAGACGATGCCGGGCGACGAAGAAGCCCTGGAAGCAGCTTGTCGGCACATTCGGCGGCTGAATGAGCGCCACCGGGATCGTTGGGGGGATCGGTTTTTCCTGCTCCACCGGAAGCGTTTGTGGAATCCGTCCGAAGGGGTCTGGATGGGTTGGGAGCGAAAGAGGGGCAAGCTGGAACGGTTGAATGCACTGCTCGTGGATCCCTCAGCCGAACATCCGTTCTTCCGTATGGAGGGAGACCTGCCGGCGTTTCTCTCCGAACATCAAGTGCGTTTTGTACTTACGCTCGACGCCGACACGCTGTTGCCGCCTGGTACGGCGCGTGACCTCGTGCGGACAGCCGCGCATCCGTTCAATCGTCCGCGCTTCGATGCGATTCGCAATGTGGTGTCGGAGGGGTACGCGATTTACCAGCCACGCGTCTCCGTACTTCCGGAGGTCGCTCAACGCAGCCGGTTCTCCCGTCTGTTTGCCGGCGCGCCGGGCATCGATCCGTATACCACGGCCGTATCCGACGTATACCAGGATCTGTTCGGCGAAGCCATTTTCATGGGCAAGGGTCTGTATGATGTGGCTGCGTTTCACCGGGCGCTGGGCGGCACGTTCCCCGAGAACACGATCCTGTCCCACGACCTTATCGAGAGCAACTTCGCCCGGACCGCCTACTGCAGCGATATCGAGCTGTTCGACGACTATCCGTCTACCTACTTCGCCCTGACGCGCCGGAGTCATCGGTGGATTCGGGGCGACTGGCAGATCGCGCCCTGGCTTCGTTCCGTCGTGCCTGGTCAGCACGGTCCACGGCGCAATCCGATCGGCTTTCTGGCCAAGTGGAAGATCTTTGATAACCTGCGTCGGTCGCTTCAGCCGATTGCGATGCTCGTTCTGCTGATTCTCGGGTGGACGGTTCTTCCAGGGGGTCCCTGGCTGTGGCTGACCGTGGCGCTGCTCGGCCAGATCGTCTCGGTTTTTTCAAAGACGGTCTCGGCGACGATTCATCGGCCCAGAGGAGCCGGGCCGCACACGCACGGTCGGCTCATTGCCCGGGCGTTCGGGCGCGGGCTTCTGGATGCCGGATTCTATCTGCTCGTTCTGCCCCACCAGGCACTTCTGTCTGTTGATGCGATCGGTCGGACGGGCTGGCGCATGCTCATCTCGCGGAGGCGGCGACTGGAATGGGTGGTGGCGTCTGCTATCGAACGTGGCCTGCGCAACAGGATCGCGCCGCATCTCTTCGGCGTCGGAATCTGTTCGATTACCGGTCTGGCACTGCTTCTTATCCTGGCCGCCCAGCCCACTCCGCCGGGTGTGGCATGGGTTGTCGCCTTGGGGTGGATCGTTGCGCCGGGCGTTACGTGGCGGCTCAGTCTTGCCCGTCGCCTGAAGCAGAAGCCGCTTCAGGAGGGAGAACTCCTCATGTTGCGGCTGGTAGCCCGTCGCACGTGGGCATTCTTTGATCGGTTCGTTCAGCCGTCGCATCGGTGGCTCCCGCCGGACAACGTCCAGTTTCGGCCATACCGTGGTGCGGCGCATCGAACCTCACCGACAAACATGGGGCTGGCGCTGACTTCCCAGTTGGCAGGGTACGATTTCGGGTACCTGCCTCGCCGGGAGTTATTGCATCGGCTTGGCGAGATGCTCGGGTCGATGATGTTGCTCGAGCGTTCGGCGGGCCATTTTTTCAACTGGTATGATACGCGGACCGGCGAGGTGCTATCGCCCCGGTACATCTCGACGGTTGACTCTGGCAACCTGGCCGCCTGTCTGGTCATCCTGCGCCGCGGGCTGCTCGATCTCATGGATGCGTCCTCGTTAACGCCTGCGGTGATTGCCGGGCTGCGTGACACGGTTGCTGCCGCCAGGGAAGTGCTGTCAAAAGTCGAACGGTTCTGGGACACGGCGGAGGCTGAATCAGTCTGCCGCCGACTCGTCGAGGCGCTGGATGCCGCGGTGGCGCCGGATGCGTCCGATGCGGACGCCTGGTCGATCCTGATCGAAACATGGATGCCTGAGGCCGAGCGTCTTGCACAGACGGGAATGCCGACCACAAAGGAGGACGTCCCCGAGGACCTCATCGAAGAGGCTCGCTACTGGGTGCAGCGCCCCTTGTCTCAGTTGAGGGCCTGGCAGGAGGAGATCCGCTTCGATGAAAGAGATCTGGAGACTTCCCGAACCCGGATCACCGAAATGGCGGGTTGGTGCGATACGCTCATCGGGGAGATGGACTTCGGACTGCTCTATTTTGAAGAGCGGAAGCTCTTTTCGATCGGATTTGACGTAGACCGGCTGCGAAAGGATGAGGGGACGTACGATCTGCTGGCCAGTGAGGCGCGGATAGCGTCGTTCCTGGCGGTGGCGTGGGGTCAGGTAGGACCCTCGCACTGGTTTCGTCTGGGACGTCGCATGACCCTGGTGGGAGCGGGTCAGGCACTCGTATCCTGGAACGGAACGATGTTCGAGTACCTTATGCCGCTCCTTTTCTGCCGGCGTTATCCCGATACGCTGTTGGACCGTACCTACGAGACGGTCGTACGCGAGCAACGCCGGTACGGGCGAAAGAAGCGGCGCCCGTGGGGCATCAGCGAGAGCGCATACGGGGTACTGAATCTGGGGATGGACTACCAATACCGGGGGTTCGGCGTTCCGACCCTCGGATTACGTCGGGGACTGGCTGAGGATTATGTCGTAGCGCCCTATGCGACCATGCTCGCGCTCCAGGTTGATCGATCGGAGTCCCTCCTCAATCTGACGGCGCTTCGACGCGAGGGCGCCTACGGTCCGCTCGGTTTTTACGAGGCGATCGATTACTCGCCCTCCCGGTTGCGGTCCGGTGAACGCAGCCACGTCGTGTCGGCGTATATGGCCCACCATCAGGGCATGAGCCTGATGGCGCTGGTGAACGTCCTATGTGGCGATGTGATGCAGCGCCGATTCCACGCGGATCCGCAGGTTCGTGCGGCCGAGCCCCTGCTCCAGGAGCGCATCCCTGAGGCTCTCAACGTGGTGCCGCTGCACGCGGGTGACTTCGAACTGGAGCCGAGTGAGGCGCACGGCGTCGAGCACGTGGTCGTGCACATCGGTGAGGAAGAATTGCTGCATTCTCCGCACCGGATCCGCCTGCTTTCGAATGGCCATTACACGGCGATGGTCACGGCTGCCGGAACGGGGGCTTCGCAATGCGAAGGGTTTGCCCTGACGCCCCAACGGGCCGACGCCACGTCGGACTCCGACGGCGCCTTCCTGTATGTCCGCGACGCGGATCGAGGCACGACCTGGTCGATCGGGCTTCAACCCGTTCGCGCGAAGCCGGACCGCTACGAATGCTGGTTTCATGCAGGGACCATCCAGATTGCCCGGGTGGACGATTGGATTGAGACCTTCGCGGACATCTGCGTATCGCCCGAGGACAACATTGAATTGAGGAGGTATACCTTCACGAACTACGGGAAGGAGGTACGTCGGCTGGAGGTGACGACCTACGTGGAGGTTGTGCTGGATTCCTGGGATGCCTTCGAATCACACCCGGCGTTCTCGCGCCTGTTTGTACAAACCGAGTGGTTGCCGGAGCACCATGCCCTGCTGGCCCGACGTCGTCAGCGCAATCCGGACGACCCGTCACTGTGGATGGTCCACGTGCTGGCATCCGACGACCTGGATGATCTTCCCGGGCCGATCGAATATGAGACCTCCCGGGCGCGCTTCGTTGGGCGGGGACGAACTCTGGAGCGACCCGCGGCCATGGACCCGGGAGTGTCTTTGGGGCATTCGGTCGGAAGTGTGCTGGATCCGGTGCTCAGTCTCAGGCGCAGCATCGTTCTCGAGCCGGGAGCGAAACAGACCGTGACGTTTGGGCTGGGGCTTGCCCGCAGTAGAACGGAGGCAGGTCTTCTGGCCGACCGGTACGACAACCCGTATGCGGTGGACCGTGCCTTCGATCTGGCCCGGGTTTACGGCCTCGTCGAACTGCAGCATCTGCGTATTTCCGGCCACGAGGCCCGGCGGTTTCACGAGTTGGCCGGAGCGCTCTGGTATTCGCAGACCTTGTTCCGCGGCGCTGCGGATCGCATCCGGCTCAACAGGCTACAGCAGCCGGCGCTCTGGAAATTCGGGATTTCCGGTGACATTCCGCTGACGTTGGTGGTCGTTCGCCGGAAGGAGCAACTCCGGCTCGTTCAATTTCTGCTGAATGCGTATTCGTTCTGGGCGGCGAAGGGTCTCGATTCGGATATGCTCATTCTGAACGACCTTCCGCCCTCGTACCACCAGGAGCTTCAGGAAGGGATCGTCCAGGCCGCAGATGTGGCACGCGCCCGCGTCCATGGCTCGAGCCGTGGCAAGATTGCGATCCACAGAACGTCCGACCTCTCCCAGGAAGAACGGGTCCTGGTGGAAGGGGTTGCTCACCTCGTCGTGGTGGATCGACTGCATTTCCCCGGCAAGGAGTCAGCCCGCAGCAGTCGTGCCGTCCCGGCTCCGGCCTTCGCGCCCTGCGACCCAACCGAACAGACTGGCAATGATGCGGCGCAGAATCTGCTTGACGGTGCAGAAGACGTGCTGCTGGACAACGGATTTGGTGGATTCGCCAAAGATGGATGGTCCTACGTCATCCGCCTGGCCCAGGGAGCCAGGGGACTGGAGCGTCCGCCCATGCCCTGGTCCAACATCATCGCCAATCGCCGGCTGGGCTTCCTGGTAAGTGATTCGGGGTCGGGATATACCTGGAGCGACAATAGCCGGGAGAATCGGCTCACGCCGTGGTCAAACGACCCGGTGGGAGATCCACCTGGTGAGGCGCTGTACCTGCGCGACGGGGAGGCCGGCCGCTACTGGTCGCCGACGCCCGGCCCGGTGCCGGGGTTGGGGCCCTATCTGGTCGAGCACGGATTCGGTTCTTCGCGCTTCAGACACCGGAGTATGGGCCTGGATCAGGAGGTTCTTCTGTTTTGCGCGCCCGATGACCGCCTGAAGATCATCGAACTGGAGATTCGGAATCTGGAGCAGCGCGACCGGTCAATCGACGCCTTCTTTTACGCCGAATGGGTTCTGGGTGTGACGCGCCGGCGTTCATCGAGGATGGTTACGACCTGGTTGGACGAGGAATCGGGTGCACTGTGTGCCCAGAGCACCTATAACAATGAGTTCGCGGGACGGGTCGCCTTTGTGGCATGCGTGGCGGAGGGTCCCACGAGTTGGACGTGTGACAGAACCGGCTTTCTGGGCCGGTACCGTCACGCGGGGTGTCCACTCGCCCTCGAAACGGCCGAACCGCTGGATGGGGTCACGGGCGCGGGTCTGGATCCGTGCGCCGCGTTCCAGGTGAGATTGAGTCCTGGCACCGAGGAAGTGAGTCGTGTTGCGTTTCTTCTGGGGGAGGCGGACGATCTCCCGGGGATGCGTGCGCTGGTAGACCGGTATCGCAGCAGAACGGAGAGACAGGCGGCGTTGGAATCCTCGAGGGCATTCTGGCGGGAGATACTGGGGGCGGTCCGTATTGCAACGCCCTCCGAAGCGCTGAATCTCCTGGGTAACGGGTGGTTGCTCTACCAGACCCTATCGAGCCGGCTTCACGGAAGGACCGGTTTCTATCAATCCGGCGGTGCATTCGGTTTCCGCGACCAGTTACAGGACGTGGCGGCGATGGTGTACAGCCGGCCTGATCTGGTTCGCGAGCAGATTCTTTTGCATGCCGCACACCAATTCCCGGAAGGGGACGTGCAGCATTGGTGGCATCCGCCGACGGGCAGGGGCGTTCGCACGCGGATCATGGACGATCGGCTGTGGCTGCCGTATGTCACGGCATTTTACGTGGAGACCACCGGTGACACGGCTGTTCTGGACGAGCAGGTGGTCTTCGTGGATGGTCCCACGCTGAAGGATGGTGAGGAGGACCGATATTTTGTTCCGGACCGCTCGGTCGTGTCCGCCTCCTTATACGACCATTGTCTCCGGGCCATTCTGGCGACCCTGCAGGTGGGGTCGCGAGGTTTGCCTCTAATCGGCGGGGGAGACTGGAATGACGGGATGAACCGCGTAGGTATGCACGGGCGCGGTGAGAGTGTCTGGCTGGGATTCTTCCTGGTAGATGTGTTGCGCCAATTCGGCCCCATCTGTGCCCGGCGTGGTGATGAGAATCACGCGGCATTGCTGCGAAGAATGTCCGAGACGGTCTCGGAGGCGATCGAGGCCCGTGCATGGGACGGGGCCTGGTACCGTCGGGCCTACGATGATCACGGCGAACCACTCGGTTCGTCGCTGAATCAGGAAGGGAGAATTTTCGTCTTGCCCCAGGCGTGGGCGGTACTCTCGCGGGTTGCCGCTCCGGAGCGCGCCGCCTCCGGCCTCGCTGCGGCGATGAAGTACCTTGTGGCGAGGAGAGAGGGCCTGATCCGGCTGCTGGCACCGCCTTATGACCGGGGTCCCCAAAATCCGGGATACATCAAGGGGTATGTGCCCGGTGTACGCGAAAACGGTGGACAGTATACCCATGGAGCGCTCTGGTTTGTGCGCGCCCTTGCGGAATCGGGTTTGGGTAGCGATGCGGTGGAACTTCTGGAGGCCATCTCCCCGACGGGTCATACCCGTTCTCCGGCCGAGGTGGCGCACTACCAGGTGGAGCCGTATGTGATCGCTGCGGATGTGTACGGTGCCGAGCCCCACGTCGGGAGAGGCGGATGGACGTGGTACACCGGATCGGCAGCCTGGTTCTATCGAACGCTGCTCGAGTCGATTCTCGGGATTCGCATAAAGGGAGGAGATGAGTTGGTGGTGCAGCCGTCCATTCCGGACACGTGGCCCGGATATGAGGTGACGATTCGTCTGCCGGCGATCGGAAGCGCCGTGCGGGTCATCGTTTCCAACGCAGGAGCGAGCGAGGGCGGTGTCGAGTCGGCTCTGCTGGACGGCGTTCCGGTGTCGGTCATCGCCGGCGCGGCTCGTGCCCGGATTCCCTCGGATGGCGGTCTGCACGTTCTGCACGTGTACCTGCAGCGATAGTCGCATGCGAGATTTTCAAAATTCAGCCGCTCTCACCCGCAAAATCGAAATTCTGATGGATCCCCTGACGAAAAGGGGGGTGTATAGAGGTAGTGTTGCCGACAGAGTGAGTGAGGCGGGATCATGGCGGGTTAAGCGTGGGATTATTGCGGGGAGGGCCGGATGGAAAAGGTGGGAATATTTGTCGTGGATTCGGACGTGGTGATGCGGCAGGTCCTGGTGCGTCTGATTCGCCGGGAGCCCGCGATGACGGTGGCGGGGGTCGCATCGAATGCTGCAGAGGCCCTACAGGCCATCAAGGAAGCTTCTCCCGAGGTGATTCTGCTGGAACTGGACTCAGAGGAGGGTGTTCTGCCGGAGAACGTCCATATCATTCGGGCGACATGCCCTGAACTTCCGGTCATCGGCCTCTGTCGGCGGAGCGACGCGACGGGCGAGATGATCTTCGGTACACTCGGGTTGGGCGTGGACGACTTCTTAACCAAGCCGGAGACCAGAAACGGTATAGTGTTCGCCGGCCATCACTTCTCGAAACGTCTGGGGCCGATGGTCCGCGCTCTGGTCGCTCAGCGTGGGACTGGTTTGGACGATGCGGTGCTGCGGTTGCCGGACCTGTCGTCGGGGAAGCTGGTGCGGGCCGCATCGCCACGGCTCGTGGTCGTGGGCGCCGGAACCGGAGGGCCGAAGGCGCTCTTCTCGTTGTTGGGCAGCTTGCCTGCGAGTTTTCCCGTGCCCATCCTCATTGCCCAGCATATGCCCCGGGGCATGACCTCGGCGCTTGCCCGAGGATTGGATGGCCTCAGCGCGTTGGTCGTTCGTGAGGCCGAGGATGGACGGCGATTGCGCTCGGGCACCGTCTGGCTGGCGCCGGGAGGCCGTCATATGACCGTCGCGAGCGAAGGTCGAGATCTGGTGCTGTCGGTATACCGCGGTCCGAGGGAACACGGCAGCCGGCCCTCGATCGATGTGCTGTTCCGATCGGCGGTTGACGCCGTGGAGGGAAGGCTGGTGGGCGTACTGCTTTCCGGCTACGGTTCGGACGGCGTCGACCAGGCGCAAGCCATCCAATCTGCCGGCGGCTCGTTGGTTGTCCAGGATCGTGCCTCGGCGCTCGTTTGGGAACTTCCGGGACGTGTGGCGCAAGCAGTTGCCGCCGATCCGGTCCCGATAGAACGTATGGGTGATATGCTAACCACTCTGGTGACGCCCGCACGGGGCATGAAGGGTCCGGAAAGTGGCAAGGCCGAAAGCGCGGGATTCCGTCGGGCGACGGGAAGAACACCGCGGGGGGCAGCGGGATCGCCGGCGCGTACGTAAGCGGGCATTCGAGGACGGCCATTCCTCGATGGGCGGAATATCCGATTGGACGCGGGCACGCATGCGCCGTCGGTGCGGGCGAGGATGGAGGATGAGAGAATATGCACGTCTGGGTGGGGAGAGGTACGCACTTCAAGCGCGCATTGAATAGCTTTGGAGAGGTGTACCGGTCGAAGCGGGAGTGGATTGCGAGGGAAGCAACGGCCGCCACCCGTTATGGAAAGGGTCTTCCGAGCGATCATGAACAGGGTTCAGCGCATACACGGCCCAATGGCGCCCAGGGCTGTGGCGGGCATATCGATGTCCATGCTCATCGCGACATCGTTACTCATTCCGCTTCCTGCCGTCGGCCAGAACAGCCTGAAGAGCGTCTCACTCATGCCGCTCTGGAGTCCGCAGGCCCAGTTTGCGGGTTACTATGTAGCCCTCGACAAGGGCATTTATGCCCGTCACGGCATTGATCTCAAGATCCTCAAGGCCGGGCCGGGTCAATCGCCGGTCGCGGCCGTTCGGGACGGCACCGCGGATTTTGCCGTACTCTGGCTAACAACGGCCCTGCAGCACCGCGCCAACGGCCTGCCGCTGGTGAACCTGGCCCAGATCATCCAGCGCTCGTCCCTCTTGCTCGTCTCGAAAAGATCCTCGGGGATCCGGAAGATCGCGGACCTGGAGGGAAGCAAGGTGGGCCTGTGGGACGGGGATCTGTCTATTCCAGCCCGTGCTCTGTTTGCACGGCACAATGTGAAGGTCCGAGAAGTTCCTCAGTCTTTTACGGTTAACCTCTTTCTTCGTGGGGGGATCGATGTGACCTCCGCCATGTGGTACAACGAGTACCACACGATTCTGATGTCCGGTGTCGATGCCGACGAGTTGAATGTGATTTCGCTGGCCGAGCAGGGCATGAACTTCCCTGAGGACGGCCTCTACGCCCTGGAGGGGTCAATTCGGGACGACCCGGGGCTAGCGCGGGCTGTTGTGGCGGCATCACTCGAGGGGTGGCGATACGCCTTCGACCATCCCGACGAGGCGTTGGACGTCGTCGTCAAGTACATGCGGGAGGCCCGGTTGCCCGCCAACCGGGTTCACCAGAAATGGATGCTTGAACGGATGCGTGATTTGATAATGCCGGACCAACCCGGCAGGGCGTTTGGTCGTCTCCATGCACAGGACTTCGATGTCACCGTAGGCACAATGGGACAGGAGGGTCTGCTTCGCAGCCATCCCGCATACTCCGAGTTCACATGGGGGGCTGATGCCGGAGAAGAATAGCATCGCCGTCAAGCTGGTTCTGGTCATCACGCTCAGCAGCGCGCTGATCTTTGCCGCGACCCTTGGCTACCACTACTACCAATCCCGGTTCATTCTCGAGCGGGAGTTGGAGAGGAATGCCCACAACCTCGCGCTGTCGCTGGTCAATCGGGTGGAGACCACATTGACGGCGGTCACCAAGATCACGGGGGGTATTGCCCGTTCCCTGGAAACCAGCCCTCACACGGAGCAGCAACTTCTGAGGCTGATCAGGACGACCCTCGAAGACAATCCGGAGGTGTACGGCTCGGGAGTAGCCTTCGAACCCTACGCCTTCAGTTCCGGGCAGCGTCTCTATGCTCCGTATTACTATCGCGACGGCGGGGATATCGCTTTCGTCCGCCTGGAGGAGTCCTACCTCTACGTTCCCTACTTGTACTGGGACTGGTACCAGATTCCCCGTGAGCTCGGCCAGCTGGAGTGGAGCGAGCCCTATTTCGACGAGGGAGCGGGCAACATTCTCATGGCCACGTGTTCCGTTCCCCTTTACGGTGGAGACGGAGCATCCAGGCAGCTCAGGGGGATTGTAACGGCCGACATCTCTCTCGAAGCCCTCACCGAGCTTATCGCGTCTGTCAAGATACTCAAGACCGGCTACGCCGCCTTGCTGTCACGCAACGGGGTCATTCTTACCCATCCGTGGCGGGAGGCCATCATGAATGAGACCTTCTTCAGCATCGCGGAGGCGCGCAACGATCCCTACCTGCGCGAGCTCGGAAAGGACATGGTGCAGGGCGGATCGGGGTTCGTGCACTACGACAGCCTGATGGGCGCCCGAAGCTGGATGTACTACGCTCCTATCCGGTCGACGGGTTGGACGTTGGCGGTCGTGTTCCCCGAGGCGGAGTTGCTGGAGAGCGTACGGCGGATGACGGTCACCATGGCGGCCATGGGCTTGGCGGGCATCCTCCTGCTCGCCTTTGCGGTCCTCTACATTGCAGGGGCGATCACAAAACCCCTCCGGTTGCTCGCCAGGGCGACCGATGAGCTTGCGGCGGGCAATTTCGACGTGGCCTTGCCCGAAACACGGAGTCGCGACGAGGTGGGAGCGCTCACGCGCGATTTCCTGGTGATGAAGGAGTCTCTCAAGGAATACATAAGAGACCTTACCGAGACCACGGCGGCAAAGGAGCGCATTGAAGGCGAACTCCAGGTGGCCACGGATATCCAGGCGAGTCTGTTGCCGCGGATCTTCCCGCCCTTCCCGAATCTCCCAGAATTTGAAATCTTTGCGTCCATGGTGCCCGCCAAGGCCGTAGGGGGCGATTTCTACGACTTCTTTCTTGTCGACGAGACCCGTCTTTGCTTCCTGATTGCCGATGTCACCGGCAAAGGGGTGCCCGCGGCCCTCTACATGATGGTGGCCAAGACCCTCTTGAAGACGGAGGGGCAGCGTCTCGGCGAGCCGGACAAGATTCTGACGTCCGTCAACAGGATTCTTGCTCTGGATAACGAAAGCTGCATGTTCACTACGGCGTTCTGCGCCACACTGGACATCACCACCGGGGAGGTACGTTTCGCGAGTGCGGGACACAACCCTCCGTTCATCATGGATGCTGACGGGGTCCGCCTCCTTCCGGTGAAGGCCGGGTTGATGCTCGGCCCCATTCCGGATGTCGTCTACGAGGCGGAGCGCGTGACCTTGTTGCCCGGGGACGTCTTGTTTCTCTACACCGACGGCGTGACGGAGGCCAGAGACCGGAGCGATGCGATTTACGGCGAGGAGCGACTTCTGGAATCGCTTAAGCACGCCCCCAGGCACGATCCGTCCGAGATGATCCACCACGTCAACAGGGAATTGGACGGGCATGTCAGCGGCGCTCCGCAATCAGACGACATCACCATGCTGGCGATACGGATGACGAAGACCGGTGCAGCGCGCCGGCTTGGTTAAACCAAGAAACACAAGATGCAGCAAATGAAGTACGCCTTTCGGTTCACGCTGCCCTGCCTCGCGGCACTGGTTATGGTCGCCGGATGCGGCAGAGAAGAACTCACCATACACTCGCCGGATGACGCGAAGAACGCAAGAATCGGCGCGATGACGGGATCTACGGGAGAGGCCCTCGTCATCAAGCGATTTCCCGATGCGGATCTCAAGAGCTTCGACGACGTCATGGATGCCGTTGCGGCGATAAGCTCCGGGCAATTGGATGCCATGGTGACGGCTTTTCCGGCGGCGCTCCAGGTTACCAAGAAGAATCCCCAGCTTGCTCTTCTCGAGGAGCCTCTCGACTACGAGTACACCGCCATTGCCGTGAGGAAGGCGGATGTGGACCTGCTGGCGTCATTGAACCGGATCATAGCCGAACTCAAGAGTGACGGCACACTGGAGTCCATGAAAAGACGCTGGTTCAAGCCGGACTTGAGCCCGTATGAGGAGTTGCAGATCGACCTTCCCGAAGAGGGAACTCCGCTGATAGTCGGCGTGAGCGCAACGCGTGAGCCCTTCAGCTTCGTAGACCAGAATGGTAGAGTGACCGGGCATGATGGGGAACTCGCCCGCATCATCGGCGCGAAACTCGGCAGGCCGGTGGTATTCTCCGATATGAAATTCATGGCCCTGATCCCGGCCCTGCAGTCCGGTAAAGTCGATCTGATCGTAACGGGCATGACTGCAACGGAGGAACGGGCCAAGGTTGTCTCCTTCACCGATACCTATTACGACAACGCGCAAGTCATGCTGGTGAAGAAGGCTGCAGAGGGCAGTTCCTCGTCCGCATCCGAGAGCCGAGGTGCGGAGGAGGGTGGCACCGAGATTTACAGCCTGGCGCAAATCGACGGGAAGCGGATTGTCGTCCTTTCCGGGTCGGCCGGTGACCTTGCGGCCCGCAAGCACTTCCCCAACTCCGATTTCCATGCACTGGCCGCCTCCGCCGACGCGGCTCTGGCGGTGAAGACGCGAAAGGCAGATGCCTTTGTTTATGACAAGTCCGTACTCGTCAATCTCGTCGAGAAGAATCCGGAGTTGGTCATACTCGATGAGCCCGTCGCGCAACTGGAAGTGGCCGCTGCAATCAAGAAGGAGAATGCGGCATTGCTGTCGTCCATCAACCGCGTCCTCGATGAGCTAAGGGCCGAAGGCGTCCTTGCCCAATTGCGGGCCAAGTGGATAGACTCCAAATACGCCGAAACCCCTGAGATGGAACCGGCCGACTATGCCCGAGGCGACGGCATCCTGAAGATGGGCACCTGCGCGACCATCGAGCCGTTTTCGTTTCTGGCCGACGGCGCGTTTGCGGGGCTCGATATCGAACTGGCCCATTTGATTGCCCAGCGGATGGGGATGCGGGTCGAAGTTCACGATATGACTTTCGAGAGCCTGATTCCGGCGCTCCAGGCAGGGAAGATCGATTTTGCACTCTCGAACTTCAATGTGACCGAAGAACGCAAGAAGCTGATTTCGTTTTCATCGCCTTACGTCGAAAATGACATTTCCGCCCTTGTTAGAAAAGCCTCCGTCGCAGATACACCACACCCGCGGAGTGATGCGGCACAAACCTCTGGCCCCGATCGGGGCAGGCGTGCGACCCTGGTGTCCATAGACGACGTGAAGGACAAGCGGATTGGAGTGCTCATGGGCTCTGCCCATGATACTTATGCCACGAAAAACTATCCGAACGCGACGATATACCAGTATCGATCCCCGGCCGACGTCGCGCTGGCGGTCAAATCCGGCAAGGTGGACGCCGCCTTGTTCGATGCCGAGCCATTGCGTGAGATCATGCGTCAAGACGACAGCTACGCGTTGCTGGGTGAGTCCCTGTTCGACTTCGATGTCGGCAGCGGATTCAGGAAGGATCGGGACGACGTGAGACTCGCGTTCGACAGGTTCCTCTCAGAGATTCAGCAAAACGGCGTCTATGACGACATGATCGGACGCTGGATGGAGAGGGGCGAGACGCTGATGCCGTCCATCGAGTCATCGGGTGAAGGCGGTGACTTCATGGTCGGAGTGGCTGATGTGGGACTTCCTTTTGTCGCCGTGCAGGACAACGAACTGGTCGGCTTTGATGTCGAATTGGCAACCCGATTCGCCGCCCGCCTTGGGAAGAGCGTCCTCTTTTCCAATATGGAATTCGGAAGCCTGATTGCCGCAGTGTCCTCCGGCAAAGTGGACATGATTATCAGTTCCATCTATATCACGGAGGAGCGTCAGAAGCAAATCACTTTCTCCGAATCATACTACAAGATGGGTACGCGTGTATTCGCGCTGAAGGAGAATGTGGTAACGGGAGAATCAGAGAAGGCGACAGAAGTACCCGCTGCGAAACTGGCATCGCTGGACGATCTCTCAGACAAGCGGATCGGTGTCTTGTTGGGTTCCGTCCACGACGTGTATGCGAAGGAGCATTTCCCCACTGCGGTCATTCTTCAATACAAGACCTTCCCTGATCTTGTAATGGCCGTCAGAGCCGCCAAGATAGATGCCGGATTGTATACGCGGGAGACGGTCGTGGAGATGGTGCGCGACGACAATGACCTGGCGCTGCTCGGAGGCTCCGTGCTGTCGTACCCCATCGGGATGGGCTTCAGGAAGGGCAACGACACCCTGCGGAACCAGTTCAACGCGTTCCTGTCGCAGATCAAAGGGGATGGGACGTACGACGACATCGTGAACCGATGGATGATCGCCGGCAGCACGGATATGCCGGCCATGGCTTCGCCCGGCGCCGACGGCGTACTGGTTGTCGGCATCGTGAGCGACAAGGGACTCCCCTTCACGGTGGTGAAGGACGGACGGCCGATCGGCTTCGACATCGAGCTGGCAGAGCGATTTGCGGCGTATATCGGCAAGACCGCCGAATTCTCCGACATGGAGTTCGGCAGTTTGATTGCTGCCGTTGCAAGCGGGAAAATCGACATGATTTCCAGTACGCTCATGTTCACGGAAGAGCGAAAAGAAAGAATCGATTTTTCGGAGCCGTATCATGAACTGGGGGCGAACTTCTTTGCTCTGAAAAAGAATGTCGCAACCGATGATTCGGCGGATGAAGCGCCGCCCGAGTCGCCATCCTTCTTCGCGGGTGTTGTAAACAGTTTCCGAAGCAACATCATACAGGAGAAGCGATATCTTCTGATCTGGGACGGCCTGAGGACGACGGTTATCATTTCGATTTTCGCGGCAATTTTCGGAACCTTGCTTGGAGCGCTTGTGTGCTTCATGCGGATGTCGCACCGCAAGGTTGTAAATATGCCGGCACGGATATTCATAAACATCCTGCGCGGCACGCCCGTTCTTGTGCTTTTGATGTTGATCTTTTACGTGGTATTTGCTTCAGTCAACATCAATGCGGTCGTGGTTGCCATCATCGCTTTTGGATTGAATTTTGCAGCCTACGTTTCCGAAATCTTCAGAACAGGTATTGAGGGAGTGGATAAGGGTCAGACGGAGGCCGGCATCGCGATGGGTTTCACGAAGGTGAGGACATTCCTGTATATCGTTTTGCCACAGACGGTTCAAAGAATATTGCCGGTATACAAAGGGGAGTTCATATCACTCGTCAAAATGACGTCCATTGTCGGATATATCGCCGTGCAGGATCTCACAAAGGCCAGTGATATCATTCGAAGTCGGACGTTTGATGCCTTCTTTCCGCTGATTATGGTGGCGATTCTGTATTTTGTGATATCATGGGTGCTCATGCAGTTCCTGGAATATCTCGAGCGCGTTACTGATCCGAAACACAAGCGCGTCAAACTGGCCAGAGCGGTACAGTCATGATAAAGGTAGAACATCTGTCGAAAAAGTTTGGAGACCTGACGGTACTGAAGGATGTCACCACCGAAATCAAAAAGGGTGAGGTGGTTTCGATCATTGGACCGTCGGGAACCGGCAAGAGCACCTTGTTGCGGTGCCTGAATTTGCTGGAGAAGCCAAGCGGCGGCTCCATTGTCATCGATGGCATCGACATCCTGGACAAGGCGACCGACATCGCCAGGGTTCGTCAGAGGATGAACATGGTATTTCAGTCGTTCAACCTCTTCGCGCATCTTTCGGTACTGGAAAACCTCACCATTGCACCGATTAAGCTGCGTGGACTGAGCCGATCTTTGGCCAAGGAGAAGTCTATAGAGCTTTTGAGGTTGGTTGGACTTGCCGAGAAGGCCTACAGCTATCCGGATGAACTCTCGGGCGGTCAGAAGCAGCGCGTGGCGATCGCGCGGTGTCTGGCTATGGAGCCTGAGGTCATTCTGTTCGATGAGCCGACTTCTGCTCTCGATCCGACGATGATCAGCGAAGTGCTTTCGGTGATCCGCCGGTTGGTGAAGGAGGGGATGACCCTGGCGATTGTGACCCACGAGATGGGTTTTGCGCGGGACGTGTCCAACCGCATTCTGTATATGGATGAGGGGCTCATCTATGAAGAAGGGTCACCGGAGCAGATCTTCGAAAGCCCGCAGAGGGAAAAGACCAAGGCATTCATCAATCGGATTCGCACGTTCACGGCACGGATCAGTACGCCGGACTACGACTTGTATGCGATGAATGCTGAAATTGAGGCCTTCTGTGAAAAGCAGATCCTCCCGAAGCAGATCAGGCACAATCTGCTGTTGTTGGTGGAAGAACTTCTGCAGATTTACACGCCGTATCTGCCCGAGCAGGCGCTGGACTTGACCATTTCGTATTCTGAGAAGAGCGATCGCCTGGAGGTGACTTGCGAAAGCGACGGCGCAGCGGTGAGTCCACTCGAAGCTGGCGGCATGGCCGACGATCTGGGCGTGACCATTATCCGGAACCTGACGGAGAGCATCGTCTACATGCGAGTGAATGATCGCAATCGCCTGGAATTCGTGGTTAAGAAGAACTGAGAGCACGTCCTAAAGCGGAGATCGTCGTCATGGAGCTGCAAAGCAGAAAGGAAGGAGTCAACAGCATTGTCACACTGAGTGGCAGGCTGGATGCGGTGACCAGCCCGGAGTTTGAAAAGAAGGTGAGAGAATTGATCGGCGGCGGAGACAGCCGCTTCGTAATCGATCTGGAGGGCCTGGACTACATCAGCAGCGCCGGACTGCGCGTGTTGTTGGTCATGGCCAAGTTGGTGGAGGAGAAGGGAGGCACGGTTTGCCTGGCCGGCGTACAAGGAAACGTTCGTTCGGTGTTCGATATGTCGCGGTTCAATGCCATCTTCAGGATGGAGGATACCGTGGCGGCTGCCGTCGCCGCATTGGGCTAGCCGTCTCCCGGTTACGGGAGCGCGCCGGCTTGGTCGGACTCCGATCGGACCTGCGAGCCTCCCTCGCGCGATCCGGGTGCCGGTAATGCTTTCGTCAGTACGGTGAGGTTGCCGGTGCCGTCGTATTCTGAATGGACACCGTCCATCAGGGATTTGACGAGGTGCACTCCCAGTCCGCCGAGGGGCCGTTCGGCCACTCCCAGGTCGAGGTTGGGCCTTGGGGCAGAACCGAAGGGGTCGAATGGGGGGGCGTCGTCCTTGATCCGGATCTCCAGCAATCGCTCGGACAGGTCAATCTGGATGTGGATGACGTGATGGGGCGCGCGACGCAAGCCGTGAAGAACCGTATTGGTGATCAACTCTTCGAGGCACAAATTCGCCGCAAACGCCAGCTCTCCATGTCCGCCCAGGGCTTGCTCGACCGATCGGGCCAATTCCTCGATGGCATCGAGACGGGCCGGAATCTCTCGATTCAGCACTTCCATGCGGTACGGTCCCCCACGGGTGATTCGCCGACGGAAGGAGTAGAGGCGCCGGGGGGCCTCACGGTGAGTTTCGATTCAAAGGCTCGTTGAGGTGGTGTCATTGTTGATCCCAGGTGGACCAACCGCAGGACCTGTCGTGTGGGGCTTCAGTCGCCCGCACGACTACGGATCGAAAAGAACAGGTAGACGATCGTTCCCAGAGCGGTCGTGAAGAGGGCGGGTTCGAGCCATCGGCGCCGCAGCCCGGCGGTAGGCCGCTCTCCATGGCTTACGGGCCGCGAACTAGACTCAATCTCGTCGAGTGCACGTTCGGGCACGAGATCGGTGAACGTACGACGGCAAACGTCTTCCCGGACGGCGCGTCCTTCGCCATCCTGAAGCAGACCACGCAGGTAGAGATCCACCGTTCTTTCGAGACGTTGTCGGTCGGCGTTCCGGTAGACGATCCGGCTGGCATCGAGCGCGACGGAGAGCCGCGGGAGCCCCTGAGGCAGTGGCGCATCTACATAGACCTCCCTCTCCCTGGACAGCAGGGATGTCAGCAGCGCGGGTCTGAGAAAAGAGGCCGCGGGTTCAGTTTGGAGGATGAACCGGTGTGGCGTATCACCGAACGATTCGATGCAGGAGGCGGCCAGTGAGTCCAAGATGGAGAGGTTGGACGGCGGATCTCCGGGCGCCTGCCGGGCCACGGTGGGCACCGAGAACTGCAGCGCTGCGCATGTCGCCAGCGGGAGGAGCCCGAAGATCCGGTACACGTTACGCATAGATTCCGCGCATGCGAAGGGCGCTTGCGACGCGGTCGATCGCGATCACGTACGCTCCGATCCGAAGGGGTACGTCGTACTGCTTGCCGGCACCGTAGACGCTGTCAAACGCGTTGCGCACCATGCGGTCCAGCCGGCGGTTGACGCGTTCCACGGTCCAAAAATAGCCTACGCGGTCCTGGACCCACTCGAAGTACGAAACGGTGACCCCGCCTGCATTGGCGAGGATGTCGGGAATCACGATGGCCCCTCGGGCCTCGAGAATCTCGTCTGCAGCCGGCGTGGTCGGGCCGTTTGCGCCCTCGACAATGATTCCGGCTTTCACGTTCGCGGCGTTTTGGGCGGTGATCTGATTCTCCTTGGCGGCAGGTACCAGCACGTCGACATCGAGGGTCAACAGATCCTCATTCGTAATCGGCTGCGCATTGGGGTAGGCGGATAGTTGGTTCTTGTGCTCTGCAACGTAACGAAGAACGTCGCCCACATCCAGTCCATCCCCATTGAAACATCCGCCCGAGACATCGCTGACGGCGACGATCTTGCATCCCTGGGCGTGGAGCAGTTGGGCGGCCACCGATCCGACGTTGCCGAAACCCTGAACGGCGACGGTGACGTCTGTGGGGCGCATGCCCTTCCGCTCGAGCGCCGAGAGCGTGCAGGTCATCACGCCCCGGCCGGTTGCCTCGCGGCGACCCTGAGATCCGCCCAGAATCAAAGGTTTACCCGTGACCACGGCATTCTCAGTCCTTCTGGCATGCATGGAATACGTGTCCAGTATCCATGCCATGATCTGCTCGTTGGTGTTCATGTCCGGCGCGGGAATATCCCGATCGGGCCCGAATACGTCGATCAGGCTGGCGGTGTAGCGGCGCGTAAGCCGCTCCAATTCGCCCGGGCTCATTTCGGCGGGGTTACAGCGGACGGCGCCTTTGGCCCCACCGAACGGCACGCCCATCACGGCACATTTCCAGGTCATCCACGCGGCGAGTGCTTTGACCTCCTCCAGTTCGACATCCGGCGCATACCGGATACCGCCCTTGCTCGGACCGAGTACGTCGTTGTGAATGACCCGCATCCCTTCGAATACCTCGAGGCGGCCATCATCCATGGTGACCGGTACGGCGGTCATCACGATGCGCGTCGGCGTACAGAGAAAGGCATAAAAATTGGGGTCGAGTTTGAGAATCCTGGAGGCGGAGTCGAATTGGGCGACCATCCATTCGAATGGACTCTCCTTGTGTGACAGGGGCGAGGGCTCCCGGTAGATGGCTCGCTTGTAGACCGCGCCCACTTGTTCTTCGGTGGACATAGGAGTTGTCTGTGTTGAGGTTCCTGCCGGATCCGGCATTCGGTCCGGCAAC
>CAYLXM010000007.1:0-96964 GCA_964387555.1 uncultured Rhodothermales bacterium | reverse complement strand
CGGCCGTCCACGTCACCTGGGCACCCACCGGAATGTCCGCGTCTCGAACCGTGACTACGGTTTGGGCCCTGATTGGCAACGCGGTAGCAATGAATGCGAAGATCAGAATTCCTTTAGAAATGAAACTTCTCATGGTGTCGGTAGTGATGATGATTAGAGGATGTTGGATTTTGTGAAGAGGAGATGGATCGGGGTCGGCCGAACCTTGCCCGGTTGCCGACCCCGATCTTTTTGTTAGTCAACCGTATAGCGCAGACTCAGAGATACAGTGCGGCCCAGAGGGTAATTCTGATAGACGAATTCCTGGCCTTTGAAGCGCTGGGCCTCCAGCACATCTTCGTTCAGAAGGTTCTTGATGGAGAAGCCGAGGCTTACATGACCGATCAGGCGCTGTGAGGCCACCAGGTCGAGGGTGTGCCGCGGCTGCTCAAATACATCGGGAGCCGCGCCCTCTGTAACGGCCAGCAGCCGGGGTCCGAATACGTTGTAATACAGACCGATGGCAGTCCCCTTCGAGTAGTCCTCGTAGGCCAGGTCCATGTTGACGAGATAGGGGCTTTGACCTTGTAGGGGTCGATTCGAGACGGCCGTCGGATCGGCTGCCCGAATCACGGTGAGTTCGGACTCAGGAATGTCAACGGATGCGTGAACCAGCGAGAAATTGCCCCCCAGTTGGAAGTTTTCGAGCACCGGGATGAAGCCCAGCGAGCCACGGATTTCCGCTTCCAGGCCGATCACCATCCCGCGATCCACGTTCTGGATTCCCATCGTATTGTTGCCTGCTCTGGTCAGAATCACCCGTTCAATGGGATTCTCGAATTGTTTGTGGAAGACGCTGAGTGCGATGATTTCGCCCGGCCGCCTGAACCATTCCCAACGGAGGTCCGAGTTTCGGATGAGGGTCCGCTTCAGACTCGGATTGCCGGCGAACACGAAGTCTCCAACGAAATCGAAGGTCTGGTAGGGCGCCATCTCCCGGAAAGTTGGCCGCGCGATGGTATGCGTGTATGCAGCACGCAGGTTCATGGTGCGGCTCATCTCGTAGACGAGATTAACGGAAGGAAGCAGGTCGTTATTCTCCAGGCGCCCTTCAGGCAGGCTCTCCAGGGCGCTCACGGTCGCCATTCGCGTGTTCTCCATCCGGGCTCCTCCGATCAGGCGCAAACTCCGCATGAGCGGCAATTCGAGCATGGCATAGGCGGCCTGTATCGACTGTGACCCGGTGTAGTTGTTCTTTGGCGAACTGCGATCTGTGATGTAGAGGCCGAACTGAGGCTGACCATTGGCCCGCGTGCCGATGATACCGGCCGCATTGAAGAAGTCGGCGACCCGCCCCCCGTACTGCAGAAAGCTGACACCCGGCCCCTCTTCGTACTCGAATCGTCGCTCCCGAAAATCCCGGTCGATATCCAGGAGAAATCCTCCCACCTTGAATCGTCCGCCCAGATCATTCCACTGCCTGAATGGAATGCTGTAGTCAACCTGAATATTGGTATTGGATTCCTCCAACTCCCGAAAGAATCGAGCCGGCGCGGGATACAGCGACGCCGGACTCGAAAACAATGTGTCTCCGGAGGCCTGCACCGTGTAATGGTTTGTGAAGTATCGAAGATCGGGTTCGTTCTGAGACGACTTTGTTGAGGACACCTTCCATTCTACCGTACCGGCGCCGAGGCGGGGGAGAAAGTGTTCGCCCTGTGACTGCAGCGACCGAAGTCCTCTTTCCTTGTAGCCGAGGTAACGGGTCTGGTACGTCGAACTCTGGCTAAGGTCGACCCAGTAGCCTTCGAGGTAGCGCGCAGTGGACTCGCCGTTCTGCGTCTGCAGAAAAGTGCCTTTGATCTTGTGATTCTGGTGTGGCTTGTAGGACACGGAGGCGAGGGCGCCGATGTGGACCTCCCGGCTACCTCTTGTGTCGGCGAAGCGACGCACACTCGTCAGCCTGTCCACCTGATCGACCTGCGCGCCGACGAGTTCCCACCGTCCCACATCCCCGTTCCCGTAGAACCCGTAGTGCTGGTTGTAGGTGAGACTGGCGGAGAAGCCGAGAGGGCGACCCAGGAACCCGATCTGGTTGCCTACTGCAAGGGAAACACTCCGGTTGACGGGTGCTTCGTGCGAGGTCGGCTCCATTTCGGGTCCAAATGCCTTGGAGAGCCGTTCGAGCGTGGCGGCTTTGTCAGGGTTCCTGCGGGCTTCCACTTCGGAGGGAAACTCCACCTCCGATCCGGTTAATGCTGCGGGGATTGAGCGCGACCCATCGTCCCGGCCCAGCCAGTCTGTCTTTCCGCCGGAATAGAGCAAAAAGGCCTCGTTGTAGGTCGTCTCTGTGTTGTAGGATGCCGAGGACGTGAAGGAGAGTGCAAGTCGGTCGGGAAAGTCTTTGGTCCCGACATCCACGAGTCCGCCCGAGAAGTTGCCGGGCTTGTCGGGTGTGAAGGTTTTCAGCGTAACGATGTTGTCCAGAAGGCTGGACGGGAGAAGATCGAGCTGGAACGCCCTGCGATCCGGGTCTGCGCTCGGTAGTTCGGAACCATTGAGATGCGTGCTCGAGTAGCGCTCACCCAGCCCTCGTATATAGACGTACTTGCCGCCCACTACGGATGCGCCGGTGACCTTGGTCATTGCAGCGGCCGCATCGCTACTGCCGGATTTCGAAATGGACTCCGCGCTGATCGCGTCGCTTACCGCGACACTTTTCTGTCGTTGCCGCAGAAGGGAAGCATCCGTGTTGCTCATCGCCCGTGCTTCCACAACGACTTCATCCAGGCCGATAGCCTCGGGATGGAGGGTAACCTGAAGCGTCGATACCGCTCCTGCCTTCACCTCGATGCCGGTGACTTGTTTTGATTGGTAACTCACATAGGAGAACGTGACGGAAACGAGCCCCGGCTGCACGTCGGGAATACGAAATCGGCCTTCCAGATCCGAAGCCGTACCCCGGAGGGTGCCGTCTATCACAACGTTGACCGCTACGAGTGGCTCGCCGGATTCGGCGTCCACGACAATCCCGGAGATGGTGCCGGTCTGGGCAACGGTTGTGATCGGCAGGACCAGCGTCAGGAGCACCAGTCGCGCGATTGCCCCGACCCGGACGGCAGAGTGGAATCGGTCCATTGGAATGGGAGATGTGGTTTTCTGAGGGAGAGTACCGAAGTTTACCGCTGCCCTCGAATCACACCGTCAAGCCAGAATTACAGGTCCGTGATCAAATTGCGTCCTCACGGTTACGGAGTTGTTACAGGCTTGCCCGTCACGAAGAGGAGTTCGCGCAGCATCCGGCCGGAACGGACTTTGACGGTTTCGGCCTCAACGCTACCTTCGGCTTGTATCGACGAAAGAACCCGGCCACCGCGAGACACCTCGGATCGATGGGGTTCGGAAGCCAGCCTCCAGCAGGTGTGCAGGAGCCGCGTTTGCATTGGTCGGCGCAGACGGGGTATTGGGGGACGGGTTGGTGAACTGCCGGCGCAACGCCTGCACTCCTAGCAGTATCCTCTCATGACCAGCGTACTGGAACCGATCCGATCCTTCTGCGAGCAGGAACTCTTTGAGCGGATCATCCCCTTTTGGGAGCGGCACTCGGTCGACCGAATCCACGGCGGGTATTACACTTGCCTGGATCGCGATGGACAGGTCTATGACCGCACCAAATACGTGTGGTTACAGGGCAGGCAGGCATGGATGTTCTCCAAGCTGTACCGGAGCGTGGAGCCCTCTCCTTCCTGGTTGGAGACGGCGCGACTGGGCGTGGATTTCTTGCTCCGTTTCGCCCTGCGTCCCGATGGCCGGGCGTATTTCTCCCTGACGGAAGACGGGCGGCCGGTGGCCCTCCAGCGCAAGATCTTCTCGGAGTGTTTTACCATAATGGCCCTTGCCGAATATGGCCGTGCGGCGGATCGGCAAGACCTGCGTGCACGAGCCCGAGACCTGTTCGAGTCCGTCTGGGTGTGGTCGTCCGATCCATCCCGTGTCGGAAGGCCGCGTCTTGAAGGCCAGGCTCCCCTCAAGCCTCTGGCTATCCCTATGATCCTATTGAATCTGATTGAGGAGCTTTCAGAGGATGAACCCGGCGGATTTCACTCATACTCTGCCGAGATCGATGCATGCATCCAGGGCGTTCTCCGGCATGTGGACACGGAACGGCGCCTCGTGCGTGAGAACGTATTGGAGGACGGCAGCGCCCACGATAGTGCAGAGGGCAGGCTCCTCAATCCAGGCCATGCCATTGAAGCCGGCTGGTTCCTGTTTCACTGGGCACGCCGCCTCGGACGCGTCGAACTCGAGCGAACGGCCGTCGATATGATCCGATGGTCATTCGATCACGGATGGGACAAGCAGCATGGCGGACTCTTCTATTTTCTTGACACGGAGGGGTTTAGTCCGGTCCAGCTCGAGTGGTTCATGAAGCTCTGGTGGCCGCATACGGAAGCCCTCTATGGCACGTTGCTCGCCTACACAACTACAGGAGACGCCGCCGATCTGGAGCGTCTCAACAAGGTCACGGCGTACACGCAGGCGCATTTTGTCGACCCGGATTATGCCGAGTGGTACGGGTATCTCGATCGTGAGGGACGGGTCACCCACCGGTTCAAGGGCGGCGCATACAAGGGCTGCTTCCATGTGCCTCGTTCGTTGTGGCTCTGTTCCCGGCTATTGTCCGCCCACCTTCGGGAGTCCGGTAACGTTTAATGAGCGGTAGTGGCCCGGGGAGACGTCGGTGTCGCCGAAGTCACTCCGAAGGCGGGTCTGTCTTGACAAGAGACTTGAGGTCGCGGCCAGTTATTCAATACCCCGTCTCACTTTCTCCAGCATGCAAATCGGCGAGTGTTCGCGTGGCACAGAAGTGATGACCTTTCCGAGACCGAGGGTATGTCAGAGCCTTACAAGGGTCTCGGTCGATCTCCAGTTGCCGACACGGATATGCAGAAAGTAGATCCCCGGCGGGACGTGTTGGATGTCCGCACTCAGCCGGTGTTCACCGGGAATCCGGTCACGATCCTCCAATACCGCAACCGGTCGCCCGAGCATGTCGTAAATATCAATGCGAACCCGCGCCGATCCGAGAAGGAAGTATTGTATCGTGACCTGGCGACCGGTTGGGTTGGGGTAGAGCTGCACATCCAGTGGATCATCGGACAAAGGCAGGTCGGAGCCTGTGCCCTTTCTTGCCAGCATGGTATCGAGCCAGACGACCCGTCGCTCGATCCACTGTTTGAGGTAATCGATCTCGCTTTCCCAGGTGGCTCCCACGAATTCGTTAGGCCACACCCAGATCCCGAGTACAGGCCAGCGGGAGAAGTTGCGGGAGGTGGCCGGGCTGAGAAGGGCCACTTGCGTGTCGATGATGGTCCGAATGCTGTCGAGATGGAAGGGTCCGTCCCGCAGTTCAACCCATCTCTCGGCGAGCCTTCGCTCGACAGTCTCGTCGTTGAACAGTCTTCTCCACCAGAAAGGCACCTGGGATCCGTCGCTCGGCTCCCTGAAATCGATGTGCCAACCTTCGATGCGTGAACCGCCATAGTAGTCGGCATTCCCGAAACCCAGGTTGACGTCCCACACGGGGCCGGCAACGAGCCTGGGATCACGGCTGTCCCGGTCCTTGTAGAGGAAGGCGCTGAGCCGGTATCCATCCACATTCCTCGTCAATTCGGTGTGGAGGATATAGTCGACGAAGCTATCTACATCAATCAGCGCCTCGTAGCCTGCCAGCTCGGCTCGCGACATGTGCGCCTCGAACGCATCGATCACGCCGCGGATGTATTCCTTCTGCTCGTCGTTGATGTCGCCAGGCTTGGGGAAATGGTACTGATAGAGCGTGCGCTGCCAGGCCCCTGCGTAGGGTGGGATTGTCGACTGCCATCCTTCGACCTTGTCGCCGGCCGTCTTATCCACCTTGATGATGTACCCGCCTGTGAGGTCGTCGCCGTCTACGATGTCTGGAGGGAGGTCGGCAATGTTGACGCGAAAGCGGTCTCGCTTGATCTTCTCCAGAAGAACGTAAATGCCGCGATAGTCTCCGTTGACGACCAGTTCGCAGAGTGCGGAGCGGCTCGCATATCGGCCCATGCGTCGCGCAAGCGTGTAGGCGAGTACATTCCTGATGAGTGACTTGTCGGAGTAGGGGCCGTGCAGAATCCAATCGTTTTCGCGCGGCAAATCGAGGAGTGATACGTTGTTGTTTGCCCCGTCCTCCGTCCGCGTCTCAAACCCGTACCCCTTCTTGGGAAACATCTGAGAACTCGACCCACGGATTTCGATCGCTATGTGCCCATCATAGCCGTTGTAGGGGTCCCCTATCCCGTTCATGCGGCCCGGGCCGTTGTCGATGATGCCCAAGTGCGCCTCCGTGCGGGGGGTATCGACGATTGGCTTGCCTCCCGTGTCGATGACGACAATCGGCAGGGATGAGGTCGTCAGAATCCCTTGGGCGGCGCACCAGACCGGTGCCGCAAGTAGAAGGAGGAAGAGTCGAATCGTTTTCATGGCGGGCCCTTCGATCTTACCCCTTTCGATCGAAAAAGGATGCAGCAGATACCATGAATTGGCATGCCTCACGGGATGTGGCGCCACTACGAGCGGGTTCGCCGGCGGATTTGACTGGATGCCGGCAGGACACCGCGCGCCCCATGGCAAGCCGCTCACCCGCGGCGAAATCCTGGTGTCACCCGTTTGGCCCCGCCAGATCGATCCTCATGATGACGGACTCGTCTTCGGCGCCCATGGCCGACCAGAAAGCCCTGGCTGCGGGCGATGCTGCCAGGACCCCGAGGCGGACAATCTTGGATCCCAGACTGTCACACCACGATCGAACCGATGCAACGAGTTGGCGTCCGATTCCCATTCGTCGATATTCCGGCTCCACAAACAGGGCCTCTATGAAAACGTGGGAGTCGGGCTCGAAAACGGCCGGTGTTCCTCCAATCTCGGCCAAGACAAGGCCGACGAGGCGCCCTGCGGCTTCCGCAACAACGATGAGACGGTCGTTGGACGATGCCCAGTCCGGAAAATCGTTCCGAAAGCGTTTCTCCGCGTCGGAGACCAGGCGAAGGCCTTGCTGTGTGCGCAGCATCTCGTGATGGAGGGCCATCCAGAGCCGGGCTACCTCGCCAGTGTCCGCCCGGGTTGCCCGCCGCAGATGGATCTCAGGCCCTGACGACGTCATCGGGATACGGGCGCATTCCGGCCGCTACCGCCAAGCAGCCCTCGTCGAACGAGTAACTCGGCATTGAGGATGGCTCCTCCGGCGGCTCCGCGGATCGTGTTGTGGGACAAGACGACGAATTTATAATCGAGCACGGGGCAGGGGCGCGCGCGACCTATCGATACCGTCATTCCTGCTCCGAGTCCCACGTGGAGGCGAGGCTGAGGAAAGCGGTCCTCCTCGAAATAGCGAAACAACTGCTCGGGTTCGGACGGTAGCCCCAGGTGTTTGGTTGGCGACTCGAAGGCCCGGAAAGAAGAGATGACCTCGTCGAGATTCGCCGGCTTCCTCAACTTCACCGAGACGCATTCCAGG
Source organism: uncultured Rhodothermales bacterium (assembly GCA_964387555.1). GTDB lineage: Bacteria > Bacteroidota > Rhodothermia > Rhodothermales > CAYLXM01 > CAYLXM01. The sequence goes on along the minus strand of CAYLXM010000007.1, from coordinate 89,445 downwards.
TGACCGTCGAATACGGGCACGCGATTGCACTGTGCGCTGATGCGAAAATCGGCGGGCTCGATTCCCGCATCCGTGATCCGCCCCAGCAGCTTGAGCGGTTCGGTTTCCATTTTGGCCTCCTCCCCCCCGATGTATGGAATCACGTTGCTCAGAATGTCGAGAGAGGGCACGCCGGGATACCCTGCTCCAGAGAGCGCCTGCATGGTCGTCACCTGAACCGTTTCCAGTCCGAAGCGGTCAAACAGGGGCTTGAGCGCGACCACGAGTCCGACCGTGGAGCAGTTCGGGTTGGTCACGATGAACCCGCCGTTGCTCCAGCGCTGGCGAGTTACCAGATCGACGTGATCCGGGTTCACCTCCGGGATCAGCAGGGGCACATCTTCCACCATGCGATAATTGCGCGCATTCGAGATGACCGGAATGCCGGCCGCTGCAAACGCACCTTCGATTTCGCCCGCAACTGCGGCGTCGAGGCCGGAAAAGACCAGATCGCAGTCGAGCGGCGGGGCGGCATTGACGACCTTCATGGTGCGGACGGCATCGGGCATAGGCTCTGCCGCGGTCCAGGTCGCCGCCTCGGAGTAGGGCTTGCCCGCAGACCGATCCGATGCGGCGAGCGCAGTGATCTTGAACCAGGGATGTCGAGCGAGCAGCGCCACGAACTTCTGTCCGACGGCGCCGGTGGCGCCGAGAATGCCGACGTTGATTGCTGGTGAATCGTTCAAACCGAGGTTGGTTGCCATTACTGGTAGGAAATTGGGTATGAACAGGCCAATGGATGCGTACGTATTGAACAGCCGGCAGATCCCGCTGATCGGTTGCGGTTCATGATCATCGGCGGTTCGGCGGCTGGATGCGGATCGACGGTCACGGTCAGGGCATGAAGTCCTGTCCGGAGCGTCCTTTCTGGTTCGTTTCTTCGATGGGTTTTCCCCTCCGTCGTTCTCCTATTGAGGCAAATAGGCCGAAACGGACCGGGTATCGGGCGGGCGTTGCCTGAGCCATTCTGTTATGATCGCGTTCAGTTGATTGAATTCGATAAGGAAGGCGTCATGTCCGTGGTCTGAATGGAGGATGGCGAGTTCCCCGTTGGGCAGGGACTGTGCCAGGTATTCCTGTTCGGGCAAGGGATAGAGCACGTCGCTGTCGATACCGATCACCAGGGTTGGTTGTCGGATGGAGGCGAGCACCGAGGCCGGGTCACCCCGGCCTCGGGCTACGTCATGGGAGTCCATCAGTTGGGTCAGGCGGACGTACGTGACCGCGTCGAACCGATCGACGAGTTTCCTGCCCTGGTATCGTAAGTAACTCTCTACTGCGAAGGGCATCTCCTCTCCCGCCGGCGCCGGCATGCGGTGCCGTTCGAACCGGCTTTCGAACGAGGCATAACTCCGGTAAGACACCATCGCCATCATTCTGGCCGTAGCCAGCCCGGCTTCAGGCGCCTGGTGGGCCTTGTAGTCTCCGTCGTTCCAGTTGGGGTCGGCATAGATCGCTTGCCGTTGCGTTTCACTCCATCCGATGCACCAGGCTGAGTGGTGGGCGCCTACGCCGATGGGAATCAGGGAGCGGACGAAATCCCCCTCGAAGGCCCATTCCAGCACTTGCATGCCTCCCATGGATCCTCCGATTGCGAATTCCAGGCCCTCGATTCCCAGGTAGTCCAGTAGAATCCGCTGAAGGCGAACAGCATCCCTCACGGTCACTGCCGGAAATCGTGAACGATAGGGCTCACCTGACTCGGGATCCAGCGAGGTCGGCCCGGTTGTGCCGTAACAGGATCCGAGTACGTTCGAACAAACGACGTAGTACCGGTCCGTATCAAGCGCTTTGCCCGGCCCGAGCAGTTCGCCCCACCAGTAATCCACGTCTGCGTTTCCCGTAAGGGCATGGCAGACGAGGACGGCGTTGTCCTTCCGCTCGTTGAGGCGGCCCCACGTCCGGTAGGCCACATCCACGTGGGGGAGTGTGGCGCCGCTTTCTGTTTCGAAGGCGTCAAAAGAGGCGAGCATGAATCAATCAGACCGCAGTCGGAGTCCGCGTTCGGGCAAGTGCCTGAGAAAAATCTGCCTTGATGTCGTCAATGTGTTCGATGCCGACCGACACGCGGACGAGGTCTGAGGTAACGCCGCTCGACCGCTGCTCCTCCTCGCTCAGTTGTTGGTGGGTCGTGGAAGCCGGGTGGATGACCAGCGTTTTTGCATCGCCCACGTTGGCCAGATGGCTGGCGAGCTGAACGCCATCGATGAAGATGCGTCCCGCTTCGATGCCGCCGCGAATCCCGAAGGCCAGCACGGCGCCGTAGCCGTGCCGAAGGTACTTTGTAGCCCGTGCATGGTAGGGATGGTCGTCGAGGCCGGGATAGCTCACCCAGGTCACCTCGTCCTGCTCCTGAAGCCAGTGGGCGAGTTCGAGTGCATTGTCGACGTGCCGTTGGACGCGCAGGCTTAGGGTTTCGAGCCCCTGGAGCAGCAGGAAGGAGCCAAAGGGATTCTGCGCCGGCCCGAAGTCGCGCAGCCCTTCGACCCGCGCCCGGATGATGAAGGCGATGTTGGCGCCCACGACGCCGTTTGGGCCGAAGGTTTCCCAGAAATTGAGGCCGTGGTAGCCGGGCGCCGGTTCGGTGAACGAAGGGAACCGGCCGTTGCCCCAATCGAACGTCCCCGCATCCACGATGACACCTCCGATGGTTGTGCCGTGTCCTCCGATCCACTTGGTCGCCGACTCCACAACGATATCGGCGCCATACTCGATCGGGCGCGCAAGAAAGCCTGCGGCCCCGAACGTATTGTCCACGATGAGCGGTACTCCGTGACGGTGTGCAACGTCGGCCAGCGCCTCGAAGTCCGGGATGTTGAACCGGGGATTGCCGATCGTTTCCACATACACCGCTTTCGTGCGTTCGTCGATGAGTGATTCGATGGAAGCGGCGTCGTCTCCTTCGGCGAATCTAACGTCGATCCCCAATCGTGGAAGGGCCACCTTAAACTGGTTGTAGGTGCCGCCGTAGAGGAAACTGGACGAGACGATGTTGTCGCCAGCCTGGGCGATGGTATTGATGGCGAGAAACTGTGCTGCCTGTCCACTTGATGTAGCAAGCGCCGCAACGCCGCCTTCGAGGGCTGCGATGCGTTTCTCGAACACATCGGTCGTGGGGTTCATGATGCGCGTGTAGATGTTGCCGAACTCCTGCAGGGCAAAGAGTCGCGCACCGTGAGCGGCATCGTTGAAGGTATACGACGTGGTGGCATAAATGGGGACCGCGCGTGCATTGGTGCCCGGCGCGGGCTCCTGCCCGGCATGGAGTTGCAGTGTCTCGAAATGCAAGGGTTTGTTGGATGGTCCGTTCGAACTCATGGTAGGTTCTGATGTGTTATTGGCCGGAGCCGGCTGCCTCTTGTGCCGGGCAATTTCCGTCCGTGCGTTGGGAGGTGAGATGTGCGCCCAGGGGCTTTGGGGACTGGCCGTCTTTGCGGATCTGCCTGAGCCGACGGGCGGGGCTCTAACAAAAAAACCCCTCCCGAGGTATTCGGAAGAGGTTGACCGCTTGATCAGAACGGATCTACCACTCATCTACCCTCGGCATGCGAGGCAGGAATTGGCACCGTTGTCGCACGTGGATCGCGACATGGTTGCCAGGGCTTCGACGGGCCTGCTCCCTCCGCCCTTCTGGATGAGCACGTAAAAGAACAACTGGATCGCTAGTATAGGTCGTTCATGTCCGCGCGTCAAGGCGTACGAAAGGGCTTCCGGTATCGAGGGACTTCGAGTTCGGGTTGGTCGCTCCTTGACACGGTTCGTAGTTTGGAGGCAGCGAACTGAAATCAATCCAGTCACAAGGAACATGGCCGCTGAACTGATCGATGGAAAAGCGATAGCTGCGCAGATTCGCGAGGAAGTCCGCGAAGAGGTCGCTGCCTGGCTGGCGTCTGGGGGATCCATACCCCACCTGGTGGCGGTTCTCGTTGGAGATGACCCGGCGTCTGCGTCATACGTTCGAGGCAAGCAGAAGGCGTGCGAAGCAGCAGGCATTCACGGAGAGACCTTGAAGTTCGAGTCCGACCTCTCGGAGAACGAATTGCTGGCCTTGGTCGAGCGGCTGAATGCAGACCCCTTCGTGCACGGCATCCTCGTCCAGCTGCCGCTTCCTCGGCAGATCGATGAGAATCGTGTAATACGGACGATCGATCCTGACAAGGACGTGGATGGGTTTCATCCGGAGAATGCCGGGCGCCTCGTCATCGGGCAACCTGGATTCGTCCCTGCCACGCCTGCAGGCGTCATCGAACTGCTTCGCCGCACGGGGGTACAGACGGCAGGGGCGCATGCCGTGGTCGTGGGACGTTCCAATATCGTTGGGCGGCCGCTTGCCAACCTGCTGTCGCGCAAGGGAATCGATGCAACGGTGACGGTCTGCCACAGCCGGACCCGGGATCTGCCGGCGATGACCCGATCGGCCGACATCCTCATTGCCGCCATCGGCAGTCCGTGCTTTATTCGTGCCGACATGGTCAAACCGGGTGCAACGGTAATTGACGTGGGTGTGAACCGTGTTGAGGACCCTACGCATCCAAAGGGGTACCGACTGGTCGGAGACGTCGATTTCGAGGCCGTACGGCAGGTTGCCGGCGCCATTACGCCCGTACCAGGCGGCGTGGGTCCCATGACCATTGCCCTGCTCCTCAAGAACACATTAACAGCGGCGCGGGGTTTGACTGCCTGATCGCATTCTTTCTCCGCATGAGCCCTCAGCGACAAAGGTCTACATGCAGGTACTCGGAATTGACATCGGCGGATCCGGCATTAAGGGCGCCCCGGTCGACCTTGAGCGTGGCGAGTTGATTGCGAAGCGCCACCGCATTCCTACACCGTCGTCGGGCGATCCCGAAGCCGTTGCCGATGTGCTAAGGAAGATTGCAGAGCATTTCTCATGGAAGGGGGCCATCGGGTGCACCTTTCCTGGAATCATCAAACGTGGCGTCATCCACACCGCGGTCAATCTTGACAAGTCGTGGGTCGGGACGGATGCGCGGCACCTGTTCTCTGAGGCCACGGATTGTCCGGTGCACGTTCTTAACGACGCGGATGCAGCGGGCATTGCGGAGGTGACATACGGGGCAGGTCGGGGGACGCTCGGGGTCGTCATCATGCTTACGTTCGGCACGGGCATCGGTAGTGCCATGTTTGCGAGCGGGCATCTCGTTCCCAATACGGAATTCGGGCACCTGGAGTTGTGGGGGGGGGATGCGGAGAAACGGGCGTCCGACCGGGCTCGGACCAAAGAAAAGCTCGGCTGGAAGCAGTGGAGCAAACGTGTCAACGTCTATCTCAATCACCTGGAGTTGCTCTTCTCTCCGAACCTTTTCATCATCGGAGGCGGTGTGAGCAACAAGGCCGACAAGTTCTTCAAGCATCTATCTACCGCTGCACCGCTGGTAGCCGCAGAACTCCGCAACGATGCGGGCATTGTTGGCGCGGCCTTGCGCGCGCACCTCATTCTCGATCGCGACAGCTAGTAGGCCAGCAGGCGCTCCAGACCGCCGCGTAATCTGGCCCGGGCCGAGTAGAGTTGCTTCTCGAGGTGCGTTGAGAAGGGGATGGGCCAGTTCTCGGCCGCAATTCGCAGGGGTGGTGCATCGAGTTCTTCGAAGGCCTCTTCGACGATCTGGGCGGCGATTTCCGCCCCGAATCCCGACCTCCGCGGCGCCTCGTGCAGCACGAGCAGGCGCGAGGTCTTCCTGACGGACTCCAGAACCAGGGGCCGGTCCCATGGAACGAGCGTGCGCAGGTCGATTACTTCGAGTTGTACTCCTGACCGGGCCCAGTGGGCGACCTCTTCCAGGGCCCAGAGGACCCCGATGCCCCACGTGACCACCGTCGCATCCACGCCCCGGGCAGCAATCCGTCCCTCACCGAGCGGAGTAGCATATGAAGCGTCGGGCACCATGCCGCGCAGCGCTCGGTAGAGGTATTTGTGCTCGAAGAACAACACCGGATTCGGGTCGTCGATCGCCGATCGCAACAGGCCTTTTGCATCCCGGGGTGTCGCCGGGACGACAACCTTGAGACCCGGAACATGACAGAACCAGGCTTCGGGTGACTGGCTGTGAAACGGACCGGCTCCGATGTATCCGCCAAACGGTCCTCGGATGGTCACGTTCACCGGTGCGCCCCACCTGTAATGCGTAGTCGCCAGGTTATTGACTACCTGGTTGAATCCGCACGAGATGAAGTCCATGTACTGCATCTCCACCACCGGTTTGAATCCCTCGAGGGCGAGTCCCATCGCCGCTCCGATGGCTCCGCTTTCGACGATGGGTGTATTGCGGACCCGATCCTTGCCGAAGCGTTCGAGCAAACCGGCCGTGACCTTGAAGACGCCCCCGTATTCTGCAACGTCTTGCCCCAGTACCAGGACGGAGGGATCTTCCTCCATGGCCTGGTGCAACCCGTCGTGGATCGCATCCAGAAATCTCTTCTCGCTTTCCGGGCCTTGTGCCGGTCTGGGCACCGGATGGGACGGTGCGTATACATCGGTCGCTTCCGTTTCCGCGTCTCCCGTGACTTCTTCCGCAGCCAGAGCCGTCTCTGCCGCCACGTGTACCGCGGCAGCCAGTTCCTTGTCGATCGCCGCGATCTCCTCCGTCGTGATCTCTCCCCTATCGACGAGGACCCGCCGAAGGCGCTCGACGGGATCCTTCTGAGCCCACGCTTCGAACAGATGAGGCGGTACGTATTTCGTTCCCGAAGCCTCTTCATGCCCTCTCATCCGGAACGTCTTCATTTCCAGCAGCGTGGGTCCGTTTCCAGATCGGGCCCGGTCGGCAGCACGGCGCACGGCATCGATAACGGAGAGTAGGTCGTTTCCGTCGACGATTTCTCCCGTCATCCCATACCCGGCTGCCGCGTCCGCGACATTCTCTACGGGAAGGGTGTGCGAAGAGGGTGTGGACAGTCCGTACCCGTTGTTTTCGACGACGAAGATGACCGGCAGCTTCCACACGGAAGCCAGATTAAGGGCCTCGTGAAAGTCACCTTCCCGGGTGGCCCCTTCGCCGACGAGACCGAGTGCCACCCGGTCGTTGCCCGCCAATCGCGCCGCGAGTCCGACCCCGCAGGCAACGGGGAGCATCGCGCCCAGATGAGATATCATCCCGACGATGTGTCGTTCCGGGAGCCCGAAATGAAAGGTCCGATCACGTCCACGGGTGTATCCTCCCTCTTTACCCATGAGTTGACGGAAAAGCGGTTCAAGGGGTAGCCCGCGCGTCGTCCACACGCCCAGGTTGCGGTGCATCGGGAGGATTGTATCGTCTGCGCGCAACGCGAAGGCACAGCCTACCGCGATGGCCTCCTGACCGAAGCCGCTGAACCACTTGGCGATGCGGTTCTGCCGAATGAGGCGAAGCATCTTCTCCTCGATCGTTCGCGGCAGCCGGAGCAACCTGTAGAGGGTCTGTGGATCGGGCCGTTCGGCAGAGGCCGACACACCGGTTGCAGGGGAAGAAATCAGGACATCGGTGCCCATTTGGGGTATTGGACCGGAAGCGGAGGTGAGGACGGAGGGGTTACTGACCACGTCCAAGGATAGCAATACGGACCGTCTGAAACAGGATCTTGAAATCCATCCGCAAGCTCATATTCTCGATATAGAACAGGTCGTACTTGACCTTCTGCCGGACATCGTCGAGGCTCTCGTCGTATTTCCACTTCACCTGTGCCAGGCCGGTGACGCCCGGCTTGACGCGATGGCGGCGCCCGTACAGGGGAATCTCTTTTGCAAGCAGATCCACGAAGTAGGGTCGCTCCGGTCTCGGTCCCACCAGGCTCATCTCGCCTTTCAGCACGTTCCAGAGTTGAGGTACCTCATCGATGCGCGTTCTCCGAAGCCAGCGTCCGATGGGTGTGTAGCGGGGATCGTCTTCTCGTGCCCACACCGGTCCGGTATGTTTCTCCGCATCGTCGTACATGGTCCGGAATTTGTACATCGTGAACGGATCGCCCTTCTTCCCGACGCGACGCTGCTGGTAGATCACCGAACCAGGAGAGGTGAGGCGGATGAGGAGTGCGAGGATCAGCCAGAAGGGAAGACCGAGGAGGAGCACCACGAAAGAGACGGTCAAATCGATGAGCCGCTTCGTCACCTGCTCCCAGAACGGCATGGGAATCGGGAGTACCTCGATGAGGGGCAGCCCGTACATGTGCTCCGTTCGCGCCATGCCGGCGACCAGGTGGTAGAAATCCGGGACCAGCTTGAGCCGGACCGCCTTGCCGTCGCACACGCGGAGCACATCCATCAGGAGGTGTTGCTCCTCGGATCCGAAGGTGAGCAGCACGTCCTGTACCTCGAGCCGGTCGATGAGATCGGGCAGGTCTTCGATGGCATGGGCTTCCGGCGAGCCCTCGACGGCGTGCACGTACCGGGGTGCCAATGGATCCGCCCCATTGCCGGCGTGCTCGGAGGGTTCCCGGAGCCCGACAGCGGCCGAATCGGCGACGGATGCCATTTCGAGTCGCACGGCACCCACTACGTGGAGACCTGCGGCCGGGTAGCGCGTCACGTCTCCCAGGAGTTGTTCCACGCGATCGCCCCAGCCGACGATAAGCGCATTTCTTGTGCCCAGGCCGCGCACAAGCAGCGCTTTCTGGCCTGCACGGAATGTCATCCGACCCAGGCTCACGAGCGTGACGAGGGCAACCCAGTAGAAGGCGATGTAGAGGTGGGCCGATCCGGGTTCAAGGGTAAAAATGAAGAGGGCGAAAAAGAGAACCAGGAGGCCGACGGTTACGACCTTCACGATAGAAACGAGTTCGTCGAGCCGGCTCTCGGCGAACCGTTCCCGGTAGAGGCCGGCCAGCGCAAAGATGAACAGCCAGAAGGCGGCGATTGCGACGGAGGGGCCGATCATGGTGGCCGGCTCCGTGACCGGGCTCTCGATCCAGCTCCAGCGAAACCGTGCGTAGTAGAGCATCCACCATGCTGCCGTCACGGTGATCGCGTCGATGATGAGGAGGGCAGCGATCTCCAGCCTTCGGAACACGTTCGTGATTCGGAATGGGACGGCGGCGTCTCGGCGGGTGGGAAAACTTGGGCGTGAGTCCGCCGGCAGCGGGCGTCAACGGCGCACGTGGGGTTGGTCGCTACTCGAGTCGAAATCGGAAGGTGACGACGCCCGACTGGAGTTCCTGTGGTGCGTTCGGGTTGAGGGGGTCGAATCGCCAGCGCTGCAGGGCTTCCATTACGGCCCGTTCGAGTTCCGGACTGCTTTTTCGGAGGGGGATAATCCGGACGACCTGGCCACGCGTATCGACGCTGATCCTCATCTGGATTACGGCGTTGACCTTCTCGGCGTAGCGAGGCAGCACCTCGCGGAGCAATGTTCTGTCTTCCAGTCCTTCGAGCTGATACGGAGAGGACTTCTCTTCTTCGGCGCCTGAGCCGGTATCCCCGGTCGTCGCCCCCGTGGTGCCCGCGGCATTGCCTCCTTCGCGCGCGTCGCGCTGCGCCCTGTCGTTTCCGTCGACAACGGCATTCGCGGCAGTGGTCGCCTCTTCGGCGCCCACGTTCTCCGTCTCCGGCGAGCGGACCGTTTCCGGATCGGGCGGCAGCGTGCGTTGTTTGGGCAATTGGACCAACTTGCCCTCGGGCTTTGTGTCCTGTGAAGGCCTTGGAGGCTGGTCCTCCGGCTCGTCCACCGCAGGCGTTTCCACCGTCTCCGGCTCGACGGCTTCCTGCACGGGACGCCCCCGTGAGAGGGGACCGAATTCGACCTCGATGAAGCCCGTCGCAAGCGGCGTCGGAGCGGCAGAGATCATAAAGAAACCCAGCAGCAGGAGTGCGTGCAGTATCAGGCTGCTTGCCAGCCCTAGCCAGTCCCCTTTCCGCATGGTAGAATATGCCGGTGGAGTTGAAGCCTCATTCCACCGACGTTTGACCCCGATGTTCGGTGGAAGTTCTCCCTTGCGCTTCGCCGGAACTGTCGGAATTTCGCGCGTCGAGGCCCGTTGAATCCCACATCTGTCGGACGACGTAGCGAGGGCGGCGTTTGACCTCCTCGTACACGCGAGACAGATACGAGCCAACGAGGCCGAGGAAGAACAACTGGACTCCCCCGAAGAATGCGATAACGACCAGGAGGGATGCCCATCCGGTGATCGCGGTCTGAAGCACATACTTTGCCACGATCGCCCAGGCAATGCCGCCAATCAGAGCGCCCAGGGAGATCAGCAGGCCGAGGCGAACGGCCAGTCGGAGCGGCTTATCGGAGAATGACGTGAGGCTGTCAACTGCCAGGCGGGTCATTCGGCGAACGGAGTACTTGGACCGGCCTGCCGCCCTCGGTGCCCGTACATACGGGATACCGGTCTGATTGAAGCCCAGCCATGTGATAAGTCCGCGGACGAACGGTTGCTGTTCCTGGATCTGGCGGTAGGCCTCGACAACCGGGCGGGAAAGGAGTCGAAAATCGCCGGAATCGAGCGGCATCTCCATATCCGTGAGCCACCTGAACAGCCGATAGAAAAGCAGCGCGGTAACCCGCTTGAATCCGCTTTCTCCGTCGCGTCTGGTCCGGATCCCATAGACGACGTCATAGCCTTCCCGCCACTTCTCGATCATCCGGTCGATGACCTCGAGAGGATCCTGTAGATCCGCATCGAGCACGACCGCTGCATCGGACTTGACGCAGGCCAGGCCGGCGGTAACGGCAACCTGGTGGCCGAAATTGCGCGAAAACACGACCAGCGTGTATCCGGGCCGGTGTTCCGTCAGCCGACGAACCTTCTCCGCCGTGCCGTCCGTGCTCCCATCGTCTACCAGGATGATACGATGGATGTGAGGCCTGGAAGCGCGGAAAGTCTCGATCTCCGAGACCAGCGCCTGCAACACGCTCGACTCGTTGAGGAGTGGAATGACGAGGGAGACTGTGCCGGGAGCGCCGTGGGGGCGATCGGTCGGAAGGTGTGGTTCCACCGTGCGGGTCTGGACGTTGGGTCCCCGGAACGGCTCTTACCGGTCTATCCTTCTCAATGAAGGCTGTTCCAGGGTGATCTTGACGGAAAGCCGGTGCGAGAAACCCAGATCGGCTGACATGCCGGCAAAATCGCCGAATGCGTAGTCGATGTCGAACTGGTTAACGGCGAGGCCGGCGCCGACGGATGGCGTGAGCTGGACCCCCTGCACGTCGGAATGCGTGACGTTTGAGAGCCCGCCGCGCAGGGCCACTGCATCGCGATAGGAAAGCTCGGCGCCCAGGCGCGGGTGGTACGACATGCCGGCCGCATCGAGCACGTAGGCCTTCTGTCCGTCGAACCGAAAATCCATGTCGAACCCGACGGTGAGTCTGGTATCCGGAGTGATCGGGAGAAACGTACCGGACCCCAGGCGAAGCACGGGCAGCACCAGCTCGGTTCCCCCGGTCGGCATTTCGAGGCCGAACACGTCCTGGATCGGCTGCACTTTTTCCCTGTTTACGCTCCAGCTCAGCAGCATGGTGGAAGCGTCCTGCAGGTTCGCGCCGAACAGGAACCGGCCGGTCCGGACCTGCGCCCCCACGTCGAAACTGTATCCCCAGGCTTTCTGGTAGGTGCCCACCGAGCGCCGGATCACCTTGCCCGTAAAACCGAGGCTCAGGCTGGATCCCACCAGCCGGGAGTAGCTCGTAAAGAACGCATAGTCGGCCGCAGAGAACAGGGTGATATAGTTTTCGGGCCTCGGCTTGGGCTGGTCCCGGATGGGATCCCACGCATCCCACGTATTGGGAATGTCGTCGACACCGCTGCGGAAGAACGACAAGCCGAAGGTCGATCTGCCGTTAATCGGGAACGCCACGCTGCCATAATCGAAGGAAACGATCCCGGAAAACCGCTCGGCATGCATATAGGCCGCCTGCGGATACTCGATACCCGAAAGACCGGCCACGTTCCAGTAGCCGGCCGTAACGTCGCTAACAAGGGCTACCACAGCCCCACCCATGCCCAATGCCCGCGCTCCCACCCCGCCCTCGAGGAAGGCGGCTCCATATTTGGCGACGGTTTGTCCCCACGAAGGCGATCCTACCGCGAAGACGAACACGATCAGCAACCCGTTTCCGAGGCGTCGCATGCGATCCATCTGCATCAGTCCGAAAAGAGGGGCTTAAGGATCTCGATAAGGTACGGGGACCGGGGCAATGTGGACAAGCCGCTCCGGAACCCGGTTGGGGCTCCTACGAGCCTTTCGTGGAGCCGTTCCATTCAAGATCCTCCGGTGATGGATGTTTCAGGACCCGGCGCGCCGTAGACGAGCGGCAAACGCGCCGTCCAGACCGTGCCGGTGCGGGAGGACGACCATGAATCCCTGCGTATCGACCACCTGAGGCGGAATCTCAGGACCCGGCGGCTCGAGCTGGAAGTCGGTGCGCCGTGCAAGGAAGGCCGCCACCTGATCCTGGTTCTCTTCCCGCTCGATGGAGCACGTGGCATAGACCAGTCGCCCGCCGGGCTTCACGACTGTAGACACGGCGTCGAGCAACCTCGTCTGCAACGCCGCAAGCTCTTTCAGCTGTTCGGGCCGGCGATTCCATCGGAGATCGGCACGTTTCGCCAGGACGCCCGTCCCGGTGCACGGAGCATCGAGGAGCACGGCATCGAAGCCTTCCGGTCTATCAGACGGCGAGATCGCACCTGCGTCCGCTTCCATCGTTTGCACGATATCGATCCCCCGAAGACGAGCGGCGGTCGCCACCAGGGCCAATTTCCCGCCGTGGATATCCATCGACACGATTCGTCCCTTGTTGTCCATACGCTCGGCTGCGTAGATGCTCTTCCCGCCCGGTGCCGCACAGGCATCGAGGAGCGATTCTCCCGGTTTTGGGTCGAGCAGCCGTACCACCAGCATAGCCGCTTCGTCCTGCACCGCCACCAGCCCTTCCTCGAACAGACCAGCCTCTCGGATGGGCTGAACCGACCGCACGCGGCGTGCATCCTCGAGAAACAATCCCGGAAGAACTTCTACTCCCAACCCGGCGAGCCTCGCCGCGACTTCCCCGGGCGATATGCGCCGGCTACTCAAGCGAAGGGTGTGTACCGGCGCTTCGTTGTTGGTCTCAAGGAGCCTTCGTGTATCTTCCGCGCCAAATTCGGTGATCCAACGGCGTACCAGCCACGTTGGATGGCTCCAGCGCACTGCCAGGTCCTCAGCCACATCGCCGTAAGCCGGCATGGGGAGCGCCTGCTTGCGTCGCTGTGCGGTGCGAAGGACCCCGTTCACGAACCCCGAGACCCCCGGCCGTACGGCATGCCGGGCCAGGCGAACGGCTTCGAAAACCGCCGCGTGGGGAGCCGATTCGAGGACCAGCAGATCGAGCAAGCCGATTTGCAGGACCCTCCGCACACCCTCTTCGACCCTGCTTCCGCCACCCGTGAGTTCGTCGATGAGAAAGTCGAGCCACCGTCTCCAGCGTGTTACTCCGGCAGCATATTCCGTCGCTGCGCGCAGCGAGAACCCGGATGCTTCCTGACGTCCAAGCCGCGCCAGAAAGGCCCGATCCTGGTTGATCCGTCCAAGCAGGTGCCAGGCCTCCAGCCGCGCGACATCGGCCGGACTTTCGTCTGCAGACCTCGCCCCGGTACGAGATGGTGCGTTTCGGCGCATGTCGGGTCAGGTAAACTGTCTTAGTTTCACGCAGTGAGGAGATCGGTGAACCCTCTACCTATGAAGCCCCATGCGACTTGAACATGTAGGCATTGCCGTGAACGACGCGGTGGGAGCGACTGAGCAACTGAGACGTCTGCTCCGCATTGCCCCGTATCGTGTGGAAACGGTGCCGTCCGAACACGTCAAGACCCACTTCCTTTCGGCAGGCGGGACCAAGCTCGAAGTACTCGAAAGTCTCCACGGCGCCTCTCCCATCGGTCGCGCCCTCGAGAAGCGGGGCCAGGGCGTTCATCACCTGGCTTTCGAAGTCGACGACCTGCCGGCCGAAATGGACCGACTGAGGCAGATCGGCATTACGCTGCTCGACGAAGTCCCGAGGCGCGGGGCAGATGGAAAGCTCATCTTCTTTGTGCATCCTCATGACACGCCGGGATTGCTGATTGAGTTCTGTCAGACCGAGGTTCACCTTCCGGCGCAGTGGACCGAGGCGTCCTCTCCGCGGGCAGGGTGGATCGAGGCCGGCTCTCCCCTCGCACCGCGTTTGCTCCTGGCTACAGCCTCTCGTGACCTGCCCGGCCAGGCGCTGGAGGCCGAGTTGGCAAGGGAATTCCTGATAATGCGGCCGGCAGAACCGTGGTCAGGCGCTTCCGCACAAGGCCTTTCCAGCCTTTTCGGTTCCTCCGCTTCCCTCCGTTTTGCGGCGACCCTCAGTGTTGCGTCCGCACTCGAATCCACCATGGAGTCCCTTTTGCCGTTCCACGACCGGCTGGGACTTCGTGTCCTCCTGGACCCCGGCCGCATCGCGGCTCGGACCCTGCAATCACCCACGTTGATCATCGCCGAGACGCGGCGCATTATGGAAGCCGGCCTCGAGCGCCTTTCCGAGGAGGGCGCGCCGACACTGGTCGCCGTGCCCGGAAGGGTTAAAGACCTCTGTGCGCGCGACCCACGGCTCGTTCTGGATCTGGTTGTTCGCGGCATGCGTTTCACGTCTGTCTGATCCAGTTGTCCGCCATGACCCCCGAGCTCGAAGATAAGGTTGGCAGGCTTCCGACCGGCCCCGGTGTGTATCAGCACACGGATGCCGATGGGAAGGTATTGTATGTAGGGAAGGCCAAGAACCTTCGCGCGCGGGTCCGTTCGTACTTCCAGGAAAGCAGGCCCCGCGATGCGCGGCTGCAGGTCATGCTTCGGAAGGTGGCCGATGTGGAGGTTATCGTCACGGATACCGAGGTGGAGGCCCTGATTCTCGAGAACAATCTGATCAAGGAGCTCAAGCCAAGGTACAACATAAATTTACGTGACGATAAGACGTACCCGTTTCTCTGCATCAAGAACGAGCCGTTTCCGCGCATCTTCCCGACGCGACGGCTCGCGAAAGACGGTTCGATCTACATAGGGCCTTACGCAGACGTCAAGCGGATGAAGCTCGTGCTCCGTACCATCCGAGGGCTGTTCAAGATCCGGACGTGTTCGCTGCCTCTCTCGGACCGCAACATCGAGGCGGGTAAGTTCCAGGTTTGCCTGGAGTACCATATCAAGCGATGTGCTGGACCCTGCGTCGGACTTCAGTCACAACAGGAATATGACGAGACGATTCGGCAGGTCCGGCAATTGCTCAACGGCAAGACCAAAGCACTGATCGATGACCTCCGCGAGCGGATGTGGATTGCTGCTTCGTCGAAAGAGTTCGAGCGAGCGGCAGAACTCCGGGACCGGATCGATGCGCTGGAGAAGTACGCCGGCGCCCAGAAGATCGTCAGCGCGGACGGTGCTGATCGGGACGTGTGTGCCCTGGTGAGAGACCAGGATGGACAGGCTGCCGTGGGGGTGATCCTGCAGATTCGGGAAGGCAAGGTGATCGGACGCCGCCACAAATTCGTTCAGCGCATCGCCGGTCGGAGCGAAGGTGAGTTGCTTCAGGCCTTCCTGGAGGCCATCTACACCGAATCCACGTTTCTCCCTGACGAGTTGCTGCTGTCGCACGAGTTGGGCGATGCCGAGCCGCTTGCCCAGTACCTGCATCAGCAGAAGGGCCGAAAGGTCACATTGCGCGTACCCATACGCGGTGAGAAGGTCCAGCTCATGCGGATGGTCGAATCGAATGCCCGGCTACTGCTCGACGAGTTCCTTGCCAATCGAGATCGACGCGGCGAGGGGAGGTTGCCCTACGCCGTGACCGCGCTCCAGGAAGATCTGCGCTTGGCGGCGCCGCCCCGGCGAATCGAGTGCATCGACATTTCCCACCTGGGCGGAACGGGCACTGTGGCCTCTTGTGTCGTATTCGAGGACGGCAAGCCGAAGAAGAGCGATTACCGGGTCTACAAGATTCGGTCGGCAGAAGGAAAGCCCGACGATTATGCCGCGATGCGGGAAGTGGCGTCCAGGCGCTACGGGCGCATCGTGGCCGATCAGGCGCCGTGGCCGGATCTCATCGTGATCGACGGCGGAAAGGGACAGCTGTCGAGTGTGGTGGAGGCCCTTAAGGGCGTGGAGGGATACGGTCAGGCTCCGGTCATTGGCCTTGCCAAACGGCTCGAGGAGGTATTCTTCCCGGGGGATACCGATTCGATCCTGATTCCAAAGACAAGCGCCAGTCTCCGGCTGCTTCAGCAGATCCGCGATGAGGCGCATCGCTTTGCGGTCGCATCGCAGCGCAAACAGCAGTCCAAGAAGATGCTGATCAGCAGGCTGCGTGAGATTCCTGGCGTGGGCGAAAAGACGGCCCGTAAACTCCTGACGGCTTTCGGGTCCGTATCGGCGATACGCGAGGCCAACGCAGAGGAACTCGCCGGCGTGGTCGGTCCCAAGCTCGCGTCGCGCATCGCATCGCATCTCGCGAAGTAGACCCGTGGAGCCGGAACCGATCCTTGTGCCACCATAGTGTCCGGGGTGCTATCTTGCGGCACATTTCGGGTCGAATCCGCACGGAAGATCCCCCATGCTGAACTACATCTGGGCCGGACTGATCATTCTGAGCTTCGTCTTTGCGTTGACCGTTGACGTTGGTGAACTAACCTCGGATCGGTATCGAAACGGGGACGCGTTGCCGATCGAGGTGCAACTGCGCGATCCCTACCGCCCTGACGCACGGCGTTCGGAGGTCACCGTTGGAATCGATGAAGCGACCTACCGTTCCTTCTACGCCGTCGACTCCGCGCCGCAGGAAGTCTTCGACGGGACCATCATACACGCTGCGGAGGGGTTTGAACTCCGCTTCGCTCGAGACGTGGCGCTTCCGGAGCCCCTTGAGACGATGCGGTCGGTCACCGCGAAACGGGAAGTCGAGTTGCTGGGCGAGCTATCGGTATTTTCGCCGCAGGCTGGTGACACCTTGTTGGCCGCGGCCGTCACCTTTCGTCCCGTTCGGTTCGTTCGCCTGCAGGCGATCGCCCGTGCCGCCTTCGAGTTCGCCGAGACCGCCGTCACCATTGCTCTCGGGCTGATCGGCGTACTGGCCCTGTGGTTGGGTTTGCTGCGAATCGCGGAGAAATCGGGGCTCATTCACAGCGTGGTTCGGCTCGTGCAGCCCATCCTTCGGCCGTTGTTTCCGGAGATCCCGAGAGACCATCCCGCGCTCGGCATGATCGCGTTGAACCTGACGGCCAACATTCTCGGTTTGGGAAATGCGGCGACGCCGTTGGGCATCAAGGCCATGGAGGAACTGCAGACGTTGAATCCGGACCAAGATACGGCCACCAATCCCATGGTGACGCTCCTCGCGCTGAACACGGGCAGCGTTCAACTCGTTCCCCCCACCCTGCTCGTCGCGGTGATGGGTTTGCAGATCAACCAGCTCATTTTCGCCATCATTCTCGCGACACTGATCTCCACCACGCTCGGCGTGATCGCCGCCAAGCTGCTGCAGCGGCTGCCGGCGTATCGCCGGACGGATCCGGGTCCGCTTCCCGTGGAGCCCACCGCCTAGCCCCACCGCCGCCATGGACGTATTCCGGGAGATCCTCAACATCCTCTCCTACTTCGTGCTTCCCCTGCTGATCGTGGGCTTCCCGCTCTACGGTCTGTTTCGCAAAGTGCCGGTCTACGAGGAATTCGTCACTGGTGCGCGCGAAGGATTCTCACTCGCCGTAACGATCATTCCCTACCTCGTCGCCATCCTCTTCGCCATCGCCATGTTTCGCGCCTCCGGTGCGATGGACTTTCTCATCGAGGGGTTGCGTCCGCTGCTCACTCTGCTCGCTATTCCTCCGGAGATTATCCCCATGGCCGTGGTGCGTCCGCTGACCGGATCGGGGTCCGTGGGGATCATCCTCGAGATGATCAATAACTATGGAGAAGACGCGCTGGTGGTCAAGATGGCCGCGACGTTGTTCGGCTCTACCGAGACGACCTTCTACGTTATTGCCGTGTATTTCGGGGCCGTTAACATCAAGAAGACCCGGCATGCGGTCCCGGCCGGCCTGATTGCGGATTTCGGCGCGGTCTTCGCTTCCGTTTACATCGTACGTCTCCTCTTCGGCTAAGCTTTCGGAAGAACCATCCCGAATGGATACCTCCAAGACCTCCATCGAGCCGAACAAGGTTTCGGTGCTGTTCCAGCTGGGGATTTTCACTCCGCTCCTCCACGCGCTCTGGCGTCCGCGCGTGATCGGCCGTGAGAACATGCCCAAGAAGGGACCGTGCTTCGTTTACGGCAACCATGGCATGTACATGGACCCGTTTGTGCTGAACATCTTGATCGGTCCTGATGTCACGGCCGGGGTCATGGCACGGGAGTTCATGCGCAAGGGGATTTACGCCTATTTCATGCGCAGCATCGGGATCCTGCCGGTTAATCGAGATGATGCTTCCGTGGTCCGCGCCATTTTCCGGCTGATCGCGGCAGAGCGGAAGGTCTTGATCTACCCGGAAGGAGGCCGCCGCTGGGCGGGACAACCGCTGCCCTGGATCATGTCGACCCTGAAGCTGTATCGCAAGGCCGGTATTCCGATATACGGCGTGGCTACCCACGGCTCCTATGTCGCGTGGCCGCGCTGGGCCACCTATCCCCGCCCGGCTCGCCTCAAGGTGGAGTTTCTGCCGCCGGTCGTGCTGCCCCGCGACACGAGCGATGAGGAAGCGCTTCGCATCCTGGAAACCCCCGTTGCCTTCGACGAAAACATCGTACCCGACGACATCAAGCCTCGCTGGGCTTATCGTCCGGCCGCGGGAATCCATATCCTGCTCTATCGGGATCCGGTCACCGGAGAAAACGCAGGCATCTTCACGCCCGACGGTACACGCGTGAACAACCGGGAAGGATCGCTGCGACTGGTGATGCAGCCCGACTCGACGTTGATCGACCCAGCCACGGGAGTGCTTCACACCACGGGCGCCTTGTATGACCGGGTTCGGTCCATTCCCCAGCAGAAGGAGCCTGATGGCGCCCTCATCTCAAACCGGGTGGAGGTTCGCTTCTCGAAGGAGTTCCCGACCTGGTCGTCGTTGGGTACGGGCCACGCAAGCCTGCACGAGGATGCCATCCGGGTGACGGGCACATCGGAGGGCACGCAAACCTATCCGTTTGAGAATGCACGGTACGCCCAGATCGAGCGAAACTGGAAGCTGCAGATGACTTTCACGTCGGGGTCGACCCTGGAGCTTGGTTTCAAGCATGGTGGCAGCGCACTGCAGTGGCTCGATCTGATTTCGGACATGGGCGTCAGACGCATCTAACCCTTTCACCCACGCTGGGCGCACTTGATGAACCTCTGGGATCAGGCGTTAACGCTGCAGGATATCACTACGGATGCTGCGGTGCTGGGGGTTCTGCTTCTTCTGAGCACGGTATCCCGCAGGTACGTCCGTCTGCTGCAGTTCTATCTCGTCCCGAACAGCCTCATCGCCGGGCTCGTCGGGCTGATCGTTGGTCCGGAACTAATCGGCTGGATTTCATTCGATGCAGGGCGGATGGGGATGTATGTGTACCATCTGCTTGCCCTGTTGTTTATCGGGATGGGTTTGAGGAGTGTGGAGACCCGGTCGCGGGGTGGGCTCGGATTCGGCATTCTTTCGCTCATGTGCTACCTCCTGCAGGCGCTTGTTGGCCTTGGAGTCGTGCTTGCACTTGTCCACACGGTGCGACCTGACCTCGTCCCTGCCATGGGCATGTTGTTGCCGCTTGGATTCGGCATGGGCCCGGGCCTCGCCTACAGCATAGGGATGTCGTGGGAGTCTTTTGGATTCGAGGGCGCCGGCTCGATCGGGCTTGCAATAGCGGCGCTGGGGTTTTTCTATGCCTACTTGCTGGGAGTCTGGCTTGTTCGGCGGGGCATTCATTCGGGCGCTTCGACGCTGATGGGCGCACGGGAGGCCGTAGCCGATCATGTCCGAACGGGCATTGTCAAGTCCGGCGAACCGGAATGCGGAGCGCGGCTCACGTTCTTCTCCGGCGCCATCGAGCCGCTGACGGTACACGTCTCCCTCATCGCGGCCATCTACCTGGCCACGTTCGTTGTCGTTCAGAGTCTGGCTGGTGGACTGGAGGCCGTAGGGTTGGAACAGGAGGTACCGCTTCTCTGGTCCTTCCATTTCCTCGTGGGCAACTTCCTTGCATTGGCCGTGCGAAAGCTGGCAGAGCGAATCGGGGTCGCCTACGTATTGGACGCGGGGATCTTGAACAGGGTGAATGGGCTCACGGCTGATCTGATGATCGTCACGTCGATCATGGCGATCAGCCTGCAGATCATCTGGCCCTTCATTGTGCCCATCTTGCTGGTGACCCTGGCCGGCGCAGCCGTCACGTATTTCTCCCTGCGCTTTGCGGTTCGGCACGTGTTCTCCGACTACGTCTTCGAGCGCTTTGTCGGCATTTTCGGGGAGATGACCGGAACGTTGAGTTCGGGCCTGGCGCTCGTCCGCGTCTCCGACCCGGAGTACTCGACGCCGGTCGCCGAAGATCTTGCGCTCGGCAGTGGCGTGGCACTGGTCCTGGGATTTCCGCTCCTGTTCATCATCAACATGCCGTTTACCTTCTTCAACGGCGCAGCCTTCGGGTATGTCGTCGTCATGGCGCTCTGCGTGGCCTACCTGAGCGTGGTATACGGCATCTGGCGCTGGTCTCGCCGTCCCGGGAAATCAGCAAGCTGAGGCGAGGGTCCATCAGCCAGAAGGCGCTTCGTGTGCCCGGAGGGCCGATTCAAAGGCCTCAACGACGGAGCGCGCCCAGCCCTCCGCCTCCCTCAGATCCTGCTCGGAAGGCCCTTCATTGATCTCCAGCGGGGTTGCGACATGGACCGCTCCGAGTTCGGTGAGCAGTTCCTCAAACCGGTGGCCCGCCCTGCAGAAGAACGGGTCGTACTCGTGGTCGCCTAGCGCGGCCACAGCGAACGTGACGTGAGACAGGTCCGGGCGCACGTTCGCAAGCCCCTCGAACAGGTCGACCGCATTGTCAGGCAGATCCCCGTCTCCCCACGTACTGGTACAGACGATCACTCGACCAAAACCGGCGACTTGTTCCGGATAGGCGTCCCACATGTCTGTCACGCACACCCCCGAGCCTGATTCAGCTACTGCTTTCGCGATGCGCTGTGCAAGGCGCTCCGTATTGCCGGTCTGGGTCCCAACGAGAATCAGCACCGGACTTATCGATTGGGGATTCGTCATTGAATACTTTCCGAGGATCCGACGCGGCTTTGGCCTGTATCAGCTATGTTACCAAATTGTGACCGTGGGCGGTCAAGATGGTTGGAAGCGACCCGGAATGAGCAAGGTGGGTGCACCTTTTGTGCCTGGGGAGCAGACCCTATCTTGGCGCGAAATAGATTTTAGTGCTTTGCGAGCCACTCCTTCGGCGCATCTTCATGGTGTGCGGATGGAAGAACCCTGTAAGGTAAGGCGCAAGGTCGCCCGATTTAGCTGACGGAGTGCTCGTTTTATGGTGCAGCTGCCTCGTACGGATCGCCGGCGCCTCCTGATCCGCAATGCGGTACTCGCAGGGACGTTGATGGCTGCAGTTGTCTTTTTGTTTCTGCCGGTCGAGATGACGTTTCACATGGATCTGCAGGGCAGGATCCTCCCTGAGCGGGAGTGGATGGTGACGAGGGATCCAGGCGGTCAACTGACGGCGATTCTGTATGACCACCTCAACGGGGTCACCGATTCCTACTCTGCGTCGCAGTTCGACCGCGAAGATGCCGTCCGTTTTTCCCTCTGGCCGGGCGTGCGGGGCGCCCGCAGCCTTGCGCAGGGC
Organism: uncultured Rhodothermales bacterium; assembly: GCA_964387555.1. GTDB lineage: Bacteria > Bacteroidota > Rhodothermia > Rhodothermales > CAYLXM01 > CAYLXM01. The sequence continues at coordinate 67,618 of CAYLXM010000007.1, read as the reverse complement.
GACACCATTGGAATGGCCGTATCGAATCAGGTAGATCAGCAATTGGCCGTGCTGCGGGGTGAACTCACGACGGAACGGGCCACGCTGGACCTCTACCTGTCGGGGGAAAAGGCCTCGGTTGTGGACGAGGCCCGCCAGCGCATTCGCTATGCCGAGGAGCAAGTCGCGGGCCAGCGCAAGGTTGTCAGTCGATTGCGGACGTTGACGGAGCGGAATGCGGCCTCCGAGGCTGACCTCGAAATTGAGGAGAGCCGGCTCGCACTGTATGAAGCAAACATCGACATTGCGAAGGCGGCTCTGAACACGGTGACGACCGGCGCACGGCCCGAGGAAATCCAGCTCGTCCGCGCCCGAATCGCCTCGCTAGAGTCCCAGATCGAGGCCCTCGGACGGCGTGTGAGGGATTTTACACTCGTGACGCCCATCTCGGGCATCGTAATTCCGACCGGCTCGATGGACACGCTGCTCGTCGTGGCCGACACGTCCGGCCTTGTCGTGATGATCCCGGTGGAGATCGCCGAGCGGCAGTACATCCTTCCCGACCAGTCGCTTTACGTGAAGACGACTGGAGGCGCCTCGTTTCATGGCCGTATCCTGCGCGTGGAACATCTGGCAAGACGAATCAACGGCCGGCAGGTCGTGGTTGCCACGGGGATCCTCGATAGTGGGGTCCGCGGTCCATTCATCCCCGGCATGCGCGTGACGGTCCGCATCCAAGGTGACCCCGTTACACCCCGCGAGCGCCTGAGGCGGTGGGTCATGTCTCCGGCAGGAGCTTCTTAACGATGCGGTACGAATATAAATATCTCGTGCCGCTCGCAGAACTCAGGACAGTCCGAGCCGCCACGATGCCCTTCGTCAAGATGGACGAATACGGCGAGGTACGAGGAGGAGAATACACCGTGCGCAGCATCTACCTCGACACGCTGCACCTGGAGAACTATCTGGAGAAGATCGAGGGGATTCGTGACCGTCGGAAACTTCGCATTCGCGGCTACAACCGCGAGGAGCCTGACTCAGCCGTCGTCCTCGAGATCAAGCGGCGCGAAGGACTGCCTCTCGCAAAACACCGCGCGCCGGTTCTCTTCAGGCATCTCTGCGCTCTGCTCGCGACGGGGGATGTGGATCGGTACGTCCGGGTCTCGTCGACCATGCCCAACGCCAGAGTGGACGCCCGCCGATTCCTCTACCACATGCACCGCTCGGGTATGCGGCCGGTCATCAACGTGGTCTATGACAGAGAAGCCTTTATCGGAAGATTCGACCCGGGTGTCCGTGTGACGTTCGACAAGCACCTCCGCAGCACGTTATTTCCCCAAATAGGCGGTCTCTTTGACGATTCGGAGTCCCGCTATGTTTTCCGGAGTCACTTCATCATGGAGATCAAGTTCTTCGGGACCGTGATGCCCATTTGGGCGCGCTCACTCATCCAGAGAATGGACAGACGGTGGCAAGCGCTGTCCAAGTATGCCCTGTGTCTGGAGTCTCACTCCATCCGCCCGGAGGACCTCAACGTCGCCGGAATGGCGCAGTCCCTGATGGCGATACGTTCCGGTCTATTCCGGCGCGCTCCTGTTGTTGATCCCCTTCCCACGCCGTGACGACCTGACCCATGTTCACTGACTTTCGGGACATCTTCACCTTCGATCTGACGCTTGGTGAAGTACTGATGCGGTTTGTGGTCGCACTGATCGCGGGACTCATTGTGGCCCTTTTCTACCGGTGGTCGCACAGGGGAACGAGTTATTCGGCCAATTACGTCATCGCCCTGGTCGCGCTCTGCCTCATCACTTCCAGCGTAATTCTTGTGATTGGAAACAACCTCGCTCGTGCGTTCGGACTGGTCGGCGCCATGTCGATCATCCGCTTCCGATCCGCCGTCAAGGAGACCATGGACATCGTTTTCATCTTCTTTGCCTTGGCGATGGGCATGGCCGTTGGCGTAGGACTGCACACGGTAGCCCTTTTCGGCTCGGTGTTCATTGGAGTCACAATCTGGGCCCTGACGGCTTCGAAGTTCGGCCGTACGGTCAAGCAGGAGTTCCTTCTTCAGTTCATGTATACGCCGGGAGATGAAGCGGAGCCCCCGTACATCGAGGTATTGCGACACTATGCAAAGAGTCACCGGCTGGTCAATGTCAAGTCGATCGGCGAAGACGGTGAACTGCTCGAGATCTCCTACTATCTCCACCTGAAGCGACCCGAAGACAGTGCAGACCTGGTGCAGCAATTGGGCCGGGTTCCAGGTGTCAACTACGCGAACCTTTTCTTCGACGAAACCGACGTCTGATACCGGGTGAGGCCTGACCCTGCCCGATCAACGCGCTTCAACGGTTCGCTGCGCAATGAGGCGATCCAGTGCCAGAAACGGATCCGAAAAGTAGACGAGCGCCGTATACCGGTAATCCAGGTTGAAGACGCCGCGGGGCGTGTTCAACAGCGGCTCATCCCGCTCGACGAGATAGCCATATTCGTACAGCCCCTGTTTGAGCAGCACCTCCACCTCGAAGAACCCCTCCGCCGCATTCCATTGCATGGGTACGGCCTCATCGCTGCGCCAGCCGGAAAAACTGCCGGTCAGGCTGACCCCATCCGGCGTCCCATCCCGCTCCGAAGGCACCACCCGGAAGTTCACCCAAACGTATTCGCCGGCAACATCTGCCTCCACACGGTCGACAGCCGCCGCCGAAATCACGGATTGTCCGAAGAGCGGGGATCCGACCCATCGTGGTCCGAGGCCCAAGTCGTCCGGTTCGAGCGTCAGTCGGTACGGCGATGACGTGAAGTCAATTTCGTGGACTTGAGAACCCACCTGAATACGCGTGAGATCGAGCCCGTGAACGTGCGGACCAGGTGCGAAAGAAGAACCCGGATCGAGGTGGTAGTGAACGATGGGCAAATCGATGAGTGCCGGCGTCGGTCGGCAGCGGGCGAGTGCGAAATCGGCATTGCGGACGAAACACGTCTGGAAGTCCATCACGCTTGTACTGAGGTCCTCCGGCAACTGGAAGCGAACGATGGGCTGGGAAAACGGCATGCCGCGCCCCGGAACCAGCATGGGCTGGACCGAAAAGACCAGTTCTGTTTGCTCCTCGGTAACGACAAACGGTCGCTCGAACAACACCCGGTCTGGTTCAAATCGTTCAGTAACGCGCAGGATGTAGTTGCCGCTGACCAGAAACCGCACGCCCTGGTTCGGGAAGTGGTAGCGATAGTGCACATAGGGCGCTCTCGTCGCCCGCGCGTGCTCCATGTCCACAATTTCATCCCGGAAGAACCCTCTTATCAGGCGGATGGGATCGACGCCGTCGTCCCGCCAGTACCGGTCGCGGTGAAGGAACACCACGCTCAACGCTTCAGAGCGGGTACCCAGAAGGTCAAATTCGAGGACGAGACCGTCGGCACCGGCACCATCGGTCGACGGGGGCCGGTCCGAACCGGCCAGGGGCAAAACGGGAGGATTCGTCTCAGAACCAGCCCTGTAAAGCTGGACGCTCTTTACATCGGAACGGTCGGCCTGCAGTGCCAGTGAAATATGAGGAAGGGCGTCCACGGATCGGGCCTGTCTCCGCACCTTCGGTTTTCCTTCTGCTTCGGCTTCGGCAGCTGAGCGGCATCCACCAAGCGCCCCTGACGCGATCAACAAGACCACCAGTGCAAAAACGGTCGGGGATGCAGCTTTCTTGAATTGCACGATGGGACGCGTGGCTGGAGTAGGTCGAGATCGTCTATGGCCGATGTACGCGTAAGACCGAATCCGGTCCCCCCCATGCTTTCAGTTGCCGAGCGAATTGCGCCCGGTCGGCCAGAAACAACGCATAGTGTCGGTCTCTGAGTTCGGAATAGATCTCAGTGGCCTTCGAGTAGGCCGAAATAGCCCGGTCATAATCACCCTCTACAAGCGCCATCTCCCCTCCTTTGACGTGGCAGAATGCGGCCACCTGCATGGAAGAGATCCGTCCGCACTCCGGCCAGGCCGCAACGGCCTCCGCCACGTGATGGTGCTCGTACAGTACGAGCCCCCATTCCAGCATGCGGACGAGCTCCGTCTCCAGATCCAGATCGGATCGCTCGGGCAAACCCTCAGGCAACCGCCCCGCGTAGCGGAGGGCCAACAGGCCCGGATCCCTCAGCAGGATCATCCGCATGGACAAACGAGCCTCGAGGACCCTATCGAAGGGTGCAATCAGACCGGCCGCATGCCGATAGGCCACGCTCGCCGCGTGCGGCATTTCTTGCAGGAGGAGGGCATCACCGTAGCGGATCCACAGAATAGGAGACGTTAGCCGGTTGACAAGCGGATGCAGGCGACGCACGGCAAGATCCGGACGGTTCGCGGCGATGACCAAACGGGTCCATTGATCCAGCAATTCGACGGAATTCGGGGCGATTTCGAGCCCCCTTTCCCAGTGCTGCAATGTGGCGAGCGTATCTCCCTCTGCCAGCCGGTCGCGGCCGCGACGCAGAAGGCGCACATGCCGCGGAATGGTGTGGGGAGATGGGCGCTCGAAAAGGGAAGGCCGCGCGAAACGGACCCTGACCCATTCGGTCGTCCTGGGGTCCACATCGACATCGGCCAGGAACATGAGCCATTCCCTTGTGAGTGCTTCCACCGGCTTGCCGTACGCGGCCGACCAGGACCCGCCCCGATAGACGAGGCCAAAGGGTCCGATCCCGTAGCGATTCAGCAGGAATCGCACGAAGGAGCCCATTGTGGTGTAGGAAACCGCGCTGCGGCCGGTCCAGAACCGAAGGGAGGAGAAGCTTCTGGTTAGTGTGGATACGAGTTGGGCAGATCCGGGCAAACCCAATGACCCAGCCATAAGCAGGCCGGCCGCCACCTGTTCGTGGACGTCGGGGAAGCCGTCGGGCGGCTCGAGGGCTTCCGCCCAGCCCTCCAGCAGGCCAACGGAAGGCGAGATTCGGAGGACGGGTAGCCCGATCTCGCGAGAGAGCACATGGGCGAGTTCATGCGCCATAGCCCGGTCGGCGTTGGCCAGCAGCAGGTGGGTCTGGGGCTCCTTCAGCCAGATCGGGGCCACGCTCGTCTCTCGTGCCCCGGTGAGTCTTGCCCGCGCCTCGGCATCCGGATACACGTAGCTCTTGATGCGACCGGCAACGGCAAGTCCGGTCCGGTCGTGCAACTGCTCAAGCCTGTACTCGTGCGCGGCAGCAAGCAAGCCCAGATCGGGATCGTTCGGCCGGGATCCATCCACGTGAATCTCGAAATGCTCCGTCCACAGCGCGGTCCCCAGGGCAGATTGAATGCGTTCCGGCGTGGTGTTGATGCCCAGTTGGGGAGCGAAAACGTGGGCGAGTACCAGCAACGCGGCCATGATGGCGCCGTTTGCCGACGATACCCATCTCCCCCTTGTCTCTCTGAGCCGGAATCCTATCCAGACAAGGAAAGCGGCCCACAGCAGGGTGACGGCTCGGGCGGCGAACAGGCCGTGCGTGATGGTCAACTCCTCGTCATAGATGGGCCCGAGGATGCCGCCGAAGACCGCATTGTAGGTGTAGAACTGAGGGTGGAAACCGATATCGTAGACCACCCCCAGAAGGGCGACCGTAAGTCCGATCGTCACCAGGAGGAGGCGCCGAAACGGCAAGTTCGTGCCCGTCAGAGCCCACGCGACCGCGACGGCAAGAACCGTGCTCACAGGCGGGAAGAGGAACCAGAAGAGCAGCCCGAGCGCATATCCCGCGTTGGGAGCCCAGAACAGCGTCAGCGTAAGCAGCAGCCACGGAACGGTCAGCAGGGAGAGTTGCCAGGTCAGGACGCTTCGAAGGGCGATGCCGCGCTCGAGTAGTGCGATCGATCCGATCCCTGCACAAAAAAACGAAACGGCCGCCACCAGGGCGGCCGATTCGACGTGCAGTACCTGAAAGACCGGCACCGGCCAGAGCGCGAGACCGGTCGCTGCATACAGTCCCGCCTGCCAGATCAGGATTCGCCGGTGCGGCTGAACGCCCGTGTGCCGTGGGGTGGGCATGGACCCGGTGTCGACAGGTGATGCGGTAGCGATCGCGTCGAATGGATACGATCGCTGCAAATCTGGCCTTTCTCGATCGGCTACAGCAGCGTCACGCCGATCCCCAGCCCCAGTGTCTGGCGTACCTGGAGGTCCTCACTCGCATCGTTGTCGTAGTAGAATTCCACCTCGAGGTTCACATTCAGGAACTGGTTCACCTTCATTTGGACGAGGTTCTTCAGGCGTACATCCGGATGGGAGAGGTTGTCTGCCGCCTCGAAAACGTCCAGTTCGGACTTGAGAAAGACGTTCTTGACGACCTCCCGTTCCACGAGGGCGCCAAGGGCGACACCGAATTCACTGTTCAGGGAGGCGTCTTCCTCCAGGCCGTACCTGGCGCGGAGCGACTCTTCCTCCACGATGGTTTGTTTGGCCGCGGCGCCCAGACGAAACTTCGCCCACGGTTTCGGCTCGTAGGACACACCGATGGTTTCTACCACGTAGCCGGGCGAGAGAAACTGGGCGATCACCGTATTGGGCGTCGTTGAATAGTCATAGCCCTTGTCAATCTGCGTTCGCGCATCGAGTGTGATGACGGGTTTGAACAGGGAGACCACGTCGTAGGCAATCTCCAGGTGGTAGCGCAGGAGGTCATCGATTTTGCGGACGCCCTGATCCTGGATTCGGGACTTCCCGAAGGCGAACTGCCCGGTATGGGTCTGTCGGATCTTGTCGGCCGTCTTCTCTACCTTGCCGTCCAGCGCGGTTTTGAACGCAACGGTATTATTGCCGCCGGCGGTCCAGTTGTCGTATGCTGCCTGGGTCACCGAGACGTTACCAACCAGGCTCTTCGTCCACGCAGCCGGGTCTGCCGCGAGCGAGTCCTCGGTCTGAGCGTGGACCAGTGGTGAGAGCAGGAAGAGAAAGGCGATGATGAGGTGCGATCGGTTCATGGCGGTCGAATTGGTTCTGAACGTGCAGGTGAGTCTCACAAAAAAAGGCTGTGCGCCAGGGCACAGCCTTTTCCGGCGATGGAGCGATCGACCGGAGGAAGAGGTTTAGCCTTCCGACTTCTTCTGCTGAATCTCCACGCGAATTTCTTGAGCGAGGTTCTTCAGCTCCTGCATGGCCTGTCGCACGCGGGTTCCTGCCGCCTTGTTGCCTTTTGCGTAGAATGCGGCCACGTCGACTTCCGCCTTCTCGACCAGCGCCTTAAGTTCGGCGAATTTTTCCATGGGTGACACCTGTTACGTATTAGGGATGATGGAATTGCGTCAACCGACCCGTTGATCGGTCATCACTTGCACTAAAACTCGGTTAATGTAAAACATTCCGTCAAATGGGCCAAATCACGCGTCAGGCGGCGGTTTCTCCGCCGCCCGAAATGATCTGTGTTCCTGCGACGGGTTCCGCCAATCCTGATGCGCTGCTGATCCAGACTTCGAGTTCCAGCCCGGTCAAGGAACGAGCAGTCCCTCCTGCAGCGGGATCCAGAGCAAGCGCCGCAGCGTCATCGAGCCCATCGATCCGGTGCACAAACCGGCCGTCCACACGCAGCCCTGGATATCCGTCGACGGAGAGAAAGACCACCCGACAGGGCCCGTGCGTGTTCAGGGCCCTGGCAAGCGCCGGAACGGCCTCATGGGGGCTGACCTCCACAGCCGCCGCCGGCGTCTCAGCGCGAAGCATGGAGATCACGGGAACCGCTCCTGCCGCTGCTATGCGCAACAGGTCATCACCGAGAACCGCGGTCAGTCCCCCACTTTCGGGTCTGAATAGTCGGCGGTCGCATCCCTGGATGGAAACGGCGGCGACCCCCTCGTCGGTCAGCGATGCCACGATGCGCTGGTTGCTCTCTCTGATGCCGCGCTCGACGAGGCGCTGTTGTTCCCCCGGCGTACTCTGAAGCACGCCGTCCCGACGAACGGCATCGTATCCGGCCGATTCCAGCAATCTCTCCGCCCGCTCGCCGCTCCCGTGCGCCACAAATAGCGGCCGCAGTGCTGCACCTGGCCCCGCCAGGCGTCGCGCCAGAAGTCGAAGGAAGAGGGCATCGTCGAAGTGATACGGATCGAGAAGCAGCAGCGTTTGCACGGCAGTTGTAGAAGGGTGAGATTGGTTGTTCACAGCGATGCAGCGACCTGCTGCAGAGGCGGAACCACGGGACGGTCGGCCGGGTACGGGATCGGTCTACCACGCCCTTGTCGCGCCGTCGATCCCAACCCGTTGCATCCCGAGCGGATCCTTTGTCATGCCGGATTTCTGTCACCTTCACTGCCATACCCAATATTCTCTCCTGGACGGCGCCGCACGAATCGAGCGACTGGTAGAACGGGCCGGGACGCTCGGATTTTCCGCCCTGGGCATCACGGATCACGGCAATCTGTACGGCCTGCCTGAATTCTGGTTGGCTGCCGACAGCCGCAAGATCAAGCCCATCCTGGGTTGCGAGTTCTACATCACACCCTCCGGACTAGGCGAACGAAGTGATCGTACACGCTTCCACCAGGTGGTCTGGGCCAAGAATGCGATCGGCTACCACAACCTCATCAAGCTGAGCACGAAGTCGTTCGTCGAAGGATATTACTATAAGCCTCGCATCGACCGCGCCACCCTCGCTCATTTCAGTGAGGGCCTCGTCGCCACAACGTGCTGTCTGCAGGGTGAGGTGCCGCAAGCCATCCTCCATCGATCCGAGGCCCAGGCCCGCGAGATTTTCGAGCAGTATCTGGACGTATTCGGCGAGGACTACTACATCGAACTGCAGGACCATGGGATCGCGGACCAGAAGCGCGTCAACCAGGTCCTCGTCCGGTGGGCACGAGAGTACGGCGTGAAGGTTATCGCCACGAATGACGTGCACTACGTGGATCGAACGGACGCCGAGGCACACGACGTGCTGCTCTGCATTCAGACGAAGAAGGACTATAACGACCCGGGCCGGATGCGCTTCGAAGGGGATCAGTTCTACCTGAAGAGCGCGGACGAGATGCGGGTAGCGCTTGCGGACATCGAGGCGCCGCTCGTGGATCAGGCGCTGGACCATACGCTCGAGATCGCCGACAAATGCACGTTCGAACTGAAGAAGGTCGATCTGCTGATGCCCCGCTTCCCGATTCCGGACGGTTTCGGGGACGATATGGACGCGTATCTGAAGCACCTTGTTTTTCAGCGGGCAAATGAGCGCTATCCGAGCCTCTCCACGGACCTCGAGGCGCGTCTGCGTTTCGAACTCGATGTCATCCGGGAGAAACGGTTCGCGGGCTATTTTCTCGTCGTTCAGGATTTCACGACGGTTGCCCGTCAACTCGGCGTTCGCGTGGGTCCCGGACGCGGATCTGCGGCGGGCAGCGCCGTCGCCTATTGTCTGGGCATCACAAACGTCGAACCCACCCGCTACGGCCTGCTTTTCGAACGATTCCTCAACCCCGAACGAGAGTCCCCCCCGGACATCGATATCGACTTCGACGACCGAGGCCGCAGCCGGGTCATCGACTACGTCGTCCAGAAATATGGCCGCGAGTCGGTGTGCCAGATCGTCACCTACGGCACGATGGGCGCCCGCCTGGCCATTCGCGACGTGGCGCGCGTCCTGGGCCTGCCCGCATCGGAGGCCGACCGTGTCGCCGGGCTGATTCCCGATCAGGGTCCCCCGTCCGAACGAACGATCGCCGCCGCCCTCGAGAAGGTGCCCGAGTTCAGGCAACTGGAGGAGTCGTCCGACCCCCGCATTCGTCAACTGGTCAAGTACGCCGCCGTTCTGGAAGGGTCGCCGCGCCACACGGGTGTGCATGCCGCGGGCGTCATCATCGCCCCGGGAGACGTAAGCGACTACGTGCCGCTTGCCATCCAGAAGGGCAAGACGCAGGACGAAGATGTTGTTGTTACGCAGTATGAGGGCAGTCTCATCGAGGCGTTCGGATTGCTGAAGATGGACTTCCTCGGTTTGCGAACGCTCACCATTCTGGACGATGCCATTGACCTCATTCGGGAGACGCAGGGGACCGACATCGACATCGAGGCCATTCCGCTGGACGATCAGAAGACCTTCGAATTGTTTCAGCGTGGGGAGACCGTCGCCATCTTCCAGTTTGAAAGCGAGAAGATGCGCGAATACATGCGCGAACTGAAGCCGACGTCCGTCGACGATCTCATTGCGATGAACGCGCTTTATCGTCCGGGCCCCATGAAGATGATCCCCGACTATATCGCGTGCAAACACGGGCGCAAGGAGGTCGTCTATTCGCATCCCATGCTCCAGTCCATCCTGGAACCGACCTACGGTACCCCGATCTACCAGGAGCAGGTGATGCAGATGGCCCAGATAATGGGCGGGTTCACGCTTGGCGCGGCGGACGAACTGCGGCGTGCGATGGGCAAGAAGAAGATGGACGTGATGGAGAGGCAGCGCTCGGTCTTCGTCGCGGGTGCCGCAGACAACGGCGTGCCGGAGGAAGACGCCTCACGCGTCTTCGATATCATGGCAGAGTTCGCCGGGTACGGCTTCAACAAGAGTCACTCGGCAGCCTATTCGATTTTGGCCTATCAAACCGGCTATCTGAAAGCGCATTACCCGGCAGAGTTTATGTCGGCCGTACTCAGAAGCGAGATGGGCGACACGAAGAAGCTGGCGGCGACGTTGGCTGAGACACAGCGGATGGGGCTGGAGGTGCTCCCTCCGTCCATCAACCGCAGCCAGGTTCACTTCACGGTCGACAACGGGCGCGTGCGCTTCGGCCTTGCCGCCATCAGAGGGGTCGGCGTCGTCGCGATCGAGAAGATTCTGGAAGCGCGTTCGCGGGTTGGAGCATTCAAGAGCCTCCACCAACTGTGCAGGCAGATCGACCTGAGGATGGTCAACAAGAAGGTGCTTGAATGTCTTGCCGGGGCGGGTGCCTTCGATGACTTCGAGGGGCACCGCGCGCAGCTGGTCGCATCGATTGATGATGCCGTCCGCCATGCTCTCAGACTCCAGGCTGACGAGGCGGCGGGCCAGCACTCCCTTTTCGGGGGCGGCCCATCTGCTGCCGGAGAGGCTGAACCTCCCCTGGTGCACGTGGATCGGTGGTCGCGATCAGAAACGCTGCGACGCGAACGTGACCTGCTCGGGTTCTACGTGTCGGGGCACCCGCTCGACGCCTTCTCCCCCGAAGTCCGTGCCTTCGCCACGGCCCGGCTCGGCGAACCTGAGTCGGTTGACCCGGGAAAGACCCAGCGGGTCTGCGGCATCATCACGGCCGTCCAGCGGCGGACAAGCCGGTCCGGGCGGCCCATGGCATTCGTAACGCTCGAAGACATCACGGGGCAGGGAGAGGTGATCTGTTTCGGTCCCCCGTTCGAGAAGCACCAGCATCTTCTGCAGGTCGATGAACTGGTCATGGTCATCGGCGAACCGAGTTTCGAAAGCGGAGCGTTCAAGATCAGGGCCAATGAGATCCTGCCGATGCAGCATGTCAGGGACAAGCTGGTGGAATCGATCGTACTGCGTGTCGACTCCCGGCTCGCCGATGAGGGCACGATGAAGAGCTTGCGCGCCCTCTGCGATCGCAATCGGGGCAAATGCAAGCTCTATTTCGAGGTGCAGGCCGACGGGCTCTCGCGCCCCGTTCGTCTGCGGAGCCGCTCGTTTATGGTCGACCCCTCGCCGGAGTTGATGCAGGGCATCGCCAGACTGTTCGGGCAGTCCAATATTGTGCTCGAGGGTGCGAATTGATGGGCACGCCCCGCATACGCGACGACGGCGACACCGTCACCGTGGACTTGCACGGCCTGCGCGTCGATGAAGCGGTGTTTTGGGCGGTACGAATACTCGACGAGGCACGGCGCAGGGGACGATCCACCGCTCGCATCATCCACGGCACTTCGACCTCCGTGCTGTCTCACGAAAGGAGGACCATCAAACAGGCCCTCTACGAGTGGCTGGAGAGTGAAGATGCACGGGCAAAGGTCTCCGGCACGTTCAAACACGATGCATTCTTCATCATGGGACTGCGCTCCACGGGGCCTCCCGATCGCAGACCAATCGCCGCCATCGACATCAACTTGAGGGCATGAACGGCATATTGCCCTGAAAAGAGCAAGCCGACCCCTTTCCTGGACCATCAAGTCCAGTTATTTTACAGGATCGGCGGTCATTCGTTTCGCATGGGAAGCCGATGGGAGAACCTGTGAAGGAGATGACCGTGCAACCTGTGGGGGCGGCTCTGCGGGGGGCTTTGCAGCGGCAGCATCCGGCCGGACAAGGCACGGTATCCCTTCATCGTTGCTGAAAGTATGGAAAAGCATGCAGGTTCGGGAGTTGGATCACGGGACGCCGGTCTCCGGCACAGCGCATAGGGAGATGCGCCGCCGCCTCGGGAGGTCAGGCATTTCTGTGCGTTTGGCGTTCACGCTCGCTGTTCTCGTCGTTTCGTCCGTCCACTTCACGGGACGGGACGCGGCGACGCATGTCCTGTCGCGCGATCCTTTCGCGCCCGATACCACGCGAAGGGCCATGAGGGCCGCACCGAATCTCGGACAGTTTTCCCTGTACCAACTCCCCGATCACCCGTCGGTCGTGCACACGCCGTACATCCCCATGATCTCTCCCGATCAGAGGGTGCTCGTCCAGGAGCCACGTTATACGGCCTTTTACGAACTGCTGCACGACTATGTCGTGCGACAGGGTGTGGATGACAACTTCACGATCCGCGTCGTCGATGCCCGATCAAACAAGTTTTTGGAACTCTACGAATTGAAGGCGGATCGCCGTCAGTACGCCCAAACCGGAAAGGCGAATTGGGGGCACATTGACGACAAGCGGCGACGAATCACCAGGGACCTCATTGACAAGTACGTCAAGATGGGCATTCCCCGCGGCAGCGTCAGGGTTCGCTGGGGGCGGGCCGACCAGGTTCGGGAAGCCCGAGAGCGCGAAGTATCGACGATCGCCTATGAGATCCGGCTGGCCCGTTGGCTGGGTCTGAGCCTGCTTGCGACGGAGATCGGGACGGTTGAGACGTTTAACGAGGACCATCTGGTCTCCTCAGCCGGAGCCCGTGGACGGTACCAGTTCATGCCTACCATGATGCGTCGGTTCGGCCTGAGGCAGTACGCGTTGCAGACGACCACCGGGAAAAAGGTCGACGTGCGTGAGGAGCAGCACCCCTTGCTGGCATTGATTCCGGCGTTCACGCTCGTTCGGGCATACACCAATGCCGTCGGACACGAGTTGCTTGGCATCTCAGCGTACCACACTGGACCCTACAATATCTTTCGGTTGATGGACGCGTATTTGAATACGGTACCGCGAAAGGAGCGCGGATTTAAAGTGTTGGACGCGTACGTCTGGGCGTTGACAGACGGGTTTGACCGTATCAGCAGTTCATCGAGCTTCAAGTCGCATTCGCGCGGGTACATTCCTTCCATATACGGATCCCTCCGTGCGATGGAGCATGAGCCGATCGACTTCGCAGACACGTTCGTCGGGGAACGACTTTCTCTCAAGAACGGCGAGCGATTCACGCTGGCACAACTCGTCACCGCCATCGACGAACTTGACCCTGAGCCGGATTGGGGGCATGTAGCCCGCTTTCCCTCCACGCTCAAGCGGCTCTCCGGGATGAATCCTCATCTTCGGCTCGAGTCTCTGGAACCGTCGAATCGGGTGACGGACCGATCGAATCTTGTTTTTCATGCCTCGGCTACGGGGCCCACGCTGAGGCTCTTTCTTCCGACGGGCGTTGCCGATCGCCTGGCAGACGCGGGCAAGGATTGGTTCGACCGCTCCGACCGCCTTCCGTTCGACCATCAGTTGTTCTCCACCGCGGTGACCTCGGAGCAGACTGCCCTGGATCTTTCCTATCAGGAATTGGTCGCTGATATCGCTCGTTTCGGTTACACGCTGGAGAACCGCGACCTCCTCTCGCAATTGGTCCCGAAATTCGAGCAGGCGGCTCGCTACCAGCCTACGCTGTACAGACGCATACAGGCCGATGTGATCGCGATCCATGAGCAGGTGTGGGCGAGCCGATTTCTTAACAACCTTGCCGTCAGCGTCAATCGCGCGTACGGTCCGAATCCCGAAGCACGTTACGCCGATCTGGATCCCGAATTGGAAACCCGACGCGGCGCGATCGCAAAATAATCCGAACACAATCTGCCCTATCCGTGCAAGAACTCTGGGAAGAAATCCGTGGGCTCCACGCTGACCGAAAAGCACTCCGCGCTTTCGGACGCACGGTGGGTCTTGTGCTGTTGGGTATTGCCCTCTTCATCGCTTGGCGTGCCGGGTGGTCACTCACCGGTGCAGCCCGGTGGCTCGGTGGAATCGGGTTCGTGCTGCTCGCGTTCGGGCTCGTGCTTCCGGCATGGCTGAAGTATCCGTACCGCGTTTGGATGGGCCTTGCGCTTGTCCTGGGCTTTGTCATGTCCCACGTGGTATTGAGCCTGGTCTATTTTCTGGTCGTTACCCCCATCGGTCTCATCTTCCGACTGCGGGGCAAGGATCTGCTCGATCGACGGCTGGAACCCGGTGCCGCTTCCTATTGGAAGCCGAAAGTCTACCTCAACCCCTCGCGCGAGCGGCTCGAGAAGTACTACTAGATGGTGGGCGTTGCTTCTGAGTCGGTCCGTCGGTCTTGCCATCACGGCTCAATGATGCGCCCGGCACAAATGGACGTCCGTCCGTACCTTTCGGATTGCCGCCTTGGTTTTCCCTCCATCTACCGGACGTCCGATCCCCATGCCCCGCATCCGAGTCGCCGCACTGCTATCGTCGATCGCTGTTGGATCCCTCCTGCTTGTCGCAGCATGCCGTTCGGTGGAGCCCGCAGGCACGCCTGAAATGGAACCTCGGCTCCCGGCCTCCGAGGCAGAGGCATGGGCCCGGACGACCCTGGAAGCGCTGTCACTGGAGGAGAGGGTATCTCAGCTCTTCTCCGCACAGGCCAGAGGCCAGTTCTACAGTGCCGATGATCCGGAGTATGTGCGGCTCGTAGACCTGGTAGAGAACTTCGGGATCGGCGGAATCATCTTTTCCATCGGTCAACCCATCGCGCAGGCTGAATTGACCAACGATCTTCAGGGCCGCTCCTCGCTTCCCCTTCTCATCTCCATCGACGGGGAATGGGGCATGGGGATGCGGCTTGAGCGAACGACGACCTTTCCACGCGCCATGGCGCTTGGAGCGACTGGCGATCCGAATCTTGCCTACCGCATGGGACGGGCGGTTGCAGAGGAGGCGCGCGCTTTAGGGGTCCATCAAAACTACGCGCCGGTCGCAGACATCAACAACGATCCCGGCAATCCGGTCATCAACGTTCGCTCGTTCGGAGGCTCTTCTCAACTCGTTTCTGCCATGTCAAGCGCCTACGCGCGGGGCATGGAGGACGGCAATTTGCTAAGTACACTGAAGCACTTCCCGGGCCACGGTGACACTTCGGTTGACTCCCATCTTGATTTGCCCGTGCTTCCGTTTGGGCGTGACCGGCTCGACAGCCTGGAACTTGTCCCGTTCCGCAATGCCATAGAGAAGGGCGTGTCCAGCATCATGATCGCACACCTTGCATTCCCGGCCATCGAACCGGATCCGAAGGTGCCGGCAACGCTGTCGGCTCGGGTGGTCACCGACATTCTGAGGCGCGACCTTGGATATGACGGGCTCGTCGTCACCGATGCAATGAATATGCAAGGCGTCACGAAGCATTTCGGGGCGGGCGAAGCCGCGGTGCGCGCCCTCGAGGCGGGAATCGACCAAATTCTCATGTCCGAAGATGCGTATGCGGCCCGGTCCGCCCTTCTGGACGCGGTGGAGCGTGGCAGGCTGACCGAGGACCAGGTCAACCAGGCTGCATTTCGGGTGCTTAGGGCAAAGGCAATGCTGAATACGCATCGCAATCGGTTCGTGGATACCGCAGACCTGAAGAACCGCATCGCCACAGCCAAGCATCTGGCACTTCGAAACGAGATCGCGCGGCGCTCGCTCACGCTGCTGCGCAACGACGGCTCCGTCTTGCCCATACTCACCGGATCTACCTCCATCCTCGCTATCACGCTGAGCGACGACGCCGATCCGGGAACCGGCTCCGAGTTTTTGGCCGCACTCCGTGCCAACGCCTATGGCAACAAGATCGATCACGTCCTCCTCGACCGCAGGTCGGATGAGAAGGACTACGACCGCGTGCTGGCCGAAGCCCCGGCCTATGATCTCGTTCTTGTCCCGACGTACCTGCGCGTTCGGTCCTGGAGCGGCGAGATCGCGCTTCCGGAGCAGTATCGGGACTTCCTGAACGGTCTGATTCGCGGCCCCAGGCCCGTCGTACTCCTTTCTTTCGGCAATCCATACATGGTGATCGGCCTTGAACCACCCGCCGTCTACGTCTCTGCCTATGGCGCCTCGGAGAGCACGGTGGTCGCCACCGCAGAAGCGGTGTTCGGGCGAGCCGGGTTCTCGGGCAAACTGCCGGTGGAAATTCCGGAGGTTCACGCGCTTGGCGACGGAATCGAACTGCCCCAGACCAGTATTCGTCGGGCACTGCCTGAAGAGGTCGGGATGCGCTCAGAAGGCATGAAGCGCATTGACTCGTTGCTCGGCGCCGCCATCCGATCCCACGCGTTTCCCGGCGCCGCGTTGTCCATCGGACGATCCGGTTCTGTCGTCAAGCTGGACGCCTACGGATACCAGGCATACCGTTCGGACCGTCGGGTGACGACGAGAAGCATGTTCGACCTGGCTTCGCTGACGAAGGTTGTGGCGACCACCACCGCCGTCATGAAACTCTATGACGAGGGCCGAATTGATCTGGAGGCTCCTGTGGCGCAGTACGTGCCCGAATTCGGCGCGAATGGAAAGGAGTCGGTCACCGTACGCCACCTGCTCACGCACACCAGTGGCCTTCCCGCATTCCGCCGATTCGACAACGAAGGACTCACCACGCGGGAAGCGGTCATGGAAGCCATCCTTGGTGAATCGCTGCAATTCGAGCCGGGCACGTTCTATCGCTACAGCGATTTCGGCATGATCGTCATGGCCGAGGCCGTCTCCCGCATCGCAGGCATGCCTTTCGACGCCTACGTGCGAAGCGCGGTGTTCGAGCCGCTCGAAATGAGCCGGACCGGATTCCGGCCCATCGGTGCGGAAGACAACGGCGACTTCATACCGACGGAAGTCGATGAGACGTTTCGTCGCAAGCTGATTCAGGGAGAGGTGCACGATGAAACAGCCTGGATTCTCGGAGGGACAGCCGGCCATGCCGGGTTGTTCTCCTGCGCGGAGGATCTCACGAATTTCGTTCAGATGTTGTTGAGTGGCGGACGGTTCAGAGGCAAGACCTTCCTCAAGGAGGAGACGGTTCGACTGTTCACTTCCCGCGTACCGAATGAAATCAACCACACCCGAGCCCTCGGATGGGATACCCGATCTGACGATCCCACCAATTCCGCAGGCGGCAAGCTCGGTCCACGGAGTTTTGGTCATACCGGGTTCACGGGAACGTCCATCTGGGTAGACCCCGATGCGGATCTATTCGTGATTCTGTTGAGCAATCGGGTGCATCCTACGCGACAGAACATGCGGATCGGTCCGGTCCGGGCCCTGCTGTCCGACCTGGCGTTCGACGCCCTCGACCCCGATGCCCTTCCAGCCCCCGTTTCCGCCCCGGTGGCACGGTAGGCTTCCGGTCCGTCTCGACAACTCCCGGAACCCGCGCTACCCGTGCTACGTTCAAAGGGGTTCACTTGAACGTTTTTCTACGCAGCGCTAGACGCGGACGACACCATGCCAACGTACGATTATCGGCGGGAAGACGGGACAACCTTCGAGGTTCTCCAGCGCATGTCGGATGAGCCGTTGGTCACGTGTCCCGAAACCGGACAACGCGTCCGTCGCATCATCGGTGGTGGCGCGGGTCTGATCTTCAAAGGGAGCGGATTCTACCTCACCGATTACGCCAGGAAAGGCAACGGAAGCGGGAGCGAGAAGCAGAACGCTGAGCCAACCGATTCCTCCCCAAAGTCGACCAAGAAAGAAGCGAAAGCAACGGCGACGACGCCGTCCACGCCTTCAGCCGACTGAATCCGGACGGTTCTTCAGGTGCGCGAAGGTGCACGAATGAGGCGATCTCTCCATGGGGTCGCCTCCGGTATTTTCATCCGGCCGCTCAGAGGACGCTTCCGCTTCGCCAGAGGTGGACCGCGTCTTCCCAAAGCCTCTGGTAGGCGCGATTTCGGCGCAAGATATACTGGGGATAGGGGATGTCGCCGTCGAGCTTGCGCGCCTCTTCAAAGATGAATCGGGTTTCCATCTGGGAGACAGGACTGCGGTTTGGGTCAACCGGATAGTAGCCCATTTGAGCGTTCGTGGATTTGGGCGGCGGGTATCTCCAGATGCTCAGGCGGCGTCCCTCTCCGTAGCGTTGATCCACGTACACGGGCGGGCCCATTACCACGAATACCATGCCCTGGTCGGTTTTCCAGCCACGTTTATGGGAGGTAAAGAGGAGATTGGCTTCCTCGACGCGGCTGTAGTAGCGCTTGATGAGATCTGCAGCACTGCGTGCATTGCCGCCAAGCTCCAGCCAGAACGTCTCAAAGGCAGCCCGTTTCTCCTCGATGGTTGTCGCATCACGCATGGGCCGCATTTCCCGCTCACGAGCGATGTACACGAGGGCCTCCACCATCTCGTCGAGGGTAGTAACGCGAGGAAAGTCGGCGGCCTTCACGGTGAAATCCCTCCGCTCCAGGAACGGAGGGTACTTCTCACCCATTTCCGCCGAGACCTCGATCCGGTAGACGCCTTCTTCCAGGTCCGGCAGGTTGAAGACCACGCTGATTTCCCGTGGCGCGTTGCGAAGCGGGCGTCTTGTGATCTGCAGCGTGTCCGGACGCCGGAAATCGAGTCCTTCGTACGTGTATCGCTGTTCACGTACCTGAAACCAATAGGGCGGCTCCGCCGGTGACAAATCGGCATTCGGTCGGAGCAACGCCATTCTGAGATCAGCCGTTTCCGGCGCATTGTAGAGTTCAATGACAGCCCGGAGCGAGTCAAGCCGATCAGGCAGGTGGGGGGCCAGTACCGGTTCGAACGGCAATCCCTCATCACGCGCCTCGAGTCGAATCCGGCTGAGCGCCATGAGGTCGGAGTCCCAGTCGACCACCTCGATCCGCTGGGCTCTGAAGGCACTTCCCCCTCCATTCCGGTCCTCGACCGATGCCCGCACGACGTACGTACCGGTGCCGACCTCGATCCGTCGGTTGATGACAAAGCTGGTATACAGTTGCGTGGAATCGTAGGTAGAGACCACTTTGGTCATCGATTCTGCAGCCTCCCAGAGGACGCGTTCGCCCGTCGGATCCCGCAACTGGAAGATGAGTTCGAATCGGCCGGTGTATTTCCCCCCGGTTTGGATATAGGCGAGGGATCGGTACGGGATGGAGGCATACACGTCTATCCCGGCCCGCTCACTGCGCCAGGTCGCGATGGCTTCAAGGTCGAAATTCGGGACACCGGGTTCGTACGAGAACGTGCGCCCCGCATCGGCGGAGTCGAGCGGGTTTGTCCCCCCACAGGCCGAAAGACAGAGCACGGCAAAGAGCGCTGCGCTCAACGCTCCGATGGCCGATTTCAACATGGGTCTCGGTAACATCTGGGGAAAGTGGTTAGAGGATCGACCCGTCTCTCCACCGGCTCACTGCACGCGTCCATGTTCGTTCGTACTCGGGCCTGCGCGCCAGAATATAGTTCTGAAACGTCTCCTGCCCTTTCAGCGTGCGGACGCGACGGAAGACGAAGGTGTTCATCGGGTCCCTGTCCGAGTAGGAGTAGTACCACACCTCGGTGTCGAATTGCACTTCGACATAGACGGGTGCTCCGAGGAGGATATAGACCATGCCCCGATCCGTCTTCCATCCCTCTTTGTGTGAGGTGAAAAGGAGATTGGCCTCCTCGATGCGGCTGTAGTACTGCTTCAGCAGGTTTTCCGCGACCTGTCTATTGCTTACCAGAGAGCCCCAGAAGGCATCAAAACGCCGCCGTTTCTCTTCGAGCGTTGGTGCGTCGCGGATTTCATTGAGTTCCTTCTCGCGCGCAATGTAGATCAGGCTCTCCACCATCTGATCGATCCCCGAGACAAGCGGGAAGTCTTCTCCTTTAACCGACAGCTCTCTTTCCTGTCGCAGAAGGATCGCCTCTCCTCCCTCCTCATCTTCGGGCGTTTGCACAGTTATCTCGATGCGGTACACGCCCTGCTCCAGTGCGGGAAGGGTAAACTCGAGCAGGATCTCCTCACCGGGATCCCGTAACCGTCGGATTGAACGCTGGATTACCTCCGGGCTGCGGTAGTCGATCCCGCGATACCCCAATGAGCCCATCATCGGCGAAATCCAATACGGCATGACCGCCACCTCATCGTCCGACCTAAACCGGAGCAGCACGAGGCCTACATCGATGGGCTTCCCCTCCGGCGCGTTGTAAAACTCGACGAGAGCCCGAAGCGAGTCCATGTTCGAGGGAATGTGGAGGGACACAATCGGTTCGAACGGGGCTCCAGTGGACTTCCCCTCCACCCGAATCCTGCTCAGGCCCGGCTCGGCCGTCTCCAGGCCGAATACGGTCAACCGCTGGATGCGTGCGGCGGTTTTCTGGCTCGTTTGGTCCTGGATGCCGCATCGAACCAGGTATTCTCCCGGCTCAACGAGCACACGGCGCTCAAAAAGAAGCGGTTCGAAGGACTGCGTCTCCTCGTACGTTCGCGCGACCACCGAGTCGCGAATTCCCCGTTCCATCAGCACCGACTCGCCGTCGGCATCGAGCAGTTGAATTACTCCTTCAAAACGAGCGATATAGTGGTCTCCCCGTTTCAGGTAGACGAGTGACGCCTGTGGGATCCCGATGTAGAGGTCAAAACCCGACCGGTCTCCGCGAAGGGTGGAGATCGCCTCCATGTCGAAGTTGGGCAGGCCCGGCGTGTAGGCAATGGTCCGACCGCTCGACTCACTCACCGTACTGGAGAGCGTACTGCAGCCCACGGCGAGTCCCGCTAGGACCACCGTGCCCCCCAGCAATGCACGAAACAGGTGATTTTGGATGGTCATCCCCGATTTACACTCCGTCCGTCGGCCGGGCCAGGCGGGGGCCCGCCTGTCTCTAGGACCCCATGACCTCAGCGGCCGATTTCACCAATGCAACGAAATCCTCTGCTTTCAGGCTCGCGCCCCCAATGAGTCCGCCGTCGATGTCGGGGCGACCCAGCAAGTCGGGCGCGTTGGATGGCTTCATCGATCCCCCGTAAAGGATATGCATGGAGGACGCGACGGAAGTGCCGAAGCGCTCTGCCAGCAATCCGCGAATGAACGCATGCATGCTCTGGGCCTGATCCGGCGAAGCCGTTCGGCCCGTTCCGATGGCCCAGACCGGCTCGTAGGCGATCACGGCCAGGCTGCCATCTTCAACGACCACGTCGCTAAACGCCCCCTGCACCTGGCGGAGGACGACAGCCTCTTCCTCTCCCCGATCCCGTTCCTCGAGGGTCTCTCCCACGCACACAATTGGAATAAGACCGTTACGCATCGCCTGTTTAACCTTTGCATTCACCAGTTCATCGGTTTCCCCGAAGTATAGCCGCCGCTCGGAGTGCCCAAGTATCACGAAGCGGCATCCCACGCTACGCAGCATGGCTGCGGATACCTCTCCGGTATAGGCTCCGGCGCTTTCCTGATGCATGTTCTGGGCGCCGAGCAACACCTCACTGCCCGCAAGTTCGTCTGACACGACTTGGAGCGAAACCGATGGGGGGCAGACGGCAACTTTCACGGAGGCTGCCATGGCTCCTGCGGCGTCAACGACGTCTCGCGCGAGTCTTTGCGCTTCGAAGACATCGGTATTCATTTTCCAGTTTCCGGCGATGAGCATCGGATTTCTGTTTAGAGGGTTAAATCGCCCCATATCGGGCGCGTTACGAGGGGATCACGTCGTAGACTCCGTGCCATGCCGGCCTGAGCGGAGCAAGGAAGCCTCCAACGGGTCAGATTCAGAGTTGGGGATGGGTTTCAAGGCGCGGCAAACCGGCTTCTGAGGTCCTCGGCCAGCATCAGGAGCGCATCCCCCAGATACTTTTTGACGATGCGACCTTCCTCGTCGATCAGGTAACGGGTCGGAAGGACGTTCACGTTGTAGCGGCGGGCAAATTCACTGTTGTAGTAGGCCGCGTCCTGGAGCATCACACCGGGGAGCGACCGGCCTTCGAGGAAGGCTGCGATAAGACCGGGGTCCGGGTTCAATGCCATCGTAACCCAGGTGACCTTCTCCGAGAGTTCTTCTGCAAGCGCGTTCAAGTCGGCGACGCGCTCCCCGTAGGTGCCGTCTTCCGGATCCCAGAATTCGAGAACGACCATTCTCCCGCGAAGAGCTTGCAGATCAAACGGTTCATCGGAGCGGTCCACCGTTTGGATGGGCGGAGCCGGCATGCCGGGCATGAGGTTGCGTGCCTCGTATTCCGCACGGTTTGCCCAGATGGCCCAAAGGCTTCCCTCGTACGTCTGTTGAATCGAACGGGCGGCGATGGCAGCCCGATCGCCCTGGAGGCTGTCGAGATGGGCCTGTACGATGGTAGCCTCGAGTTCCGCGAGCTGCCCGGTTCTGGTCGTTTTCGACATGGCCCGCTCCACCACGGAGATCGCTGCGTCCAGCCCGAGTAATCGTGCCGTGGCCCGGTGCGCTGACCGTATCGCTTCCACATACCCCGGCACGTCGGAATCAAGGGCCTCCGTCCGTGCCACCACAAGGGAATCGTTCCAGTCCTCGAGCATGGTCAGCGACTTCACCGCCGCAGCCGCGCCGCCAAGGGTGCCGGGGAAAGTATCCTGAAGGCCCCAGAGCATGTCGGCGGACCTTCTGACGGTGAGCTCGACCGACGCCGCGTCGGCCGTTCCGTCCTTGAAGAGTTGCAGCAGGTGCTCATTGTGAAGCGCGTCCGTGTTTCGGAAAGCCGTCCACGCCGCATTCTCTTTGGATCGGATTCGGGGCAGGCGACCGGCCAACGGGAGTTCCAGGGAGACAACGGAAGAGTCACCGTTTGCCACCACCAATTCGCTCGTATTCAGAACGACACCGAGTCGCTTGACGAGCATCGCGTAGACGCCCCGTTCTCGGGCCCTCACATCGGCCGCGAACCGACCATCCCGACCGGATACCGCGAATCCAAGGGTATCGATGACGCCGTCCCGTACCTGCGCAACGATGATTTCGAATCCCTCATAGTTTCGGGTGGAGTCGATCTCCGTGTTCACCGTGATCTGGCCGGACAGGTACGCGCGGACTCCTGTTTCCGCCCGTCCAGACTGGGCCAGCCCGACGGAGGTACCGACCAGGAACACGGCCAGACCGGCGAGCGATGCCCACCCTCCGTTGTGTTTCCAACTCTCGAGTTCATTCATCATCCCTTTCCTAAAGCGTCCAGTTTTTCCTTCAGCAATTCGCGTACACGGGATGGGTCGGGCGACCCGGGGAAGGTCCGCATGACTTGACCGACAAAAAAGCCTATCAGTCCTTCCTTTCCACCCAGATATTGTTCGACCTGTTTCGGAAACGATTCGATAACCGATGTCACAACCGGTTCAAGGGCGGAGACGTCAGAAATCTGGATGAGGTTCAAATCCCGGGCGATCATGAGGGGATCCTCCTCCCTGGTTCTCATCGCTTCGAAGATCTCCGTAGCAGCCGAGGAGTTCACCGCACCATCCAGCCGCATCTTGATCAGCGCGGCGAGGCGCGTCGGCGAAACTGCAAAACGGGCTGCCGACTCTCCGCTCTGGTTCAGAACCCGCAGGACGTCGGTCATTATCATGTTTGATACAGCCTTCGCATCTTCGGGCGTTTCCGAACCGCGCAGATTTGCCAGTTCGTTGAGGGTTGCTTCCAGGTAGTCGGCCGTGTCCTTCTCTTCCGTCAACACCTCGGTGTCGTAAGCCGGCAGACCGAAGCGGTTGCGAAGTCGCGCACGGCGCGCTTCAGGCAGCTCCGGCAGGCTGGCACTCAGCGCCTGTATCCAGCCGTCGTCGAGAACGAGTTCGACGAGGTCAGGATCCGGGAAGTATCGATAATCGTGGGCGGATTCCTTGGACCGCATCGGGCGGGTGACCTGGGTCACCGTGTCCCAGAGCAGCGTTTGCTGGACGATGGCTCGGCCCGTTTCAATTTCACGGATCTGGCGTTGGATTTCATGTTCCAGGGCGCGTTCCACATTCCGGAACGAGTTCATGTTCTTGAGCTCCGTCTTCGTACCGAGCGCTGTAGCGCCTTTCGGTCGAACGGAGACGTTCGCGTCGCACCGAAAGGAGCCTTCCTCCATGTTTCCGTCGCAGATCTCCAGATACCGGAGAATCTGTCGAAGGCGGGTCAGGTATAGATACGCTTCCCGTGGTGAGCGCAGGTCGGGCTCGGAAACGATCTCGATGAGGGGCACGCCGCATCGGTTGAGATCGATGACGGAGTTGAACGGATCCTGATCGTGGATCGATTTGCCCGCGTCCTCCTCCATGTGGATACGCGTCAGCCCGATTCTCCTCGTTACGGTGACGCCATCCACCTCCCCGTCGAACGTCACGCAGCCGCCCTCGCAAATCGGGTCTTCGTATTGCGAGATCTGGTATCCCTTCGGCAGGTCGGGATAAAAGTAGTGTTTTCTGGCGAATATCGATCGTCGATTGATCCGGCAGCCCGTAGCGAGACCCATGCGGACGGCGAATTCCAGGACACGCCGATTGAAGACGGGTAGTGTGCCGGGATGGGCAAGACTTATTGCATCGACGTAGGCATTCGGAGCGCCTCCGAAACGGGCGGAGTCGGGACTGAAGATCTTTGACGAGGTCAACAATTGTGCGTGCACCTCGAGGCCAATCACCGCCTCGAAGGGCGGTTGGGCAGCGTTCTCGAAGGTGATCGTCATGGGTTCTTCAGACAATGCCGGTCGGGAAGAGTGGGGGTGGACGGGCGGCGACGCGTATGCAGAGGATGGCCGCGGCTTATGGGGCAGGATTCTCCTCCCCAAGCCACTTCCACGACCGCATTTCGCGCAGGAACGTGTAGGCGGTCATATCCAGATGAAGGGGAGTAACCGAGACGAAGTTCCGGCCAACAGCCCCGAGATCGTTCTCGTCCTCGTCCTCCAGATTGCGGAACGTCCCGGTAAGCCAGTAATAGGGGCGCTGCAGCGGGTCCACCCGCGCGCTGAATTCTTCTTCCCATCGGGCGCGGGCGAGCCGGGTCACTTCGATGCCCCGAATGGATCCGTGGGGAACGTCGGGTATGTTAACATTCAGGAGGATGCCCGCCGGTAATCCCTGGCGCAAGATGTTCTCGGCGATTTTCCGTGCATAGCGTCCGGCCGCTTCAAAATCAGTGGCGGTCCAGGAGCATAGCGACACCGCGATGGAGGGAATTCCCAGAATGCAGGCTTCAGAAGCGGCGGAGACCGTCCCGGAGTACAGGACGTTTACGGCCGTGTTCGGGCCCATGTTGATTCCGGAAACGACCAGATCTGGTTTGTGGTCGAGCAGATTCCAGACGGCGAGTTTGATACAGTCGGCGGGGGTCCCGGCCACAGCCCAGGCCGGAATGGGTCCTGAGGGTACCTCAAAGGCATGGGTATAGGCCCGGATCGGGTCCCGTACGGTGATGGCGTGCCCGACAGCACTCTGTTCGCGTTCGGGGGCAACGACCCGGAGGTCGCCGAGGCCGTCGAGCGCGGAGGCCAGCGCCGCCAATCCTTTCGCGTCGATACCGTCGTCGTTGCTGAGCAGGATGGTGGGTCTGGAGGGCGCCTGCGCCATGGTCTTCTAGTCGTAACTCTCCGCCTCGGAGGGAAAGTCGTGGGCTCGAACGTCGGCCGTATAGCTCCTTACGATCGACTCGATCAGCCCTGCGAGTTCTCCATATCGCCGAACGAAGCGAGGTTTGAAGTCGGTCGTGAGGCCGAGCATATCATGGGTGACCAGGATCTGTCCGTCACACCCGGGACCTGCTCCAATTCCGATGGTCGGGATGGACAGCGTGCCGGTCACCTCCTTCGCCAGCGAGGCGGGAATCTTCTCCAGTACGACGGCGAAGCAACCGGCCTGTTCGAGCAGTTTCGCATCCTCTCGCAGTCGGATCGCTTCCGATTCCTCTCGGGCGCGGACGCGGTATCCGCCGAAACGATAAATGCTCTGTGGGATCAGGCCCAGATGACCCATTACGGGAATGCCGGCCGAGATGATCCGCTCGACCATCGGCAGCACGGGCAGTCCACCCTCCAGTTTGACCGCATGCGCTCCGGTTTCTTTCATCACGCGGATGGCAGAATGGAGCGCCAACCTCGAGTTGCCTTGATACGATCCGAAGGGCAGGTCTACGACGACCAGGGCCCTGCCGACGCCACGAACCACACACTGGGCGTGATAGATCATCTGATCAAGCGTTGCCGGAAGGGTCGTTTCCTGCCCCGCCATGACGTTCGAAGCCGAATCACCGACGAGCAACCCATCCACACCGGCACGATCGAGGATCCGGGCAGAAGTGAAGTCATAGGCCGTCAACATCGAGATGGGTACGCCCTGGGCCTTCATCTCCTGGAAGGTCCGCGTTGTTACGCGCTTGCCTTCCGGCTGATGCGGGTCTACGGACATGTGGGTCTCCAATGCGAGGACTGCCGGGAGGATTCCGGAATCGTTCACAACAAAGGGCACCCGCGGAATCGCAAGTGCCCCTTGAGACCGATTCCGGCTGGATTACCGCGAGGAGGACGCACCCGTTGTAGGCTGGATTCCCAGTTTTTCCAGTACTTCGCGCGTAATATCCAGGTTCTGGTCCGCATATAGAATCACGGGAGCGGTACCGGACTGCGCGCTGAGTACCAGATTCAGGCCTTTGGCTTCGGCCACATCGTTGATGGCCTCCTGCACCTTGTCGAGCAGCGGGCCCAGCAATTCCGCTTCGCGTTGACCCAGTTCCTGCTCCTTTTCCTGAAGAAACTGTTGAATCGTCGCCTGCTCCTGGGCCAGCCGCTCTTCCCTCGTCTGTCTTGCCTCGGGCGAAAGGAGCGCCTGCTTCCGCTGGTAGTCGGTGAGATCGGCCTGGAATTTCTGGATCTGTTCCTGATACTCAGCCTGACCCGCTTCGGCCAGCGACTGCAGCTGCTCCATCACGGTCCGGTACTCAGGCAATTGGGCGATGATCAGATTGGCATCGGTGTAGCCAACCTTTAGTGCCTGCGCAGAAACCGGCTGGGCAGCCAACAGCGCCGGAAGCAGGATCAACGTCCAAAGACCTACGTGGCGCGAAATAGATTTCATAATGGGTTTCAGATAGTTTAGCGCCCACCCCGCCGACACAGGGTGTGACAATGGTAGCCGGACCTAGAGTATGATAAACGCTATCGAGTGCCCGATAGTTTCTCCGTATTGATTCCCAGCTCCTCCAGTACGTAGAGGCTCAAGTCGAATTGCTCGCGTGCGTAGAGGAAGAGGAAATCTCCTCCCTTGTCAAAGACATAGTCATAGCCGGATGAGGTCGCCACCTTCTCGATGGCTTCGAGGATCCGCTCCTGAATGGGTCGCATCAGTTGATCCTGCTGCTTGAAGAGTTCTCCTTCCGGTCCGAAATACCGGAGCCGGAATTGCTCGATTTCCTTTTCCCGCTGGATAATTGCGTCCTGTCTTCGCTTGCGTTCTTCGTTGGTATACAGCAATTCTCGTGCCTGATACTCGCGAAACATCTCGTCCACGTCGCGCTGCATCTTGTCCAGTTCGCCTTGCCACTCCTGGGCCAGCCGGTCAACGTTCTGCTGGACGGAGGCGTATTCAGGCAGGTTCTGGAGGATAAACTCGGAATCGACGTATGCAATCTTGCTCTGGGCGGACGTAGCGACCGGAAGACAGAACAGGAATGTGAGGAGGAGAATCTTCTGCATCGGAGTAGGATGGCGGTCGACTCGATGTCGCGGTCTAGAAGGACTGTCCGAGCGAGAACTGGAATCGCCACTTGCGTTCCCCGGAATCGCCGGAACTGAGCGGCGGGAATTCGTCGAAGTTATATCCGTAGTTCAGGTTGAGCATCCCGAGGATCGGGAGAAACACCCGCACGCCAACACCGGTAGACCGATAGAGTCCTGCCGGGTTGTACGTGGCGAAGCTATCCCAGGCGTTCGCTGCATCCAGGAACATATAGGGCTGGATCGTGAACTGAGGACTGCGGATTGCCAGCACGCGCAATTCCGAGGTGAACTTGTTCAGGATGGTACCGCCCGTCGGGGACCCGCTGGCAGTTCTTGGCCCGATCACCTGGGACGGATATCCGCGCATGTAGATCAAGTCGCGGCCAAAACTGGTGAATCCGTACTGGGCATCGAAGGGCGTCCCACCCACGACATAACGTTCGAAAGCCACGCGATCGCCGGTAATCGAGCCGACATATCCGAAATCAGCGCCTGCACCGAAGGACACCTTGTTGCCCAGTGGCAGGCTCCAGGCCGTCGAAAGCGTCCATTTGTGATACTGAAGAAAGCGTGGAAACGGGGGAGCGACTTCGACGGAGAGCATCAGGCTGGAGCCTGCGGTCGGGAAATTGGGGTCATCGAAGGAGTTTCGGCTCAGCGACTGGCGGAACGTGATCGCTCGATTCTGGCCCTCCGGCAGCCCATAGTAGGCTAACCTGTCACCCAGGTCGTAGAGTTTGAAGCCCAGAATCGATCCGGTCTGGAAGTAGTCATCCGGCCACTGAAGCCGCAGGCCATACGAGAGACTCGCGGAGGTTATGGAGAACCGGTCGGCCGGGTTGTTCAGCTGATCGTAGTCATAGCCGTAATAGTTGGCATAGTATCGCTGGTACCGCGACGCATTGAGATCGTAGCGGGAATGGGAAAGTGAGAGGCCCAGCGGCCGCGGCTTGCCCTTGAACCAGGGCTCGGTAAAGGACATGTAGTAATTCTGATAGTACTGTCCCTGTACCTGCAAACCGATCGACAGGCGCTGCCCGTCGCCGGCGGGCATCCTGAAACCCTGCCCCCACCGCACCATTTCCTGGAGGGAGAAGTTGTTGAAGGTGATGCCTGCCTGGAGCAGAAGCCCTCCGAAGCCTCCCCATCCGCCGGAGAACTCTAATTGGTCGCCACCGGTCTCTTCCAGTTCGTAGGTGATATCCACCGTTTTCGTCTCTGGACTGATCCGGGTTTCCGGCTTGAGCGTTTCAGGGTTGAAGTAGCCCAATTGGCCCAATTCACGAAGCGAGCGCTGGATTTCGTCGCGCGTGAACGTGCGTCCCGGAAAGGTGCGCAGGTTTCTGCGGATGACGTGCTCCTTGGTCTTCGTATTGCCTGCAATGTTGATCTGGCCGAAGCTGAACACGTCGCCTTCGTAGATCTGAAAATTCAAATCGAGCGAATCGGCGCCAACCTGGATGATGCTCGGTATTGCCTGAAATTGGACGTACCCGTTGTTGTAATAGAGACTTCCAACATCTGACTGCTGGGCATTCCCGAAAAGGTTGCCTTCCAGCTTCTTGCTGTTGTACACATCTCCGCGCTGGAATCCGAGCGCACTGGTGAGTTGCTGGTCGGAAAACTCCGTATTCCCCGCCCAATTGACCTCACGAATGAAATACCGATTGCCTTCGTGGATGGAAATCTCGATGACGTAGCTCGGGTCTCCTGCCTCCGCTCCCTCCAGGTAGACCGAATCGCGGACAACCCGCGCATCGTAGAAGCCACGCTGGTTGTAGAAGTCGACAAGATTATCCAGATCCTCGCGATACCCGTTCTCCTTGAACGTCTCCCGCTTCCAGAAACGCCACCACCGATCCTCCTTCGTCTCCTTGAGCTTTCTCCGAATCTTGCGTCCCGAAACGGCCTCGTTGCCGGTGAGGACGATCTGGGCCACTTCGGCCCTGGGCCCCGGATCAACTTCAAAAATGAGGTCGACCCGATCATCCATTTCGTTTCTGGTAACCGATACCTCAGCCAGCGGATGTCCTTTCTTCTTGTAGAAGTTGGAGATGACCTGCTTGGCGCGATCGACATCGCCCGGTTTCACAGCCCGCCCCTTCAGCAACGGCAGTTCCTTTCTGAGGTCATTGCGCTGGCTCTTCTTGATCCCCGTGAACTCGAAGGCATTCAGTTTCGGCTCTTCTCGCACGCGGATAAGCACATACAAACCCGAATCAATGAATTTCTCGGCCACGACATCGACGTCGGAAAACATACCAAGCCGATAGATTCTTCGGATGGCCTCGCTGAACACCTCGTCCCCGGGGAGGGAAACTTCCTGGCCCACCGCCAGCGCGCTCGTGCGTACAAGCAGATTCCGCATGGGCTCGGACGAGATTCCCTCGACCGCAATACCAAGAATTTCATATGTTTCTGGCGGACGAAGGAAATCCGCCCCTTCACCTTCCACCAACCCCTGCCCGAACAGCGGGTATCCGCCAGACAGGCCAACTACCAGAAGAAGCGCCGAAAACCTACGCATGATCCATCCAGAAGTGATGCAGAACAATCTCTACCCGAGATTAAACGTTGAGAACATCGAAACCCTCCACAGGTTTCGATCGGCACGTCGGTAGCCGGTAAGGTGACTTTCAGGGCCGCTCAGAACTACCGGAGCAACGTCCGGGGCGGGGCGGCTATTGTACAGCATTTTCCGGGACGCGTCCGAAGCGTCGTTCCCTGTCCTGAAAGACCCGGACGGCCTCATACAGGTGCGTGCGGCGGAAGTCGGGCCATTGCACCTCGGAGAAGTACAGTTCGGTGTAGGCGAGTTGCCACAGGAGAAAGTTCGAGATCCTCATTTCTCCGCCGGTCCGAATGAGGAGGTCCGGGTCAGGGCGCCTGCCGGATTCGAGCAATTCCGCAAACGCTTCTTCATCCAGGCTGTCCGGGTCGGCACCTGACTCCGCCACGTCTTTCGCGAACGCCCGCGCGGCGCGGACAATTTCCCATCGGCCGCTGTAGGAGAGGGCGAGACTGAGGGTCATCCGCTGGCAGGACGCCGTCATCTCGATGGATTCCATCAACTCCCGCAAGCAGCCTTTGGGCAAACGAGATAGATCTCCTATCGCGTTCAGCCTGATATCGTTGTCGAGCAGCGTCCGGGTCTCGCGCCGGATGGTTCGCACGAGCAATTCCATGAGCGCATTCACCTCGAGTGCGGGACGAAACCAGTTCTCTGTGCTGAACGTGTAGAGCGTCAGGTGTCGCACACCAAGCTCGGCGCCGGCTTCCGTGATATCCCGCACCGATTCTACGCCGTGTTGGTGTCCGAACACACGGCTTCTTCCCCGGCTCTTTGCCCACCGTCCGTTGCCGTCCATGATGACGGCGATGTGCGCCGGAATGGCCCCTCGTTGAAGCAGGCTATCCTGGATTGCCCGGTCCTCGTCCGTGCGCTTATCCATCATGTCCGTGTCGGGTAAGGGCCTTTCGGCCCGCCTCCGCGTTCATTCTTCGATGAGGGTTGAACGTGCAAGCCTGGGTTCGGATCTCCCGCCCGGCCGGACCGGTGCAGTGAACGTTCCGGACTAGAGCCGCAGCAGATCGTTAAAAATCACGAAGGCCATGAATCCCAGAATGATGACCAGGCCGATCTGCTGTACCACCATGCGCACTCTGACGGACGGCTCCCGCCGGGTTACGCCTTCGTAGACGAGGAACACGAGGTGCCCGCCGTCCAGCGCCGGAATGGGAAGGATGTTCAGGAAGGCCAATGTGATCGACAGCATCGCCACAATGAACCAGAACTCCCGCTGGCCGCGATCGGCGGCTTCCTTGGTGAATTTGGCGATCATCACCGGCCCGCCGAGGCTTTCCCGAACATTCTCGCGACCTGTGAAGATCCTCTGAAACCCTTTGACGGTCGCCACGGTGTTGTCCCAGGTGGCCACCGTCCCGGCGATTACGGCCTGTCCGAAGCCGTAGGAGCGATGGACAACCCCGAACTCGTCATACAGCATCTCCGCGGTGGGCGCCTGAATACCGATCATGAACCGGCCTTCGGAGGCAAACGGCTCGATCGTGCCCTCGAACCGTTGTGGGTCGGTCTCCCCGCGCCGTTCCCAGACGATCGACAGGGCGGAGCCGCCTGACAGACCAACCTGGGTAGTCAACTGGTCCCAGAACTGAACGGGAACGTCGTTGATCTCCACGATGCGGTCTCCCGGCAGCAGGCCGGCACGTTCCGCCGGTGCGTCCGCCATGACGCCGCCGACGAGGCTGGGCAGGGCATCCAGCCCAAGGCTGCCCCCTTCCCGGTTCAACTGCGTCACGAGGTCCTCCGGCGCCGTGAACGTCTGACGGGTACCCTCTCGCTCGACGGTAATGGTCATTCGGTCGGCAAGAATGGCTTTGAGCGAAAGAATATCCTGATAGTACTCGATCGGCTTGTCGTTCACCGCCACGATGCGGTCGCCGGTTCGGAGCCCCATGGCGTGGGCAATGGACGGCTCGTTTACATAAACGCCCGAAATCCGCTCTGCCGGTATGAGGTCTTCTCCGTAGGCATATTTCAGCCCGATGAAGATGAACACGGCCAGGATGAGATTGAACACGACGCCCGCGCAGATCACTATGATGCGTTGCCAGACCGGCTTGGAGCGAAACTCCCATGGTTCCGGTTCCCGCGTTGTGAAGCCGGTATCGAGACTCTCGTCGATCATCCCGGCGATCTTGACGTACCCGCCTAACGGGGTTGCGCCAATCTGATAGACCGTTTCGCCCACCTTTCGGGCCCACAGCTTGGGGGGAAAGCCGATAGAGAACTTGTCGACACGCATCCCAAAGAACTTCGCTGCCAGGAAGTGCCCGAGTTCGTGGACGAACACGAGGATTCCAAGGGCGATGACAACCCAGAGGATGTGGGAAAGAAAGTTGAGAAGGGAAGCCATGGGGTATAGAACGGGCGGACGAACCGGACGATCCGTGCCCGCGAATGTGCATCCGACGGCAGGACGAGAACGACCTATTAATTCGTTCAGGACCGAATCAGTTCCGTCCGGGCCAGTTGCCGCGCCTCGCGGTCCACCTCGATGAGGTCCTCCAGCGAGTCTGCACGTAGATTCGAGAGGCGTTCAAGGGCCTCGGAGACGAGCCGCGGGATATCCGTGAAGCGGATCGACCCACTCAGGAAGCGCGCTACGGCCTCCTCGTTGGCGGCATTCAGCGCGACGGGAGCAGACCCGCCTGCCTCCAGTGCATCATAGGCGAGGCCAAGGCAGGGAAACCGGACCCTGTCCGGCATTTCAAAATCAAACGCATGCAAGGCGGTCCAGTCCAATCTCGGATGGGGGGCAGGCCATCGGTCGGGATAGGAGAGGGCGTATTGAATAGGCACCCGCATATCCGGCGGCCCCATTTGGGCTTTGGAAGAGCCGTCTGTAAAGGTCACTATCGAATGGATGATGGACTGGGGATGCACGAGAACGTGGATCCTGTCGCCCGGAATACCGAACACCCAGTGGGCTTCGATGACTTCCAGCCCTTTGTTCATCAGGGTAGCTGAATCGATCGTGATCTTGGCGCCCATCGACCAGTTGGGGTGTCGTAGCGCTTCCCGCGGAGTGATCGCATCAAAACGGTCGGCGGACCAGGTTCTGAAAGGACCACCGGACGCCGTCAACGTGATGCTCTCCACCGCATCAGCCGGCTCGCCGACCAGACACTGGAAGATGGCCGAGTGTTCGCTGTCCACAGGGAGGATCTCCGCACCCGTCTTCCTGGCCAGGTCGGTAACCAGTCTGCCCCCGACAACGAGCGTCTCCTTGTTGGCAAGGGCTACGCGTTTGCCGGCTCCCACTGCGGACAGGACGGGAGGCAAGCCGACAAATCCCACCATGGCCGCAAGGACGATCGTCACCGACTCATCGGACGCCATCGCCGAGAGGGCTTCCGGATTGGTGGCAACCTCGATTCCGGTTCCTTCCAGTTCCCGGACGAGCAACGCTCGATGCGAAGCGTCTGAGAGGTACACGGCGCGAGGACGGAACTTCAATGCCTGCGCGGCGAGTTCTTTCCAGTTGGATCCCGCAGCAAGCCCATGAATCCTGAATTGGTCCGGGAAGAGATCGACAATCTCCAGAGCCTGTTTGCCGATCGAACCGGTCGACCCTAGGATACTCAGTGTGGTCACAGGAATGCCGTATGTGCGTCGGTTGCCCGGCTTATGCCAAAACTGAAACTTACTGAACGCGGGCTTCAAGGCAAACTTCCGCCCCGGGACAGAAACCTAATTCCCGAGAACCGCTTATCAAGGGGAAAGTCAAGGTGCCTCTACATGACCGGCATGTCCTTCGCGCTCAGCTTCCTTCGTTTCCTGGCTGTCGGCCTCGTGCTGCTTGTACTCGGTGTATCGGATTCCGCCACAGGACAGGATCCAGTTCCGCGGGATGGCCTTGCGGCGCGCTTCCAGCTGGCGGAGGCGTACATGAGAGCCGGGCAATTCGAGCGTGCCGTCGCTCTTTTTGAGGATCTGTATCGCCGCCAGCCGGAGTCCGTTGCCCTGTATGAAAAGTTGCGCGACGCCTACGTTTCTTTGAAGCGCTTCGACGACGCCATCGGACTGGTGGACGAGCGGGAGCAGAGTGCGGGTCCGTTGCCACAATTGATCGCAGAGCGCGCCTCCCTCCTGTATCAGAAAGGAGACGAAGAAGCGGCGTTCGGCGAATGGGATCGAGCACTGACCCTCTATCCGTCCAACGAAAACGCCTACCGGGCCGTCTATTTTCTGATGACGGAAAACAGGCTCTTCGACCGGGCGATCGAGGTCCTGGAGCGCGGTCGCAACGTGCTGGGTGATGAGGCCCTCTTCCGAATTGACCTTTCTTACCTGTACGGTGTTCTTGGTCGCCATGACATGGCGATGCAGGAGTATGTGGGTCTTCTGGAACAGAATCCTGCGCAGTTGGCGTTTGTGAAGCGGAGGCTCGCCCGGTATGCCGGACAGGAATCAATGGCCGTCGGAAGTCTGGTTGTCGTGGAACGTGCCGTGCGGCGTGATCCCTTGAACCGGGCATTCCGCGAGCTCGCGGCCTGGTTGTACATGGAGCAGGGAGCGTACCGGCGGGCACTGGATACGTATCGGGCAATTGACCGTCTGGAGGATGAAGAGGGCATGGTGCTGCAGGTGTTTGCGCGCGAAGCGGCGAACGCCGAGGCGTTTGACGTGGCGCGCGATGCGTGTGAAGAGATTCTGGCCCGGTATCCTCATTCCCAGGCCGCTTCCGGTGCGCTGTTCGCACTGGCAGAACTACATGAAAAACAAGCGCAAGTGGATCTTGAGCGGGTGTTCTCAGCGGATGGCACGCGAACCGGCGCCCCGCACTACGAGGCCGCTCTGGAAACGTATGGCCGGTTTGTCGAACAATACCCGAACGACCCCCGCTTCCCTGAAGCCCTTCAACGGCTCGGCGCCCTCCAGCAGCGCATCTTCCTCGATCTC
This sequence comes from uncultured Rhodothermales bacterium, assembly GCA_964387555.1. Classification (GTDB taxonomy): domain Bacteria; phylum Bacteroidota; class Rhodothermia; order Rhodothermales; family CAYLXM01; genus CAYLXM01. The sequence goes on along the minus strand of CAYLXM010000007.1, from coordinate 32,216 downwards.
GATGCCGCGGAGACCGTGCTCAACGAAGTGAGAAGCCGTTTCGGCGCCACGGCGGCCGCATTTTTGGCCCGGTTCAACCTGGGACAGATCGCCATCCAACGGGGTGATCTCACCGAGGCACGCCTTATTCTGTCACGGCTGGAGGAGGACCTGCAGATCGGCGAACTGGCCGAACGCGCCCGATACGAGATTGCCCTGATTGATACCTACACGGGACGTTTTGAAACGGCCCTGGCGATCGTATCGGCACTGGACGCCAATACCTCGACCGACATCGCCAACGACGCCATCGGCATGAAGGTCCTCCTGCGCGAAAACAAGGGCCCCGACTCACTCAACACCCCGCTGCATCTCTATACCACCGCCAAGCTTCGTCAGCGTCAGGTTCTGATGCCCGAAGCCCTTGACCTGATCGACTCGCTACTCTCCGCTTACCCGGGCCATGCGCTCGCGGACGAAGCCAATTTCGAACGGGGAGTCGTGCTGCGCGACCTTGGCCGTTTCGAAGAAGCCCTCACGCTGTTCCTCGGGTTCCGGGATCAATTCCCGATGAGCTACCTGGTCGACCGCAGCCTCTTTCTCGCCGCAGAAACGATGGACCGGGACCTTCGCGATACAGCCGGCGCCCTGGAGACGTATCAGACATTACTCGCCGATTTCCCCGGCTCCATGCTCGGACCCCAGGTGCGCGCCCGCATTCGGAGACTGCGTGGCGACGGCGTTTGACCCTGAAACCGAATTCATATTGCACTCCTTATCCCATGCGACCCCGTAATCCGCGTACCGCATATTTGCTTACCGCGCTGCTGGCACTTTTCCTTGCACGCGCGGCGCACGGACAAGATGTGCTCATTCCCATGGATGCCTCCCAGACCGACCATCTCAAGGCGTACGGGGTCGCATTCTGGGTTCTCCAGCAGGGCGGCACCGTCGAGTGGCTGCTCAACTATCGGGGAGGGGCCTTCCTAGCGGCAAGTACGGAGTCGCTGGAGAGGGAACTGCGGATCCGCGATGTTGCTTACCAGAAGATTTCGCCGTCCGAATCGGCGCGCATTCTTGCCGAGGTCGAGGGGGATGAAACGAACACCAGTTCCGTCCGACTGGAGAAAGCACCTCGCATTGCGGTGTATGCGCCCGACCAGACCCTGCCTTGGGACGATGCCGTCATGCTCGCCTTGAACTATGCCGAGGTCCCCTACAAACTGATCTATGATTCCGAGGTGCTCGCGGGTGATCTCGCGGACTATGACTGGCTCCATCTGCATCACGAGGACTTCACCGGGCAGTACGGCAAATTCTACGCCATGTACCGGAATCATCCCTGGTACGTCGAGCAGCAGCGGCTCGCCGAGGACGACGCCCGGCGCCACGGCTTCCGAAAGGTGAGCCAACTCAAACTGGCCGTGGCCCAAACGATTCGTGATTATGTGGTTCGGGGCGGATTCCTTTTCGCCATGTGCTCGGGCACCGACACGTTCGATATCGCCCTCAGCGCCCACGATACGGACATCACGCCGGCGCCGTTCGACGGGGATGCGGTTGACCCGGATGCCATGTCGAAACTTGATTTCACGCAAACGCTTGCGTTTCAGGACTTCACACCGAGCTTCAACCCGCTGGAGTATGAGCATTCCAATATCGACGTGATGCCCCCTCCCCAACTGCAGCGTCCGGAACTCGACTACTTCACCTTGTTCGAGTTCAGCGCGAAGTGGGACCCCGTCCCCACGATGCTAACCCAGAACCACGTGTCTACCATCAAAGGATTTATGGGTCAGACGACAAGTTTTGATGCAAAGACACTCAAACCGACGGTCGTGGTGCTCGGCCAGTTTCCGGGACGCGATTACGTTCGCTACCTTCACGGCACGGCGGGCATGGGTACCTTCGCCTTCTATGCAGGTCACGATCCCGAGGACTACAAGCATCATGTGGGAGATCCACCCACCGAACTCGCCTTGCACAAAAACTCACCCGGCTACAGGCTCATCCTGAACAACGTCCTCTTTCCTGCAGCCAGAAAAAAGAAGCAGAAGACCTGATCCCGAATGAGACCCCCTCCATCGTCAACCGAATCGCAACCCTGCCACCCCTCCCCCACCGATCGGCGTCGTGTGGAGGATTCGCTTTCGGTAATGACAGAGATGGTGCTGCCAAACGACACCAATCAACTTGGCAACCTTTTCGGCGGTCGCCTGCTCCAGTTCATGGACGTCTGTGCTGCAATTGCGGCCCAACGTCACGCGGGTCGTGTCTGTGTGACCGCTTCGGTGGACTCCGTGGACTTTCGCTCACCCATTCGTTTGGGCGAAATCGTCAATCTGGAGGCCAGGGTCAACAGAGCCTTCAACACGTCCATGGAAGTTGAGGTGAACGTATGGGCCGAGGACCCCTGCGCCGGATATGAACGTCGTTGGAGTAACCGTGCCTATTACACCTTCGTTGCCGTTGACGAACAGGGGCATCCATCTCCGATCCCGCGACTGGAGCCCCTGAACGACGAGGAAAACGAGCGGTTTGCAGCGGCGGACCGTCGCCGGGAATTGCGCCTGGTAATCACGGGCCGCGTCAATTTGCGCGACACGGAGCATCTTCGAGATCACTTCATCGAGGCGTTCCGGTAGGCGCGTCGCACCCACTCCCCTCCCCCATGGTCGCCGTATCCCGCCCCATTCGAGTGCTCGTAGCCAAACTGGGTCTCGATGGCCATGACCGGGGTGCCCGCGTCGTGGCCACTGCCTTGCGAGATGCCGGAATGGAAGTCGTTTACACGGGCCTGAGGCAAACGGTCGATCAAGTCGTCGCGGCCGCTATCCAGGAGGATGTGGATGCTGTGGGGATCTCGATCCTCTCGGGCGCCCATATGACGCTTCTGCCAAGGTTGATCGACCGCATGCGCGAGGAGGACCTCCATGACGTGCTCGTCGTTGCGGGGGGCATCATTCCGGAGGGAGACATCGCTGATTTGCTCCGCCAGGGCATCCGCAAGGTCTACACCCCCGGCAGTTCACTGGCCGACATCGTATCTTTCATTCGCGACAATGTTCGGACCGTTACGCTGCCATCCTCTCCTTGCTGATGTCCTCCCTGCTCGACCAACGGGTTCTCGTCACCGGGGCCAACGGACTGCTTGGCCAGCAATTGGTGCGCCTGCTCAGCGAGATGGCAGACTACGATGTGCTGTCGACGGCGCGTGAGGACGGCCTGCTCGATGCCGACGTGTCCTGCGGGTACACTCCCCTGGACATCACCGAACCCTCCGACATTCGGCGGGTGTTTCTCGACTTCGCGCCGGGCGTCGTTGTCAACTGCGCTGCGATGACGGAGGTGGATCGCTGTGAGGAAGAGCGGGAAACCTGCTGGAGGGTGAACGTGGACGCCGTCGAGCACCTGGCGAAGGCCTGCAAGACACAGGGCGCACGTTTGATCCATGTATCCACGGATTTCATTTTCGACGGCACGACCGGCCCCTACGCCGAGGAGGATCGTCCCCATCCCGTTAATTTCTACGGAAGGAGCAAGCTGGCGTCCGAGAATGTGGTGCGGCAGTTGGGCCTGCAACGCTGGGCCATCGTACGTACCGTGCTCGTCTACGGTACCGGCGTCGGACTCGGACGTACCAATATCGCACTCTGGGTACTCAACGAGCTGGCGAACGGCCGGCCGATCCGTGTGGTCACCGATCAGGTGCGCTCGCCCACCTACGCGCCCGATCTCGCTGCCGGTATCGAACGGATCATCCGGCAACGGCGAGACGGCGTCTTTCATCTGTCGGGACGCGAGATCATCTCCGTATTCGAGTTCGCCCGGCGGCTGGCCGAGGCGTTCGATCTGGATGTTTCCCTGGTTGGGCCGACCGACGGAAGTGCGTTTCGCCAGCGCGCTCCGAGACCCCCCAGGACGGGCTTCGTCATCCTGAAAGCCGAAACGGAACTCGGCTACCGTCCACGGACGCTTGAGCAGGCTTTCGAACATTTCGCCTCCCGCGTCAAGGTTGTGGCGCAGACCTGATGCCTTTCCTGGGCGACCACTTTGACGCCTGAATGCCCTTCCGACTGACGCGGTACGCCTCCTGAACGACAGGTTCTATCCCATGCTCGATATCCAGATCATCCGCGACACTCCGGACGCCGTCAAGTCGGCGATCGTTGCCAAAGGCATTGGCTCCCCGGAGCTTGTCGACCAGTTCCTCCTCCTTGACGATTCCTGGCGGCGCTCCACCAGGGTACTCCAGGAACTCCAGAGTGAGGTGAATGCCCTCTCGAAGGAAGTGGGGCTGCTCATGAAGGCTGGCCGAAAGGAGGAGGCTCAGAGCCACCTGGCACGAACGGCCGAATTGAAGGAGCGCATCAAGCAATCCGAATCGGAGGTCCGGCTCCTGGCCGAGAGGAGGGATCGCCTGGCACTCGACTTTCCAAACATCCCGCACCCTTCGGTTCCGGAGGGAAGGACGCCGGAAGACAACGCAGTGGTTTACGAATGGGGAACGAAGCCAATCTTTCCGTTTCCGGTGCTTGCACACTGGGACCTGCTGGAACGGCACGGCATGGTGGATTTCGAGCGGGGTTCCAAAGTCACGGGCGCTGGTTTCCCGTTCTATGTCGGGGCGGGCGCCCGGCTGCAGCGCGCCCTGATACAATTCTTCCTGGATCTGGCCGTGTCGGAAGGAGGCTACACCGAGATGCAGCCTCCGATTTTCGTGAACGCGGCGAGTGCGACGGCCACCGGCCAGTTGCCCGACAAGGAGGACCTGATGTATGAGGTCGTCCGCGAAGGGCTCTACCCGGTACCCACCGCCGAGGTACCGGTAACGAATTTCTACCGGGATGAAATTCTGGACGAGGAGCGCCTGCCAATCCGTTACTGTGCCTATACGCCCTGTTTCCGGCGCGAAGCGGGTTCACATGGAAAAGACGTGCGGGGATTAAATCGGCTTCATCAGTTCGACAAGGTCGAACTCGTCCACTTCGTGCACCCCGAGCGCAGCTATGAAGCGCTCGAACACCTCCGGGAGGACGCGGAGCGGGCGCTTCAGCGGCTGGGTCTGCCGTATCGGCGGCTGTTGATGTGTACCGGCGACATGGGCTTCACCCAGTCCAAAAAATACGACCTCGAGGTGTGGAGTGCGGGACAGGAACGATGGCTCGAGGTTTCATCCATCTCCAATTTCGAGGCCTTCCAGGCGCGCCGGGCGGGCATTCGCTATCGGCCATCCACCGGCGGAAGGCCTGCCTTCATCCACACCTTGAATGGGAGCGGCCTCGCGATTCCGCGGGTCGTTGCGGCACTCGTCGAGAATGGACAGCAAGCGGACGGTTCAATAGCACTTCCCACCGTCCTGCAGTCCGCTTTTGGTTCATCACGAATTGGCTGATGGCCATCTGCCCGGGCTGGCACCCGTGATGTTTGAGGGCACGGCGGCACGACGAAGTCGATTCGAACCCTGGTCCCTGGTGCGTCGGATAGCGATGGCCGACCCCGAGCGACCTGACATGGACCACGGTTCCCGTCACGGAAATCTTCGTCTCGAAACGACAAATCCCATCCCCGCACCGAGTATGGCCCCTCCGACAACGTCCGTGAGCCAGTGGCGATCGTAGGCGATCCTGGCTGCGCCGGTGCCCGCAGCTGCGGCCAGGAGCAGCCAGGACGGCGAGGACGGATAGGAGCGTACCCATGGTACGGTGAGGGCAAATGCAACGGCGGTGTGACCGGAGGGGAATGCGTCGTCCAGCGATCGACCCGGTCGAAAGTGGAAGGCGCCTCGTTCGGCCCCGGGCCGGCTCCGTCCTGTCGTCCATTTCAGCAGCAGTGCCGTGGCGCCTGCGTAGGCTGCTGCCTGAAACGACGAAAAAGCCGTGTTCTGGAGGGTTTCGTCGTCGGTCAACAGCGTGCCACCAAGGATTAGCATCGATCCGCCGATCCCCCAGGCGCCGCCGAGCTCGTTCGCCACGCGCAGCACGCCAAGGGGTGAATGTGCTCCGTCCGGCGCCACCGCCCGCCGCAAGGGCTCATCTGCCAGGCTAAGGGGAATCAGAAGGAGGACCGAGCCACCGGCAAGGAGGAAATCCGATCCCTGCATGCTGCGAGCGACCGAAGGAGGGTCTGTCAGGAACCAACGCGGAAAGCGTTCAAGTCCGACATCCTGCCGACCGCTTGCGGGTGACGAGAGCAGGAGCAGGAGAGCGATGAAGCGGACCGGAACGCAGCGCATCTTTTTTTGGGAGCGGACGCAGGGGAAGCCGAGGTCCTCGCGTCACGGGAGGAGGCGTCTAGTGACCGCGTCGCAGACCAGCAATCCGTTGCGGGTCAATTTTAATCTGCCGTTTCGGATGGGTACGACCAGACCTTCCCGCTCCATGGAGGCCAAATCGTCCACTTTTTCCGTGAGCAGATCAATGCCGTATTCGCGGTCGAGCAGTTCGAGGTCGAGACCCTCGGCGGTGCGCAACCGGAGCATGATGTGCTCTGCAGCGAGCCGATCGAAGCCGATGCGCCCGCGGCTTTCGACGGGAAAGCGTCCTGCAGCAATCATGCTGATGTAGCGTCCGGTGTCGCGGACATTCGACCACCGAATGGCGCCCGTATTGGGCCACGCTTCACGCTGGATCGAGTGTGACGATGGACCGAGGGCAATCGTGTTGCCAAGTGACCAGTAGGCGCGCTGATGCAGAGGTATGTGCCCCTCCAACGCAAAGCCGGAGATCTCATACTGCTCATACCCTCGCTCCTCGAGATACGACATGGTGAAGAGCATCTGGTCCGCCCGGTACTCCTGGGAGACGTGCTGAAGCTCCCCCTTCTCGATCCGGCTGCTGAGCCGCGTACCCGGCTCGACGGTCAGTTCGTAGGCTGAGATATGGTGGACGCCCTGGTTGGCGACGCGCTCCAGGTTGGCGGCCCAGTACTCCGGCGGCTGGGACGGAACGGCCTGAAGCAGATCGACAGCCACGCTTCGAAAGCCGGCTTGCATAGCCGCTTCGAGTGACCGATTGGCTTGTTCACTTCTAAAAAGGCGGCCGAGCCGCTCCAGGTCGTCGTCGTAGAAGGACTGTACCCCCACCACGACGCGCGTCACGCCCAGGTCCAGAAGAGCGGACAGGTAGGTGGGGCTGCAATCTTCGGGATTGGCCTCAAAGGCCACCTCCTCCACGCTCGCGGCTTCAAACCGCGATCGGATCGTATCAAGGATTCTTGCGATATGCTCGGCGGAGAGCACCGAAGGTGTCCCGCCTCCAAAATGAATCGTTCCTACCGGCTCCTTGTCGGCCAGCTCGTCGGCCCGCATCGCTATTTCCTCACACAGCGCAGCGACAAACGGATCGGGAGGCTCCACCAGCGGCGCAGTGCAATAGTCGCAGTACGAGCAGATTTGCCGGCAGAATGGGATGTGAACGTAGATTCCGGCCATGCAGCGTTGGGCTCGTTGATTGACTTCCTGCGTACGGTGGTAGATGTCTCTGACGGGGCGTCGACCCGCGAGCCCGGCACGCGGAGTACTGCGCCCTCGAGACCCATTCCGTCGCGCGCAACACGTGCGCAGTTGAATATCTCCAAGTTACGGCACAGCCCGCTCAGCGTACTACCCGGTCCGGTCCCTGTCTTGACCGGCAGGCCGACTTCAGTGTCGGCGCGGAGATCGGGCTGCCTATCGGGGCGGCGGATCAACAGCCCGCAGCGAGTCAGCCGCGGCCGCCCTACCCTCCTCGAGGAACCGGACCTCTTTGATCTGGCGAATGCGCCGCGTTGCCGTCTCTGCCAATTCCGGATACCTCGCATGCGCGGGGTCACCTAGAAAGCGCTCGTACGCTGCAAGGGCGACCTGACGGTCACCTCGGTCGCTGTCATGGAGCGATGCGACGAAAAAGGCAATATCACCACGGGAAGGGTCGAGTCTTTCGGCCAAGGCGAATGCATCAATCGCTTCCTGCAGACGATCGGCGTTCTGGTGCACGCTTCCGAGCCGGACGAATACGTCGGCCACGAACGGCAGACCGGCCAGCCATGCCGACCGGTTGAGGAGTCGGATGGCCTCAGCAAGGTCACCGCTCCGTGCGAAGAGCATGCCGAGGTAGAGCGCGCCCATTGCGCTGGAGGAATCGATTTCCCAGGCGCGAACCAGTTCCGTTCGCGCCACGAGAAGACTGTCCATGAGATAAGCCGCCACGCCCATATTGCGCATGTTCGGGACGCTGCGATCGCCCAAAGTTCTCGCCAGGCGAAGATCACTGAGTGCCCGGCCGTAAGCGCCCTCCTGCAGGGCGACTTCGGCACTCCTTCGGAGAAGAGCTACGTTGCCGGGCCGGTGCCGCAACGCGCGGTCCAGCGTTGCCCGTGCCGAGCGCACCAGGTTGCGATCGACATAGAGCCCCGAGACAGCCACAGCCGCTCTCACGTGACCGGGTTCGGACTTCAGAGCTCGTTCAAAATGGACGATCGCCTTGAGTGACGAGTCTTGCCGTGCGAAAGCGACGCCCATCTGGGCATGAACGGACGCATTGTCCGGATCGGCAACCAGCAGGGGACGAAGTGTTGCCACTACGCTAGGCCACTCGTCCGCTTCGCCATAGAGCCTGGCCAGGTGCAACGCGGCCGCCCGGTTCCCGGGCTCTTCGGAGACGACCACTTCAAGCACCGACGCCGCTTCGGATGGGGCACCCATTCGATCCAGAGCGGATGCCAACTCGAGCCGTGTGGCCGTTCTTGTCGTATCCGCCCGGCGAAAAGCGCCGAGCGCCTCCGGCAGGCGGGACAGGGCGAGCCAGGCCTTCCCCAGAACGAAAGCTTCAGAAGGGGTAATGATCGAGTCAGGCACCGACCCCAGGTGCTGAACGACGAACCCGGCGTCCCCTTCGAGTAAACGTGCCCGCAGCGAATCCAGGCCGCGTACCGGCTGCGCCCAGGTCGGATGGACTGCGCCGGCAGTCACCGCGAGCGCGGCAGCGATCCAACGCGTTCCCCTACGGAGTGAGATCATGTGCCGTTCATTTCGGGTAGGGCCCGGATCTGACGCTCAAGGAAAAGACCCGCATTGGCCGAACTCGCCGACCCCCACCTCGTTGACCAGTGACCTCCGCTGTCCCTTTCTGTCAGCTGCTCACCTTGCGGTACTGTCGCACGGCGAAAGTCAACATCACCGCGGCGTACAGCACCAGGGCCCAGAACTGGGTCTGGACGGCTCCAAAGCCGGCCCCCTTGATCAGAACCCGTCGCATGATCTCCATAAAATAGGCGATGGGGTTCAGAAGTGTCAGCCGCTGCGCCCACGCCGGCATGCTCTCGATGGGGGTGAATAGCCCGCTCATGAGCAGGAAGATCACCATGAAAAACCAGGCGATGAACATGGCCTGCTGCTGCGTATCGGTGATCGTAGAGATCCAGAGCCCGAAACCCAGCATGACGAGCAGGTAGACGCCTGCCAGGAAGAAGAGCAGGATCAGGCTTCCCCGCATCGGGATTTGAAAGATGATCCAGGCCAGTATGAGCCCTACGGCCAACTCGGCCAATCCGAGAATCCAGAATGGGATGAGTTTGCCTGCAATGAATTCCGACTTGCGGATGGGCGTTACGTTGAGTTGTTCGATCGTGCCTATTTCCTTTTCTCTCACCACATTCATGGCGGAGAGGAAGGTGCCGATCATGGTCACCAGCAGCACAAGAATGCCCGGCACCATGTAGTGCTGGTAGTTCAGTTCGGGATTGTACCAGAAAGCCGGTCTCACGTCAATTCCACGGGCCGCGCCGAATGTGGGTGTGCCCCCCACCACCTCGATGGCTACTCCGTCTCCAAACCCCGCGAGCACGCGTTGCGCGTAGGCATACACGACACCGGCCGCGGCACCGTCCTCCGCGTTGATGATCATCTGCACGCGGCCTGCACCCGATCTCTTGAATTCCCTCTCGAAATGGGACGGGATGGAAAGGATCATGCGGGCTCGCCCCTCGAGCAAGTCCTGCTCCGCCTCCCGGTCGCTCGTTCGATCGGCAGACACGTGGAAATGGCCGGAGGCTGCGAACTGACGCACCAGTTGCCTCGAAAGCGCGGTATGGTCGCGGTCAAGCACGCTCAGCGCCGTGTGCTTGATCTCGAACGTCACGGCGAAGGCCAGCACGAGCATTTGCACGAGCGGCATGAAGACGAGGATCGGCAACATCGCCCGGTTACGGACAATCTGCAGGAACTCTTTTCTTACGATATGAAAGACAGTGGTCATGGAATGCGCGTCGGATGTCCAGCCGGATCTTCGAACGGTTTCTACTCCAGCCGGATCTTGAAGCTGCGGACGCTCAGCGCGATGAAAAAGAGCGTCATCCCCGCAATAATGAGGGTCTCCTGCCACAGCACCTCGAGACCCACCCCCTTGATCATGATGCCTCGTACGATAATCAAGAACCACCGGGCCGGCACGATATTGCTTACCCACTGCAGGATTTCCGGCATGCTGGAGACCGGGAACATGAACCCTGACAGGAGGATGGTGGGCAGTAACAATCCTGCCAGCGAGGCCATCATCGCCACTTGCTGGGTGTTTGCTTTGGTGGATATGAGGATTCCCAGGGAAAGTGCGCAGAAGATGAACAGGAGGCACTCGGCAAGCAGGAGGAGCAGGCTTCCGCGCACCGGCACACCGAAGACGAATCGGGCGAGGACCAGAATCGTCGCCACATTGATCAGCGACAGTCCCATGTAGGGCAGCACCTTGCCCACGATGATCTGCGGGGCCCGCAAGGGGGAAATCAGCAGGACCTCCATCGTTCCCACCTCCTTCTCCCGCGTGATCGTGATGGACGTCATGAGGGCACACACCAGCATGAGAAGGATGGCCACCAGCCCGGGAACGAATAGAAACGCACTCTGCAAGGTCGGATTGAACTGCATCCGAACTTCCGCCAGCACGATGCCGGGGCGAATCCCGAACGAGCCGAATTCCTCGCGCTGAAAGGCCGCGATAACCGCGGTCGCGTACGAGAGCACCGTGCTCGCGCTGTTGGGTTCGGCGGCGTCGGCTACGAGCTGAATTTGCGCTGTTCGCTCTCGCTCGAGCCTGCGGCCAAACCCGGGCTGAAACACCAGGGCCATGCGGGCTTGTCCCCGCTGGAACAGCGGTTCGATCTCGGTGAGACTCCTGGCTTCGGCGGATATCACGAAGTAGGGCGACTCCATGAAGCGCTCCGTAAGCCGGCGCGTAACGGAGTCGCCCGAAAGATCTACTACAACAACTTTTATATCTTTTATTTCGTTTCGGATGGCGTATCCGAACAGGACCATCATGATCATGGGCATGCCGAGGAGAATCATCAGAGTCCGCCAATCGCGCAGGATGTGGCGAATCTCTTTGATCACAAATCCCAGGAAAGCCTTCATGAGCTTGTTGCAGTCCTGGCGAGCTGAATGAACACGTCGTCCATCGAACCCGCCCCAAACGCACGCATCAGCGCGTCGGGTGTATCGAGGGCCTCGATTCGACCATCCACCATGATGGAGATCCGATCGCAGTATTCGGCTTCATCCATGTAATGGGTCGTGACGAAAACGGTGACGCCGCGGTCGGACGCGGCATAGATCATATCCCAGAACTGGCGCCGCGTGATCGGATCCACGCCACCCGTCGGTTCATCCAAGAACACGATGCGGGGATTGTGCAGCAGGGCGACACCGAACGCCAGCTTCTGTTTCCATCCCAGAGGGAGGGAACGGATGGGTCGATTTGCCACGGCTTCCAGTTCCAGGTCCGTGATGAGCCTTGCTGAGCGCCCGGCCAGGTCGGCTCGGTTGATGCCGTAAATCCCGCCGTAGAACCTGATGTTTTCTCTAATGGTGAGATCCTCGTACAGGGAGAATCGCTGGCTCATGTAGCCGATGCGGCGTTTGATGGCCTCCGACTCCGTGTGGACATCCAGCCCGGCCACCCATGCTTCGCCGGAGCTTGGACGCAGTAGTCCGGTGAGCATTCGCATGGCCGTCGTCTTGCCCGCCCCGTTTGCCCCAAGGAAGCCAAATATTTCTCCTTCGTCGACCTCAAACGAGATGGCGTCAACGGCCGTGAACGAACCGAAGCGTCGTGTGAGGTCGCGCGCTTCAATCGCCTTCATGGTGTCCGCCCGGGTCTGTTTGAATCCTTGATCATGAGCGCCATGAAGGTATCCTCCACCGTTGGCTGAATCCGGTCGACAGAGACACTGGAGAAGCCTCTTCCTTCCAGGAAGTCTTGTAGAGAGCTGGATTGAGCGCCTGCGCGGCCGGTGGTGACATGGGTAAATCGGCCGAACGCGAAAACAGACCTTGATTCCGGGTAGTCCCTGAGTGCCTGCATGAGGGCTGTGCGGCGGCCTTCGGCCTGCACGGCAAAGAGGGGGTCGTCGAGCGCGCTCCCCATTTGAGCGGGCACGGCAACGCCCAGGAGCCGCCCGTCCTGCATCAGCGCGACTCGGTCACAGCGTTCGGCCTCATCCATGTACGGGGTAGAGACGAGAATCGTCATCCCGAGCCGCTTGAGGCGATCCAGCGTGTCCCAGAACTCCTTTCTGGAAACCGCATCCACCCCAGTCGTGGGCTCGTCGAGAAACAGCACGCGCGGGTGATGCACCAGTGCGCACGACAGGGCGAGCTTCTGCTTCATGCCTCCCGACAGGTCCCGGGCGCGACGCTTTCGAAACGGCTCGATCTGCTTGTACACGTCGCCGTACAGATCCCGTCCCGCTTCGACGGTCGTACCGAAGACGGTCGCGTAGAAGCGAAGATTCTCTTCGACGGACAGGTCCATATACAGGGAGAACCGGCCCGGCATGTACCCTATGCGGCTTCGCAGTTTCCTGAAGTCCGCCACCACGTCCAGTCCATCGACGGTTGCACTGCCCGCGGTAGGCAGGAGCAAGGATACGAGCATACGCATCAGGGTGGTTTTGCCGGCGCCGTCCGGGCCTATGAGCCCGAACAGCTCGCCCTCTTCCACGGCGAAGCGTATTGCTTCGACCGCCACGTGCCGATCGAAGCGCTTTTCGAGATCCCGTATGTCAATGGCCACGTTCATCGACACCCTGTTTATGGTGTGGTGAGCCGCACTTCGCCGGGCATGCCGATCTTCAGAACGCCTTGGGGGTTCGGGACGCGCACCTTGAAGGCATACACCTGGTTGAGCCGCTCTTCACGCGTTTGAACCATTTTGGGGGTGAACTCCGCCTCCGATGAGATCCAGGAGACAGTTCCGGGTAGCCGGCCGAGCCGGTCGGGTCCGGCATCGTACAGCACCTCCACCGAGGCGCCGGATCTTACGTCGGCCAGCCGCGCCCCGCTGATGTAGGCCCTCAATTCGAGCGTGTCGAGGTTGGCAATCTTGTAGAGGGCTTTGCCGGGAGCCGTCAGCTCATGCTGCTCTGCGTAGGTTTGCAGGACGATCCCGAGGATGGGATTCACGATGAAACTGCGCGCGATCTGGTCATCGAGCAGTGCGATCTGAGCGTCCAGCCCTTCGATCTCCATGAGTATGGATGCATTCTGTGTCCTGATGGACTGAATCCTTCGATCCAGCACCCGGATCTGCCCCTCGAGGTCATCGAGTTGTTTCTCCGTGGCTGCGTTGCCCGCGAGCAGGCGGCGGACCCGCTCCGCCTCGTTTTCAGCGATTTCTCGCTGCTCGTTGAGCACGGCGATTTCGGCCAGGACCTGCGGACTGCGGGATCGGACTGCCTGCCGATTCGCTTCGAGTTGCCTGCGTCGAAGTGCCGTCTGAAGCGTATCAACCAGCCCAACCTGCGTGCCGGCCTCGAGCCGGTCGCCTTCGCGGGCGGTGAACCGGATGAGTTTTCCGCTTGCCTCCGACGAGATGATCACGTCAACGGCTTCGAAGTTGCCGTAGGCATCGGACGGACCGAGCCCGTCACCACATGCCGACAGCAGTACGAGAGAAAACAGGCCACCGGTGATCGAGCGCCATGTCGTCACTAGGGCGTGACAAATGCGACAGATGGAGGGATGCATGGTGTTTGTCATTTCTTACCGAGGATGAACGCCAGACGCGCATACGCGCGGGACAACTCGACCCGATTGCGGGCCCGTGCCAGCAGCGCTTGCTCCTCGGCGTTGCGTTCCGCGAGATAGTCGGTGGCGGTGATGACACCGTTTTCGAGTTGACTCGAGGCCTGTTCGCTGATTCGCCGTCGGATTACGGCGATGGAATCATCGAGTGCGATCTGAGCACGGATGCGCTCGATCTCCCGAATCTGGCCGTCTGCCGCAGTCTGAAGGGTGCGCTCGAAGACCTCTTCCTGCAGGCCGAGCGTGTTTCGTTCCAGTTCCAGGGCCCTGCGGCTGCGTGTGACGACTCCCCAGTCCCACGGTCGCCACGTGACGCGGAGCCCCACCGAATAGAACGCGTCGAACCGATCGGCAAACAAGTCAAGGCCGGGAGGCTGTCCATAGGCCAGTTCGGCGAATCCGGAGACCCGAGGTCGGCGTTCGCCGTTCAGCAAGGTGGATCGAATGTCGAGCAGGTCCCGTTTCCGGTCGAGGGCCGCGAATTCCGGTCTGAACCGCACCCCGGTGTCCGGAATCTCCGGCGGGACGGTATCCAATGACAGCTGGGTTTCCGCGTTCAGGCTGCGGCCAAGCAATCTGCCTAGCGCGTCCAGTCCAAATCGCCGTCGTGCGGCAAGTTCGACCGCCTGTTGATCCAGCCGTATCAGCTCCACCCGCAGAACATCTGCCGCCGACGGTGGCGCAACCCCATTCCGAACGCGGGACTCCAGTGATGCCAACTGCCGATTCAGATCTCTACGCAGGGCGCGGACGGATTCTATCCCGGCATCGGCCAGGAGCACCGCAAAGTAGGCATCCTCCACCTGCCTCCTGAGGGCATGAAGTTCAACAACGATGTCCTGCCTGGCCGCGTCGCGGGATGCGCGCTCCAGGTTCCCCCGATCGGATGTCAGGCCGGCATCAAAAATCGTCTGTTCGAGTGATATCGAGACGCGGTACTGATCGTGGCTTGCGCTCGGCATATCGGCGCCGGGAATCTGAATCGGGATGGCCGGCACATTGGAGTGGTAGACGGCCTGACCGCCCACGGTAATGCGGGGAAGCCATACCGCTGACAGGTTGTCGAGCGCCAATTCAGCCGCCTCGTCCCGCAAGGCAAACTCGCGGGCTCTCGGGTGTGCCGATTCCGCCTCCCGGTAGCAGTCCGCGAGGCGCAGGGTATCCGGGGGCACGAAGGCCAAGAAGACGAGCACTATCAAAGTCATGGCGCAATGGCTCTGAGAACAAATTCGTAGACCTGGTCCTTACGTTCTTCGATGAACCGGGCAAACGCCGCGTCATCCATCTGAGCTACTTCCTGAAGGATAGGCCTGGCGACGAACGGAAATACGCACAGGGCGATAACGTTAACGACGAGTTGCACAGGATCGATGCTCCGAATCTCTCCGGCCGTTACCGACCGCTCAATGTCATTTCGCAATCCGGTGAATAGAGAGCCGGCCTGCTCACTCATAAAGGCCCTCAGCCTTTTCGGCTCCCGCTGTAATTCAAAGACGAGAAATCCCGGTAAATGGGGATTGGCGGCGAGCAGGTCCATATAGGCGTACACCAGCGTCCGGATTCGCTCAACAAGCGGCCCATCTCTCTTGAGCGACTCCACAAGCAGTGGCATCACGCGCAATGCCGAGTCTCGAAATACCGCCTCGAACAACATGTCCTTGCTTCGATAATAGTAGTGCAGCATGGACTTGTTGATGCCCGCGCGGTCGGCGATGGCCTGCATGCGCGTACCCGTAAACCCAACTTCCTGAAACACTTCTCGTGCCGCAGTGAATATGCGCTCCTCGGTGGAACGGTCCCTTTCTGTCGCTACCATCGGATATTGGCGGTACGTCCGTTTCCAATAAACTAAGTCGTCCAACCCAAATGTCCAACCGATTGGTTGGTTTTTTTGGTTGATTCCGTGCCGCGGCATCTCCCGGGGCCATCTTATGTCGCCGGGAACGTCACCGGCCGAGCCGGAAGGGTCTGCCCCTGGGGCTTTGGGGGGAAATGGCCCGGGACTCCACCACCTGCTCGTTACAGCCGGCCCAGGCGGATCCAACGGGCAGTTCCGAACGCCCTGCAGCGACCGGAATTGAATCCTAGCCGTTCGGCCAGAATGCGTTTTCGATGTGACGGAGGGCGGAGCCGGATGATGAGACCACGACGGCGATTACGTCGAAGCGGGGATACAGGGAATCGATCCGGTTTCGGAAGAGATACGTTGCGGCGGCGCGGCAGATGCGCGCCTGCTTGATGCCGTCCACAGCGTCCTCGGGTGTCGCGGCGCCATCGCCCCGTCGCGCCTTGACCTCCACGAAAACAATTTCTTCGCGGGTGAGATGAGGTGCACTTGGAGGAGCCAGGCAGATCAGGTCGATTTCGACGCGGCCGGCCCGATAGTTTCGGGCGAGGATCCGATAGCCATTGGACTCGAGGTACGCGGCGGCCTGCGATTCCGCCTCACGGCCAAGGACGTGTCTTGGGTCGCGTGCCGAGTCGGGCATATTACGCCTCTCCGGCATTCGAGGCGGCGCGTCGCTGGGCGAAGGAGATGAGCCGCTTGATCATGGTAACGTTGCGCTCCCGTACGAAGGGCAGCAATGCGCGCGTGAAACCCTCGAATACGGACATCAGGTCAACCAGGTTCTGGATCCGGTCGGCAAATTGACGGACGTTGGCCGGCGGCGGTCCGTCGCCGGCGCCGGACTCCTGATCGAGCAAAACGAGGCACTCTCTCAACGTGTCCTTGACGGGACCGATTTCTTTCTGCTGCCGCTGCTGGATGACGATCATGCAGATCTTCCAGACATCCTTTTCGGCGGTGAAAAAGTCCTTCCTCGACCCCGGCAGATGGATCCGATCCACCAGATTCCATTCGACGAGGGTACGCAGGTTCATGTTCGCATTGCCCCGGCTGATGCCGAGCCGCGCCATGATCTCATCGGTATCAAGGGGGCGTTCTACGGCATAAAGCAGGGCATGCAATTGAGCCATCGTGCGGTTGATGCCCCACGATGACGCCATATCGCCCCAGAAATCGACAAAGACGGAGAGCGCCTCCTCGTATGCCCTCTCTTCCCGTGAACGAAGGTCCACCGACCCGTCTTGCGAGGCCCTTCCTATCGGATCCGTGCATTCGGCGTCCATGTCGTCGGTGCTCTGCCGTTGTCTTCTGCCGCTACGTAGGTGGGTATAGCAACGGCATTCAGGCATGTCGCGTTCCATGCGGAGACGCCGCTGTTTTCGTTGGTTCCTCCTGCCGGATGCGAACAACCCTGCCCAGTCGACGTTCTGTCCGCGAATGCCCGGCGTAGCCTCCCGTCTCGTGAAAATCCCCATTATTACCCTCACGACTGATTTTGGCACACGAGACCCCTACGTGGCCTCCATGAAGGCGTCGATCCTTCGTGTCGCGCCGGAGGCCCGTATCGTGGATATCTCCAATGAAATCGCACCGCAGGACATTCTGGAGGCCGCATTCGTCCTGAAGAACGCGGCGCCCTACTTTCCTGCAGGAACGGTTCACGTCGTGGTTGTCGATCCCGGTGTCGGCACGGCGAGGCGTCCGGTGGCGGTACGGATGGATGACATGCTCTTCGTGGGGCCGGATAACGGCGTGTTGCCGCTGACCTTCGATGAACGACCGGCCGATCAGGTGGTCACACTCGACCGTTCGACTTTCTGGCGAACCGAGAGGCCCTCTTCGACATTTCACGGGAGGGACATCTTCGCATCGGTTGCTGCCCACCTCGCGATGGGTACGCCGCTGGGCGAGATCGGGTCGGCCGGACCCGAACTTCAGAAACTGCGCTGGGGGCTTCCTATCTCCGATGAGCAAGGGATCAGAGGATGGATCGTCCACGTGGATCATTTCGGGAATTGCATCAGCAACATTCCCCGGCATGTTTTCGCGACGCTGGCCTCCGGGCGAGATCCGAAATTCTATGTGGGTTCCGCGATTCTGCGGGGAATCCACACCACCTACGCCGACGTGGGCCTTCACGAGCCAGTCGTCCTGTTTGGGAGTAGCGAATTGCTCGAGATCGCCGTCAGCGGGGGCAATGCATCCGAATTGCTCAGTATCCGAAAGGGCGACCCGATCGACGTGGTCTTCATCGAAACCCGACAGGATGCGGCAAAGGATGCATCTTGACGAACCCTTATCCACCAGGTTGACCGTGCACCATGAACCAGCGAAGTGAGGATCTTTTCGAAAGCGAGCACGATCCAGAGAACCGACGCGACCCCGAATTCGCCGATCGTCGCACGCCTCCCGATGTGGAGGAGGAAACGGCAGCGCCCGCTGGTGATAGTTCGAGTGGCGATGCCGGCGTCGAGGAGGGCTCCCGCCTGGATCAACCCCAGGAGGATCTGCTTCCGTTTCCTCCGGTGCGCGAGGATGCGGTCCCGCCGCAGAAGGCGGTCTACGGTCGTGCGGCGGGTCGTTCTGGACCCAGCGTTCGCCGGCTCGCGATCTGGATATCGTTCCTGGCGGCGGTCTCCATTGCGGCTCTGTGGGGACTCAATCGCTTCGTGGGCGGTTCGGACCAATCCGATATTCTGGCGGTCATTCCTGACTCGCGTGTTCAACTGAGCAGTTTTTTCGAGGTCAATCAGGGTGAAGACCTCGCCCAGCTGGTCCTGAGGCACTCCGCATGGCGCGTCTCTGTGCCCGAAATAGAGGGAAGCTCTCCCGCCGGCCTCGGGTTCGCCGAGATTCGGGCAGGGATTTCCATTCCGGTGCTCGTCTACGGAGAGAGCGACGGCACTTCACTTCTGGTGTCGATTGTGAATTACGCCTTCCTGGACACCCACGATGACCTTTTGCGGCTGGACCGTAGACTGTTGGATGCCTTGTCGGAGGAGAACACCTTCGTACTTCCTCCGTCCTCCGACCGACTGCTCTGGCGTACGGGGGATGACATCTTCATGGTGTCTACCGGCCAGAGCCGCGAGGCGCTGGCGGGGCGCATTTTCCCGTAACCGTCCGCGCGTCTCATTGCCGGCCGTGCAGGGCTCATCGGGTTCGCAGAGGAAGCACGATGCGGAACATGGATCCACCTCCAGGCTTCGATGCAGCGAGGGTGAGCCGTCCGCCGTGATAGTCCTCAACGATGCGCCTGGACAGCGTCAGTCCGAGGCCCCACCCCCGTTTCTTCGTGCTGTAGCCGGGGCGGAACACATTCTTCCAATCTCGTTTCTCAATTCCTTTTCCCGTGTCGCTGACATCGACGACCGCATGGGTGGGAGTCAGTGATGCCTGGATCGAGATCGTCCCCTCCAAGCCTTCCATGGCGTCGAGTGCGTTCTTGATGAGGTTCTCGATCACCCATTCGAAGAGTTCTGCATTGAGGGGCACCCTGGCATCTGCGGGTGCGGCAACCTCCAGGCGGACCTGTCCGCCGTGGCGCGGTATGCGTCTGCGCATGTAGTCTGCCACTTCGTTCAGCACCGACGCCAGCTCCGTCTCCTTGAGATCGGGACGCGAACCGATTTTCGAGAAGCGGGAGGCCACGCGCTGGAGCCGGCCGATGTCTTTGCCCATTTCACCGGCTACACTGGTCACGGACTCGTCCTCCATGGATGCAAGCACCTCCGCCCAACCCATCATGCTGGAAATCGGTGTGCCCAGTTGGTGTGCGGCCTCCTTTGCCATACCAACCCAGAGGCTGTTTTGCTCGCTGCGGCGCACGTAGGAGAATCCGAGGTAGCCTACTAGGATAAACAGACCGACGAAGAACAGCTGTACGAACGGGAGGATGCGAAGCCTGCGAATCAATTCTGATTCGCCGTAGTGCACCAATTGGGAGAGAACGACCTGTCCGTCGAGTTCGAGCTCGACGGGGAATGGTTCGAAGCGCGTCATTGACAGCGCCATGTCCAGCAGGTAGCGCGTCGTGTCGGATGCCGAGGGCAAACTCGGGATGTCGATGTTGTTGTAGGCGGCGACTTCGGTGAGTTCCTTGTTGGTGGTGATGGCCGGAATCCCGAACCGGCGCGTGGCGATGATCTCGTTGAATATGAACGAGGTCTGGTCGGAGGGGGGCATACTTCGCGCCCAGGTGAGCGCCTCGCGGTACCGTGCGATTCGTTCCTCGGTGCTTTCGCCGCTTTGCGCGACATCGTCCATTCTGAAACGGCGTGTCAGCATCTCCTCTAATTCCCGCAGTTCGCCCTGATAGGGATTAAGCGAGATGATCTGAGACTCGTAGAGATGTTTGATGGCGCTCGCGTAGAGTTCTACGACGGCCGCCTCGTTTGCCTGCAGTCGATTGGCGAGGTTATTGGTATACCACAACGAACCCAGCGCGATCAGCATCGCCGACGCGATGAGGCCCAGCTTCAGGTTGACGCCCCATCGATAGGCATTCATGGCCTCAGCAGCAGATTGAGAGGGTGTCGACCGGGTGGAGGTCGCGAGCCCGCGGCACGAATACCATTAGACGGCGATCGTCTGGGCCCGTTTCGGCCCGGTCGAGACGAGACTCACCGGCACGCCCACGAACTCCGCGATGAAATCGAGGTACGAGCGCGCCGCGGCAGGAAGTTGGTCGTATGTCTGGACCCCGCTGATATCGTCTTCCCAGCCCGGGAGGGTTTCGTAGAGTGGGTGCACACGGACGAGGGTCTGCGTTTCACTGGGGAACCGCGTGAGCCGCTTGCCATCCAGATCATAGGCAGTCGCCACCTTGATTTCACCGATGCCGGAGAGAACGTCCAGCTTGGTGATAGCGAGTTCCGTCATCCCGTTGATGGCAGCCGTATATCGAAGGGCCACGAGGTCGAGCCATCCACAGCGACGCGGCCGTCCGGTGGTGGCGCCGAACTCTGCCCCTACCGCGCGCAGTTGTTCTCCGAGGGCATCGAGCAACTCCGTCGGGAAGGGCCCGTTTCCCACGCGCGTACAATAGGCTTTGGTGATACCGATGATCCGGTCGATCGACGTCGGAGGCACACCCAGCCCGGTGCAGCATCCACCGACGGTGGGATGGCTGGAGGTTACGAATGGATACGTCCCGAAATCGACGTCCAGGAGGGCGCCCTGCGCGCCTTCCGCGAGGAGCCTCTTGCCCGATTTCAGGGCATCGAGCAGGTATTCCGTCGTATCCGTGACGAACGGATCGATCAGTCGATCGAATTCGACGTACTCCTCGATGATCGCTTCCACGTCAAGTTCTTCCGCACCGTAGACGGATTTGAGGATGGCGTTCTTCTCTTCGATTGCGTAGCGGAGTTTCTTGCTCAGTACGTCGCGATCGAGGAGATCGACCACGCGAATGCCGGTCCTTGCATACTTGTCCACGTACGCAGGTCCGATTCCCCGTCCGGTCGTGCCAATCGCTTCCGCATCGCGATATTGCTCGCGGGCCTGATCCAGCCGTTTGTGGTACGGCATGATGAGATGCGCGTGATGGGATATGAAAAGGCGTCCCGACGGATCGTAACCCAGTTCCTCGATCATATGAATTTCCTCGAGGAGGGCGACGGGATCGATGACAACGCCGTTACCGATCACGCAGCTTTTCCCCTCGTGAAAGATCCCGGAAGGCACCAGATGGAGAACAAACCGCTTGTCACCCCAGGAGATCGTATGACCGGCATTGGCTCCACCCTGATACCGGGCCACGACGTCCACGTCCCTGCTCAGGAGATCAACAATTTTGCCCTTGCCTTCATCGCCCCATTGGGCGCCGATAACGATACTAACTGGCATCTGTCTGTGGCATTTACGGACGCTTGGCGATCATGGTAACCAAGACAAAGGCGACGGGGTCAACCCGTCGCCTGTCCGACCTGTCTGAATGGATATCAAATCGCATGGACGTCCCGGCGGGGGACGCCCGCTCAACGTGTCAACTACCAGCAGGCGCTTCTTCGTCCTCGAAGCTGTTAACCGCCTCATCCACCGAAGGGAAGTGCTTGAAGACGGTGATCAGTTTCGTGATCATCAGCAGGGAGTGGATGCGGTCGGCCACGTTGGACAACCGGAGATCGCCCCCTGCGTTGCGCATGGTGGTCAGCCCGCTGATGAGCATACCCAGACCGCTGGAGTTCATGAACTTGACCTTTCCGAGGTCGATGACAACGTTCTTCTTCCCGTTGTCCTTGAGTTCGTGGAGCGTGTCCAGCAATCCGGCGCCGTCAGGGCCACCCATGACGTTGCCCTTGAGCTCGATCACGACCGCATTGTATCGTTCGTCGACTTTGAAATTCATCGCTTTAAGCCACTTTGAAGATGAAGGGCACCACCTCGCCTCTTCTACCGTTGCCGGGATGGTCTCATCCTCGACTTCAGTTCAACTACGATCGGGGCCGCCACAAAAACGGAAGAATAGGTTCCAATCAAAATACCAACAATAAGTGCAAATGCAAATCCACGAAGGACCTCGCCGCCGGCAAAAAAGAGGACGGTGACCACAAACAGCGTGGTCAGTGACGTGATAACGGTGCGGCTGAGTGTGCTATTGATGGACTTGTTGATAACCACTTCATACCGTTCCGATTTGAAGACGGTGAGGTACTCTCGAATGCGATCGAAGACCACCACCGTGTCGTTGAGCGAGTAGCCTACGATGGTGAGGAAGGCGGCGATGATGGACTGGTTGATGTCCATCGAGAACGGCATGATGAACCGGAATAGCGAGAACACGCCCAGTGTAATCGTGACATCGTGCGCGAGCGCCGCGACGGCTCCGACCCCGAACCGCCACTCGAAGCGAACCAGAATATAGAGGAAGATGACGATCAACGAGAAGAACACGGCCAGGATAGACCCCCTTTTCAGGTCCTCGGCGAAGCGTGGCCCGACGCTATCGGTGCCGACGATTCGGGGATTCGAGCCCGGATGGGCCTCCTCGACGGTTGCGATGATCTGTGCGGCCTGGTCACTCACGTCCCCGCCCTCCAGCGAGGAACGCACGAGGAGCGTGGTCGGATCTCCGAAGAGTTTCACCTCCACGGAAGGATCGATGGGTCGAAGTTCGTCCCGTACGGAGGTTACTCCGAGCGGCTCGTCACTCTCAATGATGAACTCGGTGCCCCCTCGAAAGTCGATCCCCAGTTGGAGTCCCAGGGTGAAGATGGACACCACGCTGGCAACGAGCAGGACGCTGGAAATCAAGTAACCAAATCGACGAAGGCCGACGAAGTTGACGTTGATGTTCTGTAGTAAACGCATGATCGGATGCGGAATCCGCAATGTGTAAATCGGGTGAGAAGGAGCGGTGCAGCTTTCCTAGCCGATGGAAACCTGACGGTGACGGTCCGAAACGAGCCAGTCGAAAACGATCCGCGTCACGATGATCGCCGTAAACAGCGACGACAGAATGCCCGCCATGAGGGTGACTGCAAAGCCCTGGATGGGGCCTTTCCCAAACGAGAACAGGATGGCTGCCACGAGGAACGTCGTGATGTTCGCGTCCAAGATGGCGCTCAGGGCATTGCCGTATCCGCCGGCCACCGCTGCCTTGAGGGTCTTTCCGGTTGACTGCTCCTCCCGGATTCGCTCAAAGATCAGAACGTTGGCATCCACGGCCATACCGATCGTCAACACGATTCCGGCGATACCGGGCAGGGTAAGTGTGGCATTAAATCCAGCTAAGATGCCAAATATGAAAAAGATATTCAGGAAGAGCGCCAAGATCGAGATGAGACCGGCGGCCTGGTAGTAGAGGGCCATGAAGACAGCGACGACAATCGTGCCGACTACCAGAGAGACTGTCCCGGCGTGGATGGATTCGGAGCCGAGGCTCGGTCCGACCGTGCGCTCCGCCACGATGTCCACCGGGGCAGGCAAGGCCCCTGACTTAAGGAGCGTAACGAGGTCCTGGGCCTCCATCTGGGATTCGAGTCCACTGATTTCGGACCGGCCGAACGCGAT
Source organism: uncultured Rhodothermales bacterium (assembly GCA_964387555.1). Lineage (GTDB taxonomy): Bacteria > Bacteroidota > Rhodothermia > Rhodothermales > CAYLXM01 > CAYLXM01. The sequence continues at coordinate 8,316 of CAYLXM010000007.1, read as the reverse complement.
CTTCTCGCGGACCACCGGGTAGGAGTAAACGACGTTGTCCATCACGATGGCGACGTTTTTCCCGACGTTGGCCCCCGTGAGCCGAGCCCAGGTCCTTGCCCCGTCCGAGTTCATCGTCATGGACACCTTTGGCTCATTGGTGAACTGATCGAAGTCGGGCGTTGCATCCACGATGACGTCACCCTGCATTTCGATGTCGGAGCGAACCGCGAGGGCATCATACAGGCTTAATCCCTCTTCGGTTTGTCCGACGGGCGCCGAAGACCACATCATGGTCATGTCTGTCGGCCAAAGGTCGCGGGTTCCGGGGGCGAAGAGGAGACGCCGTGCTTCAGCCGTGTCCTGGGCTGCGGCCACGCCCAGTCGAACGCCGCCGAATGTTGGCTGGAAGACCTCGAGCAGGCGGTTCGAGCCATCCTCGGCTGCTTGCGGAAGCAACAACGAGTCGCTCTGGAGTGAATCCACGGCCGCCAGGTCGGATGAATCGGCCGGCACGCTCTCCTCGGAGGCTCCCAGGTCTGTTTCGGTCGTATCCGTACTCGGCGCCGTCGCACCTCGTTCGTAGTAGTCCATTACGGCTTGCAGGGCATTGTTCGCCTGCTGCGGATCGGCCATCAATCTGAACTCGAGGCGTGCAGTGCCTCTGAGAAGGTCCCGCACGCGCTCCGGGTCATCCACGCCCGGTAGTTCTACCACAAGGCGACGGGTGCCCTGCTTCTGGATCGAGGGCTCCGTGACCCCGAACCGGTCGATCCGCTGACGGATGATCTCGATGGCACGGTTGACCGCGTCATTCGATTCGGCTGCGAGGTATTCGCGAACCTCCTCGTTGCTCGATCGCCGGGTAATGCCCCGATCCGTGTTCCGGTAGTATCGTGAGAGTCGATAGTTGGGATCCAGCTTCTCGAACTCTTCCATGAAGGCATCGATGACCTCCGTCTGCTCAGTCGTGGTCCGTTCGCGCGCACTGGAAAGGGCCTGATTGAAGGTGGCGTCGGTGTCCTCTGCTAGCGCACGCAGCAGGTCCGTCACGCGGACCTCCAGGGAGACCAGCATGCCGCCGCGCAAGTCGAGACCCAACTTGAGGGCACGGGCGCGGGACGACTCGATGGAGGAGAAATTCTCCCGCATGTACGTCTCGCGTTCCGTTTCCGACATAGACTCCATCCGCGAACGATGCTGCGATTCTCGGACGGTTGGGTAGAGATAGTAAAGGGACAGGGCCAGGAAGATGGCGGCAAGCCCGATCTTTAAACCGTTGTTCTGCATGGATTCATCCAAGTCGAGTGGTACAGGCGCATTCCGATGGACTCCAGACGGCGCCGAAAGCAAGCCTTGCGGGATCGGCCGGACACATTCCGAACGCATCCCTCATGCCGGAAATGCGGCTAGGGGCCCTGCGGATTATCAGATGCGATCCACCTGGCTACCGGAGGACGCCGGTCGGTACCTACCCGCCGCGTCCACTCACGCACAGACCTCAGCCCCTGCAGCCTGATGACAGCGGCAAAGGCCCCTGAAGCAGCCTGGCTCTTGTCCTCCCGAGCGCCTCGTGGACTCGCTTGCACGGCCTGCCCTTGACCCCGCAGTGCCTCGGCAAACTGTTCAACCAGCCCATCGAGTCCGAGTGCGTGTACTTCATCCTCTCCGCCTCCCTCTCCCCCACTTTCGGGATACCCGAAACCAGCCGGCCGATCGGCGGCCGGTACTGCCGCGCCGGTTCCTTCGACACCCATCCACTTTGCGAGCCGACCTTCGGGAAGGGCCGAGGCCGCCGCCATAACCCGTACACTCGGAGGAACGAGCCACGTCCCGGCCGCTACCCAGAACGGCAAGACGATGAGACGCAAACTCCTTCGGCTGCGGAGCCGGTTTACCGAGATCATTTCAGACCCTGCCCGTTCATTGGTCAAGACCGAGTGTAACCTTCGTCTCTCAATTCCTGTTCCGCACTATCCGCTGCAGGGCGCCATTCGGCGACATCCGACAAAGGTTTCCTCTTCAGGTCGGGCACGGTGGCGTCTGCTGCCGGAAATCCCACGGGAAAGAGAACGAAGGGGCGCTCGCTGGACGGCCTTTTCAGCAGTTCGCCGAGGAATCCCATGGGGCTCGGCGTGTGGGGCAGGGTAACCAGTCCCATGAAATGAACGGCGGCGATGAACAGTCCGCAGGCGATGCCGACGCTCTCCGAGACGTAGTAGTTCTTGATCCGCTGCCCTTGGTGATCCAGCGCGTAGGATTCTGCGAAGCACACGACCAGCCAGGGTGCCGTCTCCAGGAATGGCTTTTCCCAGGTAGTGCCCAGCGGTTCCAGCGCCGAACGCCACTCGTCGGACATTCGGCCGTGGTAGGTTTGATATTCCTCCTTCTCGGCCGCCGCTCGAATCCCGCGCTTGAGTTCAGGATCGCTCACCGCCACGAACCTCCATGGCTGTCGGTGGGCCCCACTGGGCGCCGTGACGGCCGTACGGATGGCCCATTCGATCAGGTCTTTCGGCACCGGGTCGGGGCTGAATGAGCGGACCGATCGCCGCCCGGACATCTCCTCATAGAGGGATCGGGCCCGTTGCCGCATATCCTCGAGCGATCGGCGCTCGAAACCGAGAGGGCGTTGTCGCATAGGCATGACACGCGCAGATCCGCACCTGGCCCGGGGATCTACACGGGATGAGGACGCTGCCCCGTCCCCGCACCGAAAGCCGGTCTTCCAGCCGCTGGACCCGAACGGTCGGCGCCGGTGAACCGGGTGGGCGACGGGTCAGATCAGCATGGTGGCAGGATCTTCGATGAGTTCCTTGACGGTATTCAGGAACCGGGCACCTGTGGCACCGTCAACGACGCGATGATCGCAGGAGAGGGTGACCGTCATGCGTTTGCCCGGTACGACCGCGCCGTTTTTCACGACCGGCACATCTCGAATCGTCCCGATGGCAAGAATGCACGCGTTGGGAGGATTGATAATCGCAGTGAAGGAGTCGATCCCGAACATGCCCAGGTTGCTCGTCGTGAAGGTCGATCCTTCCCAATCCGGCGGCTGCAGTTTCTTGTCGCGGGCCCTCTCGGCATAGGAGCGCACCTCCGCGGCGATCTGTGCCAGCCCCTTCTGATCCGCGTTGCGCACCACGGGGGTTAGAAGCCCCTCTTCCACAGCCACTGCAATGCCGATGTGGATGTCCCGGTACCGACGAATCTCTCCCTCTTTCTCGTGGTAGGAGGCATTCACGGCCGGATGTCTCCGCAGCGCAAGGGCGCACGCCTTGATCACGAAGTCGTTCACGCTGATCTTGGCGAGGTTCTGTGACTCGGCGACCTCATTGATGCGGATGCGGACTGCCGAAACCTCCTCCATATCCAACTCCATATTGAGATAGAAATGGGGCGAGGTGAACTTGCTCTCCGCAAGGCGCCGGGCGATCGTCTTGCGCATCTGGGAGATGGGCAGGGTATCGTAGACCGGAGACGTGGCGGCAGTGGGCGCCTCTGCAGGAGGAGCGGCTTTCGGCGCGGCTGCAGGGCGAGGAGCCGCCGGAGGCACCGATCCATCGAGCACAGCCTCGACATCGCGCTTGACGATGCGTCCTTCGGTGCCCGTGCCTCTCACTGTATTCAAGTCGACTTTCTGCTCTAGCGCGATACGCCTGGCGAGGGGCGATGCCTTCAGTCTGCTGTCGGACGGCGCCCCATCGCTGGCAACCGCCACTGGTTTCTGCTCTGTTTCGACCGCTTCGGCGGGGGGAGCCTCGGAGGGGGCGCCCGAAGCACGCGCGCCATATTTCTCCAGGATCTCGCCGGCATCTTCCCCTTCCTCGCCGAGCACGGCGATGAGCCCGCCGATAGGAACGGCGTCTCCTTCTGCGATCACCCTTTTGAGAAGGACTCCATCGTCGAAGACCTCCAGGTCCATGGTGGCCTTGTCTGTCTCTACCTGAGCGACCACATCTCCTGCCGCGACCCGGCTACCTTCTTCCACGAGCCAGGCGACGAGGACGCCTTCCTCCATGGTATCGCTCATTTTGGGCATTTCAACCGGAATGGCCATGGCCTTGCTTTGGTTGTTCGGTGGAGGTCGGATCAGGCGAAGCGCGCGGAGGTTACTTCACATACAGAACGCGCTTGCAGGCTTCAACAGTCTGCTCCGCGCTCGGCATGTAGTACTCTATCAGGTTTTTGGCGTACGGGGCGGGCGTATCCGTGGTCGTCACGCGGGCTACCGGAGCATCCAGGTAGTCGAAAGCCCGTTCCTGGATCTGGAATGCGATCTCCGACGCCACGCTGGCAAACGGATTGCTTTCGTCGACGACGACGAGCCGGTTGGTCTTCTTGACCGAGCCGATGATCATGTCGATGTCAAGGGGGCGCAGCGTCCGCGGATCGATCACTTCGGCCTCGATCCCCTCTTTGGACAATTTCTCGGCCGCCTCCATGGCGACCCAGTAGCTCTTGTTCCATGCTACGATCGTCACATCCTTCCCTTCCCGCGCCATGCGTCCCTTCCCGATCGGGATGAGGTAGTCCTCCTCGTCGGATACTTCCCCTCGCATCCCGTACATCACCTCACTTTCGAGGAAGAGCACGGGATCGTCATCTCGGATGGCCGATTTGAGGAGGCCCTTGGCATCGTCCGGGTTGGAAACTGAGACGACCTTGAGGCCCGGGATGGTCGTATAGAGGTTCTCGACCGAGTTGGAGTGGGTTGCGCCGAGTTGGCCGGCGGCCCCGTTGGGACCGCGGAAGACGATGGGAACGGAGAATTGTCCCCCCGACATATAGCGCATCTTAGCGGTATTCGACTTGATCTGGTCGAACGCCACGAAGGAGAAGTTCCAGGTCATGAATTCGACGATGGGCCGAAGGCCGCACATGGCGGCGCCGACTCCGAGGCCGGCAAAGCCGGTCTCCGAAATCGGGGCGTCCAGAACCCGCTGGGGGCCAAATTGTGCGAGCATGCCCTGGCTCACCTTGTAGGCGCCGTCGTATTCCGCTACCTCTTCGCCGATGAGAAAGACCCGCTCATCGCGGGTCATCTCCTCCACCATTGCGGCGCGGATGGCCTCTCTGAACTGAAGTTCTGCCATGGGTTTGTTTCAGGTGCAAAGGTGGGTTCCTCCGCGGTGTTCTCAGCGCGTGAGGAAAGGATAGTCCTGTTGAACGTAGATGTCTTCGTAAATCGTTTCGATCGGGGGCAGCGGGCTTTCTTCGGCGAACGTGACCGAAGCCAGCACCTCTTCCTTCACTTCTTCGTCGATTCCGTCGAGTTCGTCCGCATCGGCAAGACCTTTCCCCACGATGTAGCTTTTGAGCCGGAGAATGGGGTCCTGGTTTCGCCGCTCCTCCATCTCCTCCTTGGTCCGGTACTTGGCCGGGTCGCTCATGGAGTGGCCGCGATATCGGTAGGTCCGCACTTCGACGAGCGACGGCTTGCCCTCGCGTGCCAGGGCGGCCAAATCGCGCATGGCGCGATACACCTCAAAGACGTCCATCCCGTTGACCAGGGCGCCGACCATATCATAGCCGACCGCCCGCTTGTAGAGATCGATGTTCGCCGACGAGCGATCCACCGCCGTACCCATGCCGTACAGGTTGTTCTCGCAAATGAGCATTACCGGCAAGTCGTAGAGCCCCGCAAGGTTAGCCGCTTCGTGGAATGCACCTTGCTGGATCGCACCGTCTCCGAAGTAGGTGAGGCAGACATGGCCCGTCTTCTGGTACTTCTGCGCAAAAGCGATACCGATACCCAGCGGGATCTGCCCGCCCACGATCCCGTGCCCTCCAAAGAACCGTTTTTCACGGTCAAAGAAGTGCATCGATCCCCCCTTGCCCCTCGAGCAACCATCGATCTTACCGTATAACTCTGCCATGCACTCGTTGGAGGTCATTCCCCGAGCGAGGGCAAGGCCGTGATCGCGGTAAGCCGTAATGACGAAGTCATCGGGCGTGATTGCGAACGCGGCGCCGGTAGAAACGGCCTCCTGCCCGATATAGAGGTGCAGGAAGCCGGCGATCTTCTGCCTCCCGTACGCCTGGGCCGCCCGTTCCTCGAAACGTCGCTGAAGCAACATACTTCGATACATTTCGAAGAGATTCTCGTCGGTCAGCCCCAGTTCGATGTGGTCGTTTTCCTCTCGCGCGTAGTGGCGAAACTCGACCACGTCCCGTTCAATACCGTTCTCTATCTGGATCATTTTCAGTGAGGGACCGGATGCTCCATTCGAAGCATCCACCTCAGACGTCGGCTTGCCTGCCGGCTTTCCGGATTTGCTCGCGGCCATGATGGAGTTACGTGTGCCCCCCTGTTGCGATGGGTAGGGCGTGGACGGAATTACGCATGCTTGCAGCTAAGAAATATATGAAGAATCCTCCTTGATCACGAGAAGTCCCCCGTCTAATCACGGTTTTTGTGTTTTCTAGTGCCGGTCGGCGACGGAATCGGACGTCGGAACACGTTCCAACGCTTCGGGTTGTGGTGAAGGAGACCTCCTTCGGCGTACCTTTGGATTGCCGTTTCGAGTCCATGCGTTCCCTGCCGCCAGTAGCCCCTTCCTGGAGGATGCCCACGGATGGTTACCTGCTCTTCCGGGACAGACGATCGTCTTCCCCGAACCGGTATCCTGATTCGGCGTTCGAGCGGCGAAAGATTGTCGGCTGATCGACCGTTTTGCGTTCGGCGTCCGCCTCATTTCACTCCATCGGATTGATGTCGTCCCGTTTCGTCGCACCTCTTCAGAAGGACCCAAACCGGGAGTCGGTGTCGGAGACGTCCGGCCCGGCCCTTGTCATCATCCCGACCTACAACGAATCGCACAATGTCGTGGTGGTGATCGAACGGGTTGTGGCGCTCGAGCCCAGATTTGATGTCCTGGTTGTTGACGACAATTCGCCGGACGGCACGGCCGATCTCGTCCGGGAGGTCCGGCAGCGGTTCCCTGAGCGCGTGCATCTCGTGGTCCGTGCCGGAAAGGAGGGGTTGGGTACCGCCTACATTCGAGGGTTCCGTTTCGCGCTGGAGAAAGGATACGACCGTATTTGCGAGATGGACGCCGATTTGTCGCATAATCCGGATGACCTCCCGCGTCTAATGGAGGCCGTCGACCAGGGTGCGGATCTGGCTATCGGGTCGCGGTACGTCGACGGGGTGCGGGTAGTGAATTGGCCGCTGTCACGCCTCATTCTGTCGTACGGGGCCAGTATCTACGCCCGGATTATCACCGGAATGCCGGTTCACGACGTGACATCCGGCTTCAAGGTGTACCGCAGGCGCGTCCTGGAGGCAATCGATCTGGGCGCGATCCGCAGCAACGGGTATTCGTTCCAGGTCGAAATGAAATACCGTACCTGGCGTCTGGGCTTCCGCTTGCAAGAGATCCCGATCATCTTCACCGAGCGGGTTCAGGGCACCTCCAAGATGAACAAAGCCATCGTTCACGAGGCAGCCTGGAAGGTCTGGGAGCTTCGGCTGCGCGATCTTTTCAGGCGTCTGTAGAAGCCCAGCCCGGGGCGGCGTATCTTTGAGGTTTTGGCAACCTCAAGCAGCTGGCTGTCTGGCGACGTGGCGCGGCGCTGCTCCAAGAAACCGAACGATCCATGCCGAACTACACGCACCTCCTTCCGCCGACCGATGGCGATGTCATCACCATGCGGGACGGCAAGCTGCATGTCCCGGATATGCCGGTCATCCCGTTTATCGAGGGTGATGGTACGGGACGAGACATCTGGCGGGCCTCCCGCCTCGTTTTTGACGGCGCCGTTGCCAAAGCCTATGGCGGCCGCCGTAAGGTAATCTGGTTTGAGGTGCTGGCAGGCGAGAAGGCCTTCGAAACGGTTGGATCGTGGTTGCCGGACGACACGTTGGCAGCGATCGATCACTACCGCGTCGCCATCAAAGGTCCGCTTACGACCCCTGTGGGAGGCGGCATCCGATCGTTAAACGTCGCACTTCGCCAGCAGCTGGATCTTTTCGCATGCGTCCGGCCGGTCCGGCATTTTCCCGGGGTCCCGTCTCCGGTCAAGAATCCGGAACTCATCGACATGATCATCTTCCGGGAAAACTCGGAGGACATCTACGCGGGCATCGAATTCAAGGCGGGATCGCCCGAAGTCGCTCGATTAAAAGACTTTCTGATCGGTGAGTTGGGTGTTACGAGCATTCGGTTTCCCGAATCGAGCGGACTTGGCGTGAAGCCCGTCTCCGAAGAGGGTACGAAGCGCCTCGTTCGCGCCGCCATTCAGTATGCCCTCGACAACGGCAAGGAGAGCGTGACCCTCGTACACAAGGGGAACATCATGAAGTTCACCGAGGGCGCTTTCCGCGACTGGGGG
>CAYLXM010000006.1:0-102216 GCA_964387555.1 uncultured Rhodothermales bacterium | reverse complement strand
ATGATATCGTCATCGACAACGGCGACGATTTCGTCGATCACCTGGTTGTCCTGCGCACCGGCCGGAACAGGTAGGCCGACCGCGAACCACAGCCCAAAAAACGCCGGTGCAACACGAAAAAGGGGCGGCGTCCTGCCGAGAAGCGAAACCATGGTATTCCTGAAGAGGGATTGGCCCCGTTGGATCATCTACGATGAGAGAGGCGGGAGATTGTCCTATTGCCCCCGGACATCCAACGCTTCCCTGGCGAGGGCTTCATTACGAAGCCGTTCAACCTGATCCGCAAACAACTGTTTCCTTGCCTGAATCCGGAGCCGCTCTCGTATCTCCAACTCCACCCACTCCAATTCGGGCAACGTGCCTTCCGGAATGGAGTCGACGAACTGAATGACGTGGTACGTCTCACCGATCTGATGGATGGGCGCTACCTGTCCAGGGCCAAGCGATTGAATGACGCGCCTCAGTTCCGGCTGCATGGCGAACAGCTGGCTGGCGGGAAAGTAATTCGAAGAGATGGCCAATAATCCGTCTCTATCCTTGGCATATCGCCCCACGTGAGCAGCCCAGACGGAGTCTATGACGGCCTCGTTCCCTCGGTCCAGCAGGGCTTCCCTTGCGACCACGGCTCCCCCGGAGTCGGGCGTGGCCAGGTAGCGAATCCTGACATAGGTTTCTCTCGTTCGCAAGCGCTCCCGGTTTCGATCGAAATAGGCCCGCACGTCTCCCGGACTCGGCTCCTGGCTGAGTTCGTAGATTTGTCCCATCAGCGTGCTGATGAGGACCGAATGTTCGTTCTCCTCCAGTCTCCGCAATACCTCCGGATTCTCCTGCAGATTCCTTCTTCGTGCCTCCTGTACCAGGAGTTGGTCGGTGATCCACCGGTTCACGATCTGCTCCCGCGTCGCAACCGAATCCTGATAGGGAGGAATCATCGCCAGCGCCTCTGCGACGTCTTCCTGCCTCAGATACGCATCGCCCACCCGGGCTACAAAGGACGTCTCTCCGGCTCTTCCTCCACAAGCGCCCAACCAGCCGGCCACAACGGCCACCAACAGGGACGCTGCAACGGCATCTAATCGGCGAAAGCGAATTCGCTCGACGCTGCGGTTCGAACCCTTCCATGTCGTCCCTGCCCGTTCCCTGTCCTGCATGATGGTCCTCGGATCCTGAGCGGATGGCTGCAGAAAGCTCCGGCTATAATCGCTCGGGAAATACCTCGACACGGTACCGCCGTCTGAGACGTTCGACCCACCGCTGCTCCAGAAGGTCCTGATACACACCCACCAGGTCTGCTCTTGCCTCGGAAAACGTCTTCTCTCGGGGCGCCTCCTGACCGTCCAGGATCAGAATCGTCAGGCCGGTCCGACCTCGAATCGGCTCGGTGTGTCCTCCGATGTCCAAACCGAATGCCCTGTCGAATACGGAATTCGTGGTATCCGCAACGAACGTCGTGTCGATCCGAAGCGACGACAGATCCATGTCGGACATGAGCGCCGCAAGCGAGGCCCCCTCGCTCAACCGCTCGTGCAGGGCCCGCGCAACGGAGTCGACGCGGGTCTGCAGGGCGACGACCCTCAAGCGCTCCGGAAATACAAACGTTCCCCGCCGCTCGGCATACAATTGCGCCAGTGCGGCGGAGTCGCTCGATGCGGGAGACCAAACCGAATCTTCGGAGACGGCAAACAGAAGAATACCCTCTTCATACTCCTGCATGAGGCGCCGGAAATCGGGATTCCGGTCTTCGAGGGTCAACGCCGCCTCGTCCAGCGCCTTCAGATTGACGAAATCATTCAGCAACCTCGTGAAATGCGCGACCGAAGTCGGGGGCTTGCGCAGTCTCCGGCTGCGCAAGAAATCGACGAACTCATCTACGGCAAAGCGCTGTTCACCGACACCTGCGATGATTCGGTCCGACTGTCCTGAAGGCAGGGGCTGCTGGGTCAACTTCAGAAAAGCCGAATCGGCCGGCGAAGCGGCCTCCAGCAGCGATTCCAGTACCTCCGTGTCCAGGAACGAACCCGCTGCCTGACGAAGACGCGCCCCAAGGCGCAGTTGCGACGCTTCGAAACGGGGCAGGCGATTGACCAGGGTCTTCAGGCCCTCGTACGCTGCTTCATAAGACTGTTGCTCCTCCCGTTCGAGCAACTGGATCAGGTGATACCCGAATTGCGTTCGGACGACATCGGAGATGTCACCGGGAGACTCCAGCTCAAACGCTGCCTGCTCGAAGGGGGCCACCATGCGGCCCCGGCTGAAGAATCCAAGATCCCCGCCTCGCGTGCCGGACCCGGGATCCTCCGAGTGTGCGCGGGCAAGCTCGGCGAAATCCTCTCCCGCCAATGCGCGTGCCCTCAACGCCTGGATCTGCTCGAGCGCCTCGGTGGAGTCCCGTTCGCGGGTTGAGATGAGAATATGTGCGGCTCGGATCTGCGCGAAATGGGGCCGGCGGTCTTCGACCTTCAGAATATGGTAACCAAACTGGGTCCGGAAGATGGGCGAAACGCCGCCCACGGGCATCGCGTAGGCCGCATCTTCAAAGGGATAGATCAGCCGACCACCCGAAAAATACCCCAGCCGCCCCTGATTCTGCCGTGCCGACGGATCATCCGAATGTCGAAGCGCCAGGGCATTAAAATCGGCCCCGGCCTCGATCGAATCAGCCAACGCCTCCATCGCACGGTACGCCTCGAGCGTGTCCCCGGGCTCGTCGAATTGGTCGACCAGCTTCAGAATGTGCGAAGCGTTGAGTTCGACTTTCTGTCGCTCATACAATTGCCGGGCAAGAGAATCGACAATCAAGCGCTCGATGAGGTAGGGCCTCGCAAGCTGTGAACGGTAGGTGGACATCTCGCTTACGATGGCCGAATCCAAATGCATACCCCGCTCGCGCGCGTCAAGCACCTTCAACTTGAAATTGACGTACCGCTCCAGGAAATCGCGGACGGCGTCCAGGGAATCGGCGTCAGGGCCCGGAGTGGAACGAGCGTATCGGTCATGAAACTCGTCGGCCGTGACCACGCCGCCTCGATAACGGGCAAGGACATCACCATCCGAAGGACGCTGCTGCGTCGAGGATCTTGAAGAAGCGCAGGCGGCCAGGAAGACCACCGCGGGCAATAGGACGAAGAGGGGAACCATCAGGGCCCGGATGAGACGGTGAACCGGGCGAAGGTGGGGTTTCTCTGCGTGCGGTATCATGGCGGATAGACGGAAAATGAGGACTGCGGGCGCAGGTGCCCGCCTATTTTTGGGAAATAGACAAGTTCACGAATCTCGATCCGTTTAGGTTCCGGATTGGTCCGAGAAATCGGTCGAACGCATGATGGAGCCGAGGAGGAGCGCGACGTTGGAGTGGGCTCCGGGAATCGCCATTGTCACGCTGGACGAGTCGGCCGGGAATCCGCAAAGGATGCCTGGGGCTGACTTTTACTGACCGGTAGCCCGGCCGCGGACCGTTCGAGCCGGCGAACCGATACGGCCTCGCTTCGTTCACCGACCATCACCTGGATGGTCCCCCCGGCGGGGAATCCACAATCGCTGTCCCATGAGTCACCCGCTCCGAGTCCGTTTCGCCCCGAGTCCCACGGGTATGCTTCACATCGGCGGCCTGCGCACCGCGCTGTACAATTACCTCTTTGCCCGCAGCCACGGAGGCACATTCGTGCTTCGCATAGAGGATACCGACCAGGCCCGGTTCGTGCCCGAAGCGCTGGATGACATCCTGTCCTCCCTCAGGTGGGCAGGCCTCACTTTCGACGAAGGCCCGTCAATCGGTGGACCGCATGAGCCCTACCTGCAGTCGATGAGAGGGACGGTCTACCGCACATATGCCCAAAAACTTGTAGATAAGGGGGATGCCTACTATGCATTTGACACGCCGGAAGAGATTGAGGACATGAAGGGTCGGCTTCGCGAGGGCGGAGCCGACTCGTGGGCCTACGGCGCGGCCTCGCGCATGGCCATGCGGAACGCACTCACGATGGATTCATCGGAGGTTGAGAAGCGGCTGGCCTCAGGGGATCCCTTCGTGATCCGGATGAAGGTGCCGTCCGACGAGACCATCGCGTTCGACGACCTCATCCGCGGCCGGGTAGAGATTCGGTCTGACGAACTCGACGACCAGGTGCTGATGAAGTCGGATGGCCTTCCTACCTACCATCTGGCCAATGTTGTTGATGATCACCTGATGGGCATCTCACACGTGATTCGCGGTGAGGAGTGGCTGCCGTCCACGCCGAAGCATATCCTCCTTTATCAGAAGTTCGGGTGGACGCCTCCTGCCATGGCGCACCTACCCCTCATTTTGAGTCCTTCCGGAGGTAAACTCTCGAAACGCAATGCGGAGAAAGAGGGAATCCCGGTCTCGGTGCGTCAGTACGTCGAGGCCGGCTACGAACCGGAAGCGCTCATCAACTTTCTGGCACTGCTCGGATGGAGTCCCGGCGACGATCGAGAACGCTTTACGCTGCCGGAACTCGTCGAAGCGTTCTCCGTCGAGCGCGTCGGCTCGTCCGGTGTGCAATTCGACCTGGAGAAGCTCAAGTGGCACAATGCCCAGTTCATACGGACGCTCCCCGCCGATGAAATCGGACGCCGGCTGGGGCCGGAATTGTATCGGCTGGGCCGAACGCTGGATCCGGCCACCGTGGTGGAAGCGGCCGAACTCATGCGAGACCGGATTACATTCGTGGCGGATGTTGTTCGCGATGCGCCTTTCCTGTTTGATCCGCCGTCCGGCTATGACGCGGACCTGGTGGCCCGGCGCTGGAAGGGCGATGCCACCAACGGCTTGCTCCTTTCGCTTGCGGAACGGTTTGGGTCTGTGCCCACGGAATGGAACCCTTCCGGAATCGAAGACGCGCTGAAAGAGATCGCCGGAGATCTCGGGGTGAAACAGGGAGAACTGATGATGCCGTTGCGGATTGCCCTCAGCGGCACCGGGGCCGGACCGAGTGTGGTCGGCATGCTCGCGCTGCTGGGACGAAATGAATCCGTGCACAGAATCCGGGATGCCGTCGAACGGCTCTCGACGACTTCGGGGATATCTTGAGCAACGGAGGTTCCGCGTGATGAATCCGTCCAAAAGGCCAAATCCCGGCGCCGATCCGGCGATGGCGTCCCGCACAACCGGAACCGGTCCGCGACCCGACAAGGTCGTCTACACCGAGGCCGATCTTCCACCGGATTTGTCCGAGCGCCTCGGCGAACCGGGCAGCTTTCCGTTTGCCCGGGGCATCTATCCGGACATGTACCGGGGTCGGCTCTGGACGATGCGCCAGTATGCCGGATTCTCCACGGCTGAAGCGTCCAATGCGCGTTATCGCTATTTGATCGGCCAGGGGGGCACCGGACTTTCCGTTGCATTTGATTTGCCGACACAGATCGGGTATGACTCCGATCATCCGATGTCGGAAGGGGAGGTAGGCAAGGTGGGTGTCGCGATTGATTCCGTGGAGGATATGGACCGGCTCTTTGAGGGAATACCTCTGGGGCAGGTAACGACCTCCATGACGATCAACGCGACCGCCGCCACCGTTCTGGCGATGTATGCGTCCGTTGCGAAGAGTCGCGGCATTATGCCGGCAAGCCTGGGCGGTACCGTGCAGAACGACATCCTGAAGGAGTACGCCGCGCGCGGTACCTACATTTATCCGCCCGAGCCCTCGATGCGGCTCATCATCGACCTCATCGAGTGGTGCTCCCGGGAGATGCCACGGTGGAATACCATCAGCATTTCCGGTTACCATATTCGTGAAGCGGGCGCTACCGCAGCCGAAGAACTCGGCTTCACGCTGGCCAATGGGATTGCCTATGTCACGGCCGCGAGGGCCAGAGGACTCGATGTGAATGCCATCGGCAGGCGCATTTCCTTCTTCTTCAATGCCCACAATGATTTGTTCGAGGAGGTAGCCAAGTTTCGCGCGGCGCGGCGCCTCTGGGCACGCATCATGCGGGAACGCTTCGGCGTGACGGATGAACAGGCACTCCGGTGCCGTTTTCACACGCAGACCGCCGGATCCACCCTGACGGCCCACCAGCCCGAGAACAATGTCGTCCGGGTCACCCTCCAGGCCCTGGCGGCCGTACTGGGAGGATCGCAGAGCCTGCATACCAACAGTGCGGACGAGGCCCTGTCGCTGCCGAGTGAGCCAGCTGCGAAGACCGCCTTGAGAACCCAACAGATCATCGCCTTCGAATCCGGCGTCACGCGAACCGCAGATCCGCTTGGCGGCTCATTCTATGTCGAATCGCTCACGGCCAGACTGGAGTCGGAGGCCGAGGCACTCGTCGGCGAGATCGATCGGCTGGGCGGAGCCGTCCGGGCGATCGAAGAGGGCTTCGTACAGGAACGTATCGGGCAATCCGCATACCGCTATCAGCGTGCCGTTGAGGAGGGGCTGGAAGTGCTCGTCGGCGTGAATCGGTTTCAGGATGGCGACTCGCCTCAGCCCGACTTGCTTCGCGTGAATGAGGAAGTACGGGAACGCCAGTCCGAAAGCCTCCAGCGCCTTAGAAGAGATCGCAGCAACGACGCCGTCCGGCGGGCCCTTTCGTCGCTCCGCAACAACGCCGCGGGCACGACAAACCTCATGCCCGGCTTACTCGATGCCGTCGAAGCCCGCGCGACGCTGGGCGAGATCGCCGATGCCCTGCGGGACGCCTGGGGGGAGTACCTGCCGGGAGGGTGAATCCAACCCGACGCTGAGCTGCCGATATCGTTCTACGAGCCTAAACACGGCAATTCCACATGCCACTGAAACGTTCAACGACTGCTTCGATCCATACTGGGGAATCTGCAGCGCGAGATCGGCCAGATCCAGCAGCGCCTCACTGACGCCGTCAACCTCATTGCCAAGAATCAGACACAGCGGGAAATCGGCCAATCCGAGGGCGTCGAAGGAGGTGGACGTGTCGGTCAGCTCCAGGGCGGCCAACGCATATCCTCGTGCCCTTAAACCCTCAGCCGCGTGCCTTGCATCCTGAACATACGTCCACGCAACCGTATCCTGGGCGCCCAACGCGGTCTTGTGAACGGCCGGGTGGGCTGGACTTCCGGTGATACCGCAGCAGATGACCTGCTCGATACCCGCCGCATCGGCGGTTCGAAGAATGGAGCCCACGTTGTGAAGCGAGCGGACATTCTCCACCAAAATGCATACGGGATGCGGCCTGGCCGGCCGCATCTGTACCCTGCGGACGGCCAATTCGTCATACGATAGTTTTCGCATAACCAAAAACCTGGATCATGAAAAGACTTCCTCGCAGGTTGATCGGGACCATCCTGACCGCCGTGCTTCTCACCGCCCTGGCCGGGTGCGCCACCGTTCGTGAACTCGCTGCCCTACGCAGCGTCACGTTTGACCTCGACAACGTGTCCGGCGCCACGCTGGTCGGTGTCAATCTACAGGAAATCAAGTCCCTGAGCGCTGTTCGACCCGCACAACTCATCCGCTTGACGCAGGCTGTGCGTGACCGCTCCCTGCCTCTGTCCTTCACGCTCCACGTTGCGGCGGAAAATCCCGGCGAAAACGATGTCCAGGCACGCCTGGTAGGGCTTGACTGGACCCTTCTCGTCGAGGACAAGGAGACGATTAGCGGCTCTCTCGCCGAACCGGTTTCACTGCCCCCTGGACAGCCGGTCGATATCCCTCTTGGTATCGAACTGGACCTGTACCAGTTTTTCGACGCAAATCTGGCCGACATGTTCGAACTCGCCCTCAACATCGCCGGCGCCGGCGGACAACCCAAGCAATTGAAACTGCTCGCAACGCCTACGGTGCAGACACCCATTGGACCCATCAGGTATCCAGGACGTATTGAAGTGTTGGACCGACGCGTTGGCAAAGGATCTTGATTTGCTGAAGGGTGAATGAATTCCGTATATTTCTTGTCTGCACCAAATTCATTCGCCCTCGTGATTATTGCCATTGACGGGCCGGCCGGTTCCGGGAAGAGTACGACGGCGCGCCTCGTGGCGCAGCGGTTGGGGTGTCTCTACCTCGACACGGGGGCGATGTATCGCGCAGTGGCTCTGGCGTTCCTGCGGGCCGGGGTGGATCCTTCGGACGGCGAAGCGGCGGAGCGGTTGCTGAAGGCGATGGCCATAGATATGGTGCTCGAGGGGGCCGTCAATCGGGTCTTGCTCAACGGAGAGGATGTCACGGAGGCGATTCGAACGTCCGAGGTAACCTCGGCATCCAGTCTGGTGAGCGCGTTGCCTTCCGTGCGCCGGAAGCTCGTCGAAGAACAGCGTCGCATCGCCCGCAATCACGAGGCGCAGGCGCGCGGGGTGGTGCTTGATGGGCGTGATATCGGAACAGTCGTGTTTCCTTCTGCCTCCACCAAGGTATTCCTCGTGGCGGATCTCGACAATCGCGCTCGGCGCCGGCATGCGGAGCTGGTTGCGCGAGGCGCCAAGGTCAGTGTCGAAGAAGTGACGGCAGACCTTCTGCAGCGGGATCATCGCGATCGCACCCGTTCCATCGCTCCGCTAAGAATGGCCGATGATGCCGTTGAAATCGACACATCGGAACTCTCGATTGAAGAGCAGGTGGATCGCGTGATCGATCTGGTGCTCGAGAGCCGGCGAAGTCGTTCCCTTCGGGGTGAAGTCTCCGGGCAAGCTGTTTGAAATTCCGTCGGGGCTGTCCCGTGTGGACGGTGCCCGGCTTTTTGTTCACCAAAACGAGTCGGGTGTCGAAATGACCCGAACCCGCGTTCAGGAATGCGGTCGGGCGTCGTCACCCATCTTTCCAATCACATGACTGAAGACCAGTCCAGACCCAAAATTGACGTTCCCGAATCCGCAGACGTTCTGGAAGTTGGCTCGTCGGAAGAGCTAGCGCAGACCACGGATGCAGATGCGACCGAAGCCGTGTCCGAGTCGACCGTGAATCCGCAAGAACCCGAAGCCACGCGTGCGGAAGGCGAATCAGAGGCCGAGGAAGTGCCCGAGGTAGATGCTTTCGAGCCGGCATCCGCCGAGCCGGAGCAGGCGCCCGATGAGGCGGCCGAGGAAAGTGCCGGGGAAGCCGGCGCTGCAGGCGAAACAGAGAGTACAGAGCAGGAAGCGGTGGTCGAAGCGGCTCCGGAAGAAGAGGCCGCCGTCGAGGCGCCTCCGGCGGCCGCGCCACGGCCGATCGTCGGGTTCACCGGGCAAATTACCGGCCGCGTCTACACACTCGCTGAACTGGAGCAGGTGACTCCGGTCGAGACCGAGCAGCACCCCGATGAACTCCAGAAGCTCTACGAATCCACCCTCACTTCGGTCAACGAACACGATATCGTTGCCGGAACGGTCGTTTCGGTGGGCGATAAGGATGTCGTGATCGACATCGGATTCAAAAGTGATGGGATCATCCCGCGCAACGAGTTCGATGAGGAAGTGCTCGCCGGGATGGCCGTGGAAGTATATCTCGAGCGGCTGGAAGATCGCCAGGGACAATTGGTCCTTTCGAAGCGCCGTGCGGACGAGCTGCGCCGCTGGCAGCGCATCGAGGATGCTTTCGAAAACGATACGATCGTTGAAGGACTGATCGTCAATCGGATCAAGGGCGGTATGGTGGTCGATCTGTTCGGCACCGAAGCGTTTCTGCCTGGATCCCAGATCGACATCCGTCCCGTGCGCGACTTTGATGCCTACCTGGGCAAGCGCATGGAGTTTAAGGTCGTCAAGTTGAATCCGGTGAACGGCAACGTGGTGGTCTCCCACAAGGCCCTCATCGAGAAGGACCTCAACGAGCAGCGGGAGAAGATCCTCGCGAAGATGGAACCCGGACAGATCCTCGAGGGGATCGTCAAGAACATCACCGACTTCGGGGTCTTTATCGACCTGGGCGGCGTGGATGGACTTCTTCACATTACCGACCTCTCCTGGGGACGCGTTTCGCATCCGTCGGAGATGGTCGAGCTGGACGAGAAACTCAATGTCGTCGTTCTGGACTACGACAAGGAGCGGCAGCGGATTTCACTCGGCCTGAAGCAACTCCAGTCCCACCCGTGGGAGAAGATCGAGGAGAAATTCGCCGAGAACCAGGTGATCGAAGGCAAGGTGGTCTCCATTACGGACTACGGTGCATTCGTGGAGCTGGAGAAAGGAATCGAGGGACTGGTGCACATTTCGGAGATGAGCTGGACGCAGCACATCCGCCATCCCAGCGAAGTCGTTGGCCTGGGCTCCGTCGTGCAGGTGAAGATCCTGAAAATCGATCAGGATGCCCGGAAGATCTCGCTCGGCATGAAGCAGCTGGAGCCGGATCCCTGGGAGCAACTCGCCGAGCGTCATCCCCCGGGAAGCGTCGCCCACGGCGCCGTGCGCAACATCACGAACTTCGGCATCTTCGTGGAGATCGAGCCGGGCGTCGATGGTCTGGTGCACATTTCGGATCTGTCGTGGACCAAGAAGATTCGTCACCCCAGTGAGGTCGTCAAGAAAGGCCAGGAGCTGGACGTGATGGTGCTTGACATCGACGTGGAAAATCGGCGCCTGTCACTGGGCCACAAGCAGGTTGAAACCAACCCGTGGAACCAGTTCTCCGTCGCCTACGCGCAGGGAGTCGACACGTCGGGCAAGGTGGTTCGCTTCGAAGAAAACGGCATCGTCGTGGAGCTTCCGCTGGAGGTTGAGGCGTTCGTGCCGTCGTCCCAGTTGATTCGCGAGGGCCATCATGACGCCTACAATGTGGGCGACGAATTGGACCTTCGGGTGATCGAGTTCGACGGAGAGAACCGGAAGATCGTGCTGAGTGAACGCCGCAAGGTGGAGGAGGAAGAGATGGCGCGCCGCCGTCAGGAGGAGACGCTTCGCCGCAAGGCGCGCGACGAGGAGCGCCGCACCGTCGACACGTTCTCCCGCGGAGAACAGTCGGGACCGACCACGCTGGCTGAGATCAGCGGCCTGGCGGCCCTGAAGGCCAAAATGGAAGAGGCCGAGGCGCGGGAGAAGTCCGAAGTGAAGAAAGGGAAGGCCAAGAAGTCCAGGAAGGACGAGACCCCCGAAGCGGAAACGGCACCTGAACCTGTGGCGGCGGCTGAAGAAGCGCCGGCCGAGAATGTTCCGGTTGCGGAGACCGAATCTCCGGCCAAGGCAACCGCCGAAGCGAACGCGGAGACCGAGGCCGAAGTGGGGGCGGAACCTGTGTCGGAAGTCACGGAAGGAACGGACGCGCAGGCGGATGTCGCAGCGGAGCCCGCAGCCGAGGCTGCGGCCGAGCCGGCGGCAGACGCTGCAGCCGATGACGCGACCGAGGCCGAGGCCGAAAAAGCCTGACCTGCCTTCGAATCGTAGGACATACGAAGCGGGTGGCAGGCTCACGTTCTGCCACCCGCTTCTTCGTACCTACAGACCAACCCACTTCGCCTGTCATCCGAATCGGCCTTGTCTGACTTATCTACTCGACTATCGCGCCGGGTTCGCGTCGTGCCTCCGAGCCCGATCAGGAAGTTCTTCGAACTGGCCTCCACCATGGAGGACGTGATTTCGCTGGGAATCGGCGAACCGGACTTCGTATCTCCTCCTGCAGCCATAGAGGCCGCCGTCAAATCGCTGCGGGAAGGGCAGACGGGTTATACGCCCAACATGGGCATTCGCGAGCTGCGTGAGCGCATCGCAGATCAAATTGACCGTCTTTACCAGGTTACCTACGACCCCTCCTCGGAAATCATTGTCACTGTGGGTGTGAGCGAAGCCCTGCAACTCGCATGCCTCGCTTTGCTGGATCCGGGAGACGAAATCCTTATCCCAGAACCCTGCTTCGTCTCATACGGCCCCGCCGCGATGTTCGCCGGCGCGGAGGTCGTGTATGTACCCACCTATGCGGAGGATCGGTTCGAGGTCACACCCGAAGCGATCGAGGCCCACATCACGCCGCGCACCAAGGCGATCCTGCTTCAGTACCCCGCCAATCCAACCGGCGCGGTGATGCGCAGATCGTCCATGGAGGCCGTCGCAGAGGTCATCCGACGTCACGATCTGCTCGTGGTATCCGATGAGATCTACGGACAGCTGATTTATGGCTCCGCACAGAGCGAGGGACACGTCTGCGTCCCATCCATCAGTGGGATGCGCGAGCGGACGGTCCTCCTGGGCGGATTCTCCAAGACGTATGCGATGACGGGATGGCGAGTCGGATATGCCTGTGCACCTGCTTCGGTGCTTTCGGCGATGTATAAGCTTCACCAGTACATTATCATGAGTGCTTCCACAATGGGGCAGGTCGCGGCGATCGCTGCGCTCAGGTACTGTGATGAGGATGTCGAGAGGATGCGTAGCGCCTATGATCGCCGTCGCAGGCTCATCGTGGATGGCCTCAACGAGATCGGGCTTCCGACATTCGAACCCGAAGGAGCGTTTTACTGTTTTCCCGATATTCGGGGCACCGGACTCACGTCCACCGAATTTGCCCAAGGGCTGCTCCAGGAAGAGCGCGTGGCCTGCATACCCGGAGACGCCTTTGGCCCGAGTGGCAGCGGTTTCGTACGCTGCTCCTATGCTTCGTCCGAACAGAACATTCGAACCGCACTGGAACGTATCGCCCGCTACGTGGCACGGATTGTGCCTGCCCGCGGAGCTGTTCCCGTAGCCTAATCTCAAAGAACCATGTTGTTTGCTGCGGTTCTCTTCCTGGCACTGGGCCTGCATGTCCTTCTTGGATGGCAGTGGACGATTCTGGCGGGAGCCGTCTATGGATTCGTTGAACGGCGCCATGCCTGGTCTGCCGCCATGCTCGCCTGCGGTCTGTCCTGGGCCGTGCTCGTACTCTGGAATTTCACCGTCGCCCCCCAGGAAACCGGTAAAATGACCGAGACCCTCGGCGGCCTGTTCGGAAACATCGCCCCCTGGGCCATCGTTGCGGTCACCATACTGCTGGGCGCGCTTTCCGGATTGATCGGAGCGCTGCTCGGTCGTGGGGTTCGCACACTGTTTCGCCCCCCGTCCCGAAGCGCTGCCGTGCCCGGGATGCCCGATCTTTCATTCCTGAAAACTCCACCTGGCCGTGACTGAATTCAACAGAACGGAACTTAGCGACCTCACAGCGCGCGTATCGGCGCTGGGAGGGTATCTTTGACCTCGATCGTCGCCGGAAAACGATCGAAGAACTGGAATCCCGCCGCCTGGAACCCGGCTTCTGGGATCAGCCCGCCGTGGCCAGGGAGGTCGAGCAGCATATCGCCCGGGAGAAGGACTGGGTGAACACCTGGGAGCGACTGGATCGCAGGGCCGGCGATCTGGAGTCGCTCATCGAGTTGGTGGATGAAGAAGCGGATCCGGATCTCCTGGCCGAACTGCACAGCGAAGCAGCCAGGCTCACCGATGAGGTGGAAGCGCTCGAACTTCGCAGTATGATGCGAGACGAGGATGATCAGCGCAACGCCATATTGAACATCAACCCGGGAGCGGGCGGAACCGAGAGCCAGGATTGGGCGGAGATGCTACTGCGCATGTATATGCGGTGGGGCGAAAACAACGGGTATGAGGTTACACTGCTCGGGATGCAGGAAGGCGATGTGGCCGGTCTCAAGAGCGCGACGGTGCGTTTCGAAGGCGCATACGCCTACGGTTTCCTCAAGTCGGAAACCGGCGTCCACCGACTCGTTCGCATTTCGCCGTTCGACGCGAGCGGACGTCGCCATACTTCCTTTGCCAGCGTGTTCGTGTATCCGGAGATCGACGACTCCATCCAGGTTGACGTCAACCCCGATGACGTGGAAATGCAGCGCTTCCACTCCGGTGGGAAAGGCGGTCAGAACGTGAACAAGGTCGAGACGGGGGTCCGCCTGATCTGGACCGGGGTCCTCTCGAACGGGGAAAAGGACCGGGTTGTGGCGGAATGTACAGAGGAGCGAAGCCAGCTCCAGAACCGCGAAAAGGCCCTGGTTCTGCTCAAGAGCCGCATCTACCAGTTGGAAAGGCAGATTCGTGACGCCGCGAAGAACGAAATCGAGAAAACGAAGAAGAAGATCGAGTGGGGCAGCCAGATCCGTTCCTATGTGTTTCAGCCCTATACCATGGTGAATGACCACCGCACGGAGTTGAAGGACACCGACGTGATGAGCGTCATGGATGGGCACCTCGATCCGTTCATCCGGGCTTTTCTTCGAAAGGCTCAGGCAGCAAGCTGACGCGAGATGGAGCACGCATTCGATTTTCTGGTCATCGGCAGCGGCGCCGCCGGTCTGTCCTACGCGTTGCGGGTGGCCGATCACGGCACCGTGGCAGTCGTCACCAAGGCCGATGCCCTCGAATCGAACACGATATACGCGCAGGGCGGAATTGCGGCCGTGATCGCGCCAACCGATTCGTTCGACCGGCACGTCGAGGATACGCTCGTCGCCGGAGCCGGCCTGTGCTCGCGCGAGGTGGTTGAATTCGTTGTTAGTGAAGGGCCCGAGTGCATTCGAGAACTCATTCAACTCGGCGCCGAGTTCACCCAGGCCAACGGCTCACTCGATCTTGGTCGCGAGGGAGGGCATTCGGCCAATCGGATCGTACACGCTGCCGATACAACAGGTCGGGAGGTAGGCGAGACCCTCCTCGATCGCGTCAAGACGCATCCGAACATTCACCTCTTTGATGGCCATTTCGCGCTCGAACTCATCACCGAGCACCATCTCGGGCGGGTCGTCACGCGCGTGCGCCCGGACATCCACTGCTTCGGCGCCTATGTTCTCGACGTGAAAGGGGAGCGTGTGATCCGATTTCTGGCCAAAGCGACGCTCTTGGCTACCGGCGGCGCCGGACAGGTGTACCGGCACACGTCCAATCCGTCGGTGGCCACAGGCGACGGCGTGGCAATGGCCTACAGGGCCAAGGCGCGCGTCGCGAACATGGAGTTCATCCAGTTCCATCCCACCACCCTGTTTCATCCCGACGCCGATTCCTTCCTGATCTCCGAGGCGGTTCGCGGCGCAGGCGGCCGGCTCTCCAACCAGGCCGGCGAGCGGTTCATGACCCGGTACGACGAACGCGGAGAATTGGCTCCGCGCGACATCGTTGCACGTGCGATCGACAACGAAATGAAGCGGCGGGGCGAGTCGTTCGTCTGGCTGGACATTTCCCATGAGCCCGCCGACAAAATCCGGGCGCACTTCCCCAACATCGTCGCCACGTGCAGCCGGTATGGATTCGATCTCACATCGGGACCCGTCCCTGTTGTGCCGGCCGCGCACTACATCTGCGGCGGCGTTGTCACCGATGCCTTCGGCAGAACGAGCATCGGGGGACTCTACGCGGCGGGCGAGGTCGCGTGTACCGGCTTGCATGGTGCAAACCGCCTCGCATCCAATTCGTTGCTCGAAGCACTCGTCTTCAGCAGACGTGCCGCCGAGGTTTCCCTCCGGGAAGTAGGAGCATTCCGATGGAACGTCGACGTCCCGCAGTGGGACGATAGCGGCACGGAACAGCCGTCGGAGTGGGTCCTCATCTCACACAACCGGGAAGAGCTGCAGCAGGTGATGTCCGACTACGTGGGAATCGTTCGGTCGTCGCTCCGACTCGAGCGGGCAAGACGTCGCCTCCGGCTGCTGTTCGACGAAACGGAGGACTATTACCAGCGGGCCCGCGTGTCCGTAGATCTGGGGGAACTGCGCAACCTGATCGCTGTCGGGCATATGATCGTCCGCTGTGCCGAGATGCGCCGGGAAAGCCGGGGACTCCATTTCACGACCGACTATCCGGTCCTCGTCGAGGCGGAACGGCGGGATACGATCATCTGACACCGCACGGAACAAGACAGCAGGCCGTTTTCTTGTTTGCCGTGCGGAAAATCCCTATATTAAGATGATTGGCAGGGGGGAGGTTTCGTTGAAACCACCCTTTTTTGTTGTACATACCACTATTCTGGTTGGCAACGCCTGTTCAAATGAACGGGCGTTTCGCGTATTGCATGGATGGTTCACCGGTTCCGGGACAGACCCGGGAAGACAGAATTCGGGACTTGGCGCAGTCGGTCTTGCCGGATGCGTCCTTTTTCTTGCTGGATGTGAGAATTCGCGGTCAGAAAGGAGTGGCCCAGGTCGACGTCGTCGTAGACGGAGACGAGGGGGTGAGCATCGCCGAATGTGCCGGTATCAGCAGGCGCCTGCAGGCGTCGCTGACGGTTGCGGGCGTCTTTCCCGACGCGTTCTCGCTCACGGTCTCTTCGCCGGGCGTGGATCGCCCGCTGACCCTGCCGCGCCAGTATCGCAAGAACCTGGGACGGCCGCTCTCGGTGGTCCGCCGCGACGCGCACGGCCAGGAGGAGCGGGTGGAGGGACGCCTGAAGGACGCGACCGACGAAGATTTCATTCTGGAAACCCAAGAGGGTGATCGCGCCGTTCAATACGACGATGTGTTGCAGGCCAGGGTTCAATTGCCGTGGTAGTTCTTGGATAGATAACGACTTGTTCGGAGTACCATGCAAAGCTCTACGTTGGTTTCATCATTTGCGGAAATTGCCCGCGAGAAGGGCATTGACCGTGATACGCTTCAGTTGATCGTGGAAGACGTCTTCCGGGCTATGATCCGCAAGCGCTTTGGAGCGGACGACTCGTTTGATATCATCATCAATCCGGATAACGGCGATATCCAGATCCTGCATGTTCAGGAAGTCGTGCCGAACATGAGTCTGGAGGATCCCGTCACGGAGATCGAGCACAGGGACGCGATCAAGATCGATGAGGATTTTGAACTGGGGGACGACGTCGCTTCTGAACTGGAAATTACCGATTTCGGACGACGGGCGATCATGACGGCGCGCCAGACGTTCAGCCAGCGCATCCGCGATATCGAGAAAGACAACATCACGGCCCAGTACACGGACCTCGTTGGCGAGATCGTGGTAGGGGAGATCTACCAGATGCGCCGCCGAGAAGTGCTCGTGATTCACAATGAGGTGGAACTCATCCTCCCGAAAGAAGAGCAAATCTATAAGGACCGGTACCGGAAAGGGGATATGCTGCGGGCAGTGGTCAAAGAGGTGCGTCGTGAACCGGGCGGGAGTCCTCAGGTCATCATCAGCCGGGCCGACCCGGTGTTCATGGAGCGCCTGTTCGAGGTGGAAGTCCCCGAGATCTACGACGGCATCGTTGAGATCAAGAAGATTATCCGCGAGCCGGGTGACCGGGCCAAAGTGGCCGTCGTAAGCCACGATGAGCGCATCGATCCCGTAGGGGCTTGCGTCGGCATGAAAGGTGTCAGGATCCACGCTGTGGTCCGCGAACTGAGTAACGAAAATATCGACGTCATCCACTGGAGTCCTGACCCGACCGAACTCATC
Source organism: uncultured Rhodothermales bacterium (assembly GCA_964387555.1). Taxonomy (GTDB): domain Bacteria; phylum Bacteroidota; class Rhodothermia; order Rhodothermales; family CAYLXM01; genus CAYLXM01. Next base: position 84,961 of record CAYLXM010000006.1, on the reverse strand, counting down.
AAGCGCGCGCTTGCGCCTGCAAAGCCCCTCTCGGTCATCCTCTCGAATATCGATGGGCAGAAGAGGGCGAAGGTTGTGGTCAAGGCCGACGAGGTCAGCCTGGCAATCGGCCGCGGCGGTCAGAATATCCGGTTGGCAGGCGAGCTTACGGGGTATGTCCTCGATGTGTACCGCGAAATCTCCTCCGATGAGGACGACGTGGACATCGAACAATTTGATGACGAACTCAGCGAAGGGATCATCCACAGGCTGCGTGAGATTGGATGTGATACTGCACGGGCCGTGTTGGACCTCTCGGCTGAAGAATTGATACGGCGTGCAGGGTTTTCGGACGACGAAGCCCGATTGATCCTGCGCGTGATCACTGAGGAATTTGAAGAGGACGAAGAACAGGCCTAGCCGAACCGTCCGCTTTCTCCGGGGTACTCCTGGCGGTGTGCCCGCACCCTTACCGCATGGCAAAGAACAAAGGCGTCCGACTTTTCAAGGTGCTCAAAGAGCTCAACGTGGCTCGAGACACTCTGGTACAGCACCTCGTATCCAAGGGGTTCACGCTGGAGGACACGAGTCCAAACGCGCAACTCCCCGAGGAGATGTACGAGGAGGCATTGCGTGCCTTTGCCGAAGATCGGGCCGCGGCGATGCTCCACGAAAAGCGGGTGAAGCAGATCCGGCAGGCACTCCACATTGAGGACGATGCCGCGCCCCCGAAGACCGAGGAAGAACCGGCTCCCGAACAGGCGGCCGAACCGGTGCCCGCGGAGCCATCCGTCCCGGCAGAAGAAACCGTGGAGCCCGAGCACGCGCCGGTAGAGTTTGTCGAACCTGTTTCTGAAGAGGATCATGCCGTAGGGACGGTTGAGGCGGGTGCAGAAGCGGTTGAGATTCCGGTGGAAACGGGGGTCACGGAAGCTGTCGCAGGCCATGAAGAGGAGGAAACGGCTGCGGTCTCCGAGCCGGACAGCCCGGATCAGCCCTCCGAAATTGCCGTCGAGGAGGAATCGGAAACCGTGTCGGTTGAGGCGGAGCCAGACGAGACCCTCGCCGTTCCGGTGCTTCTAGAAGAGGACGTCGACGACGACGAGGTGGAAGACGAAATTCCTGTCGCTGTCGACGAACTCGTTCGGGCCAAACGATACTCGCTGAGCGGACCCAAGGTCGTTGGCAGCATGGATCTGGAATCCTTGCCGATGGACGCTGCAGGGAAGAAGAAACGGAAGCGGAAGCGGAAGAAGAAGGAAGGGGATGAAACCGACGCGCCTAAGCCGGATGCCGCAGTCGCACCCCCGTCGACGAGTCAACCGGACACGGGACCATCCAAGAGAAAGCGCAAGCGGATCCGTGGACCACAGGTCGATGAAAGTGAAGTCGAGCGAAGCTTGCATGAGACGCTGACCGAAATCGGCCAGGGCGCCAGCAGGGTCAGACAGCGCCGGCGCCGCGCCAGACGTGAGGAACACGCGGCCGAACGGGAGCGCGAACAGCAGGCTGCCGCGCAGGAGGAGGGCATCATTCGAGTGATGGAGTTCGTCTCCGCCAATGAGCTGGCGAACCAGATGGGCGTATCCGTCACCGATGTCATCCGCGTGTGCCTCGGCCTGGGCATGATGGTATCGATCAACCAGCGCCTGGACGCGGACGCCATCTCCCTCATCGCTGATGAGTTCGAGTTCGACGTCGAGTTCATTACCGACCTGGGTACCGACGATATCGAAATCGAGGAAGATCTTCCCGAAGACCTCAAACCCAGGGCGCCCGTGGTCACGGTGATGGGACACGTGGACCATGGGAAGACCTCCCTCCTCGATCATATTCGCCGCGCGAACGTCGTCGCGGGCGAATCAGGCGGGATTACGCAGCACATTGGCGCCTATTCCGTCGTGTTGGATGACGGTCGTGAATTGACGTTTCTCGATACGCCGGGTCACGAGGCGTTCACGGCGATGCGCGCCCGAGGCGCCCAGGTCACGGATGTGGTTATCCTCGTCGTGGCGGCCGATGATGCGGTCATGCCGCAGACGATCGAAGCGATCAACCATGCCAAGGCAGCCGGTACGCCGATCGTCGTGGCCGTGAACAAAATCGACAAGCCATCGGCCAATACACAGAGGGTCATGCAGGAATTGGCCGATCAAAACGTCCTTGTTGAGCCGTACGGAGGCCAGGTTCAGTGCGCATTCGTGTCTGCCAAGACGGGTGAAGGCATTCCCGACCTGCTGGACAAGGTGCTCGTCGAGGCTGAAATATTGAATCTCATGGCCAACCCGGAGCGGTTGGCACTGGGTACCGTTGTTGAGAGCCGGCTCGACAAGGGACGCGGCATCGTTGCCACGGTGCTCGTGCAGAATGGGACACTGAAGGTCGGCGATGCCTTCGTGGCGGGGGCATTTTCAGGAAGAGTCCGAGCCATGTACGACGAGCGGGAGAATCGGGTTGAGTCCGCCGGCCCAGCGTCGCCCGCGCTTATTGTCGGATTCAGCGGCTCGCCCGAGGCAGGAGATCGCCTGGTTGTCGTAGAAGATGAGCGAGAAGCCCGAGAGATTGCCCAAAGGCGTCAGCAGATTCATCGCGAACAGTCGCTGAGAAGGCGCAAGCACATCGCACTGGACGACATCGGACGCCGGATGGCGCTCGGCGAACTCCAGGAACTGGGCATCATCGTCAAGGGTGATGTGGCCGGCTCGGTCGAGGCGCTCACGGACAGCCTTATGAAGATCTCGTCATCGGAGGTCAAGGTCACGATCATCCATACGGGCGTCGGGGCCATCACCGAGAGCGACGTCATGCTCGCCAGTGCGTCGGATGCCGTGATAATCGGCTTCCAGGTTCGCCCGATGCCGGGCGTCCGGAAACTCGCGGAACGCGAGGAAATCGACGTGCGGACGTACTCGATCATCTACGATGCGATCGCGGATGTCCGCGATGCGCTCGAAGGAATGCTCGCCCCGGAAGTCTCCGAGAAGACGACGGGCCTCGTTGACGTGCGGGAGACGTTCCGTGTCCCGAAAGTCGGAACCGTGGCCGGATGTTACGTCCTGGAGGGCAAGATTCGGCGAATGGATACGGTTCACGTGATACGAGACGGCGTGGTCATCTATACGGCCAAACTCTCTACACTGAAGCGGTTCAAGGAAGACGCCAGGGAAGTCGCCAGCGGCTACGAATGTGGCCTCACGATCGAGAACTTCAATGACATCAAGATCGGCGATCAGATCGAGGCGTTCGAGATGGTGGAAACCCGGAGACAACTGGAAGTCTGATCCCATGACTGCGCCGGGCCCGGCTCGCCCGAACCGGCACTCCGATAGATTTCGAGGCGAGAGGATCGCGTGATCGCATGAGCATTCGAACGGAGCGCATTGCGCGCTTACTCCAGCGTGAACTGGCCGATATCATCAACACCTCCCTGAAGGACGACCTGACGGCACTCGTCACGCTGACCGGTGTGCGCGTTTCCGGCGACCTGTCCATCGCTACCGTCTACGTCAGCGTGCTCGGACGAAGCGACGAGGAACGCAAGGCAACGTTCCGGCATCTGCACGAGAAGACGCAGACGCTTCGAACGCTGCTGGGGCGGCGGATCCGTCACCAGGTTCGTATCATCCCCGAGCTACGGCTTACGCTGGATGAGACGGAACTCCAGGCCGCGCGGATCGACCGCCTTTTCGATCGCTTGCGTCAGGAACGAGGCGATGAGGCGGGCGGGTCGACGCCTTCGGAAGACGGCGGCGAGTAGGCCATGGAGCGTCCCATGCCCGAGTTGCTGCCGACGGCGCTCGTGTACGAAGCGAGCAGCAATCCGCCGTTTCCTTTTGAAGGCGGAATTCTGCTGATCGACAAACCGGCTGGATGGACGTCGTTCGATGTCGTGGCCAAACTGCGAGGAATCCTGCGCGTGCGAAAGATCGGGCACGCCGGAACGCTCGATCCCATGGCGACAGGGCTTCTCGTGTGCTGCGTGGGCGCCGCTACAAAGCAGGTCGCTCTCCTCACCGGACTCGAGAAGCACTATGAAGGCCGGCTGCGCCTCGGAGAGCGGACCGCATCGTACGACCGTGACACTCCGGTGGAGGAAGTACGACCCTGGAACGACGTCACCTTCGAACGCATCGAAGCAGCGATGCATTCGTTCGAGGGAGAAATCGACCAACTTCCGCCAATGTATTCCGCCATCAAGGTCGGTGGCCGGAGACTCTACCAGGCCGCCCGAAAAGGCGAAGTGCTCGAACGCACTTCCCGCCGCGTACGCGTGCGCGCGTTCAGGCCAACCGGAAAGGAGGGTCCTGAAGTCGACTTTGCCGTGACCTGCTCCAAGGGCACGTACGTCCGCTCACTCGCACACGATCTGGGAGAGTTGCTCGGTTGCGGGGCCCACCTGACCGGACTGCGGCGGACGCGCGTGGGCCCATACTCCGTCGCCGCTGCCTGGAGTCTGGACGCCCTGTCACAGTATTTCACGGCACAGCGGCAGGCCAGCGCTCATTTCGACTGAGGTCCCATGATTACGGAGGTCGGACTCGAATCCGTGCGGCGTGACGACCGTTCGGCGGTTACCATGGGCATGTTCGATGGCGTGCATCGCGGACACAGGGTCATTCTGAGCCGCCTCCGAGAGGTAGCCAACGAAACCGCCGGACCCGCGACCGTCATCACATTTGACCCCCATCCGCAAGCGGTGCTGCGTGGTGGACCCGTGCCCCTGTTGTCCACCGTGGCGGAACGACGTGACCTTCTGACGCAAATCGGGATCGACAGGATGATCATCCTGTCCTTCACGCCGGACCTTGCCGGCATGTCGGCCCGACAATTCGTGGAGGAGGTGCTGGTGCGCAGGGTGGGTCTGCGGGCATTCGTACTCGGACACGACCACGGGTTTGGTCGCGATCGAGAGGGGAGTGAGGAGACCTTGGCCCGTATGGGACACGATCTCGGTTTTACAGCGCATACGGTCGGTCCGGAATTAGTCGGGTCGGACGTGGTCTCTTCGAGTCGCATCCGCCGCCTGCTGACAGACGAAGGCGCCGTAGAGGCGGCTTCTGATCTGTTGGGGCGGCCATATGACCTGGACGGAGAGGTGGTTCACGGCGACAGTCGCGGTCGCACCATCGGCTTCCCAACGGCGAACATTGTCCCCTTACACCCTGACAAGGTCATCCCGCTCCGAGGCGTGTATGCCGTCGAGGTGGTTAGAATGAAGACCGGCGCACGCCTGGGAGGCATGATGAATATCGGGACCCGCCCGACCTTCTCTGATGGAACCCTCACCCACCTCGAAGTCAACCTCTTTGATTTTAGCGACGAACTCTACGGTGAGACGTTACGAATCAGATTCCTGGAGCGGATCCGGGATGAAATGCGGTTTGACTCCGCTGAGGCGCTGATTGCACAGTTGCGCCGGGATCAAGAACGATGCAGGCGCGTAAAACCTAATCTTTAGAGCCCGGTTCTATCGAGCCGGGTATCTTCTTTAGCATGGTATTAATCTAAAGAGGAACAGATGATTACCAGCGAACGAAAGGCAGAACTCATCGCTCAGTTCGGCAAGAATGAGGCCGATACGGGACATGCCGAGGTCCAGATAGCGATTCTCTCGGATCGAATCAAGGGCTTGACGGAGCATTTGAAGACGCACAAGAAAGACCACTCTTCGCGGCGCGGGTTGCTGAAGTTGGTGGGCCAGCGGCGGCGTCTGCTCAATTATCTCATGGACCGGGAGATTGGCCGATATCGGAAAGTCATTTCCGAGCTCGGCATCCGCAAGTAGGTGCACGAAGAACGGCACAGTCGATCGGCTGTGCCGTTCTTCTATGTAGCTGCCGTTTTGGATTCCGATAGTCGGATATCCGTTTTGAACAAACTGTTTTGTCAGTTGCCCGCTGCGGTCCATAAACGCTACATCAGCGGATCGCATCGTCCCCGTCGCGCGTCCCTCAGGATGTGACTCGCGGGTAGTCCATTCAATAGATGGATGGGTGGGCCCTATTGAAGAGTGTGTAGAACAAGATGCAAGGTATTACGAAATCACTGGAACTGGCTGATGGCCGGATTCTGAGCCTGGAAACAGGTCGGCTCGCCAAGCAGGCCGACGGTGCCGTGATGGCGCGGCTGGGTGACACGATGGTATTGTGTACGGCGGTGGTGGACACCCGCCTGCGGGAGGGTCTCGGATTCTTTCCGTTAACGGTAGACTACCGGGAGAAGTATTCGGCCGGCGGAAAGATCCCGGGCGGATTTATCAAACGAGAGGGCCGGCCAACAGACAAGGAGGTTCTTTCTTCGCGGTTGGTGGATCGATGCATTCGCCCCCTGTTTCCCGACGGCTTCTTTCACGAAGTCCAGGTCATGCTGAACGTGGTGTCTGCGGACGGCGAAAATGACGCCGATGTGCTGGCGGGCGTGGGGGCCTCGGCGGCCTTGATGCTTGGAGGCTCCCCATTCGGAGGACCGGTTGGTGAAGTCAGGATTGGTCGTGTTGACGGAGAATTTATCCTGTTTCCGACCAAGTCGGAATTGGCCGTGAGCGACTTCAACCTCATCGTCGCGGGAACAGAAAATGCGATCGTGATGGTGGAAGGGGAACTGCACGAGGTGTCTGAGGAAGACATGATCGCCGCGTTCGAGTTCGCCCACGCAGGCATTCGTGAGATCTGCGCCCTGCAGCACGAGTTGATCGATGCTGCGGGGGGCCCTGCCGACCGCACGTGGACCATCAGGGCGCTCCCGGAAGGCCTGCTACCACGCGTGGAGGAACTGGTGGCCGGTGATTTGGATCGCCATATTCGTGAACCCTACGAGAAAGCGCGCTTCTATAACGGGATCGACGAAATAAAGACCAAAGCCGTGGCGGCGCTCCTTGGATCCGAAGGACCAGATGGTGACGTGGTGTTGGCCGAGAGCACTCCCGATGGATGGACTGCCGACCAGATCAGGCAGGCGGTGTCAGAAGTCGAGAGCCGCGTGATGCGCCGCATGATCGTTCACGATAAGACCCGTCTGGACGGACGGGACCATACGAGCATTCGTCCCATCTGGGGCGAGGTGGGCTACCTCCCGCGCGCACACGGTTCAGCCATCTTCACACGCGGCGAAACCCAGACGCTCACCTCGGTGACGCTGGGTGGAACGCGGGACGTGCAGGCGGTTGACCAGGTTTTCGACACGCAGGACCGACGCTTCTATCTGCATTACAACTTCCCTTCGTTCTCGGTCGGAGAGGTGCGGCCCATCCGAGGACCCGGGCGTCGTGAGATCGGTCACGGGTATCTGGCCGAACGGGGCCTGTCCTACACCTTGCCGAAGTCCGACGAGTTTCCGTATGCGATCCGTATCGTGAGCGACGTTCTGGAATCCAATGGCTCGTCGTCCATGGCCACGGTATGTGCCGGTTCACTCGCGTTGATGGATGCGGGCGTACCGGTCCGTCGGGCAGTGAGCGGCATTGCGATGGGCCTGATCGTGGAAGATGGGGAGACGGCCATCCTGTCCGATATTCTCGGGACGGAAGACCATCTGGGCGACATGGATTTCAAGGTGACGGGCACGCGGGAAGGGATTACCGCCTGTCAAATGGATATCAAGATCTCCGGCTTGTCGATGGACCTGATGGCGCGTGCGCTGCACCAGGCTCGCGAGGGACGCCACCATATTCTGAGCAAGATGGAAGAGATTCTCGCTGAACCGCGTGAAGACCTCTCCCCGTACGCTCCAAGGCTCGTGACGATCGAGATCAGTCCGGAATTCATCGGCGCGCTCATCGGCCCAGGCGGAAAGGTCATTCAGGGCATGCAGCGCGAGACCGAGACCAAGATCGATATCGAGGAACGGGACGGCAAAGGGTACGTTACGATTGCATCGGCCGATCAGGAGAAAATGCAGATGGCCATCAGCATGGTGAAACAGATCGTCACCGTGCCTGAGGTCGGATCGGTTTACCAGGGCAAGGTCGTCAGCATCCAGCCGTTCGGGGCCATCATCGAGGTGCTCCCCGGCAAAGAGGGACTTCTGCACGTCTCGGAAATCGATTACGGGTACGTTGATCGCGTCGAAGACTACTTCCAGATGGGCGACACCGTACAGGTGCAATTGATCGAAATCCGCGACGACGGCAAACTGCGTCTGAGTCGGAAACCGTTTCTGGAAAAACCGGCAGAAGGGGAGGAGCGCCGCCGGCCACCGGAGTCGCGTGAAGGCAGGGACGACCGGCGTTCGGGCGACGGGCGACACGGTCGCGGCGGCTATGGCGGTGGTGATAGCGGACGCCGATCGGGCGGGCGCGGTCCCAGGCGCTAGGGGCAGTCCATCGCCGGCACCGACGGTCCGGACCAGTAAGTTGAAAACGGGAAGGCGAGGCGCCGGCGCCTCGCCTTCTTCATATCGGAGAACCAGCATCCGTTACAAAATGCCTTCAAGAGAACCTGAAAAGGCGCGATTCGAGCGTACCGTCCTGCCCAACGGAATGCGCATCGTCACCGAACACATTCCGGCTGTCCGATCCGTCTCAGCGGGAATCTGGGTGTTGACCGGCAGTCGGGACGAACCGGAAGAGTTGAGCGGAATCAGCCATTTCGTCGAGCACATGGTATTCAAGGGTACGCGGCGGAGGCGGACCCACCACATCGCGCAACGCATGGAGTCGGTGGGCGGGTACCTCAATGCGCATACCTCGAAAGAGTATACCTGCTACTACGCACGATGCCTCGATGAACACATCGCCCGGGCCATCGACATCCTTTGCGATCTGGTTTCTCAGCCGACGTTTCCCGAAAAAGAACTCGAAAAGGAGAAAAGCGTCGTGCTCGAAGAGATCAAGATGTACGATGATATGCCGGAGGATGCCATCTTCGACTATTTCGAAGGGACCATATACGGAGGGCACGCGCTTGGGAGACCCATCCTGGGCAACGAAAGGACCGTATCGTCGTTCTCGCAGCAGAGTCTGTTCTCCTTCATCGATTCACATCACACGCCCGGAGGCATGCTATTCTCCCTCTGCGGGAATGTCGATCATGGGCGTTGTGTGCGGGCGATCGAGAAGGCTTTCGCCGGGGCGGAGCGGACGGGAGTCCGATGGATGCGAGCGCCGGTGAACGGATACGCCCCCGGAGCCGTCATCCATGAACGGCCTATCCAGCAAGGGCATCTCGTCGTCGGCACACGGGCCTACCAGGCCAGGGACCGACGCAGGGCCGCACTTACCCTGCTCAATACCGTGCTGGGAGGCGGCATGTCGAGCCGACTCAACCAGAACATTCGTGAGCGGTACGGATTCTGCTACAGTATCTACTCATTCGTTAACTTCTTGAGTGATACCGGCGACTTCGGCGTCTACCTGGGCGCCGATGCCGACCGCCTGAAGCGCGCCGAGCGGCTCATTCTGCACGAACTGGAGCGGATGGTCGACGAACCGATCAGCGAGCGCACACTCGCTCAGGCCAAGAACCAGGTCAAGGGATCGCTCATGCTGGGCCTTGAGGATCTGAGCAACCGCATGATGCGCCTCGGGAGAATGGAGTTGTACTACGATGCCTATTTCACGCTGGACCAGAGCCTCGAGTCGATCGAGCGCGTGACAGCCTCCGAAATCCAGGCTGTTGCCGCCGACCTCTTCAAGCCTTCCACGCTTTCAAAGGCTATCCTCATTCCTCAATCATCCAACGCCGTTTCGCAATGAAGATTCTCGTGAGCGGGGGAGCAGGTTTCATCGGTTCGCATGTAGCGGATGCACTTTTGGAACGAGGTCATGCGGTGCATGTGCTCGATGACCTCTCCGGAGGCGTACGATCGAACGTCCCCGACGCGGCCGTCTTCCACGAGATGGATATACGCAACCCTCGCCTGGCGGATCTGTGGGCGCGCGAGCGGTTTGAGGTGCTCGTCCACCATGCGGCGCAGATGGACGTCCGGCGATCCGTGCAGGACCCGGCATTCGACGCGGACGTGAACGTCGGAGGGTTTCTCAATCTGATGGAAAGTGGGCGGACGAACGGACTGCGAAAGGTCGTCTTTGCCTCCACGGGGGGCGCGATCTACGGTGAACCGGAGTTCGTGCCGCAGGACGAACTCCATCCCATACGCCCGCTTTCCCCCTACGGCATCACAAAACGGGTTACAGAACTCTATCTGTATTATTACAACCAGATTCACGGTGTGTCCTACGTGGCTCTGCGATATGGCAACGTCTATGGGCCACGACAGAATCCGCACGGCGAGGCGGGCGTCGTCGCCATCTTCGTACAACGGATGCTTGCCGGCGGTCAACCTGTTATCAATGGCGATGGCCTGCAAACTCGGGACTACGTGTACGTGGAGGACGTCGTCAGGGCGAATCTCGCTGCATTGGAGTGGGAGGGTTCCGATCTTTTCAACATCGGAACAGGCTTGGAGACCGACGTCAACTATCTGTTCCGGACTATCCGCCAGGAGCTCGGCGCGCCGGCGGAAGAGATCCACGTGGAGGGGAAAGCGGGAGAGCAGCGGAGAAGTGTCCTGTCGAATGTCAAGGCAAAGACGCAGCTCGGCTGGGAGCCCCAGGTACATATCGCCGAAGGCCTGCGCAAGACGGTCGCCTGGTTCTCCGATCGGCATCATTCATGACAGATGCGAACCGCATAGGGCGCACACGTGTATCGCGTTAGCCTCGCACAATTTGAGGGTCCACTCGATCTCCTCCTGTTCTTTGTGAAGCGGGATGAGTTGGATATTTACGACATCCCGATTGCTCGCATTGCCGACGAGTTTCTGGCCTACGTTCGCGTTCTTGAGCAACTTGACCTGGACCGTGCGGGAGAATTCGTCTACATGGCCGCCCTTCTCATCGAGATCAAGGTGAGGATGATACTTCCGCGGCCTGAACTCGATGAAGAGGGTGAGCCGATTGATCCACGAACGGAACTCGTAGACCGGCTGCTCGAATACATGCGTTTCAAGGAAGCATCCTCTCGGTTCGAGGTATTGCAGGGGCAACGGGCAGAGCACTTCACGCGGGGCGTTGGCGAAGACGTAGTGGCGCTTGGAAGACCCGAGGGCGAGGAAGCGGTATACGAGGTGTCGTTGTTTCACCTCGTGTCGGCGCTGAAATCGCTGCTTGAAGAACCCCCGGATGAACCGATACATGATGTGCGCCGGCAGAATATCACCGTAGAGACCCAGCGAACGTATGTTCTGGCCCGCCTTGTCCAGGACGCGGTGGTATCCTTCCGGAGTCTCGTTCTGCGCAAGTCGCGTCCATTTGTCATTGCCACGTTTCTGGCGATCCTGGAAATCCTGCGTGAAGGAAAGGCCACGCTGATCGAGCGGGTGACGGAGTCGGATTTCTTCCTGCAATCTGCCTTATCGTGATGGAAAGTGCGGCGACCATTATGGCCCTGGAAGCGGACCTCCTGGAGGTGGTAGAGGCGGTTCTCTTCGTATCCGATGAGCCGGTTCACGCGGAAACCATCGCTGGGGTGTATGGAGAGGTGACCGGACAGGCGCCGCCGGCGCCTTCGCTGATCGAGGAAGGGATCGAACGGCTCAACGGACTCTATGCGTCGTCGGGGCGCGTATTTCGAATCCGGCGATGGGCCGGCGGTTATCAGATCGCGACGGAAGCGAGGGTTGAGCCATTTCTGCGTGTACTCTTTGCTGACCGGAGGGTCCGCAAGCTCTCTCGTTCGCTGCTCGAATCCCTTGCGATCGTGGCGTATCGGCAACCCGTCTCCAAGCCGGAAATCGACGCAGTTCGTGGTGTCGATGCGTCCTATTCACTTCGCAAACTGCTTGAACTGGGCTTCATCGAAATCGTTGGAAGGGCAGATGCCGTAGGTAGGCCCCTGGTCTACGGCACAACTGACCGATTTCTGGCCCAGTTCGGCCTGGATCGCCTCGAAGATCTGCCCATGTTGAAGGAATTGGACGAGTTGATGAACGATCCCGATGTTCGCAAGGAGAGTATGAAATATCTCTCGCCCGATCCGGGTGTAGAAGGGTTCACCGAAGCTGGAAACGAAGAGGAGCACCATGGCGAAATCGGGTAGAAGACCCGCAAAGGGAGCGCCGGAGCGCAAACAGGAGAATCCTGCGCTCACCGAACCGGTTCGGCTGAACCGGTACATCGCCTGGGCTGGACTCTGTTCGCGACGCAAGGCCGACGAACTCATTGCGGATGGACGCGTTCGCGTCAACAATGACGTCGTCACCCAACTGGGCACCATGGTGAATCCCGGCGATCAGGTCAGCGTTAGCGGCAAGACCATCTCGCCGAATCCGTATGTCTATCTCTTGCTGAACAAGCCGAAAGACGTTCTCACTACGAAATCGGACGAGCGGAACCGGCCGACCGTCATGGGACTCGTCAAAGATCCCCGCATCGATAAGGCCGGCGTCTTTCCTGTTGGACGATTGGATCGCGATACCCTGGGCGTGCTGCTAATGACCAATGATGGAGATCTGGCGTACCGTCTTATGCATCCCAGCTACGAGATAGAGAAGATCTACGTGGTGGAGACCCGCGAGGGCGTAAAACCGCACGAGATCGAGCGCTTGAAGATCGGCGTTGTGCTGGAGGACGGCGAAGCCCGCGCCGACCAGGTAGGCTACGTCGACCCGCAGGACCACCACCGGATCGCATTGCAGATTCACGAAGGCCGAAATCGTCAGGTACGCCGCATGATCAAGGCGATCGGGCACGAAATCATCCACCTGGAGCGCATTCGGTACGCAGGACTGACGGTCGGTGGACTCAAAAGGGGAGCCTGGAGGCACCTGGCCGCCCACGAGGTGAGTCGCCTTCGAAGCCTCGTTCACCTCAAGTAATAGAATAGAGAAAGCGAGTTTTTGCTATGCTGGACAAGATCATTCTGGATGGGTTGACCTATGATGATGTGCTGCTCGTTCCGGCGCGCTCAACGGTCATGCCCCGAGAAGTCGTAACGGCGACGCGGCTTACGAATCGAATCCGCCTGAATGTGCCGCTGTTATCGGCTGCCATGGATACGGTGACCGAAGGAGACCTTGCCATCGCGATCGCACGCGAGGGCGGGGTCGGTGTTCTCCACAAAAACATGAGCATCGAGCAGCAGGCCACCGAGGTTCGCCACGTCAAGCGATCGGAAAGTGGGATGATCATCGATCCCATCACTCTCACCCCTCGTGATACGGTCGCCGACGCACGCCTACTGATGTCCCGGTACCGCATTGGCGGCATCCCCGTTGTTGACGAGGGCCGGCGACTCGTGGGCATCGTGACCAACCGGGACCTACGGTTTCAGCCGGATAACACGGCGCGGCTCGAGGAGATCATGACGAAGGACGGTCTGATTACCACCCACATTGGGACGACACTCGAGGAGGCGGAGGACATCCTGCAGCAACACAAGATCGAGAAGTTGCCGGTTGTTGACGAGACGGGCTACCTGAAAGGACTGATTACCTTCAAGGACATTCAGAAGAAGCTCAAGTACCCCAACGCCTGCAAGGATGAACACGGGCGCCTGCGCGTTGGCGCGGCAGTGGGCGTGACAGCCGACACCGACGAACGGGTTCGCGCGCTGACCGAAGCAGGTGTGGATTTTATCGTGGTCGATACCGCGCACGGCCATTCTGAAGGGGTCCTGCGAACGGTAGAGCGGCTGAAGGGGATCACAGACCGAATTGACGTGATTGCGGGCAACGTGGCAACACGACAGGGCGCATCCGATCTGATTGCCGCCGGCGCCGATGCCGTGAAGGTGGGCATTGGACCCGGCTCGATCTGCACGACACGGGTGGTGGCCGGCGTGGGTGTCCCCCAGTTAACCGCCATCATGGAGTGTGCGCATGCTGCCATGGAGCACGACATCCCGATCATCGCCGACGGGGGTATCAAAGAGACGGGGGACATTCCCAAAGCCATCGCTGCCGGCGCCGATTCCGTGATGATCGGGGGCTTGTTCGCCGGCGTTGAGGAAAGCCCCGGCGAGACTATCCTCTATGAGGGCAGGAAGTACAAGACCTATCGAGGAATGGGCTCGCTCAGCGCCATGAAGGCCGGCAGCAAAGACCGCTACTTCCAGGATGCGGAAGATGATCTGGGCAAACTCGTTCCTGAGGGTATTGAAGGACGGGTTCCGTTCAAGGGAAACCTCAGCGATGTGGTATACCAGATGCTGGGAGGCCTCCGAGCGGCCATGGGCTATTGCGGATGTGCCACGATATCCGAATTGCAGGATAGGGCTCGCTTTGTTCGGATCACGGCCTCGGGAGTACGGGAAAGCCACCCGCACGACGTGCGGATTACCGAGGAGTCCCCGAACTACAGCGTCCGCCGCCGATGAGTACCGGTCTCGACGTTGGAGGCTTGAAGTGCCGTCTCGCGGAGATCCGCCGGGCCGCGTCGCAGACCGGGGCCGATGGCGTTCTGTTGAGCCACCCGGCAGACCTGCGGTGGGCGTGCGGCTTCACGGGCTCGAATGGCCTGCTGCTGGTTACCCCGGAGATCGCGGCATTTGTGACGGACGGCCGATACCGGGAACAGGCTGCTGAAGAGGTCCGGGAGGCATCGCTGCATGTTTCAGGTCGCTCTCTGACCGATGCGCTGCCCGGTCTCTGCGTGGGCCTCGAAGGCCGAAAGGTGCTGCTGCATGCAGAACGAACGCCGCTTCAGGTATTGCTCGAGGTGAAGTCCGCTATTCCCGACGTCGAATGGGCCCCGGATTCGCGGCTTCTCGATAAGAACAGGGCGCAAAAGGCTGAAACCGAGCTGGCCTTGATCCGAAAGGCCCAGGCATTGACGGAGCGCGTGTTCGAGGACGTGCTGCACCTCATCCAGCCCGGTATTTCCGAGCGGGACCTCGCCGCCGAAATCATCTACCGCTGCCTTCGCAGTGGAGCGGAGGCCATGGCCTTTGATCCGATTGTGGCTTCAGGACCGAACGGGGCCCTTCCGCATGCACGTCCGACACAGCGCAGAATTCAGAACGGTGACGTGGTGATCCTTGATTTCGGATGCACGGTTGACGGGTACGCGTCGGATATGACCAGGACGATCAGCGTCGGGGTTCCAGCCCCGGAGGTCGTGCGTGTCCATGCCGCAGTTGCTGATGCGATGGAGGCGGCCTTCGAGTGCGTTCATGCCGGGAGGCCTGCGATTGATGCGGATCGAATGGCGCGAACTATTTTGGAGTCAGCGGGGTATTTAGAGTTTTTCCCTCACAGCCTGGGGCACGGAGTGGGTTTGCAGGTGCACGAATGGCCGCGCCTCGGACCCGGCAGCGAAGATGTCTTGCCGTCAAACTGTGTCGTCACGATCGAGCCTGGCGTGTACCTTCCGCATCGGTTCGGCGTGCGCCTGGAGGACATGGTCTCGGTGCATGAGGAAACGGCAGAGTGTTTGACCCGCGCCCCGCGGCAACTGACGATCGTGTAAACGGCTCCGACTTCATGGATTCGCTCCTGGTATCCCAACCCCTTCCGGACGGAGACGAAGCATATTCGTTTCGTGTCCTCGTGGTAGCATACTATTTTCCGCCGATGGGCCTGAGCGGTGTCCAGCGCGTCTCCAAGTTTGTCAAGTACCTGCCCGCTTACCGGTGGAAGCCAACGGTTCTCACTGCGAAGGTCGGTTCCTACTTCGCTTTTGATCCATCTTTGCTCGCGGAACTCGAGGCGGAACCCGAGATCGTGATCAGGCGAACCGATTCTGCCGATCCGACACGGCTGTTCGGCCGCACGAAGGAGCTCGGATTGCCCTCAGAACGGATCCGCAGGCTCACTTCGTGGTTCAGCCAGCTTCTGTTTATCCCGGACAACAAGATCGGGTGGAAGAACGCCGCCGTCGAAGAGGGCAAACGGATTATTGACGCGCAGCACCACGATGTGATCTTTGCGAGCGCTCCCCCCTACACCAGCCTGCTCGTTGGGCTGGAACTGAGCCGATGGAGCGGTATCCCGCTTATCGCGGATTTCCGCGACGATTGGGTGGGAAACCCGCGCCACCGATACCCCACGCCGATCCACCGCCGCCGTCACCTGCGTATGGAGAAGGATGTTGTTGAGCACGCGATGCACGTTACTACGATCAATCGCGTGATTCAGGGTCGCCTCGTCGAGCGGCACCTCGGTGCCAGCGGCTACAATCGAGTGAGCATCCTTCCTCAGGGCTTCGATCCGGCCGATTTTAGAAACGGGCCGTTGGGCATTCCGCATGGCAAGTTTCGCCTGCTCTACTCCGGGGTTTTTTATGATGCCCAGCAACCTGATGTCTTTCTTTGCGGGTTGGCGCGATGGCTGGAACGGCAGCCTCAGGTACGGCCCTTCGTGGAAGCGCGCTTCGTGGGCATGATGCCTCACCACGCACGCAGGTTGATCGACCGCCTCCGACTCTCTGACGTGGTGAGTCTGCAGGGCTATCTGTCGCATGCAGAAGCCGTTGCGGAGTTGCAGGAGGCCACTGTTCTCTGGATGACCGTAGGAAAGCAGCGCGACCAGGAAACGATTTCGACGGGCAAGCTGTACGAATACTTTGGCACCCGGAAACCCATTTTGGGTTTGGTGCCCGAGGGGGCGGCCCGCAGGGCGCTCAAAGAATACCAGGCAGCGGAGTTGGTTGAGCCGGAGGATGTGGACGGTGTGGTGGCTGCCATGCAGCGACTCTATCAGCAATGGCAAACGCATTCTTTGCCCGCACCGGAGGAGGAGTTGGTACGCAAATTCGATCGCGGAACTCTCGCCGGCGACCTGGCGCGCCTGCTGGTCTCAACGGTCAAGGCGGAGTAGGAGTGGGTTTCCTGCGCGCATGGGTGGCGCTGCTTCTGGGCCTGGCGCTCAGGGCAGAAGCGCAGCCTCAGTTGGTCGTTAAGGTAAGCGGGGATTCGCCGAAGGAGGTGGTCTCCGTTCTTGGGGGCGTGATGTCGAAGAATGCCCCGGCGGTCCGTGAACACGCCCGACTTTTCGAGCAGGTCGATGCGACCAATCCGGTCTTTCCCGAGGTCCAACAAAAATCCCCTTCCCGCGAGCCGCTCAGTCGGGTGTACATTCTGTCCGTGGCCGATTCGGTAGCGTTTGAGGCGGCACTGTCCCTGTGGCGTTCCGTTCCCTTCGCAGACTATGTCATCCCCAATCGCCGGTATCGTCTCGATGCCGTAGCCGCAGTTCGAAATCTGGAGGCGGATCGATACCTCGATAGCCTTCAGCACCTGGTTGTCACGCGCGTCGTCGAAGCCTGGAAGGTGACGACCGGGCATCCTGAGGTGCGGATCGGCTTTGTTGATACGGGGGTCTGGTTCGATCACCCCGATCTGTCCGGTCAGTTCTGGGTCAATCCAGGCGAGGACCTCAACGGCAATGGCGTGGTTGATTCCTCGGATTTCGACGGCGTCGACAGTGATGGGAATGGGTATGTGGATGACCTGCGGGGGTACGATTTTGTGGACCGGTCAGTCGCCGTCGAGCCAGGCGATCTGCGTTCACCGGATTCAGACCCGTCCGAGGATGCCGTGCCCTCTTTTGGACCGGGTCGCGGCCACGGAACCTATGTCGCCGGCGTTCTGGGTGCTGCCCGCAACAACGAACTTGGTATCGCGGGCGTAGCCCCGGGGTCCCGGCTCCTTCCGCTCCGTGCCTTCGCAAATGACGGAGAAGGAGAAGACGACGACGTGGCCAGAGCCATTGTCTATGCGGCCGATATGGGCGTCGAAGTGCTCAATCTGTCGTTCGGAGACGCCTACTACTCACCGCTGATGCATGACGCAATCCGATATGCGACTGCATCCGGCACGGTGATCGTGGCTTCCGCCGGCAACGACGGGGGCGACTGGCCGCATTATCCATCCGACTATCCTGAGGTCATTTCCGTGGGATGGCTGTCTGAAGATGGCACCGACCGCGGCTTTCGGGCCTCGCACGGTGTGAACCTGGACGTCGGCGCTCCCGGGACCCGGGTCTTCACCACCCTGTTCCCCGCCAATGAGGATTCCGAAAATCCGTCGGAAGATCGTTTCCTCTACGGCCGCCGCAGCGGATCCTCCGTGGCCGCACCCATCGTCTCCGGCATCGCGGCGCTTGTCCGCAGCATGGATCCCACCCTTACTCCGGAAGCCGTACGCGCTGTGCTTTCAGGTACGGCCACCGACATCCGCGAGCCGGGATGGGATCAGTGGACCGGGGCCGGAAGGGTGGACGCCCTTGCTGCGGTGACGTCGGCCCTGCCCGCACGTGTGGAGATACGAAGTCCCGTTGACGAGGCGGGTCTGGGCCATCCAACCATCCCGATTCTTGGATCTGCGCTCTCGCCACTATTCGATTGGTACGAGTTGTCGTATGCCCTGGGTGATGACGAGCCCGACGGCAAATGGGTGGCCATCGGGTCGGGTTCGAGGCAGGTGATGGATGACACCCTGGGCGTCTGGGTGATCGGCACGCTTCCCGACACGACGGCCGTACTCAGATTATCGGTCCATCTGAAGAATGGCCGACACATTGAGGATCGACGGCGTGTGTCGATCGACCGCACGCCTCCCCGCGTCGGGGTTGTGCTCTGGGACGTGGCCTGGAAAGGGGGCCAACCGGGCGTGTTCGCTGAACTCGTCACGGACGACTTCACGGAAGCCTCGATGACGGTCGAGGTTGGCGGATTGTCCACAACCGTGCGGTCGGATCGCTTCGGTCGGCGCGGGCGCCGCCATGGACTCGTATGGACCGATCCATCCGGAAAAGGGGGGCCCGCTCGCTCCACCATAGAAGTCATAAACGGATCCGGCCTCCGAACGACTCTGGACGGCCCGGCACTCCGAATTCCGGAGGCACCCTCCCGCCTGGATGCCGTCTCGAGACTGCCCCTGTCTGTTCCTGCAGGGTATCTCATGCCCCAGGCCGTCGATTTCGACCAGGATGGATTGCTGGAGATCGTGTTCAACCAGAATCGTGAAGGGGCCCTGGGCGATACCCTGGCGTTCTTCGAGTGGTCCGGGTCAGACTTCAGTCCGATGGGAAAGATGGAAGCCAATGTCTTTCCTCGCGCGGTGGGAGACACGGACGGCGACGGTTTGCTCGAGCTTCTTACCCAAGTATCGGCAGTTACGCTGCTGCTCGAACAACCGGGGCCCCGGGAACTACCGACACGCGTCGCTTTTCTCGACACCACCGGAATCGGGCGTATCGATGATGACGGAGCCGTATGGGGTACCTCACTGACGGATGTGGATAAGAATGGGCGAGGGGAGATCCTGTCTCACAATCGCAAGTCGTGGCGCCTCCTGGAGTGGGATGGGTCGGACTATCGGGAGGTCGTCCGCCTGATAAATCCGACCCCGATCGAGGAAGCTAGACGGTCCGGTGAACTCGATTCAGACCTCAACGGCTTCAGCCTTCCGAGGGCTTTGCAGGGGGATTTTGATGGAGATGGACTCGTCGATGTGCTCGTCGGTGACACGGATGGCGACTTCATCATGTTCGAATGCCGTCCGGGACCCCTATGCGATGCCGTGTGGACCTACGAAACGGACCGTTACAACGCGGGCAGCAGGTTTGCGGCCGGGGATTTCGATGGCGACGGACGACCCGAAGTCATCACGTACACGGACGGATGGCGCAGCCTGCGACAGGATCGTGAATATGAAGCCGAATATGGGATCTACTATCGATTCGAGGCCGAGGGCGACAATACCTATGTTCTCCAGGATTCCCTCACCTTCGTGGGCCCGGTATCGAGTCAGGGAAGCGTGTTCGTAGTCGACGTGGACGAGGATGGACGGGACGAACTGGGGATCGTATATCCCCCCGATCTCTATGTTTTCCGCCGGGAGGGTGATGAGTGGAGACTTGCCTACCACTGGGGAGATGGGCCGGATCCGGAGCAGCGCGGCGCGAGAAGCATCTTCGTTGTGGCCGCTGATTTCGACGAGGATGGGGTGCAGGAATTGGTCATGGCGGGCGCGGACGACACGATGCACCTGCTGGACTGGGATTCGGAACTTCGCGCCGTGGCGCCACCCATGTGGGTGGAGGCCCATGCGATCAACGATACGACGGTGTTCTTGCAGTGGCATGCGCCGGCGGCGGATTCCGTCATGGTCTGGCGGGGAACACCCGGAGAAGAGTTCGACCCGATATTGACCACCGCTTCCGAATCCGTAACGATCGTCACGAAGGACCTGTTCGACTACGCGCTGTCTGCCTGGTCGGCAGGAGAGCGGTCTGGTCCTTCCGAGGTACGAAGGGTCCGGCCTCACGCATCCGCCAGGCTGCTCAATACCGCGAGGGGCCCCGGAGATCGTCTGGTACTCACATTTTCCGAGTCGCTGAGTCCGAAGACGGATTTGCGCCACTTCTCGTGGTCTGGTTTGGGCAAGATTCGATCGGTCGTGCTGGAATCAACCGGCAGGTTGGCCAATGTGGAGTTTAGCCGGATCCCGCTGGAAGGAGATACGCTCTCGTGGACGGGTCTGCGCGATGTGGAAAACACGCCGGTTCCGGACGGCTACACGCTGGTCCCGGAAGGGTCCGGCGATGGTCCCAAGCTTGTGCTTGCAGGATGGCGCATTCTTGATGCCGTCCGTGCAGAACTGGTGTTCAGCGGGTCCCTGGACCCGGGCTCGGCAAGCGATCCCGACAACTACCGCGTCCTTCCGGCGGGATCCGTGAGCCAGGCTTTATGGGATCCCCTCGCTCCGGAACGTGTGATTCTGGTACTCTCCGGTCGTATCCTCGGTGCGGTGGGCAGCTCCACCACGATTGTGGTGACCAACGTGCGCTCGTCCGTAGGGCACGGGCTTGCGACCGAAGGTAATGTGGCCACGCTTTCGGGATTTGCCGGCGACCTTTCTGACGTGTTCGTTTATCCCAATCCGTGCCGCGTGTCGCTCCACGGGGAAGAAATGACCATCGCCGGCTTGCCTGGAGCAGCGGAGATAGAGATTTTTTCGCCGACCGGCAAACCTTTGCGGACTTTAGTGGAAACTGACGGCGACGGTGGCGTACAATGGAACCTTCTCGACGACCAGGGTGAATCGGTACCCTCAGGCGTCTATTTGATGCGCGTTTCCGCCGAGGGATTTTCCCCGGTGCTCATAAAAGCAGCCTTGATACGGTAGGTTCATAATCTTTGCCTGACCCTCATTCTGTAGTCCTGTTGCCGATGGAGATCCGAAGACTTGTCGTCAGTAGTACGCACAAAAGTGCGGAAACGGTGCTCACCTTTATGGAGAGCCTGGCCAAAGAGAAAGGCTGGTCGGAAGATCTGACTGATCGCATCCTTCTCGCCAGCAGCGAGGCGGCAACAAATGCGATGGATCACGGAAACGGATTTGACCCGCTGAAGGACGTGGTGATCGAAGTCCATGTGAACGAATCAAGGGTTCTCATAACCGTTGAGGATGAAGGGATCGGATTCACCCGCAGCACGGTCGCTGATCCGATGGCCGAAGAAAACTTGCTGCATGACAACGGCCGTGGTCTATTCATTATCGAGCAACTGGCGGATGCGGTAGAGTATGAACTGGGTGGGCGCAAGGTTTGCCTCCGGTTCAACCACGACTAGCCCCGGGGACACATCCTCAGAGGGGCGATCCGCACGGCTGAGACGTTGGCTCATGCCCGGCTCCGGACGCGGACTTCGGCTTCTCCTCATTGCAGGCGCTGCGGTTGGGCTGACGCTCCTCCTCGCGGCCGGCATTGGGCTGCAGGAGTTTCGAATCCTGATCCCCATTGCGTCGGTAGCGCTGCTCGCACTTTCGATCGCAGTCTACCGTTCAGGAACGCTGGGCATCCACGCGCTCCTCGGAATCGCCGTCGCAGTCCGGTTAATCCTCTTTCCCCTTCCTCCGGAAATCTCCGACGACGTCTATCGGTACATCTGGGACGGTTTGCTTCAGGCACACGGTATCAACCCGTACGCGTTTATTCCGTCGGATCCAGCACTCGCCGCTCTCCATGATGAGCCGATCTTTGCGCTGCTCAATTCGAAGGCCTACTACTCCGTCTATCCGCCCGCGTCACAGATCGTTTTTGCCGTTGGCGCACTTGCCTACGACGCGGGCTGGGAGGCTTCCTACTACCTGATAAAGGCCTTGCTGGTGGGCGCGGAGCTCGCCGCACTGCTCCTGGTCAGCCGTATCTCGCCGGCCAACCTTCTCGCCCTTTATGCCCTGAATCCTGTCATTCTAATCGAAGCGGCCGCGCAGCCTCATACCGAAAACCTGCTGCTGCTCGCCCTGGCGGTGATGTTCTGGGCCGTGGTACGCCGAAGACCCACTTTGGCCGTACTTGCAGCGACCCTCGGAGCGTGGGTGAAGCTCTATCCCTTCTTGCTCCTGCCGTTTCTCCTGCGTCGCGTTGGCTGGAGGTTCATCGGTCTCGTCTCGGTTGTTTCGCTGGTTCTATCCGTGCCCTATTTGCGGATGGATACCGTGAGCAACGTACTGACATCATTAAATCTGTATGTAAGCAACTTTGAATTTAATGCTGGACCATACTACCTGCTGAAATGGGCCATGAACGAATGGCAGGTTGGTGGGAGGACGGGATGGGGGAGAACCATCGGACCGATCTTCCGCTTCGTTTTCCTGCTGGCTGTTCCTCTGTTGTACGCGGCTGATATTCGCTTCCGCTGGCGTCTTCCGTCCGTGGTCCTGGTCCTTTTTGGCAGCTACCTCTTTCTGGCGACAACCATCCACCCCTGGTACTTTCTGGGCATACTGCTGACCATCCCGCTGCTGGACGGCAGGCCATGGAATTGGATCTGGCTGTCCACCACCCTGACCGGCACGTACCTTTTCTATACCGTTGGGTGGTACTGGCCGTTTATCTGGATAGGCTGGATCGGCTGGCTCGTGCTCTCGCTGAGACCTTCCATCCTGCAGGCGGGGCTGGCTTCGGTCTTACGCGACCGTGCCCGACAAAAGAACGCGCTCATCGCCCCGCTCTTCGGAGGCTCCTTGTCGGGGAAATCTGTGCTGGATCTCGGCGCGGGCGATGGATACGTGGGAGAAGACCTTGCACGGCGTTTTGGCGCGGATGTGCACCTCATGGACGTTGTGGATTTCAATCGAACCGGTCTGCCGATGCAGACCTACGATGGTTCGGAGTTGCCTTTCCCTGACCGCTCCTTCGACGTGGTGCTGTTGGTATTCGTGCTGCATCACTGCAAGGATTCGGAAACGACCCTGAAGGAATCGTTGCGCGTCGCTCGTGAGCGGGTCGTCGTGCTGGAATCCGTTTACGAGCGGGCTTTTGATCATCGTTTGCTCCGGTTCCTCGACCGGGTCGCCAATCGGCTGCGGTCGGGGGGGCTCATGCGCACTCAGGAGGGAGACCTCACCTTTCGAAGGGCGGAGGAGTGGGTCGCCCTGTTCGAGCGCCACGGGGCGCAGATGTGCGGCACGGTGCGAAAGGGACGATGGGTGCATCGTCAGTTCGGCATGAGTGTCCGGCCTGCCGACACGACACGCCCTGCAGTTCAGTGCTGATACGTCGCCAGAATCCGCCTGAGACAGTCCTGGTCGGCCGCATCGATCCAGGTCCAATCCGGAAAGCGCCGGAAAAAGGTCAACTGGCGCTTCGCGTATCTACGGCTGTTGCGCTGGACCAGGGTTCGGGCCTCTTCCAGCGTGGCCTGCCCACGGAGGTGGGCAATGATTTCGCGGTAACCGATCGTCCGAAGAGACGGGGCGTCCGCCGACAATCCGGAGGCAAGCAACGAGGCCACTTCAGCGACCAGACCCATAGCCAGCATCTCATCCACACGCGCGTTGATCCGCGCATAGAGAGCGGCTCGTTCCCGGTTTAATACGACGGTCGTGAATCGGTAGGGGGGAGGCGAAACGACGTCCCAGTAGGATGACAGGGGTCTTCCGGCGCTATGCCAGACCTCGAGTGCGCGCGCGATACGCTGTGATTTCGTTCGATCCATGCGGGCCGCGGCGCGCGGGTCGACCCTGCAGAGTTCTTCCCAGAGCGCTGTTGTGCCTTCCGAATCGAGGCGATGCCGGATCTCAGCACGTACCGACGGGGAAACGACCGGCAATTCGGGTAGTCCAACCAGAAGGGCCTCGAGATACAACGTAGATCCACCAACCACCAGGACACCGCAGTTGCGCATTCGAATCGATGCGATGCGTTCCCAGGCATCAACGGCAAAAGCGCCCGCAGAGTAGGCCGCGTCAGGGGGCCGCTCCCCGATGAAGTGGTGTCGGATACGTCGCAGTTGGACCGGTGTGGGTTTGGCGGTCCCCACGTCCATGGCGCGAAATACCTGGCGGCTATCGGCCGACACGATCTCCGCACCGAGGGCTTCGGCCAGGACCAAACTCAGTTCCGTCTTTCCGACGGCGGTCGGACCGGCAAGGACCGGAATAACGGGTCGTGCGTCGACTTCTTCCATTTGGGCACGCGCACCGGCCTATCCGGCCGATCGGGTCGGCCCATCAGCGGGCACAGGCGTGCCATAATGGCGGGTCCACGCTATCAGACCCCCTTTCAGATTGTGCACGTTTTCGATCCCGTGTGCGCGCATCAGGCGGACGGCCTGTCCGGAGCGCGCACCAGATCTGCAGTAAACGACAACAGGCCGCTCGGCCCAGGCATGAAGATCATCCAGTGACTGGGGCAGGCTCCAGAGGGGTACATTGCGGCCTCCGAGATCGGCGGCTCGTTTCTCTACCGGCTCCCTGACATCCAGAAGGAGGGGCGCGACAGGTTCCTTCAGCAACCGATGAAGCTCGTGGACATCTATGTCACGGGCGCGCTCCTGGGCGGATTCCGGGGCATGTCCATTCTCACGCCGGAAGAGGTTCAGAAAGCTATCGAGTAGTCGGGGCATCGGGGATCAATTTCCAAATGTTGAGAAGGAGAAAAAGGCCCTTGATCGAGAGCAGGGTTGTCACCAGGAAGAAGACCGCTTCCTCAATCGGGAGGCCAAATGGATTCCAACCCAGGGAAGTGGACGGATTAATCGTCCATATTTCCTGGCTAACAATCGCAACCCGATCCACAACCCAGAGATACACTGTGGGCGGAAGGAATGCTTTGAGCAGCAATGACCGAAGATTCCAGAACACGTCGCCTTTCCAGGCCCACATTCCGGCAACGATGGGACAAGCCCATCCGAGAATGAGCCCCATATACTCTCCCCCGGGTATGGTGAAGAGGACGAAGCCCAATATGGAAAGACCGATGAAGCCCGCTGCGCCGGCAATACGGGCTGCAGGAGCCGGTTTCCATGTCACCTGAGGGGGGCGCTGCAGGAGGACAAAGAGCCAAAGTCCTGCCAGCACCGGCTGGAGGATGAAGAACATGTATTCTTCGTAAGGCACATAGCCTATGGTGCCCAGGACGCGATCAGGCCCGTAATACCAGATGCCCTCGCGGACGAGATAGTTGTCCCAAGGCGTCGTATAAACGAACGCGATCACAACGATGGCCAGCATGGACCATCCCGCCCGGCGACGAAGAACGTCCGGCAAGGGTTTCCTCAACGCGGCCGCCAGCAAGAGCAGGAGCGGAGGAAGGATGAAGGTCAGGAGGAAGCCGAGGTAGGTCATACGCGATGTCGAGAAAGATCTTTGAGCAATACACGTGCGGCATTGCGACCCGAAGCACCCATGATGCCGCCTCCAGGGTGCGTACTGGCGCCAGTAAGGTACAAGCCCTTCAGGGGCGTCCGATATCGGGAGGCTTCCATGAAAGGGCGGAAGAGGAACATCTGGTCGAAACTCATCTCCAGATGCATGACATTCCCGCGATACAGGCCGATCTCTCGCTCAAGCCACAACGGGTGCTGAAATAGTGAACCCACCACGGACGCGGACGTACCCGGTGCGTAGCGGTCAAAAGTACTGAGAATGTTTTCGGCCACCTGGTCGCCGATCTCGTCCCACGAACCCTTCGCAAGGTCGTACGGGAAGTACTGCGCCCAGAGCCACAGGACTTCACCGCCGGCGGGTGCCAGCGTGTCATCGACCGCGCTGAAACTCATGGCCACAATCGGCGGGTCTTGTGTTGGGCGTCCCGATAGGTATTCGCCATAGGCTCTGTCAATGGTCTTCCGGTCATTGCAGATCAACTGAAGGGCGATGCGTGCCTCATCCCCGGGGTGTGCAGCGTAGCGGATGGGTCGATCGAGCGCCAGGCGCAGAATCGCACCGAACCCGTTGCCGACGCGAACGCGTTGCGCCGCCTCCGGCCTGTATGCCTCCGGCAGAAGACGACCAAACGTCTCCAGAACGTGCGTGCCGGCGACGACGGCACGAGCCGTATGAATTTCCGTGCCGATTCGCACGCCGGTGGCTTTGCGGCCTTCTACCAGGATTTCTTCTACTGCAGAGGAGAGGTGTACTGCTCCGCCATTGGCTTCGATCAGTGCCGAAAGGGCCTGAGTAAGCATCCCTGACCCTCCTCGAGGCCGCGCGACACCGCCCTCGTGATAGAGCGGGTGCCACAGAAGGAACGGCGCTGATAGGGGTTCGGTGGGCGGGGGGCCCGACTGCGCGGCCATCCAGACCAGTGGCGTCTTCACCTTTTCCTCCCGAAAGTACTCCTCGACCACCGTGCCGTAGGGGCGTAGGATCATGGGAAGAGCGCGCTTCCAGTCCTTCGCCAATCCTTTTCCGAAGACAAACGTTTTCCCCAGTTCAAGGGGGCTCGGACTTGCCAGAAAAGTCTCCTTGACCGCCTGCGCGAAAGGTCTCCACTCATCGAGAAACCGCCGATAAGCGTCCCCTTCACCCGGGAATTTCCGCTCGAGTTCGTGTGCGGTCCGATCTGCACTCCTGTAGAAGAATACCGAGTCTCCATCGTCAAACGGTGCGAAGAAAAGGGGATCAAGTTCCAGGTAGGAGAGCCCGAACGCCTCCAGCCCCAACTCCTCTACGATGGGAGTCAGCCTGATCAGGATGTGGGCACTGCCGCCAAGATCAAAGCGATATCCGGGCACGATCTCCTTCGTTGAGACGGCGCCTCCGGCGATATCCCGGCGCTCGAATACGCCGACGCGGTAGCCGGCCTTGGAGAGATACGCTGCGGTGATGAGCGCGTTGTGGCCCGCTCCGACAAGGATGACATCAAAATCGGTGGATCGACTTTTCGCAGGCATGGAAACGGTGCTTCAGGATCGCGGTGATCGTCAACTGGGGCTGATCAAGAATACGGCGGCCAGGGACAACCCGAGCGACCATTGAACCGTTTTCAGCACTTCTACCCGATGGCGCTTCATGAACTGCCATGCCCATGCCAACAGCAACATGGCCAGGAACAGGACGCCAAAAACTGCGAGCGAGCCTGGTACGTCCAGCGTGCGGCCAACCGACCGGTTCAGGCCGGCAGCGAGCACGGAGCCGTAAAGAATCAGAAGGTGCACCACATAGATGACCAGGGATTCCTGACCCATAACGGTAACGGCGTTCAGAACCTGGGACGAGGATTGCCCTCGTGTCGAAAGCACATTCCGAATGACCAGTTCGAGCTGGTAAAGGGCCGCGAGAAACAACATGATCGCTCCCGCCTTCCCCATTAGGACGTCGGGGCGCGCGTTCCAGGCTGTGCCTTCGGGGAATATGGTAAGCGGAACAAGTTGCGCCGCCTGGCTGACGATCAGCAGCACCGCGCCGGCCGCGGCGACCATCGCTACCCTGTTTCGGTCCGGCTCCGCACTCTGCCACGGTTTCATTGCATATGCGGTCACTACACCAAGGAAGAGGTAGGCCGACCAGGGGAAGAACGGGAATATGGATCCGGTGCTGCTGTTGAGGTACGCAACAAACCCTGCCGGAAGAACGCCCTCCAGGGGGGCTGACCAGAGAAAAGGTGCAGCGAGGATAATGGCGGCAGAGCCGATGCCCAGAAAGAGTGCGACACGCTTCCGATCTTTCAGAAGGAATACGGACATTTGCGCTACGATGAGCGCCAGCGCGATGACGTGAAGGGCGTCGGACTGGAGGAAAGCCGACCACTGCTCCGGCGTGAGGTCATTGACGACGCGGGATAGGGAGAAATAGGGCAGATGAAGGGCATACCCGATCACCAGCAGCAGGGAAAACCGCCTGAGCCGCTTGGCCAGAGCAGGCGACCACCCGATGTGTCCTTCCCACTTCCGAAAGGTCGCGATGCCGAATGCAAGACCCGACCCGAAAAGAAAGAGGGGAGCGGTGAAGCCATGCCAGAATGCATGAATTCGATACCAGCCCTCGGCCCGTATCTCGTAACTTAATACGGCATCGAACGTGTGCCCCTGCAACATGAGGAGCACGGCGACGAAGCGCAGGAAATCGACGAATATCCAGCGGCTGCTCCGCATAGAACGATGGTGACCTCCGGTCAGGTTCGGGGTTGCCTGAACGCGCTCCACTGATCGCCGCTTTGATACGTTCGAATATGCCCTTGGCGGGCCTGGAGCAAGATTCAGGATATTGACGATCCAACGCACAGGTCGCCCGCAAGATTCGGGCAGCGGCAGCGCTTCGAGAAGACCATCGCCGTCGCTCACACGTGGATGCGATTGATGTATTTTACACCCACCGTCGGACGCCCTCAGGGCGGTTCTCCCTCAGGGTTCCGTCTGGAGTGACAAAACGTCGGATCAGAGTCTTCCGCATTGTGAGCTCCGCAAGCGGAGTTTCCTGAGTTGTCATCATACCATTCGAAACGAAATGACCTTAGCCACGACCTACGCCTCGCGTCTCGGGATTCGGATCGAAAGCAGTCGCTTCGAGCGAATGCCGCTCGTCGTTTTCGAAGATGCCGAGAGGCTCACTCAGGCCGTTGCCGGCTATATCGCCGCATTGATCCGGTCGAAGCAGCGGGCCGGTCAAAATGCGGTGCTCGCGCTTCCCATCGGTTCTACACCGGTGGGCGTATACAAGCATCTCATTCAGATGCACCAGGAGGGGCTGGACTTCTCGAACGTCATGACGTTCAACGTCGACGAGTTCTATCCCATCGACCCCGACGCCCTGCAGAGCTACAACCGCTTCATGCGGGAACACCTCTACGACCATGTGAACATCCCGAAAGCGAACATTCATGCGTTCGACTCCCAGATTGCCTGGGATGAGATTGAAGCGCATTGCCAGGCTTACGAGCAGGCTATCCAGGATGCCGGCGGAGTGGATCTTGTGCTGCTCGGTATAGGCCGGAGTGGACACATCGGCTTCAACGAGCCGGGATCGTCTCGCGCTACCCGCTCTCGATTGGTCAAACTGGACCAAATCACCCGAAAAGACGCGGCCAGCGTGTTCTTCAGTGAGGATAACGTCCCCAGATATGCCATCACCATGGGGGTTGGCACGATTCTGGAGGCCCGAGAAATACTGCTCATAACATCTGGAGAACATAAGGCTTCCGTAGTTCGCAGGGCGGTCGAGGAGGAGCCCAATGACACGATCAGCGCCGGTTTTCTGCAATTCCATCCGGAGGCCACGGTGTTCGTGGATCGGGCAGCGGCGGGGGACCTCACCGCGCGGAGAAAGCCCTGGTTGGTCGGCGAGGTGGAGTGGACCGATGAACTGGAGAAACAGGCGGTTATATGGCTATCCCAGGAGGAAAACAGGCCCATTTTGCTTTTGGAGACCGCTGATTTCCACGCGCACCGGTTGCACGATCTTGCCTACAAATATGACATGATCGATGACCTGCTCGGGCGCGTGTTCGAGGACCTTCGCAGCCGCATCAAATACCAGCGCGACCTTCCCAAAAGCGAAAGCGTCATCCTGTTCAGTCCTCACCCGGATGACGACGTGATTTCGATGGGGGGGATGCTCGACAAGTTGACCCGCAATGAAAACGACATCAAAGTCGCCTACATGGTGAACGGCTCGGTGGCTGTGTTTGATGAGGCCGTGGAGCGTCATCTTGACTTCATGTCCATGACCGCGGAGCTGGTCGAGCCGCAACTGGCTCGCCAGGTGGCTCCGCGCTTCGAGGAGATCTATTCGTTCCTGTCGAGCAAGAAGCCCGGTGAGATCGACACGGAGGAAGTCCAGAAGATCAAAGCGTTCATCCGCTACACGGAGGCCATCTCCGGCCTCAAGGCGATGGGCCTGAACGGGAGCAATGCGCGGTTCCTCGACCTGCCGTTTTACCGCACAGGCAGGGTCAAGAAAGATCCGATCGGAGAAGCGGACATTCAGATCGTGCTCGACCTCCTGCGCGAACTCAAACCTCATCACATCTTTGTAGCGGGTGATCTGGCCGATCCGCATGGCACCCACCGGATGTGTTACGATGCCATCCGGCACGCGGTCGACCGGTTAGTGAAGGAGGACGCAGCCGTAGAGGATTTTGTGCGGCCGCTAGTGTGGCTCTATCGCGGTGCCTGGCAGGAGTGGGAGATCCATCAAGCCGACGTCTTTATGCCGATGTCGAAAGCAGACATGCAGCGAAAGATCGCCGCCATTCATCGCCACGAATCCCAGAAAGACCGCGTGGCTTTCCCCGGCGCCTACGATAGCCGTGAATTCTGGGAGCGGGCCCGTGATCGAAATACCAGCACGGCCAAGGCGCTCGATGCACTCGGCTTGCCGGCCTTCCATGCGGCTGAGGCCTTCGTCGTGGTCTACGACATGCCGGAATAGACGCTGCCGTATTCCGTCAGAAAAGCCCGAGCAGCCCGAGCGCCATCACGAGGATCGCCAACACCAACACCACGCGGATCACGCGCTCGCCACCGCGGATTGAGAAGTGCGCTGCCCACCAGCCGCCAACCCCGTTACCGGCGGCCAGTGCAAGGCCAAGTGGCCAGTTGACATTCCCGCTCGCCACAAAAACAAGCAGTGCCGGTACCGTGAAGATCAGCACGATGGCAACCTTGTGCATGTTGACGAAGACGAGGTCGAGTCGCAGGAGGTGAAACAATGCGGCCATCAAGAGAAACCCCACGCCCACCTGGATGAATCCCCCGTAGAATCCGATTCCAAACAGCGCAGGGTAGATCCAAATGGAATCTCGGCCTTCGGGAGAGGTCATAACGCCTTTGGAACGTGGGAGCAGCATCGTGAGCACGATCCCGATCATCACGATCCCGAGGATGCGCTCGAACCATACGTCGCTGATCCTCACGGCGGCGAACGCGCCCAGCACGGCTCCCGGCAAGGTCAACAACCCGAGAACGGCACTCTGGCGCAGGCGGCTGAATCGCTTCCGCCGGAATGCCAGTACGGAGAAAATGCCCTGAACAACGATTCCAACCCTGTTGGTGCCGTTGGCGGTTGCCCCATCGAGGCCGAGAAAGATGAGAACGGGTAGAGACAGGGTAGAGCCTCCGCCGGCCATGACATTCTGGACGCTGGTCAGGACGCCCACACCAAACAGCAGGAGGATCTGGAAGAGGTCTGGCATCAGCAGGGCGGACGGAGGAAGGCTACGGGCGTGCGCGTCGCGGAAGATACGCCACGAACGTCAGAGCCCGACCTGTCCTCCGGCATTGTCTCGGAAGAGCGAACTATCCCGAACATATCGCCGTGCCATGCGCTCGGTCTTCCAGGCACCCTGTCGTACGATGGAGGCCTCGGTGACGCCGGAAATCGCCGCCTGGGTGGCGAGTCCCGAGCGCAGGCTATGTCCTGCATAGTCAGATGGATCCAGTCCGGCTGCAACACATGCTCGCTTGATGATGAGTGCCACCGCGTTGCCGGAAAGCGCCTGATCCCGAATTCCGCCGTGTCGATTGATGGCGCGAAAGAGGGGCCCTCGCGTGATTCCGGAGGCTTCCATCCAACGCCGCACGGCCGTCACCGGGCAGGCATCCGTCTTCCCGTGGGGAATACCTTTCTTGATGCCTTCTCCATATTGATCGGTTTTGGACGTCCGAACGAAGGCGATGAGACCTTCCGGCACGAAGCGGATATCCTCAGCATGCAGCGCAATCAACTCGGATCTCCGAAAACATCCCGCAAAGCCCAATAGAATTAGTGCCTTATCTCGTATTCCTTGCAGCGAGTCCGTCAGGGCGGATGCCATGCTGACGATGTCGTCGGTGAGTAGCGGCGTTTTGCCGATCTGGTAGACGCCTCGTGTGCGTCTGATGCCGTTCCACGTGGAGCGGACGAGCACGTCGCGCGCCGGGCTTGAATGTCCCGCAACCTCGTGAAGCCGCGTGATTGCGGCGAGACGCATTCTGATGGTGCTGGTCGCATGCGAGCCGGCCAGCTCTGAAATATAGAGGGCCACGGTTGAAGGCAGTGCCGGCAGGCTTTTCAGTCCATGCTCAGCGCACCACACTTCGAAGTGTGTCCAGTTCGAAAGATAGGAGCGGATCGTGTTCTTGGCCTTGGAGTGGCGCAAGAAGAAGCGAAGCTGGTCCTTTGCGGCGGCCAGGGCGGCGTCGTGTGGTAGGATGGTTCCGGCGAGGCGTTCGTCCATAGCGGGAGGCTGGTCCATGTCATTTCAGATTCTAACTTGTGATAACTATACATTATCACAAGTCAGAAAATAGGCCATTCGTACCCGATTGGCAAGCGGCCAACTCATAAATACGCCCCGCTGCCGGTTTTGTCGATGGGCCCGCCCTGGCGCACGTACCGCACGCGTTTTCTACCTGCATTGCGAATACGCCGTCAGCCGCATGGCGTCGAGCCCGCGCGTATCGGGTACCGTCCATCGGTGCGCCCGTCTTCAAGTCGGTCACGTCGTCGCAACCCGCACACAGTGCCGTAAGCAATACTCCTGGAGGAATCCACCTTCGGGTCGATCGGATCAGCTTCGACCGCGCTACGCAGTACCCGCTGCGGGCGCTTCACGGCCGATCGGCTCTTCCCACTCGCGTGATGTGTCGACAAGCTGCCTCACTGTCCTGCGAATACCGTGCGGTCCTGCAAACATCCCGGCCCGCGAAATCGAACCCGCATGCGGTCCCTGGCGTCTGCTCCGGCCCGACCCGGGGCCGCCAGGCCTCCTGATCAAATGGCAGCCAAGACGAATATCAGAGCAACTGACCTACGAAATCGAGCTGGTGAGACAGGTAGATGAGTTCGCCGGTCACAAGCTGTTCCCGCCGCTTCCTTACCCAATCCGCGGCGGCTTCCTCCTGCATCTGCCCCGACCTCATCAATTCCTTCTCAACGAAATCCAGTATTTCTGAAAGGAAAGCGATCTCGTCCTCCGCATATCCTCCAGATCCCGAAAACACCACCCAGTCAGAACTGCCGACGTCGAGCATGCCCAAGGGCCGCGGCCGCAGGCGCTCGAGGACCAGACGGCCTGTCCTGCTGCCCCCTGCACGCCCCAGAACGCGCGCCCGCTCGTCCATAGAATGGTTGTAGATACACACAACCCGCTCATCCTGCTGCGCCTCGAGCTGCGGGCCGAAGTAGGTCAATCCGTCATAGGTAATCGGGAAATAGAAGACGCTGCCGGGCTTCAGAAACGACAGGAAGGCATCGAGGTCTTCGTCAACATCCACAAGGTCCAGAAGGGCCTGACCGATCAGAACATCGAAGCCGTTGATGCGCGATCGGACGTCCGGGGACGTCGCATCGGCGTTCAGGAGCACAATGCGGAGTGGTGTATGGTCCCGTTCTGCTTCGATGAGCGATTCGGTCTGAGCGTTCACCTTGTAGCCGGCGGAATGCAGGTGCGTGAGCACGTGAGATCCGGCGGCCGACAGATGGCTCGACGCGAGGTCGATCAGGTGGTACTCGACGGGAATCCCCCTCATGGACTCAATAACACGACAGGCGGTGGCGCCGAGTCCAGGTCCGATTTCGAGGATTCGCAAGTGTCCCCGCTGTCGCCCAAGATCGCTGGCCAGACCAACGAAGCGTTGCCAGATCCGCAGGTTGATCGAGCGCTCGTCGAGCAGGCGCTTCGCCGCCAGGAAGTGGGGATATCCGTCTTCCATGGTCGGGCCTCTCCCCTACCGAGTGCCCCCTGCTACGGGCAGGGGAGCAGTAAAGGACGCGGATGCAATGTCGTCTTCGAACAGGCGAAGGGTCAGGTGCGACAGATTCGGAGCACGCAACTGGCGGCCCAGGGACAGACAGAAGATCCTTGAAAAATGTTCTATACTGGGATTGAGGCCCTCAAATTCAGGCAGATCATTCAGCGTACGGTCTCTGAAGGCGCGCACAAGGACTTCCAATCGGTCGGTGAGGTCCACAATGTCCACGAGGTAACCGTGCGCGTCGAGTTCGTCCCCGTGAAGTGTGACTTCAAGTCCGTAGGCATGAGAATGCAATTCGTTCTCATCGCCGCAATCCGGCACGGTCAGGAAGTGTTGTGCGACAAACCGTCGCACCATGCGAAGCGTATACATAGTCATTCTCCGGTTCTGCCGGGCATTGCATAGTGGAAGACGACCTGAAGGACTTCCTCAGGGGTCTTGTCCAGACACGCGAAGGCATCCTGCGCTTCCCGCAGAGGGAAACGGTGGGTGATCAGCTTCGATGGCCCTATGTCTCGAATGCAACGCCAGGCCGTTTCTAGCCGTCGTTCCTTGTCCCATCGCCCGGTCAGGCTCGGCGAAAGCGTGGAAACCTGACTCGATACGAGTTGGAGCCGTTTTCGGTGGAAACCACCGCCCAGATGAAGGGTTGCTGGACGTGAGCCGAACCAGGATCCCACGACGATCCTGCCCGAAAACGCCGCTTGGTCGATCGCCAGCTGGAGTGCTTGTTCGCTTCCTGCAAGTTCGTAGGCGAGATCGATCCGACCCTTGCCGTCGTTGAGGTACTCCTCGCCGGCTTCATGGGCGACGTCCGCGCCAAGCGACCGAGCCGCCTCTAGGCGTCGCCGGTGGCAGTCGTAGACCTGCAACCTGGCGAGCGGGAAGCGCGACAACACCGCCGTGGTTAACAGGCCCACGATGCCCTGGCCGTGGACCGCGACCTGCTCGCCGATGAGGGGCCGACCGTCCAGAGCGAGCGTCACCGCCGTCTCCATATTCGCCAGGAATACCGCATCCTCGTCTGTTAGGTCGTCCGGAACGGGCAGCAAAGCGTCAGGCTGAGCAGCAAAGCGGCTTTCGTGACAGTGAAAGGCAAAGACCCGGCGGCCTTTCCAGGATGGATCAACCCGCGAGCCGGTTTCGACTACTCTGCCTACGACAGCATAGCCATACTTCACAGGGTACCTGAACTCGGTTTGATAGGTCGCGATCGTTTCGTCGAGGGCAATACCCGTTGGGAGTGTATTCCGGTAAACGAGGAGTTCGGTACCCGCGCTTATAGCGGAAACCGCGGTCTCTATGAGGACCTCTTCAGGCACGATGGGTTCGCAGTCCTCCGTTGCCACGGTCACGGTACGAGGAGCGGAGAACCAGAGTGATTCGCGTTTCACGGGCTGCTCCAAACGGGCTTTGCGTAGAGTATCACGTCCTCTCCTGCCCGGCGCGCCCTGACCGTCCGGATCGGCAGAGGGGGCCGAAACTCAGATTCGACCAGGTCACCGACGGCCCGGAGGCCTCCGCGAACGATGCGCGGAGTGATCGTCACCACGAGGTCGTCCACAAGCCTTCGCTGCAGGAATCGCGTGATGATCCCTGCTCCCCCTTCCACCATGACACTTCGGATTCCACGGGCATGAAGTTCGCCTGCTACGTCACGCAGTCTGACGAGGCCGTCTTCTCCTGCCGGAAGCCTGACCACCTCAGCGCCAACGTCGGTCAAGGCCGCTTCCCGGTCGTGCGAGGCGGATTCCGACGTAAACAGGAGTGGTCGCTCGGCCGGCCCGGAGAGCATACGTGCGGATGCGGGAAATCGCAGAAGGGAATCCAAGACGACGGGGCGTGGATGGCTTCCGCTCACCAGGCGCACCGTCAGTCTCGGATCGTCGGCCAAAACAGTCCCGATCCCGACAAGGATGGCATCGTGACCTGCCCTCAGTCGATGGGTCTCCGTCTGCGCCTGTTCACCGCTGAGGTGGAGTTGTTGATCCGGACGCGCCGCAATGCAGCCATCGACACTCTGGGCATAACTCACCGTAATCCATGGCCGTCCATTCGGCTCCCGCTCGAGTCGCTCCTTCTCCCACGGAGGGGGCTCCATCTCATCGATGACGCTCAACCGCATGGCACGATTCCTTGCGGGGCTTTGGACTGCGACCCCGCTCTCCTACATACGGACGCCGATTTGCTCTGTCGCGGCCCACTCTCGGGTTGCTCAGCTCAGCGGCTATCCGGGTTCTCAGTCCGCGTATGACACGAGGCTGTCACCGGAATCAGCGTCGAAAAGGTGCACCATCGCCGTATCGAAGGCCAGTGATACACTTGATCCTACTTCCGGAAGGGGCTGTGGGGCAATGCGGGCCACCATGGCCCCCGCCGCCGAGCGGGTGTAGAGGAAGATCTCATTGCCCATGGGTTCCATGACCTCCAGCATCATGGATGTCACGGGCTCCGTCGTGGGCGTAGCAAAGGGTCCGCCGCTGAGGTAGATATCTTCGGGGCGGATTCCCATCACCACAGGTCTGCTCTCCCGCTTCTTCAGGGCCTTGACAATCGCATCCGCAAGGTGGAACTGAATGGACCCGTCTCTGGACACAAAAATGGCGCCGCTCGACATATCGATGGAACCTTCAAGGAAGTTCATCGCCGGACTGCCGATGAATCCCGCGACGAATTGATTGGTCGGTCGGTTGTAGAGGTTGAGCGGGCTATCGATCTGTTGGATGTCGCCGTCTTTCAGCACCACGATTCGGTCTCCCATCGTCATGGCTTCTACCTGATCGTGGGTGACGTAGACCATGGTGGCGCCAAGCGTACGATGCAGTTTGGAGATCTCGGTGCGCATCTGCACCCGCAGTTTCGCGTCGAGGTTGGACAGCGGTTCGTCGAACAAGAATACCTGAGGTCGACGGACGATGGCGCGTCCAACCGCCACACGCTGGCGCTGTCCACCGGACAGCTGCTTGGGCTTGCGATCAAGAATCTCCGAGATGCCCAAAGTTTCCGCCGCGGATTTGACGCGTTGTTCGATTTCCTTCTTGGGAAACTTGCGCAACTTCAATCCAAAGGCCATGTTGTCGAAGACGGACATGTGGGGATAGAGCGCATAGTTCTGAAACACCATCGCAATATCCCGGTCTTTCGGGGGCACGTCGTTGACGCGCCGATCGCCGATATAGATGTCTCCGTCCGTCACGGACTCGAGGCCGGCCACCATGCGGAGGGTCGTGCTCTTGCCACAGCCCGAGGGTCCGACGAGGACGACGAACTCTCCGTCCTCAATATCAAAGGTCGCGCTTCGAACCGCTTCGAAGCCGTTATCGTATACCTTTCGTACGTTGTTGAGTCGAACATTTGACATAGCGGAACTCCGGAATTGGTTGCCCCAAAATACGCGGATCGAAGGACCTGGCGAGCGTCTTGTTTGCCGGGAACGATTGAATTTCTTACCACGCGGCCGATTCCCGCCTCTCGTGATACGATTTCTGCTCGCTGCGGCGCATGTATTTCCGCAAAATTCGCTGACGGCTTCACCAGGAAAGCATTCGATCGAGTAATTTTCCTTGATAGCTCAAAATCGCAATCGCGCCCTCAAGCCGGCCTTTGCAGGTTGGTGCAACTGCATTTGCCGCTAGCCTTATGGAAAAATCCAAAATTACGATATATGACGTGGCGAGCGAGGCCAAAGTCGCCATTTCAACGGTCAGCCGGGTCCTGAATGGTTCTCCGGAGGTATCTGAAGAGACGCGACAGCGCGTATTGAAGGCCATCGAGAAGCTTCAGTTTCGGCCTGCTCGAACGGCAAAGATGCTGGCGCAGAAACAGAGCGACTCGCTCGCGGTGGCGCTCCCCTCGTTCACCTCCCAATTTTACAACGAGATCCTGAAAGGGGTGAAGGACTGTCTGCGGGAGCATGACATCGATCTTCTGTTGTGCAACCTGGGATCGAGTTCGCCCTACCAGACGCTCTGGAGATTCCTGAATCGGGGCGCTGTGGATGCGTTGCTGCTGGTGGCTTTGCCGATCGACGAGCGGCTCAAGCGGGAACTGGTCATGCTCCAGGCCCCCGTGGTCCTTGTCGGCACACAGAGTCCGGACTTCGACTGTTTCCACTGGGATGATCTTTCGGGGGCCCGTGCGGCGACGGATCATCTGGTTAAAATGGGTCACCGTCACATCGGGAAGATCAACGCCCACGCGTGGAGTTTCAACACGGAAGGACGTATCGCCGGATTCCGGAACGGTCTCGAGGCTGCGGGGATACCGTTTAATCCCGAAATGATCCAGTCGGGCGATACGCTGAAGCATGCGGGATTCAGTGAGGAGGCCGGCTACGAGGCGATGCACAAGCTGCTGAAGGTCGATCCTGAGTTGACCGCCGTATTCGCAGGTAGCGATGTACAGGCCATTGGAGCCTGGCATGCCTTGCGCGAACTCGGAAAACGGGTGCCGGAGGATGTGGCTATCGTGGGCTATGACAATATCAAATTGAGCCGGTACATCGGCCTCACCACAGTCGATCAGCATATGCAGCAGGTGGGTCGGGAAGCCACCGAGATGCTCCTCAAGCGCCGACGAGAGTCCGGCTATCTGCCTGTGTCCAAGATGATCGTACCCGATCTTCAGCTTCGTGCCTCGAGTGCCTTCAGACGTCCCGAATGACCCTATGCATCGCCCCGACTCTCCCCTCGCCCCCGTCATTCGCAAGCAACTGGATTTCTGCATCGGGGAGACAGACCTGACCGAGATCGGCGAGCGCTATGGCGGCAAAGTGCGCGACACGTACAAGACGGCCGACGGACGGTACGTCCTTGTTACAACCGACCGGATTTCAGCCTTCGACTTCATCCTGCCCCGCCTCATCCCGTTCAAGGGACAGGTCCTGAATCAGATATCACAGTACTTTTTCGAGCAAACCGCCGACATCGTTCCCAATCATATCCTGTCGGTCCCGGACCCGAACGTAACCGTAGCCCGGCACTGCCGCGTAATCCCAATCGAGTTCGTCGTGCGTGGCTATCTTGCCGGACACGCCTGGCGCGTTTATCAGAGCGGAGAGCGGCGACTGTGTGGGCACACGCTCCCCGCCGGGCTGAAGCAGAACAGCCGGTTCGATGAACCCCTGCTGACACCCGCCACGAAAGCCAGCGCCGGGCATGATGAGGATACGAGCGCCAAGGACATCATCGATCGCGGCCTGATGAGTGCGGGACGATTTGCGGAGATCGAAGCCATCGCGCTTGCCCTGTTTGACCGCGGCACCCGCATGGCGGCCGCGAGGGGATTGATTCTCGTCGATACGAAGTACGAGTTCGGAACAGATGGGGATGGTACTCTCGTTCTTATCGACGAAGTCCACACGCCCGATTCCTCCCGATACTTCTACGCAGACACGTACCAAGACCTTCTCGAGCAGGACCGCCCCCAACGACAGCTCTCCAAGGAATTTGTTCGGGAATGGCTCATGTCGAACGGATTTCAGGGCTTGAAGGGGCAGCACATGCCGGACCTGCCGGATGACTTCCGCGTGGAAGTGGCCTCGCGTTACATTGAGCTGTTTGAGGTTCTTACAGGAAGGCCATTTGAGCCGCACGCGGATGAAAAGCCTCTAGCTCGTATCCGTGCGTCCGTCCGGCGCGCACTGGATGCCTGAACGAAGGGCCGATAGGTGTCTTAGGGCGATTCGGCACCGGTCCTTCAGGATCCCGGCTTGCCTTCTACCGGCGAAACCCATTCGGTCCGACCATCCCGGTACCTCTCCATTTTCCAGATCGGCACCTCGCGTTTTAGCTCGTCGATCAGGAAACGGCAGGCTTCGAATGCATCGGCGCGGTGCGGAGTTGCGACTCCAATCAGGACGCTCGCTTCCGGAGGCGGAATCTTCCCGAGCCGATGC
Source organism: uncultured Rhodothermales bacterium (assembly GCA_964387555.1). Classification (GTDB taxonomy): domain Bacteria; phylum Bacteroidota; class Rhodothermia; order Rhodothermales; family CAYLXM01; genus CAYLXM01. The sequence continues at coordinate 45,245 of CAYLXM010000006.1, read as the reverse complement.
TGGACGATGCACCGCAACGCCCCCCACCGTTCCGATGCCAACTCCGCCAGACGCCGCATCTCGCGAAGCGCCATGGGTTCGTAGGCTTCGTAGGACAGGGAAACCGTCTCAACGCCGGATGTCCACTGCCGCGTAGTACCGACGAAGAGGCAAACGCCCCCGGCGGCAGGTGTCTGGAGAAAGGCGAATCCTGCTCCCACGTCGAGTGCAGCCGTCTGGATCTCCACCCTAATGTCTGGATTGTTCGCCATTTCATTCCGGCTTGTTCGGCTCAGCCGCCGCTGACCGGCGTAATCAGCGCGATTTCATCTCCGTCTTCGAGCACACAGTCAATCGGCGCGTATTCCTCGTTTCTGGCAAGTCGAATGGCAGAACCGAAGGCAGCAATCACCGGGTAGGTATCACCGAGGTACTGCAGCAACCGCTCACCATTCGCCGCATGCGGGAGCATCACGTCCAGCGTATTTGTCCCAACCCGATCGCGAAGCACGCTAAACAGCAGGACGCGGACCCGCATGGATGAACGATTCGGTTTCTCTTTCTGGGTGACGGACGGATTTCCCACGGACCGGCCTTTGTGTCAAGTGTTTCGGACGTATATATCTTATTGACAGTATCTTAATAATAACTCGTCGCCCAGGGTCCGGGGTTGACTCCGGGGCAATATATTGCATATCGACGGCCTTTGGAGTGCGGGTGCTTGTCGAATCGGTTTCGCATAGCGAAAGAAACCGTGGTACCCCTGTGGATCCGACAGGTTCGGCATTCGGAGCGGGAGACGAAGGGTCACGCCGCAAAACGAATGGTTCGAACCGGGTCGGTCTGGGATGCAAAACGCGCGGGCAAGTAGGCGGCCAGGATGCAGAGGGGTAGCGTAACCGCCGCTACGAGGGCGAAGTCGACCACGTTGAGAGCGACCGGTGCGGTGCTCATATAGTAGGTTTCCTCGGGTACCGGGATAATGCCATAGCGCATCTGGATGAGCGCGAAGAGGAGTGCGATCCCCTCTCCCAGCAGGATCCCGGCCACACCGATCAGGGTACCCAGGGCTTGGAAGAGCCTGCGCACAGCGCGTGTGGAGGCCCCCATGCTTCTCATGATGCCGATTTCTCGCGTTTTCTCGAGGACCATCATCAGCAGGATGCCGATGATGTTCATCGCAGCGACCAGAACGATTACAGAGATCACCATCGGAATGATACTCTGCTGCAGATCGATCCAATCGAAGAGGCTTCTGTAGACCTGATAAACGGACCGGGCCAGAATTGGGAATCCCAAATCCAATTCAATTTCGAACGACAAATCATCGGCCTCGGTGGCATCGTGCAGCAGTACATCCAGCCGCGAGACCTGATCCTTGCGGTAGCCGAACAGCGATCTGGCCGTCTCGAGATCCGTAAACGCATAGAGCTGGTCGAACTCAACCAGGCCCGTATCGTAGATACCAACGACATAAAACTGCTTGACCTTGGGCGTCGGGAAAAGGCGGCCCAAGTCGGCTTGCGGAGCCGACGTGGATCCGCGCAGCGAGAAAGCCGTCACGACCGAGCCGACCTCAGACCCGAGCAAACGGGCCAGCTGGTTGCTGAGGATCAGGGCGGGTCTACCGGCGGAATCCGGCGCGAGCGAGAACGCACCGTGACGAACGTTCTCGCTGAGCAGCAGGTTATCGGCTGTAGTACCCCAGATCCCCACCCCGTCGATCTCCTTCCCGGAACGCAACAGCGCCAATTCCTGAACGACCGGGTACACATGGCGCACACCGGGGTACGTTGTGAGCCGAGAGATGAGGCTGTCTGTTTCACCAAGCGGAGCATCCTGCATGTTCTCCACCTGCACGTGGGAACCGAATTCGAAGATCTTTCTTTCGATCTCCCGCGAGAAGCCCCGCGTGATGCTCAGTGCAAGAATCAGGGCACAGACACCAATCGCTACACCGCCAATGCCCACATACGTGACGAAGCGGAGAAATCGGAATCCTCTCTGATGTCGGCCCATTCCTGTCAGATATCGGAGGGCCACGAAGGATACGAAACGGTTGTACAAGCGTTGAAGAACGGTTGATTTCTGAGGTCTCCAGGATTCGCAGTCCGCGATTGCTGTAGCTTATCCTCAAGATGTAGTGGGCATTTCCTGAACAATCCGGCACAATCTATGAACAACGCGCTGCCCGTAGTCCCCGGTTTTGTTAACGAGCCCGTGCTTTCTTATGCGCCGGGCTCTTCCGAGCGCGCATCCCTTCGGCGCGCTCTCAACGACTTGAAGGCCGAAGAGTTCGAAATCCCCGTCATCGCGGGGGGACGCCGGCTGTTTACGGGGCGTGTGGAGACCATCCGTGCGCCTCACGAGGTGTCGCACGTGTTGGGCCGCTATCACAAGGCGGAAGCGGAAGAGGTCGACGCGGCCATACAGGCTGCCGTCGAGGCACGGCGATGGTGGGGCAGGATGCCGTGGACGGAGCGGGTCGCCGTTTTCCTCAAGGCAGCCGACCTCCTCGCAGGTCCGTACCGGGATCGGCTCAACGCCGCGACGATGCTCGGGCAAAGCAAGTCCGTGTTTCAAGCAGAAATCGATTCAGCCTGTGAATTGATCGATTTCTTCCGGTTTAATGCCCGCTTCCTGGCCCAGATCTACTCCGATCAGCCCTACTCGGCACCGGGTACATGGAATCGAATGGAGTACCGCCCTCTCGAAGGTTTCGTCTTCGCAGTCACCCCGTTCAACTTCACCTCGATTGCAGGCAACCTGCCCACGGCCCCTGCCCTGGCGGGAAATGGGGTCGTGTGGAAACCGGCCTCCACGGCAGTGCTATCCGGTTACATCATCTACGAGATCCTGGAAAAGGCAGGTCTGCCCCCCGGAGTGATCAATTTTGTCCCGGGTTCGGGTCGGCACGTCGGTGATCCAGTTTTTGCGTCACCGCATCTTTCCGGGCTTCATTTTACCGGCTCCACCGGGACCTTTCAGCACATGTGGAAGACGATCGGGAGCAACATTGCGGCTTACAGGACCTACCCCAGAATCGTGGGTGAGACAGGCGGGAAGGATTTCATTCTTGCGCACGCGTCGGCCGATCCGGTTGCAGTGGCCACAGCCATCGCCCGGGGAAGCTTTGAGTACCAGGGACAGAAGTGTTCGGCGGCGTCCAGGATGTACATCCCCCGCTCCCTCTGGGCCGAGGTGAGAACTGTGCTGGAAGAACAGCTCAGCCAAATGCGCATGGGATCGGTCGAAGACTTCGGCAACTTCATGAACGCTGTGATCGACCGCTCCGCCTTCGATTCCATAACCGGTTTCATTGACCGCGCTCGAGCAGGAGGGGGTGTCGAATTCGTGTGGGGAGGGCAGTATACCGATGAGCCGGGGTATTTCATTGAGCCGACCGTTATCCGGGTCGACGATCCGCACCATGAAGTCATGCGAGAGGAGATCTTCGGCCCCGTCGCAGCCATCTTTGTCTATGAGGACGCGCATTTCGAAGACACGCTTGCCCTGCTCAACCGAACATCTCCTTACGCCCTGACCGGTTCCATCTTTGCGGGCGATCGGTCCGCCATCCTCCAGGCAACCGTTGAACTGTCCGACGCGGCAGGCAACTTCTACATCAACGACAAGCCGACGGGGGCCGTGGTCGGGCAGCAGCCCTTCGGCGGAGCGCGCGCCTCGGGAACCAATGACAAGGCGGGATCTTATCTCAACCTCATTCGATGGATGTCGGCCCGATCGATCAAGGAGACCTTTATCCCCGCCGGTCATTTCAGCTATCCTTTCCTTCAGACGGACTGACAAAGCCCGCCGACATCGTTCGGCGTAGAGAAGGGAGTGCCTGAAGGACTGTTCACGAGCGAGGCCTCGGCCGAGCCATGTCACGCGTATGCACGAAAGGAACCTCCATGGTGACCCTTAAAAGCGAGCGACATCCGGGAGCAGCTTCACCGGGCGTAGTCTATGCACGGGGACTTGTTCGCCCGCTGGCCACGGCCCTTCTGCCGGTGATGATCGTGGCTTCCCTGCTCGTGTTGAGTTCCATCGACCCCTTGTTGTTTCTTGTGTGGTCGGTTCCACTGGCCTACCTCATTGCGACCGGATGGACGCTCTACGAACTGGGCCGGGTGATGGTCGAAGTGCGCATTAGCGGAGAGTGGACGACCGTACTCTCCGTATGGGATGTGGCGCGGGAAATTGAGCCCGACTCATGGAATAGGGTCCTGATGGTGAAGGACGAGGGATATCGCCTGCTCGTGAGCCATGGGCGGTCCGTGCTGGAGTTTTTGCCCGAGGAATGGCCCGAATTCGATCTGCTTCAGGATGCCCTTCTCGCGTCGCTTGCGCTTGGGCATTCCAGGAGCATGGATTCAACCCCTGAGGATTAGGGAATCCGCAACGTGCAAAACGAAATGCTCTCGATCGATCGGTCCTCCCACGTTCCCGTCTTTGTCCAACTTGTCAACCATTTTCGGGGAGAGATTGCCGCCGCCAGAATTCGGACCGGTGAATCGTTGCCTTCCACGCGAGCCGTCGCCAGGCAACTCGGCATTTCATTTCATACGGTTCGAAAGGCGTACGGTATACTGGAGACGGAGGGCCTTGTCCGGGCGCATGCCGGCACCGGGTATCTGGTAAGCGAGCGACATGTGCTCTCCAAGGCCGACCGAATCGAGCAGGGAGCGGCGGTGATTCAGGAAGCGCTGACGCATCTGATTGCGCTCGGCCTGTCCGAGCAGGAGATCGAATATGTCATCCAGGAGCAGTTGGAGTTCTTTGAACCGTCATCGGGGAATAGAAAGATCGTGGTCGTTGCCGAGTTCGTTGAGTTTGCCCGGGCGGCCGCGCGACAGATAGAGTCTGTGGTCCAGGAATCCGTAGAGGCGGCCACACCCAGGGAGTTCGAGTTGCACCAGGACTCAGACCTGGTGTTTGCCGAGTTATCGGTATTCCGCGCTGCCGCACTTGCCCTCGAAGGCGCCGATGTGCAGCCGATCTTCATGCACTTTGCACTTGATGGATTGGCGGCGATCGCCCGGATGCATCCCCACGAAACACTTGGGCTGGTCGTGCTGCTGCCGGATTCCGTCGCCCCGCTCTTGCGCACGATCAAACCCGCGACGGGCTTTGGCGGCCAGATTGTGGCGGTATCTTTGGATGAGCCCCTGTCCCGGCTGCAGACATTCGTCCGCCAGGTGGATCTCGTAGCGTATTTGCCGGACTGCCGGCGAAGAATCCGCCCCTTGCTCGAGGTCAAGCGGCAGGTCGAACTTCAGCCCCTGGTTAGTCCTTCTTCTCTGGCCGAGATTCGGGACCGGAACCAACCTTGAGCTCCGATGCAGCCGAGGGACCCATGTTTTCCGGCGGCGCCGAATCGGCTGCTGACTCCGTGGCCCCGCCGGAGGGCAGACGTTCCGGCATGGCCTTCTCCCCACCATCCTGTGCATCCTGGCCGGGATACCGAATTCTGAAGTGGTACATGCCCGAGAGGATGGATACAAACGTTTCCCGAATTCGGCCGAGATCGGCGAACGTGAGCGGACACTCGTCGAGCTGCCCGTCTTCCATGCGCGACTTGAAGATCGAGTCGATCAGCGACTCGAACCGTTTCGGCGACGGTTTCCCGCTTCCTGCAACCGACTTTCCGGCTGCCTCCACGGAGTCCGCCAGCATGAGAATACCGGCCTCGCGGGTCGTCGGTCGTGGACCCGGATACCGGAAATCCGCCTCGAGTACATCTTCCTTCCCCCCTTCTTTACGATCGAGTGCCTTCTGGTAGAAGAACTCGATCCGCGTGGTACCGTGGTGCATAGGAATGAAGTCCTGGATCACCCTTGGCAGTTTCCACGTCTTCGCCAGATCGATCCCGTCCTTGACGTGTGACGCAATGACAAGCGCGCTCATCTTTGGCGTCAACTGATCGTGCGGATTGAAGTCCGATCCCTGGTTCTCGACAAAATACTCCGGCTTGAGCATCTTGCCGATGTCGTGATAAAGCGCACCCACCCGGGTGAGCAGGGCGTTGGCTCCGATGGTGTCGGCTGCTGCCTCGGCGAGATTGGCGACTTGCAGGGAGTGACTGAATGATCCGGGCGCCCGCAGGCTGAGCTCGCGAAGCAACGGTTGGTTCGTATCGGATAACTCGAGCAGCGTCACGTCGGTCGTGACACTGAAGAGCCGCTCAAAAATCCACAGCGCGGGTAGGGTGACCGTCAGGAGGACCGCATTGCCCAGCACCAGACCGAGTTCCCGTAAGTAGACGTTCAGGTCGAATAGCTGGAAGAGCTGAAAGACGGAGACCGTGATGACATAGGTGAGCAGGACGATTCCGGTGGCCACCATGAATTGGGCCCGCGTTCGGATGCCGCGCACGCTGAACGTAGCCAGGGTTCCGGAGAAGATCGTCAGTGCCAGGAATTCAAAATCAAATCCTAGAATGAAGCCTCCGATGAGTGCCAGGCAGACCACGGCCACGATAGCGAGCCTCGAGTCGTAAATGACCGTGAGCAGGATAGGTACCATCGCTACAGGCACCAGCAGCCCGGGAGCGTGATCAAACGGCAGGCGAACCACCAGCGCGAACATCCCGACGAAGAGCAGATAGAGCACCAGAATGAGCGAAAGATCGCGGGTGGAGTTCCAGATCTCCGGCCGGAAGAGATGAAGGAAAAAGAAGAGCATCACGTAGCAGGCCAGCGTGAGAAGCGCCTGGCCGAGAAGGATTCGCCATACCCGGAAGTTTCCAGACATGTCGGCCAGTGCCCTGTTGAGCGAGGAAAACTTGAGAAGCACCTCGGGAGAGACGACCTCACCTTCACGGACGATCACTTCTCCTTCCTGAACGAACCCCCGCGTTTCTGACACGCTGGATACGCTTCGGTCGATGCGGCGGAGCGTTTCTTCGTATTGGTAAGAGAGATTCGGATGAAACACGTAGTCGAAAAGCGTCAGGCCAAGCGCAACGGTGTCGGGCCGTGCACCATGACGCTGAGCAAGGAGGCGAAGCGCTTCGTCACGCGCTTCGTCCAGGCCCAGTATCACCGAGCGATCGATGAGGCGCTGTGTCCGCTCCTCGTCATCCCAGAGCACGATTTGCGAGGAAGGGAGACTGTCCGCAGGCACATTCAGCGTTTGCCGATCCATCAAACGCCGTGAGACCACAAGTACGTCAGCCAGCAGCCGCTCGTCGAGCGACGGTTCCCCTGCTCCGGCCCGGGTGGTTGCCCCGAGGCCTGGTGTACGCGCGATGTGGGAGCCCAGCAAGTAACGCCACTGCCGTTCGCCGAGCCTTACGGGGAATGCGTCGCGAAGCCTGCTGTACGCCACGCTGTCTGCCAGTGCCTCGGTGCTTCGACTGCCGCGCTGTCGCTCAAACTGCCATGCCCGGTAATGGGCAAATATGTCGCCGAAGAGCATCCTGAGCGAGTCCGCGGCTACGGTCGTCCGCCATTCGGCCTCGGGATCGATCCGGACGACGGACGGAGTACCCTCGACGGCTTCCCGGCGCTCCCGTTCAAGCACGTCGGCGGGTTTGTAGATCGCAAAGCGGAACGGGGCAACGAGGTCGTTGCGGTTCCACACGTTGCCTACCTGAACGCCGAGATCATAGCTCTGTTGGCGCGGAAAAGCAAGGACGGTTGCGATGAACAGCGTGAGCAGCAGGCCCACACGAAGGAACTGCCTGCTGCGCGGATGCGGCGTGTCCACCCGCCGACCTGATTCGAGCCGCGTACCTACCCGCTTCGGAATCCTTCTTCTGTAGCTGAACCGGTTCCTTGATGACATGGATTGAGCGTATCCGGTGGCCGACAGACGGTTGACAAAACAGATTCAAGCAGCCGGACAGGTCCTACCCGTTTGAGGGTAATCTAAGGCGAAACGGTGCTACTTTGCGCGCGATCCTCTCAGGGCAGCCGAGAGTGAGCCCACGACTACGGAGATCGCGGCGCCGACAGGCGTGTACCACAACCACCCCAATGGTCGGAGATCCAGACTCTGCTTCATCGCTTCGGGCGGTGCGATGTGGAAAAGCCAGTACTGCTCGGTGACACTGAACCACAATCCAAAAATGATCAGGACCATAGAGACAATGGTCACGGAAAAGGCGATTAGCGCATCAACCTGCGCCGCTTTCCGATTCATGATTCCGAGAAGAAAGGCTCCGAGCAGACCACCGTATGTGAAGGACGCAATCGCCAATCCCAGTTCGACAACGGGATTCTGTTGGTCACGAAACAGGTTCGCAAAGACGATGAAGACGATTCCCCACAGCAGGGTGAACAGCCTGGAGATACGCAGTGAGGCCTCCGGTGAAGTCTCCGGTCGAATGCGCTGGTAGATATCCAGCACAGACGATGAGGCGAGCGAATTCAACGACGATGACAACGTACTCATGGCTGCGGCCAGTATCCCTGCCAGGATAAGCCCGGAAACTCCAGGCGGCATCCCCTCGATGATGAACCTCGGGAAGATCTCGTCGCCCCTCGTGAGCCCCAACTCCGACAGCGAGGATTGCCCGTAATAGAGCCAGAGCAACAAGCCGATGGTCAGGAACAATGCAAACTGCCCAATTATGACGAATCCACTGGTTACGAGCGCCTTGCGGCTGTCGCCCAACGAGCGGCACGTCAGGAGACGCTGGACAATCAATTGATCCGTGCCGTGCGAGGCCATGGAAAAGACTGCGCCGGCGAAGACTGCCGTTATGAGCGTATAGGGTTCGGTGAGCCATTCACCCACAGACAGATCAAATCCTGTGAAGATGAACTGGGTCTTCCCGGAGGCCCCAAGAATATCCATCCAGCCCGACGGCATCTGCGTGAGCAGGATGACGAGCGCACCCAATGCCCCGCCCACGTAGATCCCCATCTGCACGACATCCATCCATACCACAGCCTTGATTCCGCCGATGTACGTGTAGATGATGGTGATGACCCCGATAACGAGGATAATCTCCATATAAGAAACCTCAAGGCCGGCGAGCTCGGCGATGACCTTGATCGGGATGGCCGTGGCAAAGAGGCGCACGCCGTCAGCCAACAAACGCGTCACCATGAACGTGACGGAGGCCGTAGAGCGCATAGCGCCTCCGAAGCGCATCCCCAGAAACCCGTATGCCGTCGAGATTTCTCCAACGAAGTACTTCGGCAGCAAATAGAGGCTGACCACGATTCGCCCCAGGAGATATCCCAGCGTAATTTGCAGGAACGTCATGGTCCCGAGAAAGGATACGGCCGGCACGCTGATCACCGTGAGGGTGCTCGTTTCGGTCGCCACGACGGAGAATGCGACGGCCCACCAGGGCAGGTCGCGGCTTCCAAGGAAGTAGTCGGCTGTCGACGACTGTCTGCCGCCTGCACGTATGCCGAACGCGGCAACGCCGATCAGGTAGACAGCGATGACGGAGTAGTCAAGCAGAGTGAGCATTCGAACCGGTTTTTATGCCGCAGTTGGAATGGAAACCAATGTAGGTCACAGGCGGGAGCCAAGGGAAAGAGCCTTGTGAGGTGGAAGTGGCAGCTACGACAAACCGTGATGGCGCGGTCAATCTTGCCGGACGAGTTCAAGCAACCCTGCTTCATCGAGCACGGGAATGCCGAGTTGCTGTGCTTTCTCCAGCTTAGAACCGGGACTTTCTCCTGCTACCAAAAAGTCGGTCGAACCGCTGACCGTCCCGGTGACCTTACCTCCATTCTTTACGATCACGTCGCGCGCGTCCTGCCGCGTCATCGTGGGTAACGTCCCGGTGAGCACAAAGGTCTTTCCCGCGATGGGCCCGGCCCGCTCTTCGGGGCCGGACTGGACCTCCTGCCGGGGGTCCAGTCCCATCTCACGTAATTCTTCGATCAGCCTTCGATTCGTTTCGGAAGAAAACCAGGCTACGACTGAACCCGCGATTTCCGGTCCCACCTGTTCGATGGCCTCGAGCTCCTCGATCGTAGCCGCGGAGAGCCGCTCGATCGATCCGAAACGCGCCGCCAGAAGCTCCGACATGGTCTTCCCGACAAACCGGATTCCGATCGCCGTGAGGAGCCGATCGAGCCCTCGGTTCTTTGATGCCTCAATGGCCGCCAGTAGCGAAACAGCCTTCTTTCGGGCAAAACCAGGAAGGGCAAGCAGTTCGTTGATATCGAGCCGGAACAGGTCAGAGAGTCGCCTGACAAGTCCGGATTCCACGAGTTGGATCGCCAGTTTTGAGCCGAGTCCTTCTATGTCCATCGCATCGCGATGCGCGAAGAATTCGACGTGGCGAATGAGCTGATAGGGACAATCCGTGGCGATGCAGTACGTATCCGCCTCGCCCTCGAGCCGGCGGAGCGGAGATTCTTTCGGACAGGGGCAGATCGTCGGCATGGCCCAAGGTTGTTCCGATCCCGTCCGCTCTTCGGTCAGGGGACGAACCACCTGCGGGATGACATCGCCTGCGCGCTTGATGATGACAAGGTCCCCAGGGCGGATGTCCCGGTCTCGGATATAGTCCTCGTTGTGCAAGGTGGCCCTGGCTACCGTTACCCCTCCGATCAGTACGGGTTCAAGAGCGGCAACCGGTTTCACCGCGCCCGTGCGGCCCACGCTGATCTCGATGCCAACCAGGCGAGTGGTCGCTTCCCTGGCGGGGAATTTGTACGCAATAGCCCACCGCGGGGCGTTGGATACGGCACCGAGTTGCTCCTGCAGCGACAGGTCGTCCAGTTTGACGACCACTCCGTCGATTTCGTAGTCAAGCAAATCACGTGCCCCCTCCCAGTGCCGGCAGAAGTCGATGACTTCTTCGATTCCATCAACGAGGCGCACGTGGGGATTGACGGGAAACCCGATTCGGCCGAGCCACTGGAGCGCTTCATAGTGAGAATGCGGTCCTCCAGCCGGGCGGTCTGCCAGCGCGTAGGAGAAAAAGCGGAGCGGCCGGCGCGCGGTGATGCCTGGGTCAAGCTGACGGATGCTGCCTGCGGCTGCGTTCCGTGGATTGGCGAACGGCTTCTCCCCTTCCACGACCAACGCCTGATTGAGCCGCTCGAAGTCGGATTTCCGGAAATAGATCTCACCCCGTACCTCTAATGGGTCCGGAATATCCTCGCTGCCCGACTCGACCAGGGGCACCTTCAGGGGGACCGATCCGATGGTCCGGACCTGTGCAGTAACATTTTCGCCCTCCACACCATTGCCCCGCGTTGCCCCGATGTGAAAATGGCCGTTGCGATACAGAAGGGTAACGGCAAGCCCATCGATCTTCAATTCCGCTACCAGCCGCGGCCCGGTAACAACTTCCGAGACACCGGATTGCCTCATGCTCCGCCGGTACCAGTTCCTCAGGTCTTCGTCGGAGAACGCATTTGCCAGTGACAGAAGCGGCGCTCTGTGACGAATCCTCTCGAACTGGTCCAGCGGCTCCCCGCCAATCCGCTGGGTCGGCGAATCCGGCGTTCGGATCCGAGGATGGTCCGACTCGATCTGACGGAGGCACGCAACGAGGAGGTCGTATTCGTCGTCCGGGACGGCAGGATTGTCCTTCACATAGTACCGGAAGGCCAGTTGATGGATCACGTCACGGAGGCGGTGAGCCAGCGTGACCGCCGATTCGGGTTCAAGCGGATGGTTCAGACTTCGAACCTCGTCTCTGAGGGCCAGAGCCTGGTTGACTAGATCCATTGCTGTGTCGGCCCGAGCTAGCGCGTCGAATCGTGAGCGGCCTCAAGGTGCCGGATGACATCCTCCCTGCTGAACACCAATCGTCCCTCTGCGTTGCGCTGATCCGTTGGCATGGGGTGGCCGTCAACCAGAAGTGCGATCCGAGACAAAGCCCCGCTTAGGGAAAACCCGGTGACCGCGGAGAAATGGAGCGTATCACCCTCCTCGACCCAGTGCGGGACGTCCACAAGGCTATTGTCGATCTGCCTCCGAATGGGTTCAAGTTTACCGCCGCTGGCGATCACACTCACCCTCATGGTGTCTCCGATGACCGGCGCTGACGGAAGGGACCCCACTTCGCTGGCGGAATCGACAGGAGGGAGCGAGATTGCTTCCTCCGTTCTGACAGGCCCCTTCGGAGAACCGGGAGCCATGAGGAGGTATACTACGGAGGCGACAGCGGCCGCAAATAAAACAAGCGCAGCGATCATGCCACTCAACCGTCCGGTCGAGATGCGAGGGCCGGAATGACGCCGTTCACGTCCTTCACCGATGTGGGCTTCTCGACGCTCGGCAACCTTTCTTGAAGATTCCCTTTCATGCGCGGCGGCCTTCGGGTAGCGGCTTTCCGACGTCGGGATCGGGACCGCGACTGGAGCGTCGGAGCGTTCCTGACCGGGCCACGCTTCAGGTGGGGCGTCGCCTCCGAGATCGCCACGTTCGAGTCCCAGGTAGGTGAGCGCCAGCGTGCCGCGATAATGGCCTCCGAGAGCCGCTTCGAGTCCCTCAAGGGCATCATTCTCCCTGATGCCGACCACGCGCGCATATTCGCGTACGAAAGAACGAAGGTAGACGCGGTTGTAGCGGGGGTGGTTCACAAGGCCGGTTTGCTCGAACAGCGTGACGATCTCAATCGGCAGCTTGGTGGCCCGGTAGATGTCCTGAGGGGACAGGCCACGTTGCTCACGAATAAGCCGCATGTCGGTAGCAAAAGACCTACCCGGCTTTTCTTCCGGTGCGAGCGGCATAATAACGGGATGGACTTGGGGACGAGATATGGGTGGTGCGTACGTCCTGCAAAGGTACCAATTCCGCAATGGGCTAAAAAGCGGAATCGGAACCTCGACCCATAGAAAAAAGCCCGACGTCACGAGGAGATCGGGCTTGTCGGGAAGACAGGATTTGAACCTGCGACCTCTCGGCCCCCAGCCGAGTGCGCTACCGGACTGCGCTACTTCCCGAAACCATCAAGATACGGCGCACCGCTCACAACTTCTTCAGCAACTGAGATAGGAACGCCCTGAGTTCCAGAAGTTCCCTGGTGAACTCCTGAACGGGTTGATGTGTCCCCCCTTCCGCCTGGAGCACTTGTTTCGCGCCTTCAATGGTATATTTGTCCCGGCGCAGCAATTGCTGCAGGCGAAGGATGACGGCGATGTCCCGCTCGGTGAAGACGCGATTTCCGGCTCGGTTTTTCTTGGGCGCAAGCTGTTCGAACTCCGTCTCCCAGTAGCGTAATACGTGCGCCGCCAGGCCGGTCATTTCGCTCACCTCCGAAATGGAGTAGTAAAGCTTGCGGATTGGTTTCATGCCCCGAGCCGGAAGGATAGCGCCTTTGGCGCATTCTTGGGCCATCAACTCAAAAGTGAAGTCGGCATCCCGTCCTTCTTAAAGTAATACGTGAAGTGATAAGACGAAACCCTTCGGAACTTGGGCAAACTTCGCAATCGTCGCCGGCCATCCGTTACGACCTCATGCTCCTGGCTACGGCCATCATATGGGGGCTGAATTTCCCTATCGCGAAGGGGGCGCTCAGGCTGATCGAACCGCATGTCTTCAACGCTGTCCGCTTCTCCTTCTCCGCGCTTTTGCTTGGCGCCATCGAATGGAGTCGGTTCCACCGGTCCCATGTGGCTCTCCGATTCGATCTCCGAGACGGGCTCTGGGTTTTGTCCATCGGACTGATTGGACATATCCTCTATCAGGTTGCGTTCATTGAGGGTCTCTCTCGAACCTCTGCTGGTTCTTCAGCGCTCATCATGGCAGCCACTCCGATATGGACGGCGTTGGTCGGCCTGACAATGGGCACCGAGCAGCTGGGTTTCCGCGTCTGGGCAGGTCTTTCGGTAGCCTTTCTCGGAACCGTTCTTGTCGTCTCGGCTGGATCCTATGCCGCGATCGACGCGGGTACGACGACGGGCAATCTGCTCATTGCCCTCGCATCGATCTCCTGGGCTGCGGCGACGGTTCTCAGTCGGCCTGTCCTCCAGCGCATGTCGGCCTCCAGGCTCACCTTCTTAGGAATGACGATCGCCTTGCCCGTGCTCTGGTTTATCGCGATGCCACACGCGGTCGCTCTCGATTGGCGCACGGTCCCACTCTCCGCCTGGGGAGCAATGCTTTACTCCGGCGGACTTTCAACCGGCCTCGCCTACTTGCTCTGGAATATCGGCGTCCAGCGTATGGGCGCCTCGCATAGCGCTTCGTTCTCCAACCTGGTGCCACTGATCGGCCTGGCAGGTGGTGTGGTCTTCCTCGGCGAACTATTGACCCTGCCGAAATTGCTGGGGGCCGGCCTCGTGCTCGGAGGACTGATCGTTGTGCGTCAGAGCCGTTCGGTCTAGCCCGCTATTCCGGTTTCCCCGCTACAGTCGCGGAAGCGACCAGGGCTCCCGATAGTGGGCTTTGATCAGCGCGTTGGCCTCGTCATCCCCCTCGAATCGGCCTTCGGCCTCGTTCCAGTAGACCTTGCGGCCCGTCTTGAAGGCCACATTGCCGAAGTGCGAGTTGACGGCGGCGAGCCGTGCAATCCTTGGTGGACATTTCGTTTGTGCGCGCGATTTGACACACTGGATGAAGTCCGAAGTGTGCAAATCGAGGTCGTTCCCGGCTGAAGCCTCACCCGGGACCACATCCATTTTTGCCACACCGTCCTCCACTTCCGGGATGACCTCCCATTTTTCGCGGTCGACTACCAGTGTCCCATTGTTCCCAATGAACGCCACACCGTGGTCGCGTCCGTACGGACCATTGTTGATGCCGACGGCATGCTCCCAGATCATCGAAAATCCGTCATACTCATAGATAGCCTGCTGGGTATCAGGCGTTTCCATCGCACTATCGGGGTAGGCGAATTTCCCGCCGGCAGACATGACGGCTTTCGGGGCAACCACATCCATACCATGGACAACCATATCGATCAGGTGGACACCCCAATCCGTCATCAGGCCTCCCGCATAGTCCCAGAACCAGCGGAAGTTGAAGTGAAACCGGTTGCGGTTAAACGGACGCAAAGGGGCCGGGCCAAGCCAGGCGTCATAGTTGACCCCGTCGGGGACAGGCTCGTCCGCTATGGCGGGAATATTCTTCATCCATCCCTGATAGGCCCACGCCTTTACAGTCCGAACTTCACCAAGAGCGCCCGAACGGACAAAAGTGACGGCGGAATCCCAATGGGGACCGCTGCGTTGCCACTGGCCCACCTGGACGACCCGACCGTAGTGATCGGCAGCGCGCACCATGAGGTCGCATTCCTCAATGGTGTTCGCAAGGGGCTTCTCCACGTAGACGTCCTTGCCGGCATCACACGCGTGAATCATCATTAGCGGATGCCAGTGATCAGGGGTTCCGATCACGACGGCGTCCACTTCCGGGTCATCGAGCACGCGACGGAAGTCGTCATAACGCTTGGGAGCTCTGCCCGTCAGTCGAAGGAAGTCGGCTTCCCTACGATCGAGAACCGACCGATCCACGTCGCACAGACCCACAGCGTGGACATCGGGGAGTTTCAGCATCGACTCCAGGTTGCTCCAACCCATTCCGTTGCACCCTATGACGGCCACGCGAACCGTGTCGCTGGGAGCAGACCGTGGCGGTCGTGAAAATGCAGCGGATGGAAATACGGCTGCGAGTCCCGCACCTGCTACAAACTCTCCGGTGCGACGCAGGAAGACTCGTCGGTGAATACCCATGGGATACCTCGCCTCGGAGTGAGTAAGAAGATGGACCCAACAATATCAGGCGGGCGGCAGGCACAAACAAGTGCAGCCTCAATCCTCCAGGCCCCGACGCCCGATCCGTCACTCGTCCTCACGTGCGGGTCGAAGCCGCAGAGGAAGCGCGATCCCCTTGTCGGGCAGAGCGCGTGACAGGGCCTTCCACGTGGCCGGTGCGATGTCGGCCACAGGATGGTAGAATAGCGAGTCATCGCGGGTGACAGAAGGGGGCCATTTGACCGCATCGAACAACAGAAACGCAATGCTCACAAGAAGCACGGATTTGAGGACCCCGATGCCGGAACCGGCTAGACGGTTCACCCCGCCGAGCTTCACCCGGCCGACAATGAATTGGATGAGGTACGACGTGAGCGTCACCGCCAGGAGAACACCTAGAAATACAATGAGAAAGCCAAGCGGAGCCGCAGCAAACTCGGAAAAGCCCAGGTAGCCAGTGACGAACAATCCGGCGGTGTCCATCAATTGAACAGCCAGCACGAAAGCCACGATTGTGCCGGCGATGCGGCCTAACTCCAGAATGGCGCCCGTCCGGAACCCTCTCCACGCCCCGAGCGCCACAAATCCAAGGACAACAACGTCCAGCCAGTTGAAGAGTTCAAGCATGGAAGCAGGAGTGGGTGGTAGACGAGAACTCCCACGATCAGAGGATACGGTTCGCAGAGAGAAAAGTTGGGGCGAACCAATCGCACCCCTCAATAAAAGATCAATTTGACGGCGAGTACGCCGATCCCTACCTGCAGACTCCCGAGAGCGAATGCGGAACGTACGTCGTTGCGACGGACCTGTGGTCGAAGCGTCGGATCACCGGTGCTCCTGTAGCGGTCGTACAGCTTGTCCGCTTTGCTCTTGTAATGAATGGCCACGCCGGCTGATGCAAGAGCCCACCCCGTAGCGACATAGGGGATCCATCGACCGCGGGATCGATGTGGATCGAGCATTCGGTCGATGGCCTCGGCCGATGGTGACGCAGGATCTGGTTCAAGGGTGAGGAAAAGGCGGTTGATTACGCCGTCTCCAGGAAACGCCGAGGCCGAACGATAGCCTGGTTTGACCGCCGTGACGGTGTCCCGGATTGGATTCGCCAGCGACATCACGAGCGGGGTGTGACCAAGTAACGTGCCCGTGACGGACTCCCCTAGCCAGAGCGAAGCATCAAATGGAGAAGTATGAATCTGATAGACATATGGAAAGGGCAGATAGACAACGAGCGAATCGCCGGCTTCCGCCACAATCTCGCGGGATGGCCTGGGCAACAGCCACGTGTCTGCCTCAGGGGGCACCAGGGAGATCCTATGCGAGCCGGGTGCAATCCGGATGGTGACCTGTGATGCAGGACCCCGTGCGACCGAGTCGACCCAAACGGTTGCCTCAGGCAAGTTCGTGTCCACGGAGAGCCATGCCTGCCTCCGAGCCGAGGCGTGGGTCGCCAGCACCAGAGAAATCAAGATGCAGTTACGGAGCAACCGGAGAAGGTGCATGGGCGAGGCGGAATGCATGGATGAATCGGGGCGCCGACAACACGATCAAATGCCCGCGATGAAAGGCCATGGCGGACTTGATGATGCCTTCCGTGGAGGCGGACCATACACATTCGCCATCGGAGAGCCGGAAACCGTAGACCGTCTTATCGTGGGCGCCGATGAAGACGGTTTCACCGGCGATGAGGGGTGGAGCGCTTACCGTAGCGGAAATCTGACGGGTCCATCGCTCGGCGCCGGTACCGGCGTCCAGCGCCCGCACCGAACCGTCCGATCCTCCAAAGACTGCCATGGAGTCGATAATGGCCGCGGAGGTGAGTCGGACCAACGGATCGCCAGTATCGAACACCCAACGAACGGAGCCGTCTGTGACCCGAAGTGCGACCATGACGCCTCGTGTCGTCGCAATAAACAGGTCCGATCCGTTTGATGAGAGGTCCGCGAGTACGGGCAAATTTATGGTCTCCTGCCAGACCAGCCGCCCTGATGCACTTTCAAGAGCGCGAACGCCCCCCTGATCGTCGGCTGCCACGACAAGGTGGCCGGCGAGGACAGGCGAGGCGAATATGCCGTTCCTGGGATCTCCGGGAGTACGCCATCGCACGGCGCCTGAAGTCCGGGACAGTCCCCACAGCTCACCTTCGATATCCGCAGCAATCAACAGGCTGTCAGCCAACAGCAGCCCTGCCTCGACCGGCACTCCGGAATGCTGCCATCGGTTTCGGCCGGAACGGAGGTCATGGGCGGCCAGGACGGTTCGCCCCCAGGCATTGCTGAGATAGACGGTCTGCGGATCCACCGCAGGAGATCCCACCATCGCCTTCCCGAATCGCCGTTTTCCCATACCCCGACCATTGCTGAGGTGCAGGGCGACCAGTTCCCCCTTCAGCGTGCCCACATAGACTACGCCGTTCCGGGCTACCGGAGATCCCGGTCCGAAGCCGGCCGGCGCCTGCCGCGTCCATCGCCGCTCAATCACGAGGGGGGCAGCCGGCATGCTCACGGCGTTGGTCCTCGAAAGCGTACCGCCGCTAACGGCCCACCCGTCATCCTGCTCACGCAAGGCCGCGTCCTCGATGCGCAGAGAACGGCAGCCGGACGGGAGCAACGTCAATGAGGCTACAGCCAGGAGCCCGCCATGGAAGATGAGGCGCCAGGATGGTGTTCCCCGTGGTTTACGCTGCATTCCCTCGTCCCCTAAAAGTCCCACCCAAAGAAGAACTGCCTGAACTGTTTTTGATCCCACTCGCTGAACCCCCGCCGGTGTCTGTAGCCCAAATCATAGCGCAGAACGAGTCCACCGAAGAGGTTCAGGCGGAGGCCAAGACCTGCCGATCCGAGTGTTTCGCCTGTCAGCAGCCGGGTGTCCCGAAGCGCGTATTCATCGTTCCAGGCATGGGCGACGTCAAGAAAAAGAGCCCCCCGCAGGTTTACGATACCCATCATGCCCAGCAAAGGCGTCAGGCGCGCCGGCGACTCGATGATTGGAAACCGGAGTTCCTGTGACGTGAACCACATCTTTCGTCCGCGCATGCGGAAGAGCGGATAGCCGCGCAGGTCCCAGCTGCCTCCCATAACGAAGAGGCGTGCTTCACGTCCCTGGTTTGCTCGTACGAGGCCCCACGACGCCAGCGTGAGGGTTCGATTCAGCCGCAGATAGTGTCGAAAGTCGACGATTGCTGAAAAGTAGCTCACATTCGAGTGGACCACGTCGGTCGTATAGGCGAGGGTCAGATTACCCCGCCGGCCGTCCATTGGCCCGTTGTATCCGTAGAGTGCATTGTCATGGACGAGGCTCAGGGCATTGGAGAGCAAGAGCGCCTGCCTTTGCAGGTCGCGGAAGGCTACCTCTTTGTCGCTCCAATAGGCCGATGTCGTTACCTCGAATCGTCTGAACTGGGAAAGCGGATAGCTGACCGATCCGAAGCCTCCGTAAATCGTCTCCCAGAATATGGGAAACTCTGCGGCAGCGTCGGGGTCCGTGATGTCGTATCGAAGTCCGCCATGCCGAAATATGCCGTAGGCGGTGTTCGCTCGTCGCTGTTGCTGCAGTCGGGAAATGGAGAAACTCAGGCTTCGCAGAAATTCTCCCTGTGTTCTTGCGCCGTTGTAGAGCGAGAAGAACCAGTAGTCGTCTCCCAGCATGTCCGAAACGGCAACGAAGGCACCTCCTGATGTCCCCCAGATCGGGTTTTGCTGTATCCCTCCCTGCGCGATGTCGAGCCCGTATTTCCTCTGATAGGATCGTTTCTTGTTGACCAGTTCCTCATCGATGGGCTGATGGGCCCACCGCTCTCCAACCCGATTGAACCGCATCACGCGACGATCCGTGGAGCGATCGGCAAGCACATCCACCCCTCCAATCTCCCGAATGGTGAAGCGGTAATGTTCGAAGGTGCTGAAGACTACATGACCGTCGTCGGTCCACACCGGATCGAAGGCCGCCGACGAGAGATGGGTAAGGCGTGTAGCCCGGCGAGCAGACGCATAATCCGGATCACCGGCCGACGGCATGGGGCCCAGTGCGGCGAGCGGGCGGGACAAGCCCAAGGGCTCGTCCATATCGATCACCCACAGATCCTGACCGCCGAAACGCCCGGTGGAGTCTCTTTCTGCTCCGGCGAAAACCAGGCGGGATCCGTCGGGACTCCAGCGGGGCGAAAGGTCGAGCCGATCGCCATAGGTGACATAATCGAGGGAACGCTCTTTAAGGTCCAACTGGAAGAGATTGTACGCACCCTCTCGCCCGAAAGACGTCCTGTCCGACGAGAATACGATGGATTTGCCGTCAGGACTCCAGGCAGGGTCTCGGTCGTCATACGTATCGTTGGTCAGCCTGTCGAGTCTCTTTTCGGCCGCGTCGAAGACGTACAGGTCGGAGAAGCCGCTCTGGTCGATCGAGGAGAAGGCGATCTGGGTGCCGTCCCGACTCCAGGAAGGAGAATAGACCGCGACCAGGTCTCCGAACGCGAATGTGTCGAGCAGCCTTTCGTCTTCCGTGTCATAGACGTGGATGACGTCTCGTCCCCCACTCTTGGTCACGAACACGAGCCGGCCGTCGGCCGAGATGTCGATCCGGCTGTCAAAGAGGTGAAACGCCTCAAATTGAGCGCTCCGTTCGCCCTTGACCACCTCTTTTGGACGTCCCAACGGGCGGTAGGTGGAGTCGACCGGTACAGCGTAGAGGTTCCCGTATCCCGATCGGTTTCCTACGAAATAGACGATGCGCGTCCCATCTCTTTTCTGGTAAACGGCCGGCTTGCCGCTATATCCACCTGCGACCACGGCGTCCGCCAGAAGCGAGGGCAGATCGCTCTCTGCAAGCAACGGATAGTACTGCTCCAGTATCCACCGATCGAAGCCGGCTACAATCGCCTCGAAGGGATCCCGCAGCGTGATTTCAAGCAGTTTGCGGGTGTCGCGGTCTTTCCAGATGTTCTCAATGAATGCCAGGAGTTTTTCTTCCCCGTACGTTTCCGAGATGAATCTGCAGATGGCTTCGCCCTGTTTGTACATCTGGTAGGTCCCGTGAATGCGGTGCAGATTGTCGATGGGGACGAGGTAGTTGTTCACGATCCCGTCGCGGATGAGCATCTCGTGCTGTGCGTCGGGCTCGCCCGACCAGTATTCTGCGAGACCTTCGGTAAACCACAGCGGCAGGAATCGGTCGAGCGGTTGGCGATGGTCTCTGAGAACCCGCACGACCTTGTTGTAGGTGAATACGTGGACGAGTTCGTGGTGGATGACGCGTCGAAACCGATGAATGTCGCCGTTGGACGGGACCACCACGCGTCCTTTGAGAAATTCAAAGAAGCCACCCACGTTGTCGGGGATAAAGCCAGGCGTAACGTTGGTTTGCTTGAAGTGGAGATTCGAGGAATAGAAGATGAGTGGGATTCGATGGTTGAGGGAGAGGTTAAAGCGATTGATGAGTTCGCTGTACGCCTCCTCCGCGAATGCCGCGCCGTAGTGGGCGAGGTCCTCCATCTCAGCGTAGTAGTAGATCTCGAAGTGATCGGTCTCGAGCACCTGCCAGTCGAAGTGCTCGTACTGCACCTTGTTTCGACCGAAATAATGGTACCCGTATTGACCCGACGCGGGATGGGACAGGAGGCCTGCCGCCAGGAGAATGAGAGCTGAGCGAACGATCTGGAGCCTCATGCGGGGAAATGGAGAGTGTCAGGGGAATGCACTCCTCCGGTCCCTACGCAACAAGAACACCGCCGTTCCCGGGGTCTTGCCGGGTTTGGGTGTTGGTGACCTGATGGACTAGCGGCCGCTCCTCGCGGCCAATTCGCGTTTCAGCGTATCGATCAGTTCGATCGGCGTCGGATCCACTCCATTGAGGAGCGCGAGATAGAAACTCACCCAATCGCCGTACTGCACCAGGGACAACATGCGGGCCAGGCGGCTTTCGCCCGATGTCCAAACCTCTTCCCAGAACGCAGCTTTGGGGGCCAGCAATCCATGCGTCACGTCTATTCGGTGCTGTACCAGCGCGTGATCTTCCACATCACGCAGCATGACGACGCCCATCGACGAGAGGAAAGCCTTAGAGTGGGACCAACCCACGATTTCATTGTGATTCAGCTCGGGCAAGACGTTCCCAAAGGCAAGGGTCTTCGCATTCTCTTCAATCTGGCCTCGCCATCGCAGGTTCACCGCCTGCATGAAACCTGTCCCGCTATACACGAGGGTAAGATGATCCTGGAGGGTCCGGGCAAGGCTCATCGCAGCATTCCCGGCAATATCAGAGAATGAACGGACGCCGCGTTCGAGGACGGACAGCGCCTCGGATTCATCGGCGGGCTCGAGCGATACGAGGTCCAGACGCCGGAATACCGCGAGCAGCGGCGCGAGCGAGTAAGGCAGGGCCGCTCGCGGCGGCATTCCACCGGGGATGACAATGTGGGGCAGTCCATTCCGGCGGGCAAGGTCGAGCAACGTGCCCCCGGACGTGATACAGAACATGCGGGCACCCCGCGCGGAGGCCTGATCGAAGGCTGCGAGCGTCTCTTCCGTATTGCCCGAATAGCTGGAAACGACGAAAAGGGTCCGCGGACCGACGTAGCCCGGAATATCGTACGTCCGCTTGACGGCGACGGGCAACGCGCCGCCCGGCTCGACCAACGTTTTCAGGAGTTCCCCTCCGATTGCGGATCCTCCCATCCCGGAGACGACCACGTGGTCGAAATCGGATGCATGATAGGGGAAGTCCATGGACTCCGCCAGGTGGAGGCCTTCCCGAAACATATCGGGGAAGGCCGTGAGGTTTCCGTACATGTCGCCCGAGTCGAGTTGGGCGACCACGTCTTTGTTCAGGTTTGTTTCCTGCATGCGCTGATCGAAAATTCGGACAGTGGTGTGGTTGGTCGGCAGGTCGAGAACCCGTTACGTGTCTACGAGATCGAGCAACTGGCCGGGATCGCAGGCATGGTCGCGTAGCCAGCGCCGCACGAGGCCCTCAACCTCGTCGGCCTCCTGCATCTTCAGCGCATCGTCCGCGAGGCCCTCCGCCTCTCCGATGGTAATGGCACGGATCACCCGCTTCACGTCGAGCAGGTAGGCCGGCGAGACACTAAAGACCCGTAGCCCTAGGCCGAGAAGCACGGGCGCGGCGCGGGGTTGCGCAGCCATCTCGCCGCAGATCGAGACCTCGACTCCCGTCTCATTCCCCACTCGAATTACCCGTTCGATCAACCGCAGGACCGAGGGGTGCAGTTCTTCGTACAGGCTCGCGACCATGTCATTGCCTCGATCCACCGCGAGGACGTATTGCGTCAGGTCGTTGGTGCCGATGGAGAAGAAATCCACCTCGCGGGCGAACTCCTCGATCAATAGTGCGACGGACGGCACTTCCACCATGATCCCGACCGGGATGTCAGGGTCGTGCGGGATGCCCGCTTCGGCGAGTTCAGCCACGACGTGGTCAAGATGCCGACGGAAATCGTGTATCTCGCGAAGGGATGTGATCATCGGGAGCAGGATCCTGGAGGGCCCCGCGGCGCTTGCCTTCAGGATAGCGCGAACCTGCGTCCTCAGCAGGTCGGGTTTCTGCAGCAGGATGCGAATGCCTCTCCATCCCAGGAAAGGATTGTGCTCCCGATGAGCGAGAGGAAGCACCTTGTCTCCCCCCAGATCAAACAGGCGGAAGGTGGTCGGGTACGGCCTTGCGTGATCGATGGCCTTGGTGTAGGCGTCATATTGCTCGTCCTCCTCCGGGAAACGGCCTCGGGCGAGGAAGAGCATCTCCGTTCTGAAGAGACCAATCCCTTGCGCACCGTAGTGCGCAATGGCGGGGAACTCCTCCTCCACCTCTACATTGGCCATCAGGCAAACGGGAGTCCCATCCAGCGTTTCCGCCGACAGCGGCACCAGGCTTTCCTGTTCGGCCCTGAGGCGCTTGTATCGCTCAAAACGGCCCTGGTAGACGGCAAGCGTCTGTGGCTCTGGACGAAGGATCACCTGCCCATTCAGCCCGTCGATGATCACCTGGTCTCCCGGTTCAGCATGCTGGGTGATCTCATGGAGACCAAATACGGCCGGAATCCCGAGCGAACGTGCGATCAGCGCGACGTGCGACGTGAGTCCGCCGAAATCCATGGCACATCCCAGGATGCTCCGGCGGCTGAATAGAATGACGTCCGATGCCGTGAGGTTCTCTGCGATCACGACCGAGTCGGTTTCGATTCTCGACAGAATGCGTCCGCGCTGGAGATTGCGCTGGAGACGGCTCTGCAGGTCGGCCAGGTCCTCGGCCCGCTCTCTGAGATAGTCGCTGCCGCTTCCCTCCATGCGGATACGATGCTTCTTGAGAACCTGCTGGACGGCGCAGGACGAGTCGACCAGTTCGTGCTCGATCTTGCGCAGAACTTCCTGATACAGCGCGACGTCGCGGAGCATCATCGCCTGCGCCTGGAAAATGTCGGCGCTGGAGTCACCGATCTTTTCGCGCGCCACGTCGGTGATCTTCCGCAGCTCCTTTTCGCTCTGAGCGACGGCGCGCTCGAAGCGCTTCTTTTCGAGTTCGACCTGATCAGCGCCGATGTGCCGGATGGCGTGTTCCTGATAGGCGTCTCTGGCGAAGAGATAGGCAGGGCCAATGGCAAATCCGGGAGAGATGCCCGTTCCCTTGAGGATCTGTTCTCCGCCTTTCTCCGTCTTCATTTATTGCGCCCACTCGTTGGCTTCTCCCCTCGGACGTGTACCGAATGCTGATCAGGCTGATCAGTAGGCTTCTCCGAAGCCATCGTCGAATAGCGCGATGATGGCTTCAGACGCTTCCTTTTCGTCCTCACCCTCGAATTGAATCATAAGCCGGGACCCTTGTTCGGCCGCAAGGGTCATTACCCCGATAATGCTCTTGCCGTTGATCTCATAATTGTCCTTGACGATCGAGAAATCGCTCCTGAACCGGGCCGCGGTACGGACGATAAGCGAGGCGGGACGGGTGTGAATACCGGCCCGGTTTTTGACTTCCACCTCAACGCGAATCATCCGAAGCGGGTTGGCAACAGGTTGCAGGACTACTTGGCGCGGAGAGACAGCCGATCGATCACCCAACCGAGGGTCTGCCTTGGCTGACCGGGCGGGACACGGAGCAGAGCATTCTGGGCTTCCTGATAAAGATCGTCCAGTGCTCGACGTGCCGCGTCAAGAACACCAAGGTCGCTCATTCTCGAACGGGCCTCGTCGATCTCCGTTTCGTCGAGTCCCCCCTGGATAAGGATGCGTTCGAACCAGGCTCGATTCGGGGCGTCGGCTGTCTCCAACGTCGTGAGGAGAAGATACGTCTTTTTGCCGACGATCAAATCGCCGCCGATCCGCTTGCCCCAGCCCGGATCCTGGGCCGTCAGGTCCAGAAGGTCGTCCTGAATCTGAAAAGCGAGCCCGAGAGTGCGGCCGAGTGCTTCGAGGCTTTTCAGTTGGCCCGGATCCGCCCCCCCGATGAGGCCCCCCAGCACGAGACACGCCTCGAGCAACGCTGCGGTCTTGCCTTCGATCATGACCATGTACTCCTGGAGGGTCACGTCGGAGCGTGTCTCGAAGGCTTTGTCGAAAGCCTGGCCTTCGCACAGGCGGCGCACCATGTGGTGGAATGTCTCAAACAATGGCCGGGCGTCGACCTGTTCAACCTTTTGCAGCAACTCGTACGAAAGCCCGAGCATCCTGTCCCCGGCGAGGATCGCGTCACCAGGGTCCCACTTCACGTGAACGGCGGGCCGCCCCCTGCGCTCGGCGGCCTGGTCCATGATATCGTCATGAACAAGCGTAAAATTGTGGAACACCTCCACCGCCAGCGCAGCGGGAAGCGCCCGTTCCGGAGCCACACCGAACGCTTCCGCGCTCAGCAACGTGAGCAACGGCCGAAACCGTTTGCCTCCTCCCGCGAGTACATATCGGATAGGATCGTAGAGATTGGCCGGATGCTTGCCGGTGACGACCCCCGACAGACCGTCTTCAACCAGACGACCCAGTTCGGCCACGTGCCGGGACGGATCAGAATCAGCCATTATGGAAATATGTCGCTATGCGGTAGCCCGGGACATCCCGCGGGTGTAGGCCCGCTCCGTTGAGGCGCCGCGCTCAGGCATCGGTAACCGGAAGGCCGACTGCGTCACAGACGCGGGCGTGGACATCCCCGATCTCACCGGTCCCGTCGACCTTGTACAGGTGACCGTGAGACGCATAGAAGGCCTTGATTGGCTCTGTCTGTTCGTGGTACACTTCAAGGCGATGATTGATCACTTCCGGTTGGTCGTCCCGTCGATGCACAAGATCCTCCGGAAGGACATCCGGCGGTGGCGGATTGTAATCAAGGTGGTAGATCTCGCCTGTCTTGCGGTGCATGCGGCGTCTGGACAGACGGTCTACCAGGTCGGCGTCGGGCACCTCGAGACTGAGAACGATGGGTGGGGCCAGATGAGGCTTATTCAGAAAGTATAGAAGACACTCTGCCTGGTGGATCGTTCTTGGATAGCCGTCCAGAATAAAACCGGTGAAGTCCATCTCTTCGAGCGGCGTGGCGACGATACGCCAGGTGACCTCGTCCGGTACGAGTTCACCCCGGTCGATATAGGATTTCGCCTCCACCCCCACCTCTGTGCCGGACTGCATGGCCTTTCGGAATAGGTCACCGGTCGAAAGGTGACGCAACCCGTACTGCTCGGCAAGCATTTTGGCTTGCGTCCCTTTACCGCTCCCGGGCGGTCCCAGAATGATGATACGCATGGGCCTCTGCGTTATGAATCAAAAATTTAGATGAACCCTACGCCCCGACATGGGCATGAAGGAAAGCGCGAAGATAATAGGGTTCCGGTCGGGTCTAGACGGTGGAGTTTTGCGTAAAACGAAGCGCGGCGTCATTCCTCTGGTCCTGCCTGGCGGGTCAGGCGCGACACCACTTGGTGAAGCCCTTCCACGAGGAGGTTCTGGCCGATCGTGCCGAGAATCTGTCTGACGAGAGAAGGTGGTCGATAGCGAACCGAGGGCGCAGAAAGGGATGCAAGCGCCTCGGCTCGTACAACGGACCGCAGTTCGTCAGGTGTGAAGTGGTTGCGGGCTGACGAAGGCAGTTCCGAGAGAATCTTCTCGGTCAGCGCGTCCGTCATGAGGGTCGGATCCAAGGCCGAATCCGCACGACTGCGCTTCATAAGCAGCCCGACAAAGAGTCCGGCCGCAAGGGCCGCTGCCACCGTTGCGAGGGGGTGGCTCCTCGCTACATCGGCCAATGGATTATGCGTCAAGTCGGTCTTCAGATCCGACAAACGTTCGACGATCTCTTTCTGCTTTGACAGCAGGCGTTCCTCGAGCGCCTGCCGCGTGTTCATCGTGTCTGGCATACTCACTCCTTTTTGGTCTCACCCGCAACTGCATTCGGCTCCGGCGACGTGCTCTCTTCCTCTTGTTGGCTTTCCTCCTCGGACCCAAGGCGAAAGCGGACCAACTGCCGGTTCCTGTGACCTATCGCGAGCGCGGCCAGGAAAAGCAGTACGGAGATGGCCAGGAATCCGAGAGCATCGTGGCCCAGCAAAGTCCCGAGCCCAAAGGCGGCTGCCACGAGCAGGAAGAACAAGCCGCCGAGTACAATCCCCGCTACGAGTGCTCGCTGCAGCACTTCGTTGAGGCGGTCTTCAATTCGTTCCTCGAGATGGACCTGGAGCAGCTGCATTTTGAGATCAACCATCTCCATGAGGTCCATGGCGATCTCACGCGAGCCGGAGACGATTCGGTCGATGCGACCCGCGAGGCGGGCTGAGACCGGTTCCGCCGTCGCGGGGACCGTGTCCGACGGCTTGCCTCCGCCTGGCGTCAGGACACGCGTACCGGACGCAGGGGCTGGAGGATGAGAAAGTTCTGACATGGTTGGATTCCGTTCACGCGGTCGATTCCAATAAGGTACGCCGACCGGATGTCAGGTTCCGGGTGGTGCCACGAAAGAATCGGTGCACTTGCGCCCGATGGCCGGCGTGGGTTCCTGGATTTAAGAAGGGCCCTCCGCGCCTCCGGGTTCCACCCGTGTTACTCCAGATTGACAAGGAAGTCCAACACCTCCGTGCCGCCTGCCTCCCAGTCCAGTTGAGGCCTCTGAGCCGTTCCGAACGGTTGAAGTGCGCACGTACATGCCGCCTGCAGACGGGACGGGCCGATGACAATCCGAACGGAATCCCGGTTCGCCGCCACAAATTCGTTTACCTCGGCGAAATCGGCATACTCACTCCACCGGACGTGACCGGGTGCCTGCACTTCGGGAGACCCCTTGCTGACGAGAAATCCGTCGCCCGCCGCATGAGGAAATCTGATCGCCCGAAGAAGCGCCTCGGGTATTTTCAGCGCGCCTCTTGTCCGTTCGGAAGCGGGAAACACCGTACGAAACTGGGCCATGATGTCCAGATAGGAATCTGGGGACAACCCTGCCGGTGCCCAGATGAGGGCCACGTTTCGACATCCAACGCCCTCGTGCAATAAAACGTCCTCGGCAAGCCCTGAACGTTCTGTATCGGTTTCCTTTCCGTCGAGCACGGCCATGCCGAACCCCGTTCCACGAAGCAGGCGTCGCGCGGGAGGAATGCCCGCATGGTCAGCCAACTGCTCGATCTCCCGAATGGTTGATTCGGACCCGGAGGCAATCAGCGCATCCGCCTCCCGAAACAGGGTATCCGAGTCGACAAAGCGCGGCGGTGCGATGCCGGCGTCCGGGCAAAGATCCCGTGCGAATGCGGGCAGAAGATGCGGCGATCGTGAAGAGACCTTCCCGAGAAAATCGTGGCCGGCCAGCAGAATGGCCAGAAAGTCCTGAAGGTCGGCGAAGGGAACGTTGCCGGCTCCAACCATACCCACCCGAACGGTTGACCGGGGCTTTCGCCCCCCTATCCAGCGGAAGAGCGCTCCGGTGTGGATCAGGGACATCTGCTGGTTCACCGCGAAGCGGACCGCCGGCTCGGTGAAGCGGTTCTCGCACTCCAGACTCAGAGCGATGGCCTCACGCCGTGCGGGGTACTGCTCGTCCTCCCACTTGCGTGCCACGCGGACGATGGTCCTGACCAGAATTTCCGTGTCTGTCCTCATGAAGCTAGATCCGCTCAAGCAGCGCATTGCATCCGCGAAGCGCCGTCCCTGGGAGGCGTCCCAGAACTTCAAAACCATCTTCGGTTGCCACTGCAAGATCTTCGGTCAATACACAACTCACCGTATGAACGTTGGCCAGATCACACAGCAAGAGTGCTCCTGGCCGACCCGCCACCAGCGCGCGAAAAGCATTCTCCGGGTCAACAATCGCAAATCGCATCCATGGTGGAGGGAGAAACACCCCTCCCCTCCTGGTATAGGCCTGGCTCATCAGTTCACACATGCCGTATTCGCTTCTCACGCCCGTTTCGGTGATTCCAAATCCTTTCGCCAGCGTGGCGTGGAGCGTCTCCCGATCGATTTCCCGGCGACGGGTCTTCATCCCACCGGTTTCGATCACCCTGCTATCGGGAGGAAGCGGTACCGGACCCCGCTCGATCAGGTCCAGTAGTCCGAATGCGGCCCCGAAAAGAAGTAGCGGGCGTCCATGCCGGTGAGCGTGTTCGCACGCGCTGTGCAGCACGTCAATCTCATCGAGGAAGAATCCACTCGCTGCATCTCCGAACGCACGTATCAGGTGCGATACCATGCTGACCAGCGACGACCGATCCGCCTTCTCTCCATAGCCGGGCAGGTGGGCGACGAGTGTGATGGGGCCCTGCCCGAATACGCGCGCAAAATGGCGGGCACTCAGTGCATGGTACAGATGCAGATCGCGCACAGCGTGGCGGGCGACCGGACCTTGTCCCGTGCCACTGCTCTCGAACACCACCTCGGCCGCTTCGAGAGGGAAGGTGGTCACGGGCGTACCCAGTTTGAACGCGCCGACCGGAAGTGGCGGAATCTCTGTCCACGTCGTCGGCTCAGGGCGACCCAGCGCACTGACGTATCCGGCGTAGACTTCCCCGTGTGAAACCTGGTACCGAAAAGCAGATAGCGCGAGCTGGTCGAAGGTCTCCTCGTCCTCGGACTCCAGCGCTTCCAGTCGGGCCACGTAGGACTTCGATCCTACGGAATCTGCAGGAATTTGTGGATCTGGAGGGAAATCTGCCACTGGGGGTTGGCCTTTACGTATTCGAGGATAAGCGGGATGGACGCAGGCGTTGACCATTCGGGTTGGAGGAAAAGGCGCGTATTGGGGCCGACCTTTTCCGCGAACCGCTCTGCCCAAAGGAGGTCCTTCTGCGTGAGCACGACCACCTTGAGTTCGTCCGCCCTCGCAACGGCTGATTCTACGGGCGGCTTGAATCGTTTTGGGGAAAGGGTGATCCAGTCGAATTCGCCCGCAATGGGATGGGCCCCACTCGTTTCCAGATGTGCGCGTCGTCCATCGCGCCGAAGCGCTCGCGCCAACGGCTCGAGGTTATGCAGCGTTGGCTCTCCACCGGTCACGACCACGATGGGAGCCGGTGTGGCGCGAACCTCTTCCAGGAGACGCGCGACATCGATTTTTATCCCCGAGGAGCGCTCCCAGCTGTATTTCGTATCGCACCAGGTACAACCGACGTCACATCCAGCAAGCCGTATGAAGAAGGAAGCGTAGCCACTCCACGCTCCCTCTCCCTGCACGGTGTAGAATCGTTCGACGACAGGATAGGCAACGTCTGTCAGGTCCTCGGCCCGGACCGAGACGGCTTCACGCGCGCCTGCAGCAGCCGTCAGGGGAACTTGATCGTGCATCCGATGGCATTGGTAGTCGCTGAAGAGACCGCGTTTCCGCCCAGAAGCGCATCCAGCGCATTCTTGAGGTGCGGTGTGGACACCTGAGAGGCCACGGCCGGGCTGTCATCAATGGCGCCCGTGTATACCAGTCTGTTTTCCCCGTTGAAGACGAACACTTCGGGCGCCCTTTGCGCACCAAACGCCCGGGCGACGGCTGCATCCGCGTCTGACAGATACGGTACGCCATACCCGGACTTCGAGGCTTGCTCGCGGAGTTGCTCCGGGCTCTCGCTCGGGAAAGCCACCATGTCGTTCGAATTAACGAGGACGAAACCCACACCGCGGCCCCGATACGCAGAAATCAAGTCTTTGACACGATCCTCGTATCGATCAATCCATGGACAGGAATTCGCCCAAAACAGCACGACAAGGCCCGCGTCTCCGGTCACGGATGCGAGCGAGCGCCGCTCCCCCTGCACGTCTTCAAGTGACTTCCCGGAGAGTGGCATCGCATCACCCGGCTGGATGCCTTGTGCGCTTGCCGTCATTGAGAGAACCAGCAGAGCGAAGAGACCCTGCAGGGTGCGAGTAAAGTACGTCGAATTCATGGTGGTCCGGCATGCGGGACGGCCGGGCTGTTCGGCAGTCCTTCAGGATAGCAGACGTCCGATTTTCGAGACGAGTTCATCGTACGAAGAAATCCCCTCCCAATAATCGATGACCTGTCCGGATCCGTCAAGGATGATTGTTGCCGGCAATACGCCCGTCCACTGCTCACTAAAAGACTGAACAAATGTGTAACCGTCGCCTCGCTTGAGGTACGACCTCCACGGCACTTCCTGCTCGGCCAGGAACGTTCGCACATCCTCCTCCTGCTCCTCCATGTCGGTCGAAACGAACACAACGGCAATCCCTTTATCAGCAAAATCCTTGCCAACCCTGATCAGATCCGGGAATTCTTGACGACAGGGCAGGCACCAGGTGGCCCAGAAGTTCACGATGGCATACTGACTTCCGCCCTCGATGATCGCTGCGCGCAATTGCTCGGCATCGACGAGCGCCAGATCGGTGGAAGGCGCCTCCGACGCGGGTCGGCCACACGACGCTACGAGGAGAAGCAGCAAGACGGCACTCGCGGAGACGGACCGAGGCGGTTGGAGAGGATGGTGCATTGCGTGTCAGCAGGATGAACGTGTTATCATATGGGTGGTGTATCGGGCGTTCAACCGCTTCAACACCTTCTGGTTCACCGACTCAGCGTCATCGTCCTGTGCATAACGGCGGACGAAGAGGCATCATTCAGGCAGATGCTTGTTCGCGAGATCAGCCATGCGGCGGTTCAGGACGAGAAAGACGGCGATGGCCGCACTCCACTGTACCGCACAGGTCATGACGGAATACGCATCGGTAGGATCAAACCAACGTTCGGGGGAATAGACCGTGGCCGACAGATACATCCACCAGGTAAGAAGTGCAATAGCTTGTATAGGAATGAGATAACCGATTATGATTCGCCACATTCTACCGGCTCTCCAGTCGGCATCCGCATCCCGGGCAATCGACTCCGCCAGCCGCCGCACCCCGTGCGCCCGCACGGCCAGGGCCACGAAGGCGCCGGAGATCATGAGCGCGACGCCCCACACGAAGTCCTGATTCGAGAGGAACTCCACGCGAAGCGCGGAGGGAAGCCCCAGCACGAATCCACCCATCGCAACCCCAACGATCGCGCGCCGACGAGAAATACCCAAATCGACCAGGATCCGCGTGGCGAGTTCGATCATGGCGATGAGCGAACTGAAAGCGGCGAAGGAGAGTCCGA
Organism: uncultured Rhodothermales bacterium; assembly: GCA_964387555.1. Lineage (GTDB taxonomy): Bacteria > Bacteroidota > Rhodothermia > Rhodothermales > CAYLXM01 > CAYLXM01. Next base: position 13,089 of record CAYLXM010000006.1, on the reverse strand, counting down.
GAAAGAACAGAATCGCAAGGCCCTTGCCCAGAGCCATTCGTGCAAACAACTGCGGCATCCAGATGAACGTGAGGCCGGTTGAGGCCGGTCCGCTGTTTTGCATGATCTCCATCACGTGCGATCGTTCCATCTCCGCACCCAGGGTTGCGAACACGATCCCGAAGACCATCACGGCAGCCAACAGGGAGACGGTGTTGTTTCCGATCCCGGTGATGAATGCATTCTTGACGACTCCCTGCCGGCGCTGCATATAGGCTGCATAGGTCAAGATGAGCCCCCACCCTGCCCCGGTATCCCATGCATTCTGGGTCAGTGCTTCCAGCCAGAGTGAAGGACGGGCGAATTGAGACCATTCGATGGTGAACAGGTACGCAATACCGCGTTCCGCACCCGGTAGCGTAATGGCGCGAGCGACAGAAATGAGGACCACGATCAGGAGCGAAGGTACCAAAATCTTGTTAACCCGCTCGATGGATGAAATCCCGCGCGCGCAAATCAGTCCTCCCGCCCCCATGGCGATCGCGTGAAAGAAGACCGGCATCGGCCCGGCTTGAAAACCGTCCCACATGGCCGTCGCTTCTGAGGTGGAAGCCGGGAGCGGTTGTCCCACTACAGACACGAAGTAGTACATGCACCAACCCGCGACGACCGAGTAGTAGAACATGATCGCGGCCGCAACGAATCCCACGAATGCGCCCATCCACGCAAATCGTCGGCCTGCCACGCGGACGAACGACCCGATCGTCCCCATGCGCCCCTCTCTGCCGATGGCATACTCCGCGATGATGAGAGGAATGCTCCAAAGAAAGAGGAATACCAACCAGGCCACCAGAAAGGCTCCCGCACCTTCTTCGCCGCCGTTCTGAGCGGCAATCCGGGGAAACCGCCAGATGTTTCCGGTGCCGACTGCAATGCCCAGCACGCTGAGCAAGAGTCCCAGGCGGGAGGTGAAGAACTGCGGGGAGTCTGGGGAACGCTTCATTGCGCCTCGCCGTCCTGATGCGCCACCAGGCGCGTCCTCGAGCGGACCTCCGTGTCGGCGAACTGATCGGGCGATCGCGGTTTACGAAGCGGATACAGCTGGAAGTTCAGATAATCCGCCACGTGTGCGTCATAGAGCCGGCTGAAAGGATTCCCGCTCTGTCCACCCGGATAGATGCCCCTTCCTTGCGGGGGAGTCTGCGAAAAATCCACCACAACCCGCCAGCTGGCAGAATGGCGAGTGCTCAGGCCGCCGCCGGGCGATAAGGTGGCGGCAAAACCGGGAAACGGATACGGGCCTCGTCCGAACGGGCCGATCGTGGCCAGGAGGTGATCGAGGCGAACGGTGTGGACGTTGCCCCACCGCCAGGCCTCTCTGTCCCACCCATAGCGCCGCTCAACCGACGAGACGGTCTCGCGCAGGGCCATCCTCAGGAGGTCGCCGGCCGTTTCACGCATCAGGTCGGTCGAGCGTACGTCGAGCCACTCCGACTCCGGCTCTTCACGAAGAAGATAGATCAGACTTTCCTGGGATGGATTTCTGACGCCTTCGAACTCGTCCCATGCGAGCGAATCCAGCACTCGAAGGAACTCGAACATGAGGAGAGGCTCGAACCGATCCACCGCGGTGCTTCCATCCCATCGGGTCAACCAGGCGCGCAGCGAGTCCGATCGCGGCTCCAGGGCACCCAGCGTATCCAGCTTCGGAGCGAAGATATCCCGTTGAACCGCGTGCACGTCGGCCTGGTACGCTGTGATGTCGGCAAGACTGTGCCGCTCTCGCGAGCGCAGCAATCCGTCGATGCGGATCGAGCGGTAGACGTCCCTCCAATCGTGCCCCAGGTAATAGGGATACCAGGGTCCCACGGGCGCCTGGTTGGTTGAGGTCAGAAATCCCTTCACCGGATTCTCTGCGTAGGGCAGTGCCTCGAAGGGTACTCTTCCTACCCATTCGTGTGCATTGCTGCTGCCGTCCAATAATCCTTTGCCGTCCCTTGACCTACGGATCGGCAAAAATCCGGTCGATCGGATGGCAATGTCGCCGCTCCGGGTTGCGACGAGAATGTTCTGTGCGGGCGTATCCCAGTTGCGAAGTGCTTCCTGGAACGCCTCCAGCGTGGAAGACCGGCCCATTCCCAGCACGGCACTCATCGTTCGAGAGGGCTCATGCGCCGTCCATCGAATGCTCACCGGCTCGTCTGTCCAGTCGATGATGGGCCCCCAGTGCGTGAAACGGAGCGTATCCACGACAGGAGCACGACCTCGAACGCGAATGGTGTCTACTGCGAATTCGATCGGCTTCCATTCTCCCTCGAAGCGGTATGACTGTCGCGTTTCGTCGAGGGTCAGCCGGTAATGGTCGATTTGATCGGCCCCCGTATTCGTGAAGGTCCAACCGAGGTGGTCGTTATAGGCTTCGACCAGGCCGTTGGCTCCCGGGATCGTGACGCCGTACACGTTCATGTCCGGCGTGACGAGGTGCGCCTCGTACCAGATGGCGGGCAGCCGCAAGGCGAGGTGCATGTCACCGCTCAGAATGGGAGCGCCCGTCGTCGAGCGGATGGATGACACCGCCCAGTTGTTGGATCCCTTACCGTGGACGAAACCTTCGAGAGATGGCCACGGATTGACCCAGGAACCAGTGGCTGCGTTCGATGGGATATCCGGGGGGCCAGATGGCGCCTGATCCGTCCCAGATTCCGACTCGTCCCCGCGAGCCTCCGGTCGTCCAACCGATTCCGAGTCCTCGAATCGACTACCTGACTCTTCCATCGAAACGATGGGTGGTGCATAGTGCGCGTATTCGGGAAACAGCAGGTTGTACTGGCGCTCGTTCATGCGGCTTTCGAGTTCGGCATAGTCGGCCGCATCGGTCCGAAATGTGAGGTCATAGGCCATGTATTGGAGCACGAGGAGCGGCGTGATCGTCGAACAGCGTACCGGTGCGTAACCGAGCAGCTTGAATTCGGCGGGAAGGTCTTCGCTCTTCAGATTGTCCAGAACGGCATTCACTCCGGCGCAATAGCGTTCGATGGCTTTGAATTCCTCTCCGACCTCCTCCTCGATGCGTTCCAGGTTGCGCTGAGCGCCCCAAAGCATTCCTGTTGACCTCAGGAAGCGATCCGTTTCGAGCAGGTCGTCGCCCAGCACTTCGGAAAGCCGACCGGCGGCCACGCGCTGAAGAAAGTCCATCTGAAACAGCCGGTCCTGGGCAGTCACGTACCCCAATGCGGCGATGGCGTCCCATTCGGTTTCCGCGAAAATGTGCGGAACGTCCCGATCGTCGCGCACGATAGAGACGGGAGCACTCAGACCCGCAATAGATGCTTCCGTCACCGGGAGTGCTGCCGCATGGCGCGCATTGAGGTAGAGCCCTCGAACCGGGTCGAGGAGCGAACCTATGGGTGGAATTGGTGACGACGACATCTCGATCCCGAACCATCCGGCGACCCGCTGAATGCCGGTGGTGTGTCGGGAGAGCGGATAGAGCAGTCCAAACGAGACGGCGGAAAGGATCAGGAGGAAGATGACCTGGCGAATCGTACCCATCATTTTCTCAAATGCCCAGCGCAGTTTGCGCGGTAGAATAGTCCCGGGCTGCCGCGTGCCCGATTCGGTCCAGCAGCTCGTCGGTCACCACGGCATAGTCAAGAGCGCCACGGGCGGTGAGGTCTCGATCGAAGACGGTCACGCCCCCGGTGCTCCTTCGAGCAAGCGAGGTGCTCGTCCGCACCATGGCTGACAGCACCTTGTCGCCGAACTTTTTGCGCAATTGCTGTCGATAGACGGCATGCCCCGTCTTTCGTGCGTCCACGCTCGTCACCAGGAACAGGACCTCGCTGAGATTCGGATTGAGTTTCTCTCGCACCAGATTGCAGGTCATCCAGGTCTGTTCCGCTCCGATGACCGGCTGGTAATCGGGCATGACGGGAACGAGTACATGATCGGAGGCCGTCAGCGCATTGAGGATGTAGACGGTAATGGCCGCTGCCGTATCGATGAGGATGAAATCATAGTTGTGACCCTTCTGCAGTGTTTCCCGCAGACGCAGCACGTCTGTCGGGTTGTTCAACCGCCGCATCAGTTTGGTGAGCGTAGTCGACGACGGAATGAAATCGAAATGTCTTGCCCTGAGCCTGGGTGTCGAATCAATAGAAGCGTCCGGCTGAAATAGACGGATGACGGAGTCCGATTCGGCGGGCTCGTCCCAGCCGAGCGTGCGTGTCAGGAACCCTTGCGGATCCAGATCGATCGCGAGCGTTCGGTACCCCGACAGACCCAGTGCCGTTGCGATGTGCACGGTGGATGTGGTCTTGCCGGTACCCCCTTTGTGGTTGCAGATGGTGATGACGGGCATACCTGTTTGAATCGGGGACGGGCGATAAGGGCGCCTAAGATACCCTGCGGCGCGAAGGCGAGCAATGTACGCACGCGGCCGGCTCGAGGCTGCGTTTCGGCCCCGGGGCGCGCGGGCTCTTCCCCGGCGTCGCCCTTTTCCGTGCACGGACGGGCTGTAACGCCCCTTACCCACAGCGATTCCAGAACAAATGTGGGGAACCATAGGCATCAATTCAGGGTGATTATTGCTTTGCCGGAAAAAGCACCGCATCGACTCATAGACCGTGCGCCTCTCCGTCCCCCTGGTTTTAGCATCGTCCTCTCCCCGGCGGCGACAGCTTCTGGCTGATCTCGGGCTGTCGTTTGTTGTCGACGCGTCCGATGTCGAGGAGAGGTTCGATGGGGACGCCGGACCCGAGGCCTTCGTCGGGCGGATGGCCAGAGAGAAAGCGCAGTCGGTTGCGGCGAGGCATCCCGGTGCGCTCATTCTCGGCGCCGATACGATCGTCTTGCTGGACGAGGAGATTCTGGGCAAACCAACCGACGCTGCGCATGCCCGATCGATGCTTCGCCGGCTCAGCGGCAGGACGAACACGGTCTACACCGGGATCGCGCTGGTTCATCCCTCCTCAGAGAGGATTTTCACCGCATGTGAGCGGACCCATGTCACGTTCGCGGAACTGTCGGATCTCGAAATCGATCGCTACGTCGCGTCGGGGGCACCCCTTGACAAAGCGGGCGCGTACGGCATTCAGGGTGACCTCGGGGCCGTATTCATCGAGGGGGTTCACGGCGACTATTTTAATGTCGTGGGTCTTCCACTCCATCGACTGTATTCCCTGCTGAAAGCCCACTTCGGCGATCTCGTCGTCTTCTGAAGGCAGCCCGGCAGGCTTCATGGCAACTCAAACAATGGCGCCTTCATTCGATACGCTCAGGGTGAGGCTTCTTCAGGTTCGTCATCTCCCGCACATTGAGAAGGACGAGCAGGAGAGTTTTCTGGATCGCTGCCGGCTCCGACCCGATCAACTGGTATGCACAAACATGCTGTACGAACCCATTACCGAGCACCTGCTCGACGATGTGGATGCAGTCTTGATCGGGGGAGCCGGTGCGCACTCCGTCACCGAGCGGTATGAATGGACGGATGCCCTCGTTCGCCTCGTCGAGCGGATCGACGATCGCGAGGTACCGCTCTTTGGATCGTGCTGGGGGCACCAGTTCATCGGATTTGCGTATGGCGGAACAGTCGTTTATGATGCTGAACGTGCTGAAATCGGCTGCGGGTGGGTCCAACTCACGCATGCCGGCACGGTGGATCCTCTTTTCTCAGATTTTCCCGTGAACTTCCGTGCGAACATGGGGCACCACGATCGGATATCGGTCCTGCCGAAGGTGGCCGAAGAAATCGCCACGAATGAGATCGCACCGTACCAGGCCATCAAGATTCGGGACAAGCCGATCTACGGAACGCAATTTCACAGTGAACTCGATGCGGAGGGTGAACGACGAAGGCTCGTCGCGTACCACCACCTCTATCCTGAAATCGGCGGTGAGGAGGGCTATCAGCAGATTATAAATTCCCTTGCAGAGACTACGGAAGTGGATGGTCTGCTCAACCTTTTTCTGAAGCGTTTCGCCGTTGTCCAGTCTGTTTCGAACACCGGGTAAAACCCAGGAAGGCATGGCTTCACTGGAATCCCCTGGTCCGCCGGCTTCGAAGACCCGTCCACCGGTTTTCTCGAATCGACGCAGAGTCGTATACTAGTAGGTTCGTGTCGCGTCCCGAATGGCCGTCCGGGTCGAAACGACGGGTCCCCACCCGCGTCGTTGGCTTTTGTTCGACTTGCCGCACTGGTCCCTCGGAGTGCGCATGGGACGGTAGCCGTTCGGAGTCCTCGCCGCCACAAGGCCGGTGTACGCCGTCCGCGGCGTTCATTTCATTCTTTCTGACCCAACCCCGATGCCAAGTCTTGACAAGGAAACCCGCGACATGATTCTCGAGTCGCTCCGTGATTACGCGGCGCGGAAATTGACGCCGGAATTTCTGCTTGAACTGGATCACAACGATCAATTCCCTCAAGAGGTGCTCGACGAGTTGAATGATCCGTCGACGCTCGGGCTGCATCTGTTGTTTATCCCGGAGGAGTACGACGGACTTGGTGGCGGCGCGATGGACATCTACAGGGTATCCGAGTTGATGGCCTCCATCGATCTCGGCATTGCCACGGGTGTCCTGGCGACTTTCCTGGGTTCCGATCCGATCATCGTCGGTGGGACACCTGAGCAGAAAAAGCACTGGATGTCACGAATCGCCGGCGAATCCCTTCTGATGGCCTATGCGGCGACCGAGCCGCAAGCCGGTTCGGACCTTGCTGCGCTCCAGACTCGCGCGACGCCCATCGAGGAGAACGGTGCCGTGGTAGCCTACAAACTCAACGGCCGCAAGCAGTGGATCAGTAACGGGAGTGTGGCCGATCTCTACTCGGTCCTGGCAACGGCGCCGGGAGGTCCGTCGTGGTTTATCGTGGAAAGAGGGACCGCCGGTTTGTCCACGGGTAAGCCTGAGGATAAGCACGGGATCCGGTCGAGCAATACGTCGGCCGTCTATCTGGATGATGTGGTCGTACCCGCCTACAATCTGCTGGGTGACATAGAGGGAGAAGGTCTCGCCCAGGCCCAGGCGGTCTTCGGAAAGACGCGGCTCATGGTGGGTGCGTTCGGCCTCGGGGGTGGATGGGAGGCTCTGCGGCGGGCCATCGCGTACTCGCGCGAGCGGATCCAGGGCGGAGCGCCCCTGAGCCAGAAGCAGGGCTACACCCATAAGCTCATCATTCCGAATGCAGCACGCCTCGAGGCTGCCCGGACCTACATCGAGTGGGCTTCTGAAAGGCTCGATTCGGGTGAAGAAGGCCTCGCTACCGAGGGAGCGGTGGCCAAGTACCTGGCGACCGAATTCGGGAATCGAACGGCGGAGGATGCCATTCAGGCCCTTGGCGGCTACGGATATACCAAGGAATACATCGTCGAGAAGATCAAGCGCGACGTGCGCATCACGACGATCTATGAGGGCACCACAGAAATCCTGGAATGGACGATCGCCCGCGACCGGTGGCAGATCCATCTGAAGACCCGGGGTGCATTCTACCAGGAGTGGGCCCAGCAGCTCATAGAACGCCACCGCCGCGAGCCCGACAACGGGGCGCATACGGCCGCCCTCGGCCTGCGAGCCCTCGGAATTTTCCTCGAGCGATGCCGCCTTGACCGGCTGACGCGCCAGCAACACGTGCTCTTTCGACTCGGGGAACTGATTGCCTATGCCGAAACGGCGGCAGTATTTGCCGATCGCGTGGTCGAATCACCCACGGAAGGGATTGCACTCGATATCCCGACCAGACAGGCCCTTTCGCGAATCTTTGCGCGAGAAGCGGCGCTTAAGATTGCGGTGGACGGCTTGCGCTGGGCGGTCGGTGCGGGTCAAACCGACCCGAACCTGGCTGAATCGATTGATCTTCCGGCCATCTATCGTGCGCAGGAGGGACTGCTGGCGGACATGGACCTCGCCTGCGAGTCCGTCTACCGTTGCCTCGCCTCAGCCTGATTCTTCCAAAGCAACACCATTTTCATGATGACCGATTCTCCGGTTGACCGCGCCATTGCCGTAGTCGGGCTCGGCGCCTTGATGCCCGACGCCAATTCCGTTGGTGCTTTCTGGCAGAACCTTCTGGACCGGCGGTACAGCATCACCGACGTGCCTGCCGGCCGGTGGTCGGTTGAGAAGTACTACGATCCCGACCCCAAGGCCCCTGACAAGACGTATTCGAAAATCGGCGGGTGGGTAAGCGGCTTCGAATTCGACTGGAAGCGATTCAAGATCCCGCCGCGCGTCACCGCGGTCATGGACGAGGGACAGCAGTGGGCTGTGGCCCTGGCCGCACAGGCGCTGGATGATGCGGGCTTTCCCGAGGGCGGGTTCGACAGCGAACGCACGGGAGTGATCTATGGAACCTCGATGGGCGGGGAGCTCCACTATCAGACCGCCATGCGGGTGCATTTTCCGGATTTTGTGGAGGCCCTTGAAACGGTTGAGGCCTTTGGCCAGTTGCCGGAGGACGTCCGCCGGATGATAACGTCCGGCTGGGTCGAAACGCTTGGCAGGCAAGTTCCGCCGATTACGGAAGACACGATGCCGGGAGAACTACCGAACATCGTATCCGGTCGAGTCGCCAATGTCTTGAATCTGCGCGGCCCGAACTTCACAACGGACGCCGCATGCGCCTCGAGCTTTGCCGCGATCGAGGCATCGGTGCAGTTGCTGCTGGCGCGGAAGATTGATGCCGTGGTGACCGGGGGCGTGGACCGTAACATGGGCGCGTCTTCGTTTGTCAAGTTCTGCAAGATCGGGGCGCTGAGCGCCACGGGAACGCGTCCCTTTGGAATGGGCGCGGACGGATTCGTGATGGGAGAAGGCGTTGGCGCCTTTGTCCTGAAGCGGCTCGAGGATGCCGAAAGAGACGGAAACCGCATCTATGCCGTGATTCGGGGCATCGGGGCCTCCAGCGACGGAAAAGGAAAGGGCATTACGGCGCCCAATCCGATCGGCCAGCAACTGGCCATCGAGCGGGCGTGGCGAAGCGCCGGACTGGATCCCTCCACGGCCGGTATGGTCGAAGCTCACGGCACGAGTACGAGGGTGGGCGACATCGCGGAGTTCGAGAGCCTCGGGAAGATGTTCAGGAGTGATCGAGCGGGCTCGATTGCCCTCGGTTCGGTCAAGAGTAACATCGGACACCTGAAGGCCGGTGCGGGTGCGGCAGGATTCCTGAAGTCCGTGCTCTCGCTCTACCATCGCATCCTTCCTCCCACGCTGAACGCGAAGCCGATCAACCCCGGCATTTCCCTGGATGGAAGTGCCCTCTTCCTCAATCACGAGTCGCGGGAATGGAAGCGGTCCGACGGAACGCCCCGGCGGGTCGGGGTCAGCGCCTACGGCTTTGGAGGAACCAACTTCCACCTCGTACTCGAAGAATACGAACCCGGGCTCCTTTCCAGGCCGAAGGCGATGGCATCAGGAACAACGTTTGCTGCCACGACCCGTGCAGATACGCCCGTGGTCGCGGAGGCCGCCCCTCTGTCGTCGCCCAAACCGTTCCGTGGTATCCTTGCGCTGGGCGCCTCCGGTGCGAAAGAGCTTGGTGAGCAGCTTGAAGCGACGCTTGCGCGAGTGAAGTCGGGCTGGACCCCCGAAGCGGCGATGCCGGAACGCTCCGTCTTTCAATCGCCGGAGAGGCTCGTTGTGGACTTTGAGACGGGCGACGAACTCGCCGTCCGCCTTGAGAAGGCAAAGAAAGCGCTTGTCACCGACGCCCCCCGCGCCTGGGCCGCCCTGCAGTCACAGGGTGTGTTCCGGGGAAGCGGGGCAGCACCCGGAAAGGTGGCCTTCCTTTTCCCGGGGCAGGGAAGCCAGTACGTGAACATGGGACGCGAGTTGGTGCAGCATGTCCCGGTTGTGGCGGAGGTCTTCGAGGAGGCGGATCGCATCATGACGCCGATTATCGGCAGGCCGCTGACCGACTATCTGTTTGCGGACGAAACGGACGAGTCGGCCATGTCGGCCGCCCAGGAGGCCCTGAAACGGACCCAGGTGACGCAGCCGGCCATGGTTACATTCGACGTGGCCATCCTCCGGTTGCTCGCTTATTTCGGTTTCGAGCCCGACATGGTGATGGGGCACTCTCTCGGAGAGTACGCCGCGCTCATCGCCTCCGGCGTCATGAGTTTCTCCGACGCCCTGAAGGCCGCTGCCGCTCGAGGGAGCGAAATGGGAAAAGTGGACGTCGGGGATCCCGGTAAGATGGCCGCCGTGATGGCCTCGCCGGACGATGTGAACCGAATATTGGCTGCCGTTGACGGTTATGTGGTCCCGGCGAACATCAACAGCAGAAAACAATGCGTGATCGGCGGAGATTCCGCAGCAGTCGAAGAGGCACGCGCCCTGTTCGCCGCCGAAGGTATACAGACGGTGGAGCTGGCGGTTAGCCACGCCTTTCATACGCGGATCGTCGCCCCGGCGGGTGAGCCCCTGCGGCGCTTTCTGGACCGCATGGACGTCCGCCCCCCCGCGCTTCCGATCGTGGCCAACGTGAACGGGGAGTTTTACCCCCAGGGCGTGGAGGAGGTCAAGGATACGCTCCAGAAACAGATATCGTCTCCGGTACAGTGGGTGAAGGGACTCGAAACCCTCTATGAGGGAGGGGTTCGGACGTTTGTTGAAGTGGGTCCCAAGCGGGCCCTGCAGGGTTTCGTCCGCGAGGTCTTCTCCGACCGGGCGGAGGTGCTTTCTTTCATGACGAACCTCCCCAGAGCCGGTGAGCGCCAGTCGTTCAGTCAGGCTGTCTGCGGACTTCTCGCCGCCGGTTATGCACCGAAACCGGCCGGCATCGGCGCGACAACCTCGGGCGTCGGGCCTGGCACCCTCGAGCCCGAACCCCTTGCGGTGGAACCAACCGAAGGTACCTCACTCAATGAGGAGGTCAACCGGGAATTTGAAGCAGCATCCGTTGTGGAGGCAGATCAGTTGAAAAATCTCATTTCGGAACTCTTGCGTGAAGCCACCCGACCGACGCAGTCCGACTCACGCTCCGAGGTGTTCGACTACATGAACGCTCCGCTGGGATCTGTCGTCATTTCGGGTACGGGACTCGGTCTACCCGGAGCCGAGAAATCGGTCATGGATCTGGACAACGACCAGCGCATCCTTCGCGGGGAGCAGTTCGTGGACCTGATTCCCGAACGGTTCCGTAAACGCATGGTCGCCAAGGAGATCATCCGCATCGTCAAGGCCCCCGATGGTTCAGGTAGTTTCGAGACGATATCCGACACGGATGACGCCATCAAACTCGCCGGACGTGCGGGCCGTTTCAGTCTGACAGAGGAATACGGGGTCCCCGAAAAACTGGTAGAGGCCCTCGACATTACGTCGGCGCTCGCCGTTGCCGCCGGGATTGACGCTCTGCGGGAGGCGGGTATTCCGCTCGTGATGAGCTACAAGAAGACAACCACAGGGAAGTACCTGCCGGACCGCTGGATCCTTCCCGAGGCGATGCGGGACGAAACCGGGGTCATTTTTGCCAGCGCGTTCCCGGGTCTGGACCGGCTGGCGGATGAACTGACCCGGTTCTATGCGTACCGCAACCGGATCGATCGTCTCGAACAGCTTGAGAATCTTCGCGAACGAACCCAGGATGAGGGAACGCTCCGGGAGATTTCCCGGCAGGAGAGTCTGCTGCGAGACGAGCTGCAACGCAACCCCTACGCATTCGATCGTCGGTTCCTGTTCCGGATCCTCACCATGGGACACAGCCAGTTCGCCGAGTATATCGGCGCCCGTGGTCCCAATACGCACGTCAACGCGGCGTGCGCCAGCACGACACAAGCCATCGGGCTGGCTGAAGATTGGATCCGGAACGGCCGTTGCAGGCGCGTTATCGTCATCGCGGGCGATGACGTTACCACCGAAACGATGCTTGACTGGATGGGCGCAGGCTTTCTTTCCCTTGGAGCCGCCGCCACGGACGATAGGGTAGAGGATGCCGCGCTGCCCTTTGATGTCCGCCGCCACGGGATGATTGTCGGAATGGGGGCCTGCGCACTGGTCGTGGAGAGTGAGGATGCGGTACGTGAACGCGGGATGCGTGGCATCGTGGAGGTACTCAGCACGGACTACCGAAACAGCGCCTTCCATGGCACCCGGCTCGACGTCAATCACATCGCCGGCGTAATGAATGACGTGGTGACCTCGGCCGAACGTCGGTTCGGATTGAACCGGCACGCGATCGCCCCGAATCTCGTGTTCATGTCTCACGAGACCTACACGCCGGCCCGGGGCGGCAGCGCGTCCGCCGAAGTCGTCGCGTTGCGACAGACCTTCGGTTCCTCCGCTGATGAGATCGTGGTGGCCAATACCAAAGGCTTCACCGGTCACGCCATGGGGGTGGGCGTGGAAGATGTGATCGCCCTGAAGATACTGGAGCACGGCATCGTACCTCCCGTCCCCAACTTCAAAGAGGTGGATCCGGAGTTGGGGCTGCTAAATCTGAGCCGGGGCGGTCGTTATCCGGTCCAGTTTGCCCTCCACCTGGCTGCGGGGTTTGGCTCTCAGATCGCCTTTTCATTGACAAGGCGTATTCCGGGCGGGCCGAATAGGGTGGACAATCCCGGGCGGTATGCCGGCTGGATTGCTGCCGTCAGTGGATATGACCAGAGTGAGCTCGAAGTTGCCAAACGCACGCTGCGGGTCAAGGATTTTGGGCCTCCGCAGAGACCGGCTGCCGCATCTGACTGGCAATACGGGACCGGGCCGACCATAAGAGCGCTTTCGTCGGACGCTTCCGGCGTTGCCCCACGTGGCATGCCGACCGTTGCCAAACCGAGTCCAATACCGCGCCCGGTCGTTCAGACCCCTGTAGGCGTGCCCCAGCGACCTGCGGCCACGCCCGCGGTCGTCGCACCCGCTCCACAGGTCACTGCGCCCGTGGTGACGCCGACCGCACCCGCCCCGGTCCCTGCCGCGGCGCCACCGGTTGCCCCCCCTCCACCACCTCCGCCCCCGCCACCCCAGGTGATAGAAGCTGCTGCGGTGCAGGTTGATCCGGTGGAGACCATGGTCCTCGGCATCGTGGCAGAACAGACGGGGTATCCGCCCGACATGCTGCAGATGGATCTCGACCTGGAAGCCGATCTCGGGATCGACACGGTGAAGCAGGCCGA
>CAYLXM010000005.1:0-102764 GCA_964387555.1 uncultured Rhodothermales bacterium | reverse complement strand
GCCAGGGACCCGCTCTACTTCGCGACCCTCGCCATCGCCAACCAGGACGCGCCCAACAGCGGCGATCTTTGCCTGCGATGCCACAGCCCCAAAGGATGGCTCGAGGGACGCTCCACCATCGTGGACGGATCCGCGCTCACCGCTGCCGACCGGCAAGGAGTCCAGTGCGACTTCTGTCACCGCATGGTGCAACCCAGCGCACTCGGCGTCAACCCCTATCCGAACGACGCTGCCTACACCTCAGGCACCTATCCGCAAGATCAAACCTACCTGGCCACCCTCGCCCAGATTCCGACCGCCGCCGCCCACGGGATGTATGTGGTCGACGCCCTGGCCGCACGCCGGGGACCCTTTACCGACGCCACCGGACGTCACAAACAGTTCTACTCGCCCTTCCACGCGAAGGCGGCCCTCTGCGGCACCTGCCACGACGTCTCCAATCCGGTGTTTTCCCGACAGCCGGACGGCACCTATATGCCCAATGCCTTCGACGCCCCTCCGCCCAGTGCCGGTCCGTATGATCTCTTCCCGGTCGAACGCACCTACTCCGAATGGCTCGCCAGCGCCTACAACACCGCACAGGGCATCTACGCTCCCCAGTTCGGAGGCAACAAATCCTACGTCTCAACCTGCCAGGACTGCCATATGAAGGACGTCTCCGGCCAGGCCGCCCAACAGAACGATGCGGTCTACCGGAACGATCTCCCCCTCCACGACATGACCGGCGGCAATACCTGGGTCCCGGGCCTCATCGAATCGGTCTTCCCGGGTGAATCGGATCCTGCGGCCCTCGCAGCCGGTGTGCAACGGGCAACGGCCATGCTGAAAAAGGCGGCTACCCTCGAATTGGCCGTGCAACCGGAAAACGGTGGATTCGAAGCCACCGTGCGCGTCATCAACGAGACCGGACACAAACTGCCCTCCGGATACCCCGAGGGCCGTCGCATCTGGGTCAACCTGAAAGCCTACGATTCGGCCAACCAACTCGTCTACGAGTCCGGCGCGTACAACGCATCAACAGGCGTTCTCACGAACGACGAAGACGCAAAAATCTATGAGATCAAACCCGGCATCTCCGACGCGCTCGCAGCCGCACTCGGTAGAACCGCCGGGCCCTCCTTCCACTTCGTCCTCAATAACACCATCTTCAGCGACAATCGGATCCCGCCCCGCGGGTTTACCAACGCCGGATTCGCCGCCATCCAGTCGCCCGCCGTAGCCTATTCGTACGAGGATGGGCAATACTGGGACGAGACCGAATACTACCTCCCCGGCAGCACAGCCAGGGTGGTTGCTACCCTGAACTATCAGACCACATCCAAGGAGTATATCGAATTCCTCCGGGACGAAAACCGGACCAACGAATGGGGGAACGTGATGTACAACCTTTGGAATACGAAAGGGAAATCAGCCCCCGTAGCGATGGCCACCAAAGAGGCCTTGGTGACCCCCGTGAGCGCCTCCCTCAACGCGAAGCTCTTCCTTGCCGGCCCCTACGCCTCCGGGCAGATGTCGACCGCGCTGCAGGCCGCCGGACTGGTTCCGAAGACACAACCGTACAACCAGGCCCCTTGGAACCATGCGGGCACGGAATCCTTTTCCACTCTGCCCGCGCAAACGGTAGACTGGATCCTCATTCGCCTCCTCTCCGGTGATGCCGGCTCGCCCCCGCTCACCGTCGCGGCCACGCGAGCCGCTCTGCTGCTCTCCGACGGATCCGTGACCATCCCCGATGCGGCCTCCTGGCTCGCCGGCGTGACGCCCGGCTCGTACTACGTTGCCGTGTTTCACAGAAACCACGTCGGCATCATGTCCGCCTCCAAGATCGCCATCGGCTCGGGTTCGGCCACGGTTGATCTGACGGAGAACGCATCCCTCATCTACGGAGGGGCATCCGCCCTGGTTGCGCTCGGGAACGGCAAATACGGCCTCGTCCCGGGAGACGCCGACGGAAACGGCCAGGTCCAGAACACGGACAAGAACATCCACTGGGCGCCCAGCAACGGATCGAGCGGATACAAAGGAGCTGACTTCGACCTGAACGGCCAGGTCCAAAACACCGACAAGAACCTGCTCTGGGCGCCCAATAGCGGCCGGGGCACCTTGATTCCCGCCCACAACTAGCCGGGACCCTGCACCCAAGGCGCGGCCTCGCCTCCCAGGGCTCCCAAGACGCGTCCCTCGGCGCAAGCCCTGCCTGGACTGAGATCCCGGGTCTCCGCTGCGCGTCGCCCGGGATGACAGAGTAATGGATTTCGCCCATTCCCCCCTTCGCCTCCCGCCGCTACACACTGACCCGCACCCCCACGAGCCAATTTCGCCCCGCCGCCGGCTCATAGAACCGTCCGCCTCGGGCGTTGACGACCACCGAGCCGAGATACCGCGCATCCAGGAGATTGCGCACCGAGACGTGAGGCGTCATACGCAGAGCCTTGCCGAGGGAGATCTGGGACCAGGCTGCGTAGAGGTGACCGATGGCATAGGCATCCGTTCGCGCAGAGCCCGGATCGTCGACGGACATCCCGGAGGCTGCTTCCACCTGGGCCCGTGCCACCAGAGGCCCCGTCGTCCACCGAATCTCCCCGAAAAAGCGGTGCACAGGGAGCCCCGGAAGGTCTTCGTCCTCGTTCGGTCCATCCACAAAAACAAAACGGGACCACGTGTACCAGGCGAACAGATCGACGGGACCTGACGCGCTCCAGTCGGCGGAGAGTTCGATGCCGCTGTGACTCGTCCGGCCCTGGTTCCGGTAGAATACGCGATCTCCTCCCGCGTCCGTTTGAAACGGCGTAAGAAGTCCATCCACCCGCATCATAAAGGCAGCGAAATCCATCCTGAAATCGGGGACGGGAGCAAGCCCGCGCATGCCTACCTCCGCGCCACGGGTCCGCTGGGGATCGAGATCGGGATTGAACCCACCCAGCGCCACATCCGGACGGTTCACCAATTCGGTCGTGGTCGGACTTTCAAACGAGGTGGCGACGTTGCCGTAGACCGAGGCACCACGCATCGGCACCAGAACCCCGAAGGAGGGGCTCACGGCGTGGAAGATCCGATGCCCCGACTGGTCTCCGTTATCCAGCAGCCGATCATCCGCCGCAAACCGGAGACGGTCACCGCGCACGCCGGCCTGCAAGAATACCCGGCCGAGGTCGAAATGGGCCTGACCGAATACGGCGAGGTTCTGCACCGTTTCGACCTGGTCCAGCGAAAGCTCCTCACCGGGTTCTCCGCCGTTGTTGTTCCAGTTGAACCGATGGTCGCGCTGAAAACCGGCATCGGCTCCGGCCGTCAGGCGAACGAAGGAGACACGGCGAAACCAGTTGACGCGCCCTCCGCCGACGCGGCGATGCAATCGAATGTACGCGAAAGGAAGGGGGTTCTCGAGCCGCCTCGCCAGGCCGTATGCCGTGACGGACAGCACGCCACCCCCAACGAGTCCCGTCAAGCCGATGCCTGCCTGGCCCTGGGTCGCGTCCTTGTCCGCCTTCGTGACGGGGTAGCGCGAATCAGCCTGCCGTGGGTCAGTTTCCCACTCGGTCCGAGTGAGGGCGCCGGGGTTCTCAGCCGTCGGGGCGATGACGAGGGCGCCCACGAGGTTCAACCGCCAGGCGGCGGACAGCCGCGTGTCGGCGCGCAGCCCCGCCCGGGTTCGAACGGCCCGGCTGTACGCCCGGTATCCGTCGGAAGTGGCATGGGAGATGAAGCCCGTCAAGCCGATCGAAGGGTGGGCAAGGCTGAAACGGACGTCACTGCGCCGGAGGCCATATGAGCCTGCGGTGAGCCCCACTTCGGCCGAGGAGGCAGACGGATCAGAAGCTGTCGCGAGATAGAGTACACCCCCGCCTGCGTTGCCCCACAGGGACGAAGCCGGGCCTCGAATGACTTCCGCTCGCGTGACGTACGCCGGCTCCAGGATGTCCATCGTGGTCTGCCCGTCCGGAAGCGTCAGGGGAATTCCGTCCAACAGCACATGCACCCCGCGCACGCCGAAAGCCGAGCGCCAGCCCATCCCGCGGATGGAAAGGCGCTCGCCTTGGGACAGGTTCTCGCGGTCGCTGACCATAACCCCGGGCATCGCCGCCATGGCTTCGGTCAGGGAGCGCGACACGCCGGTCCGGGACTCCATATCGAGCGATAGCAGCCCGAGTGAGAGGGGGGTCTCTCGTTGGGCGAGGGCGCTTCGAGTGGCTTCGATTTCAACGGTCTGGAGATGTACCGTGGCCGTGTCCAGTCCGACCTGGGCCCACAGGGGATACGGTGCGGCAAGCAGGACCACCAACAACAGGAATCGGGTCATACCCATGGGAGAGGATGTGGGTCAGGGCGGCGGAAGGTCGGGTGGACACGCGGGCTACCAGCCGACGCGCCGTTCGCCGGGACGGTTGAATCGTGTCCTGGGCGCTTGCTCATCCGGAGAGGATCTCGCCCGCTGGTCACGCCTCCGCTCCGCTCGTTCGGTGGTATCCGTGGGGGTGTCTGTCGGTGGTCCGGGGGCCTCGGTAACCGCCTCAGCCAGCCACTCAGGCGGTCTTTCCGTTGCGGGAGGCGTGCTGATGCTCGTCCCGTCGAAATAGAAGGCGAGAATGTCGTCGTACGAGTGTCCCGCCCGGGCGCGATTTCGGGCGCCGATCTGGCTCAGGCCGACGCCATGGCCGTACCCGCGGCCTTCAAGCAGGTACCGGTCGCCTCGTCGCTCAAGCGTGAAAAACGTGCTTCGAACCGTGTTGGAGCCGAAAATCTCGTTGGCCAGGGAGCGGAATCGACCGGCCGGAAGCGACCGCTCGGGGCGACCCTCCACGGCGAGGGCGATCACACGTCCCTCCGGCGACGTTTCACCAACGCGGAGATCCGACGCCTCGGTATCGACTTCGCGGGAGATGGCCTCGAGCAGTCTTCGTGCGTCGAGTTCAGCCGACCACGAATCATACCGGTCATCCTGATCGAAGGGGTCCGGCTTGGCGACCAGGTACGGGGCAGGCGTTCCCTGCCAGACGGTGGCGTTGGCCGCCGTGTGTCCTCCGTTCGAAGCGGAATACACCGCCTCGATGAGCGCCTGATCGTGGAGCAGCACTTTCCCGGACGTTTCAAAGGCCGCGCGACGCGAGATGGCGGTTTCGGCATCCACACCCCGGTAGACCTGAGAGGACACGTTGTCCGTGAGGTCATACAACGCGCCGAATTTGCGGGCGGCGCCCAGGGCGTACGACCGGA
Source organism: uncultured Rhodothermales bacterium (assembly GCA_964387555.1). GTDB lineage: Bacteria > Bacteroidota > Rhodothermia > Rhodothermales > CAYLXM01 > CAYLXM01. The sequence goes on along the minus strand of CAYLXM010000005.1, from coordinate 97,550 downwards.
TGGCCACGGCCTGTGCTTTGGCGCCCTCCATCTCCGGAAACGGGTATTCCGATGGAAGTACCGCGGCGACATAGGCCTCGACGTCCACCTCGTTGATCACGATGAGGCGAGCATCCGAAGTGGCGTCATCCACGCGCAGTTCGAGCGCTCCCCGATAGCTCCTCGACGCGTCGTCTACCGCTAGCTGCAACGGATTCGGACTGGATCCCTCGATGCGTACGGCACGCAGCAGGGCGCCGCCGCCCTGCCAGCGGAGTCGCACGACTTCGCCACGCGCCTCCGCACGGATCTCAACACCCGCGCGAACCGTCGCCACACGATGGCCGCCCTCCACGTCGAACACGCCCAGTTCCTCGTCCGTTGACCCCAGTTGAGCACGCGTGATCACGTCGTCCGCCAGGACGCGCACGCGGACGCGCGGAGCATCCTCTAGCCCGCCGGAGGGGATGAGGGCAAGCCAGGCAAGAGAGACCAGGAAGTGTAACGCAGGCATGCAGGCGTGTTTCTCTGACAGGGACCGGCGGCCGGCCGGTCGCGTGGACGTGTCGGCTACAAGGTAAGTCGCTGCTTCAGGAGCTTCGACCTCTCCCTGCTGGCAATGACCTCATGACCACCGGTCAACCGGAGCTTATATCGGCCACTAAACCACGAAATCAATTCTCGAATGTGGGGTACGGCCACCAGAGCCGACCGATGAACCCGCATGAAGCGGTCCGGATCCAGACGCGCCTCGAGCTGGTCCAGCGAATAGGTGACGACATAGGTCGTCAGTTTGCCCTTCCCGGCCGTCGGTTGTCCCGCGGTCTCGTCGAGCATGACCAGGCGTGTGAGCCCTTCGGAGACCTCGGCCGCGACCAATTGGTCAACCGGCAGGATGAGTGTACGATCGCGATAGGGGACCGCCAGCTGCTCGAGCAACGCTCCGTCGTAGGAGGATTCCGCCTTTGTTCTGGAAGATTCCTCGGCTTCAATCCACTCCATCAGCCGCTCGAGTCGAGCGGAAGGACGCTGCTCCGGACTCGCGGGCGCCCGCAGGCGCTCGATTCGCTCGATCGCCTCGAGCAGTCGAGCGCGACTGACCGGCTTGAGCAGATAATCCAGTGCGTGGGCCTCGAATGCGCGAATCGCATAGTCGTCGTGCGCCGTAACGAAGACCACGTCGGGCAGCGGGTCGGGGCCCAACCGCTCGATCAGCTCAAATCCGCTCATGCCGGGCATGCGGATATCGACGAGCAGCAGGTCCACCGCTTCTTCTTTCAAGACCGAGAGCGCCTCGAACCCGTCCGGCGCCTCTCCGACGATGCCGATACGCCCCTCGCGCACCAGTGGGCCGAGCAACGTACGCAGGCGAGTACGGGCCGGGGCTTCGTCGTCGACGATCAGGACACGGAGCATACGAAAGAGGGCTATCCTGGATCGGATCCTGGTTCGGGTGGCACGTACCCACCGCGTGGCGGATTCTCCGGACAGGAGTCAGATGACGGTGGTTGAGGAAGGAACGGGGATACGGATTTGTACGGTCGTGCCGTGGTCCGGGTTGCTTTGAATGCGTAGCAGGTCGGTTCGCTCGTAAAGACGTTCCAGGCGTTGCGCCACATTCTTCAGGCCAAGACCGAAGAAGGAAGAATCCTCATCCGAACCCGATTTGCCGAACAGGATAGGGATGCCGACACCCGTGTCGGTAACAATGATCTCGGCATCCCCATCAGAAGCCGAAAACCGTGCCTGAATGGTCACAGTCCCGCCCTTCCTCCGCTTGGCGATGCCGTGGCGAACGGCATTCTCGACGATGGTTTGCGCCGAAAATGCCGGGATCTGCAGATTGAGTGTATCGGGTCCGATGGATTCGACCACATGAAGCCGGTCCCCGAATCGAGCCTGCTCGATGGCGAGGTAGTGTCCGACCAGCTTGAGTTCGGTACGCAGACTCACGAACGGTTGAGACCCGACCTGCAGGATGAGCCTGAAGATCTCCGCCAGGTGTTCGATGGTATCTTCGGCCTCTTTCGGATTCTCCTCGACCAGTGACGCAATCGTATTCAGGGTATTGAAGAGGAAGTGCGGATTGATCTGTGCGCGCAGCGCAGCCAGTTGCGCCTCGGCGCTGATACGGATCAGTTCGCGCTCCCGCTCCACGAGATGGATGCGCTCGAGCGCCAGACCGAGTTGGGCACAAACCGACCGCAGCAGCTCGAGGTCCTCCAGGTTGTAGACTGCCCGTCGTCGGCGCTTGTCTCCAAGAATGAGCAAACCGAAGGGGGCGGTATCTCCCATGACAGGCAGCACAAGGGCCGCACCGTATTCAACAAGCAGAGAGACGGTGGAGGCGGGCAGAGCGCTCTCGTTCAATTCCCTGTTTCGCGCCCACATGCTCTCTTCCTCTTCAAAGTGCGGGAAGATGTTCTGCAGGGTCGACTCGGTGAGGTAGGGAGGCTCCGGATGAGCGGTGGCCAGAAACCAGAGAGGCTGGCCACTGGTGCTCTTCAAGAAAAGAAGCCCGCTTCGCGCTCCGAGCGCCTCTGTGACCGCGTCGACGGCTTTTTGAGCCAGGTCCTGGACATCGAGCACGACCCGCATCTCGTTTGATAGCGCGTCGAGCCGCTGGCGCGTTCGCCTGCGTTCGGAGGCGAACAGGGTTTCGGAATAGGGCTGAAGCCAACGCACAAGACGCTCGAACGTGATGAACAGGATGACCCCGACGAACCCTCCAACCACGATTCCGGAAGCGGAAAATCGCTCCAGATAGGGCAGCAAGAGGTACATCGCCCCAGTAAATGCGAAGAAGAAGAGTCCGGCGATGCCGATATAGACGGGGGCCCGCGTCAACACCCTGTCCAATTTGCCGTACCGAAGCGTTTCGAATGAAACGAGTCCGACCGGTGCAACGGAGATGAGTTGAAGCGCGACGACGAGCCAACCGGCCGTGGTATCCTTGATGTCGCCCAGCAGCGGCACCATATCGAGCACGAACAGGGCGGAGAGCAGGGCTACGACGAATACGATGAGGTGTCCCCAGACTGTAGGGTCATCGTCGGAAGACCACGTACCGCCGGGCGTTCGGAAGCCTGCCACGACGAGCAGTCCCGTGGCGGCGGCTACATAACACGAGACATAGAAAAGGATGGGACTGATCAGGGAACCCAGCGAAAGCGGGCCGATGGTATGGCCGGGCGCGGTGTACACCGCGGCCGATCCAAGCAGGATGGCAGGCATCCAGATCCAGAATCTGCGGAATGTCCACCGCCGCGACCCCTCGAACAAAGCGGTGCGGGCCGTTTCCAGCAGCAACACGGGAAAGGCGATCCACCCGACCAGACTCGTAACGGTCAGAATGGAAAACGCGACGACGAAGAGGGGGCCGTCGAGTTCGGGTGGACCGACAAACTCGAGCCAGAGGAGGCGCATGAGGTTGCCGATGATCCACAGCGAGGCGGCCAGAATGAGCAAGCCCGGAAGGCGCGAATGGCGCGTTCGAGTGGCCAGAGGCATCACGACGATCAGGGCCAGAGAATGCAGGAACGCCGCGAAGACGAATGCCCAAATGGACGCATACCAGAGGGCTGTGCTGAGGGGGTAAAGAAACGTCGGGTACAGGGAAATCTGTACGTCGAATGATTCGAGACCGGTATCCCGCTGCACGGTATACGTCCGAATCTGGCCGGGAGGAATGCCCTCCACCGCCCGCTTCAGATCGTCTGCACTGAAGATCTGTTGGTACTCCAGTTCGTAGAGAAGATCACCTCGGCGCAGTCCGGCCTCGAACGCGGAACCGGATGGGAAGACATACGCCGCCTGCACCGCGCCGTCCTCATCGTCCCACTCCACCCAATCGAATCCTCGCGGCGCCGACGGTCGCTCGCCGGCCTCGGGCAATCCCGCCCATTGAAGCCAGTCGAAACCAATATGTCCCAGCGGTGCCAACGCGAGCACCGGGAGAAAAAGAAGGACGAGAGCGGTGAGCGTGCGGGACAAGGTTCGTCTGGGCAGGATGGCATTGGGACGCCGGGAACCCCGATGCGTTTCTTGATCGTCTAAGAACTCCACGTTCGTGCGGCGTGAGGTACCGCGATCCATGATACAACCAAAACAAAGTGATTCTATTGGGGTCACCGGAGAGCCCTCGCCGGTCCTTGTTGACACCCACTGCCACATCTACCTGCCTCGATTCGATGCCGACCGGGATGACGTTGTCCGGCGTGCCCTGGAATCCGGGGTGCACATCGTGGTGCAGTCCGCCATCGACGTCGAGTCGGTGCACCGCGCACTTGAACTGTGTGATCGCTTCGACGGGTTTTACGCCATGGCCGCGCTTCACCCTTCGGAGACCAAGGAGGCCACGGATGCCGATTTCGAGGCGATTGCGGCGCTCTGTGACAATCCCCGCGTGGTCGCCGTCGGAGAGAGCGGTCTGGACTACTACTGGGATCGAACATTTGACGACCGTCAGGAGACGTTCTTTCGGCGCCACATCGAGTTGGCTGTCGAGAAGGACCTTCCGCTCGTCATCCACAACCGCGAGGCTTCCGACGATGTGGTCCGCGTACTCCGCGACGGCCACGCCGCGTCGGGCTTCTCGACTCGCCTTCGGGGCATCTTCCACTGTTTCGGGGGTCCGGTTGCGCTCTACGAGCAAGCGGCCGACCTCGGCTTCCTGGTGGGGATCGGGGGTACGGTGACTTTCAAGAACGGCGGCGTAGATCACGTCGTGCGTGAGATCCCGCTCTCGGGGGTGGTTCTCGAGACGGATGCGCCATTTCTCGCACCCGTTCCCTATCGGGGCAAGCGCAACGAACCGGCTTACGTTGCGCTGGTGGCGCAGCGAATCGCCGAACTGAAGGGCCTGACGCTGGGGGAGGTCGCGCAGGTTACCACGGCAAATGCCGTGGCGTTGTTCGGAATATCACTCTGACCGTACTCCGGCGACAGGAAGAGACTCAAGCCACAAAAAAGAAGACGCCCCGCTCGCACGAAGCGAACAGGGCGTCAATCTATATGGAGACGCTCCACTTCCGGAGAGGTAGGGGTCAGGCCTTCCCCTTGTCGTCGTCGTCGACCACCTCGTACTCGACGTCCTTGATATCGCCGTCGTCCGATGCGGTCTGATCCTGTGCCTGGGATTCCGCCCCGCCGCCGGCCGCTTCCTGCTGGGCGCGGTAGAGTTCCTCGCTCGCCGCCTGCCAGGCGCGGTTGAGTTGCTCCATGGCGGAGTCCACTTCCGCGACGTTGCGCGCCTTGTGGACTTCCTTGAGACGCTCGGCGGCTGCGTCGATGGCCGCCCGCTTTTCGGCCGGGATCTTGTCGCCGTACTCGCGCAGGTTCTTTTCGGTGGTGAAGATCAGACTGTCGGCCGCGTTCAGCTTGTCGACTTCTTCGCGCCGCTTCTGGTCTTCCGAGGCATGGTCGCGGGCTTCGCGCCGCATGCGCTCGATTTCGTCCTGGTTGAGTCCGGACGAGGCCTCGATGCGGATCGATTTTTCCTTCCCTGTGGCCTTGTCCTGCGCCGATACGTTCAAGATGCCATTCGCATCGATGTCGAACGTGACTTCGATCTGCGGAATCCCACGGGGCGCGGGCGGGATGCCGTCAAGGTGAAAACGGCCGATCGTGCGGTTGTCGCCGGCCATGGGACGGTTCCCCTGCAGCACGTGGATCTCGACCGAAGGCTGGTTGTCGCTCGCGGTGGAGAACACTTCTTTCTTGCGTGTCGGGATGGTCGTGTTCGCCTCGATCAGCGCCGTGGTGACACCGCCGAGTGTCTCGATGCCGAGGTTCAGCGGTGTCACGTCGAGCAACAACACGTCGGAGACTTCTCCCGACAGGACGCCCCCTTGAATGGCAGCGCCGACGGCAACGACCTCATCGGGGTTCACCGATCGGTTGGGCTTCTTGCCGAAGAACTCTTCCACCACCTGCTGCACTTTCGGGATTCGCGTCGAGCCGCCGACGAGAATGATTTCATCGATGTCTGATTTCGTCAGACCGGCGTCCCGCAAGGCCGCCTGCATCGGGGGGACCGTACGCTGGATGAGGTCCGCCACGAGTTGCTCGAACTTCGATCGCGTCAGATCCAGCGTCAGGTGCTTCGGACCTTCTTGCGTCGCAGTGATGAACGGCAGGTTGATGGTCGTCTGCGTTGACGAGGACAGCTCGACCTTGGCCTTCTCGCACGCTTCTTTGAGGCGCTGAAGGGCCATCGCATCTTTGCGCAGGTCCACGCCTTCCTCTTTGGCGAACGAATCCGCGACGAAGTCGATCAGGTGCTGGTCGAAGTCGTCACCACCGAGGTGCGTGTCGCCATTCGTGGATTTGACCTCAAAGACGCCCTCGCCCAATTCCAGGATGGAGATGTCGTACGTTCCGCCACCCAGGTCGAACACCGCAATTTTCTGCTCGGCGTGTTTCTTGTCGAGACCGTATGCCAGTGCGGCGGCTGTCGGTTCGTTGATGATGCGGCGAACCTTCAGGCCCGCGATCTCGCCGGCTTCCTTCGTAGCGGTCCGCTGGGCATCATTAAAGTATGCGGGCACCGTGATGACCGCCTCGGTGACCTTTTCGCCCAGGTAATCCTCTGCAGTCTGTTTCAGCTTCTGCAGCACAACGGCGGAGATTTCCTGCGGGGTGTACACCCGGTCACCCACGCGCACACGGGCCGTCCCGTTTTCTCCCTGCGCGACCTCGTAGGGCACCGTCTTCATCTCGCTCCCCACTTCGTCGAACCGGCGTCCCATGAAGCGCTTGATCGAGAAGATCGTGTTGGTGGGATTGGTGATCGCCTGGCGCTTCGCCGGTGCGCCGACCAGTCGCTCACCATCCTTTTTGTATGCGACCACAGAGGGAGTCGTTCGGCCACCTTCGGCGTTGGGAATCACCGTGGGCTCATTACCCTCCATCACGGCAACTACGGAGTTGGTAGTCCCCAGGTCAATTCCGATAATCTTTCCCATTGTTCTTGTTCCTTGAATTTGAAAGCCGAACGCGGTCGGACGCATTCAGCCGGGTATCGGCAACTGCTCGCCGTATTTATACGATCACTTCCTATATCACAAGAACAGTGCCCAAATCGAAAGCAGGACAAAATGACAGATATACTGACATAGGTACGTCTGCATGGAGGTTTGATGCTGCCATAAGGAGGTGTGATGCCCGGGGGTCCTTGGTCAATCCGCACTTGCGGGTTGTATATTGGACCAGCCTGCCGTCCCATGAAGCATATTCCGAACGCCCTTTCCGCCTCGCGCATTCTGATGGTCCCGCTGTTCCTCGCCCTGCTGTTTTCAGGCGGTTTCGGGGCTCGGCTGGGGGCGCTGGTCGTTTTCGTGATCGCCGCGTTGTCGGATTGGCTCGATGGCCGGGTCGCGCGTCGTTACGAGGTGAAGTCACGGTTGGGGATGTTTCTGGACCCGCTGGCGGACAAAGTGCTCGTTCTGGGGGCCTTCATTGCCCTGGCGGTCCTCCTGCCTGACCTGGTGCCGTGGTGGGCCGTGGCCCTCATCACTGTTCGTGACGTGGCGATCACCGGGCTGCGCGTCTGGGCGGAGCATCGTGAAGCGCCGCTGCGAACCGTTCCTCTGGCCAAGACGAAAACGGGAGTGCAGCTCACGTTCGTTATTCTGACCCTCATTCTCTGGGCCCTCATGAAACTGCCCGGCGTGCCGCTCGCACGATCGATTGCCTCCGACCTCCTGCACGGGCCCATCCTGTTTGCCTTTCTGATTTTCGTGGTATTGCTCACCACCTATACGGGGATCGTTTACTTCGTTCGGCGCGAAACCGTCTCCACCTGATCCATGGTCAACCTGTCGTCGGATCCAGAGCACGTCGATGCGGAAGCGTTGGTTCTTGCACGCGCCCTCCTGCAGATTGGAGCCGTGTCCCTTGCGCCTTCCAAGCCGTTTACGTGGGCATCGGGACTCAAAGCGCCCATCTATTGCGACAACCGCTTAACGCTGGGTTATCCGAATCTGCGTGAGCACATCGCCCAGGGCCTTGCGCGACGAATCGAGCAGCTCGATCCTCGCCCGGACGCTGTGGTCGGCGTGGCAACAGCCGGGATTCCACATGCGACGTTGGCGGCCGACCGGCTCGGCTTGCCGCTCGCGTATGTTCGAGCCCAGGCGAAGAGCCACGGGCGAGGGAAACAGATCGAGGGCGTTCTCGAACCCGGAACCCGTGTTGCCGTGATCGAGGATTTGATTTCGACGGGGGGTTCCTCCCTGGCTGCGGTCGACGTCTTGCGACATGCCGGCGTTGAGGTGGTCGATCTTCTTGCGCTCTTTTCCTATGGTCTACCGGTGGCGGCTCGAAAATTCGAGCAGGCCGGCGTCACATGGGGCACGTTGACGGGCTTCGAGCGGCTCGTGGCCGTTGCGGAGGCCGATGGCCTCTTCAGCGAAGGAGAGATTGCCTCGCTGCGATCCTGGCAGCACGACCCCGAGGCCTGGTCGGCGGCGCATGCGCACGGCGCGTGAGGCTTGATGGCGATCACCCGACCGCAAGTCCGCTGATGGTCCTGTATCGGCCTGGGCGGAGGGATCGCTGGTGCCAGGCCGACCGGCCTGAAGCCCTTCTCCGCTTCGAACCGCCGATTACATCCAGAGCGGCCCATCGAGACTGAAGGTCTCTGCGCCGCCGGAAGCCCCCGAGGCCGGCTATACGTCGGTCAAAGCCTCGAAACGCCAACCGGCCTGCGAGAAGTGCGCGAGAAGCCGCTCCAAGGCCCCCAACATGGTCGCCCGGGATTCCGGATTGTCGTGAAGAACCACAATGGAGCCGGGGCGGGCCATGCTCCGTACCGTCTCCGCTGCCGCGTGCGAAGACACGGCCGGGTCGAAGTCGCCTGAAACGACGTCCCACATCACAATCCTGTATCCCTTCCGTCGGCTCCAGCCCGCCAGCGCCGGTCGAATTCTGCCGTACGGGGGACGCATAAGCCGAATCGGACGCTGGACGAGGTCGCATAGCACCCGGTCGGCACGGTTGAAGTCCTCTTCCAGACGACGCCTTGTGCTCGTCCACGGATCCGCGTGTCGGTACGAATGGTTTCCGATCGTATGGCCCGCCTCAGAAATCCGTACCACCAGATCCGGGTTTTGCTCGGCGCAGGCGCCGACCAGGAAGAAGCTCGCCTTCGCGCCGTACTGATCGAGCAAATCCAGCAGCGAACCTGTCCCCACGGTCGTGGGGCCATCGTCGAAGGTGAGATAGAGGATGGGTCCGGTTGGAGGCATCCTCCAGAGGAACCCCGGGAAGAAGGGCCGTGCGATGCGGGCAGGGATGGTATACAGTCGGCTCCTCATCGCCGAATCCTCCGGCCTTTCCAGATGTAGCCCGTCGACATGCCAGCCAGTCCCGCGAAAGCCAGATACAGGGGTTGAAGGAAAAGCACCGCCCAAAACGTTCTCGGCCGGAGCTGAACGCCCAGATGTCGGGAGACCGGGGCGACCAGTCGATGAACCGAGAACGCCTTCATCAACCAGGCCGCGAGGGCGTAGGGTCCAAGGAGAGGGAATAGAAGAATCAACGGGACGGTCAGAACCAACAGGGTGTCGAGCGCCACCATCGCAAACTGGGACGCCACGACGGCACGATGCGGATAGGAGGTCGCCTTGGAGGCCCACCGTATGCGCTGGGCGAGAAAGGCGGAGAGGTTCGGATTGGGCGCCGTGCGAACGAGGGCGTCGCGGGAGGGACAGAAGCGGACCGATCCCGGGTTTCGCGCTTCGATGGTAACCATCAGCAAGACATCGTCGCCTGACGTCACGCCCGATTCCGGATTCACGCCGCCCGCCGCCTCGTAAGCCCGTCGACGCACGGCGAGGTTGGCGCCGTTGCAGAGTTCGGGCCGTCCGGCGCCGATCGAACCGGCGCCGATGGCTACCCACCCCATGAATTCGAGTGCCTGGATGCGATCAAACGTGGAGTTGGCCGGGTGGTACACCACAGGTCCGGCAACCATATCGGCGGTCGGATCGAACTGTGCCGTCATGGTGCGAACCCAGGCGACGGGGACCTCCACGTCCGCGTCCGTGAACAGAATGACGTCACCGCGCGACGCGCGCACACCCTGGTCAATGGCAGACTTTTTGTGCGCCGACCGGCGGGTCTCGTTGTTCTCTGCGCGTAAGAGGCGGACGTCGGGACGCTCCGTTGGATCCTTCTCCATACGGTGAACGAAGCGGATGACGACTTCAGCCGTATCGTCATCCGAACAATCATCCACAACCACGATCTCGAAACGCTCGGCCGGATAGTCGTTTTCCGCGATGGAGCGGAGGCAACGCTCGATGCCCTGCGACTCGTTGCGGGCCGCGATGACGACACTCACGATCGGCGGAGGGTCAGGCACGGCCGCCGGGGTCCGGTTCACAACACGGGACCATCCTCTTGCATACCGGAGCATGCGCCCCCCGTAGAAGCCCGCGAGCAGGAGGAGACTGAGGCCGAGCCAGTGAACCACAACCGGACTACCTGAAGGTGGGACGCGGATTTCGCAGATCGGCGGTGAATTCGAATCGCATCGGGAGCGCGGTGACCCGGTCGGGGCTCCAACCCACGATCCAGTGCACCAGCATCCGGTCGTTTGCAAGGGAGGCCACGGCAAGACCGAGTCCAAGGCCAGGACGAAGAGGCACTCCGGTCTGACCAACCGCGAGGGTACGATCCATGGAGACCGCGGGCCGGAATTGTTCGGTCAGCGAGTCATAGACGCTGCCTGCCCCGGCATGAACGAGTGCATCGACCTGGTACATTTCGAGAAGGTTCAGCAGCGGCCATCGGTACTCGAGATTGAAAACGAGGAGATCTTCGCCGTGAAAGCGATTGTATCTGGTGCCCGGAAGCAGGTGCTGGTCCAGCGTCGGAAGCAGGTAGAACGGCAAGGCGGAGGAGCCGTGATTCCTCGTGTCGATCAGAACGGCGCGTGCCGCGAGCACGTGCTCGAAAAAGAGGGGAATCACCACGTGGGCGCCGAATTGAAGCCGGTCGAACCGGAGATCGGCCTGCGTTTCGGACGCATACCGCACAAGCCGCGTATCGAACGAGGCTCCCCGTCCCGGCGCTACGCGCCGATCCCGAAGGTCCAACGCGGCCGCGAACCCTGCTCCCCAAACGGACTCGGCCCGGCCGAACGAGGGCAGGTGGTTGCGCGTTCCGGGATCGGTCCGGAGCGCTGCCCAGGCCGCCGATTCCGGTTCGTTAACCTCCAGGACGGTCTGTCGTTCGATGCGCGCGAGCGGTTGGAGGAGGAGTCTGCCGCCGAGCGCCTGCAATCCGAGTCGACCTTCCGCCTCTGCACCGTCGCGGTCGAAATCAACTCCGTTCGCTCTCGATGAATAGGGTCCGACCCCGAAAAAGACATGCCTGCGATTTTGCTCCAGCAAAGCGTGCCCGGAGAAGAAAACCGGTCCACCTTCTCCAAAGGGAATCCACAGGTCGACATAGGCCAGTCTTCGGCGCAGGCTTGGGAAGACGTGTACTCCCATGCGGCTGTCCGGTAGTGGAACGTTGCGGATCGCCAGAAAGACGTCGGCCCCGGGTCCGTACGTGGGCGTGTAGAACGACGACGGATCCACACGGATGCCGATCTCGGGTCGCTTCGATGGATCAGCACCCGACCCGGCCTGGCGGTTGACCTGACGCGCGGACAGGTTACTCGAGCCGGCCGACAACAGGAGGCCCGCCGCAACCAGTAAACGAAGGCCCGCTTGGCCCGAGAATCCGTTCATACGAGGAAGAAATCGGTTCGGCGGCAATGTAGGGACTCCGCCGACGTCATGCATCCCCGGGGCAGGTGGCCTATCTTACAGTCTGGTAACCAACCGAATTCAAACCCTATGCGAATCCTCATCGTCGGAGGGGGTGGGCGGGAGCACGCCCTGGCGTGGGCGCTGGCACGCAGCCCAAGGCGCCCTGAACTGTTCATCGCTCCCGGTAACCCGGGCACGGCCCGCCTGGGCGCCAATGTTCCGATCTCTGCGACGGACATCGATGCGCTGCGAACCTTCGCGGCGGAGTCATCCATCGACCTCACCGTGGTGGGACCGGAGCAGCCTCTCGTGGAGGGCATCGTGGATCGGTTTCAGGCCGCAGGACTGAAGATCGTCGGTCCCGGCGCTGCGGCATCCAGGTTGGAGGGAAGCAAGGAGTTTGCCAAGGGCTTCATGCACCGCCATGGAATCCCGACCGGCTCGTACAGGACGTTCCGGGCCGGCGATCTGAGTGAGGCGATCGGATACCTGCGCAAGCGACCTGTTCCGATCGTTATCAAGGCGGATGGGTTGGCGGCCGGCAAAGGCGTCGTCGTATGTACCTCACACGAAGAGGCGCAAGCGACTGTCATTGAAATGCTTCGCGGAGACCGGTTTGGTGAGGCCGGTCGAACGGTTGTCGTCGAGGATTTCCTGCGGGGCGAAGAGGCCAGTGTGTTCGTGTTGACCGATGGCTTTCACTACCACGTCTTCCCGTCGGCCCAGGACCATAAACGGGTCGGGGATGGGGATCGGGGACCGAACACGGGAGGCATGGGTGCCTATGCACCGGCGCCGGTGGCTTCTCCGAAGGTCATCGAATCCGTTCGCCGGGAGATCATCGAACCCACGCTGAACGGCATGCGGGCCGAGGGGCATGCCTATCGCGGGTTTCTATACTGCGGCTTGATGATCCTCGACGGGAAACCAAGCGTCGTCGAATTCAACTGTCGGATGGGAGACCCGGAGGCTCAGGTGGTACTCCCACTCCTCGAGACGGACCTCGTCGATGCCCTGGAAGCTGTCGCAGAGAACAGGCTCGCCGAGATCCCGTTCAAGGCGACAAGCGACGCTGCGGCCTGCGTGGTTCTCGCCTCTGAAGGATATCCTGATTCGTACGCGAAGGGATTCGAGATCACGGGAGTGGAGCAAGCAGAGGATGTCGACGGCGCTATGGTCTTCCAGGCCGGTACAGCTCATGAAAACGGTCGGCTCGTTACCGACGGCGGCCGGGTGCTGGCGGTTACGGGGTGCGGAAGTACCCTGGAGGATGCACTCGACCGAGCCTACAAGGGCGTCTCCCGGGTTTCTTTCCATGGCATGCACTATCGGAGCGATATCGGACAGAAGGGCCTGGTTCGCCTCGCTGGGTCGGAAGGCTAACAGCGGGATAGGCGTCGGACTCGCCCTTCTTCTGGCGGGTTGCGGCTCTACGATGCGGGCGCAGCGTGCGGATCCAGCCGAGGTAACCGTGCTGGCCGGCGGGTTTCGTGGAGCCCGGGCGCTGGACACAGATCCCCGCGGCCGCCTATACGTCCTCGACGGGGCCAGAGCCACGATCACCCAACTCGACTCCACCGGTCACGTGCTGGCGGTTTGGGGCGGTACCGGGTCCGCCGATTCCGAATTCGATGAACCCGTTGACCTCGATGCGACGAATGGATTGGAGCTCTTCGTCGCCGATACGGGCAATCGGCGCATCAAACGGTTTTCAGGGGAGTTCGTGCCGCTCGAATCCATTCCCCTCAACCTGACCGCCGGTCTGGCGGGTATGGGCGATGATGGCCGCGCGGAGCGCGACCTGTTCCAGATCGACGAAGGCCGCCCACTGGGGGTCCGCCTGGCCGGAGACGGCAGCTTGTTCGCACTGGATGGGGAGCGGAATGTGGTCGTGAAGTGGACACGCAGCCGCCGGCTTGAACGGGTTTTCGGAGGATATGAAGAAGGAGAGGGGGCCCTCGTAGAGCCCGCATCATTGACCATTGGACCCGAAGGCCGCGTATATGTGGGCGATACGGGCCTGGGCACGGTGCTCGTCTACGACCCGTTCGGGTCCTTCGTGCGGCGCCTCGGCGGCAGTGCGGTCACCGAGCCTGTCGCCCTCGAGACCATCGGGCGCCGGCTCCTCATCGTCCAGCCGAGAAGCATCGTTCTCTTTTCGCTGGATGATGGACTGCTGGACGTGATCCCGTTCGAAGGGGCAGAACCTCTGGTTGACGCGACCGTTTTGAATGGCCGATTGATGCTCCTCACTCCGCGGCGATTGCTGCGTCTTACCCGCTGATCGCTTCCGAAGACTGCCTATCGCTCCTGGCTACGCATCCGAGCCGACGTCGCTCCCTTCTTCCGAATACAGGTTTGCCCCTGTTCCGAACCATGTCGTGGCCCGGCGTGTCAAGGCGCCACCTTCTGCAGGCTCTGTACCTGGTCATCCTGACGACTCCGTCGATGATGGCCCAGGACCCTGGAGGCGCGTCCGACGGAATGGTCCGCGATACCCTTCAATGGACGTCCGGCGCGACCCTCACACTCCGGCCATTTGTTCTCGGCGGCTCGGAAACGGTTTGGATCAACGGCTTGCGGGTCGATTCGACGGCGTACAGCCTCGACACGGTGCGCGGCCGGCTGGATCTGCGTCTTGCTGGACCCGATTCTGCCGCGGTCGTCGTCTGGTACCGCGTCCTGCCGTTTCGCATTGCCGATTCCTACGCACTGCGGCGATACGCCCCCCTGCCTCCCGATTCCATCTTCCTGGAAGGATTCACGGAACCGGGTACGCAACAGCCCGCCAGGTCCCTGACGGAGCGGACCGACGACGGGCGCCTTCAGCGAAGCGGGTCGATCTCCCGCGGAATCATTGCCGGCAATAACCGCGACGTGGCGCTCGAATCCGGCCTCCGCCTTCAACTGTCGGGCGAGGTGGCCGAAGGGGTGACAGTACAGGCGGTTTTGAGCGATGAGAATACGCCGATTCAGCCCGACGGCACGACCCAGCGCCTCAGCGAATTCGATCGGGTCTTCATCCAGCTCCAGTCGCGCAGCGGGACCGCGACGCTTGGAGACTACGACCTGAGAATGGACCCTTCGGAATTCGCCCCGTTCAACCGGAAACTGCAGGGAGTGTCGCTCGCCGGAGCCATACCGGATGTACCGGGGAGGGCCGTGGGTTCGGGCGCAGTCACCGTAGCGGGCGCCACCTCTCGCGGCATCTACCGGGCGCAGCCGATCACGCCCATCGAGGGCGTCCAGGGGCCCTATCGGTTGCAGGGCGAACGGGGTGAACAATTCATCATCGTGATCGCCAATTCGGAAAGGGTCTATCTCGACGGACAACTCCTCACCCGCGGAGAGACCAACGACTACGTGATCGATTATGCCGCCGGGGAAGTGACCTTCACCTCTCGGAGAATCATCGGCGAAGACTCCCGGCTCAGCGTCGAGTTCGAGTACACGACCAACCGATTCACACGTACCCTTCTGGCCGCTCAGGCATCGTCCGGATTCATGCAGCGCAGCGACGGGAGCGCCAGGCTGAAGATCCAGTCGACCGTACTCCGCGAAGCCGACTCACAGTCCTTCGGACAGGAACTCGGGCTGACGGCTTCAGACGATTCCCTGCTGACCACCATCGGCGACGACGACGTGCTCGTCCCCGGAGAGGAATGGGTCGTCTTCGACCCCGAATCACCGTTCGTCCCGTACGTCAAGCAGGAGGTGCCGGATTCCGATGAGCCTGTTTTTGTTGCCGTAACGGATACAACAGGACTCGATCGCGTCTACCGCGTGCGCTTCACCCGCGTGCCGCCCGGAACAGGGTCGTATCGCCGTGTCGGCCACTCGGTGAATGGCATCCAGTTCGAGTGGGCGGGGGAAGGACGGGGTGACTACATCCCGGGCCGCCTCCTCCCCAAGCCGCGTCTTCAACAGCTGGCAGACCTCTCCGCCACGTTTGAGCCTGTTAAGGGGCTCGAGCTGTTCGGCGAGTGGGCAGGATCGGGCATCGATCAGAACCGTCGTTCGCCTCTCGACGATGAAGACAACGCAGGAATCGCCCTCCTGGGTGGCGCCCGGCTGAAACCCACGACGTTCCACGTGGCGGGACGAACGCTGGGAGCCCTCTCCGCGGAAGTCAGACGACGCCACACGGATGCCCGATTTGAAGCCTTCGACCGGACCCGCTCGGTGGAATTCGGACGGGAATGGAACCTCGACCGGTCGTACTCGGCCACCGGAGGTCTGGAGGGGGAAGACCTCGCGGAGGCACGAGCCACATTTGCCCTCTCGGAATCGTCTTTCCTTCGCGGGGGATGGGGTCGGCTGGACCTTGACGCGTTCAAAGCGCGCCGCACCTCCTGGAGCGGTAAGATTCAGGAGAAAGGCCTGCCGTGGCTCGACTATGCCCTGGAGTCGGTCCGCAGCACCGACTCGCTGCTCGGCCGGTCAGGGACCTGGGAACGTCGAAAGGCCGGTATCCGCGGACCCCTGGGCGGCGGGAAAGTCACACCGCTGCTCGAAGTGGAACAGGAGCGCAGGCGTCAGACCAGTCTGGAAACGGGCAAACCGGCTCAAGGCTCTTTCTCCTTCCTGGAGCTACGTCCGGGCCTGGAGCTCGAACTGCCCAGAGCGACCCTGCGAACGACCATCGAGCGCCGATCCGAAACAGGATTGGCTGAAGACACCCTGCGGGATCGTGCCCACGCGTGGACGGGTCAAGCAGGGATTCTGCTCAAACCCAATTCCAACCTCCAGACGGAAGCCGATATCGGATATCGGGCGAAACGGTATACCGAGTACTATCGCATCCAGCGCAAGGAGCCCAATTCCGAATCCATCGCCGTTCGATGGACGGGACGGTATTCGCCCTTGAAGCGATCCGTCATCACGAACTGGTTCTACGAGGCGCTCACGGAAAAAACGCCCATTCTGCAGGAGACGTACGTCCGCGCCGGCCCGGAAATCGGACAGTACATCTGGGAAGACGCAAACGGTGACGGGATCCGACAAGTCGACGAGTTCATTCCGGAAAGGTTGCCCAATGAGGGGGTCTACAGCCGTGTATTCGTTCCGTCGGACACCCTCGAGCCGGTCATCAACGTGCAGGCACGCCTCCGCGTGAATCTGGAGCCGTCTCGTCTCTTTGCGCGCGAGAGCACGAGCCCGTTGCGCTGGTCGCGCTTCCTATCGAGTCAGACGTCGCTCGAAGTGTCTGAGAAGAGCAAGGAGGAGGTGCTTCGGAAGATCTACCTGCTAAATCTGCGTTACTTTGATCGTGCTTCCACCACGGTGAACGGCCGGACCCGGGTCGAGCAGCGGTTCGACTTGTTCCGAGGGCAGTCACGCTATGGCGCCACACTGCTCTATAGCCGCCTCAAAACGTCCGCCCAGCGCACGGCGGGACGCGAGCGGCGCACCCTGGGCACCTGGCGCGCCGACGGCCGCGTCAGGCTCAGCCGACTGGCCGGCATTCGTCTCGAGGGTTCGCGAGAAGAGAGCCAATCCTCCAGCATCGATGCGCGCTCCGGTATCTCCTCCGATTCCCGCACCTTCGATATCACCAGCCTGAATCTGAATCCGGAACTGGCGTTGACGTTCTCGCGGTCCGCCCAGGCGACGTTAGCCGTGAACTGGAGTGCAAAGTCCGACCGGGGCGGTGGAGGGGGGGTGACGCGCGAAGCGCGCGTGCTCAAGACGCCGGTCGAGGTGCGACTGAGCCGCCGAAACCGGCTCCAGTTGACCGTAAGAGCCGAGCAGGCTCGCGTGACGCTCAATGGAGAAGCCTTCGGCCTGGCCGCCTTCGAACTCACAGACGGCAGGGGAGAGGGGACCTCCTACCTCTGGAATGTCTTCGCCCAGTACCGGGTCAGCGAACTCGTGAACGCCACATTCAGTTACGATGGGCGGGCTCCCTCAGACGCGCGCACCATCCATACGGTCCGGCTCCAGGTCAGCATGCTGTTCTAATTCAGGCGCGATATCCCGAGCGATTCGTTCCCGGCCGGAAACGAGCGGCCCCGAGATCAAACCGGATCAGCGGTCCGCAGGAACGGGATCCACCTTTCGTCAACCACTGCGCGCCCAATGGGGCACGAGCGGCCACGAGCCCTGCGGAAAAACGGGAGGAAGAACGGGACCCACCTGCCGGGAGCCCTTGTGCGCCCCACGGAGAATGAGCAGCCGCGAACGCACAAGGGAAGGGTGGACCGGAAGAAGGAGACCCTGCCGCCAACAGCCACTGCGCTCCCAGCCGGAGGCCCAAAGCTCATTCTCCGTGGGGGATAGGGGGCGCAAATTCGTCGTACGATTCCCTGCGAATGTGGATGCCGGCTGCAGCGAGTTTCTCCTCCAGGCGCTCATAGCCCCGGTCGAGGTGGTAGACGCGCAGTACCTCCGTCTCTCCCTCGGCCACCATCGCGGCGAGGACGAGGGACACGCTGGCTCGAAGGTCGGTGCTCATCACCTTGGCTCCTCGTATGCGGGATCCTCCTTCAATGATGACCTCATTACCGAGCACGATCGCATTGATACCCAGGCGGCGTAGCTCGGGGACGTGTTTGAACCGGTCCGAATAGATGGCGTCGCGGACCCTCGAATTGCCCTTCGCAAGGGCCATCAACACCGTCCACTGGGCCTGCAAATCCGTCGGAAAACCCGGATAGACGCCCGTTTCGATCGATACCGGCCGCACTTCTTCGGGTGCGGTCACCCGTACTGTCCCGCCGTCAACCTCCATGCCGGCCCCCGTCTCGACAAAGGCGTCCGCAAATGCCGACCCCAGGTGATCCGGCTCCGATCCGGTGATCGCGATCGACTCGCCCGGCTGTCCGCAAAGTGCCGCGGCAATCATGAAGGTGCCGAGTTCGATCCGGTCCGGACAGTTGGCAAAGGTGATGGGCCGGAGCGAATCGACGCCGAAGATTTCGAGGATGGGCGTCCCCAGTCCCTCGATATGCGCCCCCATCTGACGAAGCGCCTGTCCAAAAACCACGACGTCCGGTTCCATCGCCGCATTCTCGAGCCGGGTATATCCGCGTGCGAGGACGGCAGCCAGCATCAGGTTTATCGTCGCTCCCACGCTCGAGGGCTCGAAGCGGAAAAAGCCGCCGCGCAGTCGGCCGTCCGGCGTGCGAGCCACCACATCCCCGCCGTCCAGTTCCAGCCGCGCCCCCAGGGCCTTCATCCCTTCGATGTGCAGGTCCACGGGACGGGGTCCCCAGGCACACCCGCCCGGAAGAGAGACCCTCGCCTCTCCATATTTTCCAAGCAGGGCGCCCAGCATGTAGAACGACGCCCGCATCTTCTTGACCAGTTCGTAGGGCGATGCGAGTACGGTCAGCTTTGATGGATCGATCCGAATCGATCCCGTCGCCGCATCATAGTCGACTTCCGTCCCGGTGTACTGAATCACCTGCGAGAACGTGTGGATATCCCTCAATGAAGGGACGTTCTGGAGCGTAGATGGGCCGTCGGCCAGCAGCGCCCCGGCCATAAGGGGCAGGGCCGTATTCTTCGAACCGCTCACGGCGAGACGTCCCGACAAGGGATGTCCGCCCTCGATAACAAGTTTGTCCATAAGATGGGTGATGCCCGAATTGTGAAAAACGCGGCATGCGCGAGGGATCGAGTGACAAGATACGGTCGTTCGACGGGCTGATGGCGGTCTCCGTCAACCGGAATCGGACAATTCCGAGCCCGCAAACCCCGTGCGCTTCCCGCCCTCCGTCTATTCGACCATGGTGTATCTCGATCACGCCGCCACCACTCCGCTGGATCCCCGTGTCCTCGAGGTAATGCTGCCTTTTCTTCGGGAGGACTTTGGGAACGCATCGTCCGTGCACGCGCTCGGACGGCGGGCGCGATTCGCCATAGAGGACGCCCGCGAACGAATTGCGTCCCTTCTGGGTGCTGCATCCTCCGAACTGATCTTCACGAGTGGGGCGACGGAGTCGAACAACACGGCCCTCGCAGGGGTCATGGCTGCCCAGGGCTCCGAATGTCCGCGGTTCGTGACTTCCCCGACGGAACACGAGGCCATCCTCCAGCCGGCGGAGCGGATGAAGTCATCCGGGCATCCGCTGACCCTGATTGGGCCCGAGAACGACGGCCGGCCCGGCCCGGCCCGACTTGCAGCGGCGTTGGATTCCGACGTCGGACTCGTTTCCCTGATGGCGGTCAACAACGAAACGGGCTCCGTCAATCCGGTTGAAGAACTTGCCGCAGTCTGCCGCGACCGGGGCATTCCGTTTCATTGTGATGCCGTACAGGCTGCAGGCTGGACCGAACTGAAGGTGTCGCGATGGGGCGTTGATCTGCTGTCCCTCTCGGCGCACAAAGTGTACGGACCAAAAGGTGTGGGACTGCTCTATGTGCGCAACGGCACGCCGTTTGACGCTGTGATGCTCGGCGGGGCCCAGGAGCGCCGCCGCCGCGGCGGCACGGAAAACGTAGCCGCCATCATCGGCTTTGCCCGCGCCCTGGAACTGGCCGAGACCGAGCGGGACGAGCGCCGAAACCGGGTAACCTCACTTCATCGCAGGCTGCGAGCGGCCATAGAGGCGTTGGTTCCCGGTCCGCACCAGTTCAACTCCCTGCCTCCGGACGATCACCGGGCGGCGCCGCACATCCTCACTATCAGTTTCCCGCCGGCGGATGGGCGTGTGGTTGACGGTGAGATGCTGCTGCTCGGGCTCGACATGGAGGGCATTCTCGTTTCGAGCGGATCCGCCTGCACGAGTGGGGCCATCGAGCCAAGTCACGTGCTGCTGGCCCTGGGGATCGAACGGAGCACCGCCGCCGCGACGGTGCGGTTCTCCCTGGGCAAGGATACGACCGAAGGCGAGGTCGATCTGGCGGCCGACAAACTCTCCTCCGTCGTTCGTCGGCTCCGGCGCCTTGTGTGATCGGCCTGGCCGTCGGTTCAGAAAATGACACCGGCCCGGAACGGGAGCACGAAACGGACCGATTCCTCACGAATCACCAGTGCCGGATTGATTTCCGCGAAAACCGACGTCTCAAGCAACAACCGGGCCCAACCGTATCCGCCGTGTACCGTAACGGCGGATTTCGAAGCCACGTCCCCTGCAATCGGCACCATCATCCCGATGCCGCCCAGGATGTAGGGCGCCCATGATCGACCGGGCAGTGTGATAATGGCTGAGAGCTGCGGGTTCACCTGGTAGTCGGCCGATCTGTTGCCCCGCATCACAAACGCGAGCAACCCGAGATCCGCCGCGGCGGAGACATCTGCGTTGATCGGCATGCTGGCCCGAACGCGTAATCCAAGTGCGGCATTGCGGTCGGATAGGTCGTCATCGTTGGCATTCACGAGGAATTCCGGCCCGAAACCGAAGCGCGGCGAAAGATCCTGACCCCGCAGCGCGTGAGCGGCAAGGAAGACAACCAGGCAACCGAGCGGTAGATGGCGCATGAAAGAAGCAGGTTCAGTGATTGGAAACGGAAGATACGGACTGGTGCATTGGGTCAGACCGGTCGGATCCAGTGCAACCCGGACGCACCCTATTCGTACCATGAGGGAAATGCGCGTCCGAACGATAGTCGTCCTGCAACACTGATGTGACATGTCCGAGCTTCCGTGGGAGTTTTTCTTCGTGATGGGCACGATAGCGGTGACGATCATCCTGCCCGTCATCTTCCTTGTAGGGGTACTGGATCTGAAGAAACGGCGATTGAAGGTGCAGCAAGGCCGGGATGACAGCCTGACTACCTCCGAGCTTCAGCGCATGATCGAAGATTCGGTTCGCCGAGCCAACGACGATCTGGTGCAGCGTCTGGACCGGCTGGAGCGGCGCCTTGGCGCCAGCGATTCACCGTTGTGGGACGGCAAGAACCTCGATGCGGGAACCCGGGACGCAAGCGAGGAATTCGAATCCCCATCCCGATCCATCGGACGGCTGCGCGCACCGATGAGGTAGAGATCGACCATGCCTGTTGCCTTACTTTTCGGGGTCATTATTGTTGTAGTGGTCGCCCTGCTTATCTTCAACAAGACACTTCTCGACAACCGAAGGGCTGAACTCGAGATCACGAGCAGGGCGGAGGAGGAGGCGAAACGAAGCCTGACGGAATCTCAACTGGTCGACCTCATCCGTTCGGCGGTTCGGGAAGAGACCGGAGAAGTCGTTTCGCGGCTCGAACGCCTCGAATCCCGGATGAACGCTCTGCCGCACGCTTCACCAGACGCCGGGTCGGACGAATGGAACGACGACTCGGACGCGTCGAAGGTGCGTCCCAAGACATTGGGCCGAACCAGTCCTGAACACCCCTCCTGAATGTACCACATCCTACCCCCGAACGTATGGACCCCGGAGAAGTCATCGTTGCACTGGGAATCGTCGTGTTCCTCCCGCTCGCCCTGTTGAGCATGATCCTACGCTACAAGAGCATGAAGCTCAAGCAGTCTGCAGGGTCCGGAAACCGGGATTCCAGCCTTACGATGACGGAACTGGAAACGCTCATGGAGGATGCCGTGAACCGTGCAATTGACCCCATCAGTTCGCGGCTTGGCATCGTCGAGCGAAAACTGGATCAAATGCTCGCCCCCGGTCGGGAGGCCGGCTCGGCGATCCGGCGGCTGGAGTCCGGTTCCTCGGCCGCATCCGTGGACTCGGAAACGGAGGTGGAGCCGGCCAAGAAGACGGTGGGACGGCTCCGTTCTCACTGACCGACCCGAAGCCTGTAGCCGGCTGATCCACCGAACCTTTGCGGCACAGTCGCGTTCGCTAGTCCCTTGTGGATTTCACGAATGCGACTTGGTATGCTCGACCGATTCCGGGACACACTTCTGGCCATTGACGATCTGGTGCTCACGACGCACCAGCGCCCGGATGGCGATGCGATCGGCTCTGAGATCGGACTCGCGCGATACCTCGCCCGCCTCGGCAAACAGGTTACGATCCTGAATGCGGATCTGCCGCCGGGCAATCTGGATTGGCTGGCAGAACCGAACGCCGTCACCCTCTATCGGGGGACCATCGAACAGAGAGCGCGCGTGGTGAATGCGGGTGGCGTGGTCGTGGTCGACACCAACGCCGCACATCGGCTCGGAGACCTCGCCCGGCCGATTCAACAGTGCCTCGGCCCCAAACTCCTGATCGATCATCACCCCGATCCGGAGACGTGGTTTGATGACCAGTACGTGGTCTCCAGCGCCTCTTCCACCGGAGAACTCATCTATGAACTCATAGTGGGTCACGATCCGGACTTGATCGACAAGGACACCGCGGTAGCACTGTATACGGCCATCATGACCGACACGGGCTCATTCCGGTTCAATTCGGTCACCCCGCGCGTCCATGAAATCATCGCCGACCTGCTTCGGAGAGGGGATTTTAATCCCGAGCCCGTGCACCTGGCGATCTACAACAATCGGCCGCTGTCGACGCTTCGCCTTCTGGGGTATGCGCTCGAGTCCGTCCGCCTGTCCTACGGCGGTAAGGTCGGCACCATGGTGGTGACCCAGCGCATGCTGCAGCGTGCCCGCGCGGGAATCGACGAGACAGAGGGCTTCGTCGATTATGTGCTGTCTATTGAAGGGGTAGAGGTTGCCGTCATTTTTCTCGACCTGCGCCGCAATGTCAAGGCAAGTTTCCGGTCGTCCGGTTCCGTCGCCGTCAATGCCTGGGCGCGCCACTTTGGCGGCGGAGGACACCGTAACGCGGCCGGGGCCTATATGGAAGGCACCATCGACCAGCTGGTCGATGAGGTGATTGCCGCCGCGCCGGCCTTCCTCGATCTCGAAGGTGACCCGGTGCCGGATATCGACATTCGGGCAGAGGACTTTTAGAGGTCTAGCGCTTGGGTACCAGAGCCATGGAGCATTCTCCTGCCGGAATGAAGCTGGATTTGATCCAGGGCCGGGCCACCGCGGGCCCGGTCGACCTGCTGGTCCTGCTGGTTCGTCCCGATGAGACGGAGGCGGCCGTGCAGGATCTGGTCGCGGAATTTGGGGAAGGCATCCACCGCGCCCTTCTCGATCTATCGGCCGATTCGAACACCGTTGCGGCCTATCCCTCGGGGTCGTTCGCCCGGCGCCTTCTTTTCGTACGATGGGATCCGGCCACGTGGCCCGGGATCGGAGAGACCCTACGAATTGCCGCGGCGAACGGCGCATCCGCTGCCGCATCCGTCAGGGCGGAGACCGTGGCGATTCGCGTCCCGATCATCGAAGATCTGACGGCGGAAGCGGTCTGTTCCTGTCTCGTCGAGGGCTTCAAGCTGGCCGCGTACCGCTTTCTCGCCCACAAGAGCGAGCGCCCGGCATTTGTCGCGCCGCAGTCGCTGTCGCTCCTCATGCTTCACGGGTGGGGACCCGAGGCAGAGAAAGGCATGCGGCGTGGGGAGATCCTCGCGGATGCCACCGCCCTGGCGCGCGATCTGGGCAACTGGTCTCCTGGAGAGCTGACGGCGACCAGGTTGGCCCAATGGGCCGTGGAACGGCTCGGTCCAGCCGGCGTGACGGCCACGGTGCTCGACAAGGCGGCCATCGAGAAGGAGGGCATGGGCGGCCTGCTCGCGGTGAATCGCGGTTCGCTTCAGCCTCCCACCTTTACGGTGCTCGAATGGAAGCCTGCAGATGCGGTGAATGCCAGACCGCTGGTTCTGGTTGGCAAGGGGGTGGTTTTCGATACGGGGGGGCTTTCCCTGAAGTCCACGAAGGACTCGATGGACCAGATGAAGTTCGACATGGCCGGAGCGGCGACCGTGATCGGGGCCATGGAGGCGGTCGCCCGTCTGAGAGTGCCCCTCCATGTGGTCGGGCTTCTGCCCGCCACCGACAACCGGCCGGGCGGAGACGCGTACGTGCCCGGGGAAGTCGTGCGGATGCACGCAGGTCTGACGGTGGAGGTGCTCAACACGGACGCGGAAGGACGCATGATCCTCGCCGATGCACTCTCCTATGCCCGCCGGTTCGATCCCGAGCTGGTCGTGGATGTCGCGACACTAACCGGAGCGCAGGTTGTTGCTCTTGGCTCACACGCTGCGGCTTTTATGACGAATGAGGTCGGGGACCATCAGGAGCGATGGAGACGCTTTGAAGCATCCGGACACGAAACGGGCGACCGCGTGGCGGCGCTACCCATGTACCCGGCGTACGCGGAAGCGCTCAAGAGCGACGTGGCCGATCTGAAGAATGTGGGGGGCCGCGACGCGGGAGCCATCACGGCCGCCAAGTTTCTGGAACGCTTTACCTCCTATCCGTGGGTCCACCTGGACATTGCGGGGCCGGCCTACCTCGATAAGCCTGCCGGTTACCGCGGACGCGGAGCGACCGGCTTCGGCGTGCGACTCCTGACGCACGTTCTGGAAAAGTTGGCACAAAAGTGAGAACAAGGGGATGATGAAACGAATCCAGACCAGACATTACGACCGCAGCAGGGTACTCCTGCTGATTCTGCCGGCCCTTCTCTTCCCATGGCGGGATGTTTTCGCGCAGTCGACCCGCTACGTGCAAATCGCGGCACGCTTCACCAATTCGACGCTCTATTCGGAGGCCATCGTGCTGCCCGGCGCGGATAGCGCGCTGGTACTGACGTCATTTCGGATACCCAATGACCTGCTCATCTTCAAGAGAAGCCGCGACGCAGAAGCCGGCAAGGAGTATGCCGCCGAACTGACCGTCAGTGCGGAGATCTACCGCGATGGAAGGAAACTCGTAGAGGAAACCTGGCGAGGCACACACTTCGCGGCAACGTACGACCAGACGACCAGTCGAAACCTGGATGTGGAAGGGCAGATCGTCTTCGCGCTCGCTCCGGGGCAGTATGGCTATAGGCTGAGGATCGCCGATCGCAACTCAACCCGCGAGGCTGTTCTGCCCATGCGTCCCGTGCGGGTGCCCGACTTCGGCAAGCCGTCCCTTGGCAAGGCACTATTCGCAAGTGATGTCCGCGAAATCGACGGGGACCTCATCGTCAGGCCGGCCAACCTTGGGGGCGATGTGCCCTATGGCGAGCCGTCCTGGGCCGTCATTCCGGTAACGCTCGGCCCCGACGTCGATCCCGCTTCATCCGGCTTCAGCTTCGCGCTGCAAAAGTTCGATCCCGCCGAACTCGAACGCGAAGCGCGCGATCGCAGGAAACAGGCGGAGAAACTGAGAAAAGCGGAGCGAGGGCGGGGTGATTCAGAGGTACCGCGACCTGTTATGGAACCCGATTGGCGGATTGAGGGCGGATCGGAGGTCAGTCTTGGTGAGGCCGCCGCGACACCTCGGTGGTTTCCGGCAGGCGGAGTCGACCCCGCCGATCTCGAGTCCGGACGATTCCGTTTCCGGCCTGCTGCCGACTCGACGCGCACCTACCTCGTCGTCATCGACATGGCGGGCGGCGCCCTGGCCGACGGCAGTTATCTGCTTCATCCCAAACTCGATGACGTGCCGTCTGAGGGGGCTCGGACCCGTTTTGCGACCCACTGGCGCAACATGCCCATCTCCCTCAATGACATTGATGTGGCCATCGAGAACCTTGAATTCATCGTCGACAAGGGGGATGTGCGGGCCATGCGCCGAGGCTCACGCGAGCAGAAACTCGACCGGTTTCGCGCATTCTGGAAGGAAAAGGATCCGACGCCCGACACCGAGTTTAATGAATTGATGTCCGAGTATTACAGGAGGATTGACCATGCGGCGTTCGCGTTCCGCACGGGTGGAGAGACCGCGCCGAATGGCCTGCGAACCGATCGCGCCAGGCTCTACGTCGTGAACGGTCCACCCCAGGCGGTATCCAGGGAATTCCCGACGGGCGGCGGCGTCCGGGAGGTCTGGACCTACGACGGCGGGCGGGAGTTTGTATTCGAGGCGGGCTCGAGCGTTGATGAATTCTCTCTAGTCAAGAGCTAGGGCCAATCGGTAGGTTCGCCGCGCGACTCCCGCAACGTACCTTGGCCGAAGACCCAATCACCTCGTCGTTTGAAGTAGCCATGCCGGGAAGCGATTCATCGGAGCAGCGGAAACCCCGCATCGGTATCACACTGGGAGATATCAACGGCGTCGGGCCCGAGGTTGCGCTGAAGGCGACCTGGGATGCAAGACTGCGGGACAAGGCCGATCTGCTTCTCATCGGATCGGCTCACGCCTTGACCATCCACGCGGAAGCGGTCGAACTGACGGACTTCAACATCCCCGTGATTTCGGATGCCAATGCTTCGGAATGGCGGGGAATCGCGGTTCTTGATATGACGGCCGGCCGCCGCCCCCCGGTCGAGTGGGGGAGGGAAAGTGAGATCGCGGGGCAAATCGCAATGGCCTCCGTCGACCGGGGCGTTTCACTATGTCTCGACGGCGGCCTCGATGCCATCGTCACCGCCCCGATTTCCAAGAAAGCCATCTCCCTTGCGGGCTATTCGTTTCCCGGCCACACCGAGTTCATCGCCGACCGCACCGGAAGCGAATCGTTCGCCATGATGCTCGTCGCAGGACCCTTGCGCGTCGGCCTTGTGACCATTCACCTTGCCCTTCGACACGTGCCAGAAGCCGTCTCCCGCGAACGGATCCTGGATCGATTGGCCCTTTTGCACCGGAGCCTCCGCATCGATTTCGGCATCCAGCGGCCACGAATCGCGGTGCTGGGGCTGAATCCCCATGCCGGAGAGGGAGGCGTGCTGGGAGCAGAGGAAATCGATATCATTCGGCCGGCAGTCGTCGAGGCGAAGGAGTCCGGCGTGCTCGCTTTCGGGCCGTTCCCGGCGGACGGATTCTTTGGCCAGGGTTTGCAGGGACGGTACGACGCCGTACTCGCTATGTATCATGACCAGGGACTGGCGCCCTTCAAGGCGCTCTCTTTCGGGTCCGGCGTCAACTTCACAGCCGGGTTGCCCATCGTCCGCACGTCACCTGACCATGGCACGGCCTTTGACATTGCCGGCCGAGGAGAGGCCGATCCCTCGAGCATGCGAGAGGCCATCGAATTGGCCATGGAGATTGTCAGGCGTCGGAAGGCCGCTCTTGACGTCAAGCCCGTGCCCGAACCGACGGAGGCGGATTGACCATGCAGCTCGACCATTCACAGGAGCCACGGGGCACGGCGGCGGGCGTTGTGTCATCAGAGCCCTACGGGGCACTCGCCGAGGGATATGACTTCGTCATGCGGCACGTCGAGTACGACGAGTGGGCGGAATACCTCGTCGAATTGCTGGACTTGACCGGCGCCCTGGACGATACGACGCGCGTGCTGGAGTTGGGCTGCGGAACGGGCAGTCTGGCCGTCGCACTGATGCCATTCGGACCATGGGACTACGTCGCGGGCGACAAATCGGAGGCCATGCTGCGCCAGGCCCGCAAGAAGTTTCGGGCAGCAGACCTCCCGGTGACCGTGCGTCGGATGGACTTTTCGGATTTCACCGTGGAGGAGACGCCGTTCGACCTCGTCCTGCTCCTCTATGACGGCCTCAATTACCTCGTCGAAGATGACGATATTCGGTCCTTCCTCCGGTGCTCGTTTGACGCCCTCAGACCCGGCGGCCTGCTCATCTTCGATCAGAGCACTCCGGCCAATTCCATCAACCACGAATCCGAATTCGATGACGAGGGACGCCTCGGCGGCTTCGACTACATCCGCCGAAGCCGGTACAACCGCGACACGCGGCTGCATACGACCGAATTCGAAATCCGAACCGGTGAGCGGCATTTCGTCGAGACACACGTTCAGAAGGCGCTGGAGATGGAGGAGGTCCGAGAGCGCATCGATGAAAGCGGCTTCGTCTGCGAGGCCGTCTACGACGAGTTTACCGACGAACCCGCCACGCCCGGATCCGAGAGGGTCCATTGGGTCCTCCGGCGCCCCTTCGGCGCAGGGTCATGATTGAACTCAATGGCGTAAGCATCTCTTTTCAAGTACCGGATCGCAACATCCGGGGCGTGCTCGAGAATGTGACCTTGCACATCGGGCGCGGTGAGCTGGTCTACCTGGTGGGTCCCAGCGGCAGCGGGAAGAGCACCCTCCTGCGCCTGCTGTACATGGACGTGGTTCCGCAGAAAGGCCGCGTGCGCGTAGGGACCTTCGACTCCCAGACCATTCGGCCGCGGCAGATCCCCTACCTTCGGCGCCAACTCGGCATCGTGTTTCAGGATTATCAACTCCTTCCGGACCGCAGCGTATTCGACAACGTGGCTTTTGCCCTCTACGCCACAGGCCATTCAGGCCGCGCCGTGAAGAACCGGGTTTTTCGGGTCCTCTCCCAGGTTGGGTTGAGCCATAAATTGAATTCCAAACCGCATGAATTGTCCGGAGGCGAACAGCAGCGGGTGTGCCTGGCCCGGGCCATCGCGAACGAGCCGGACGTGCTCCTCGCCGACGAGCCGACCGGCAACCTGGATCCCATCGTCGCGGGCGAGATTCAGAAGCTCATCATCGGACTGCACCGGCAGGGCATGACGGTCGTGTTGGCGACCCATGACTATCGGCTGGTGCGCGACTACCCGGCCCGGACGCTTGCGTTCGTGAAGGGCCAGTTGATGGAGGTGAACCCTGTGTCATTACAGGCGTAATAAATAGATTATAGATACCCATCCGGCCCATCGGATTCCGGCCCGGTTAACCTCCTCTTCGTTTGTGAATCCTCCACCCGTTGGCGAACTTACTTCGCTATTTGTTTGAGCGAATTCCTGAACCGGTAATCCCCCAATTTCGTCTTATTATGTCCGCAATCGTAGATATCGCCGCCCGTCAGATCCTGGACAGCCGCGGCAATCCAACCGTCGAAGTCGAAGTCTTCACCGAGTCGGGTGCACTTGGGCGTGCTGCCGTTCCGAGCGGCGCGTCAACCGGAGAACTGGAGGCCGTGGAATTGCGTGACGGCAACCCGGATGCCTATCTGGGGAAGGGCGTCACGCGCGCGGTGGACAATGTCAATGAGGCCATTGCGCCCGAGATCATGGGTCTCGATGTATTCGGGCAGGTGGAGATTGACCAGTTGCTGATCGAACTCGACGGCACCGAGAACAAGGGCCGACTCGGGGCGAACGCGATTCTCGGTGTGTCCATGGCCATTGCCCGGGCCGCAGCCGACGAGTTGGCCTTGCCCCTCTACCGTTACCTCGGCGGCGTGAATGCCCGCATGCTGCCGGTCCCCATGATGAATATCGTCAACGGTGGCCGGCATGCCGACAACAACGTCGACATGCAGGAGTTTATGGTCATGCCCGTCGGGGCAGGCTCGTTTTCCGACGGGTTACGAATGGGCGTGGAGGTCTTCCACCACCTGAAGAAGGTGTTGCAGGACAAGGGATACCACACCGCAGTGGGTGATGAAGGAGGATTTGCCCCGAACTTGCGCTCCAACGAGGAAGCGATCGAGGTCATCCTTCAGGCCATCGAGAAGGCGGGTTATGTGCCGGGCGAGGATCTCTTTATCGCACTCGATCCTGCCGCCAGCGAGATGTATTCCGATGGCGGGTACGTGTTCTACAAGAGCAACCCCGGACGAAAGCTGTCCAGTGAGGAAATGGTCGCCTACTGGACCGACTGGGTCAATCGCTATCCGATCATCTCGCTCGAAGACGGGATGGCGGAAAACGACTGGAAGGGGTGGGCCCAGCTCACCGCCGCGGTCGGCGATCGTGTGCAGCTCGTTGGGGATGACCTGTTCGTTACCAACTCGAAACTGCTCGCTCGCGGGATCGACGAAGGGTGCGCAAACTCCATCCTCGTCAAGGTGAACCAGATCGGCACGCTTACGGAGACGCTCGAAGCGATCGAGCTGGCGCACAAGAACAAGTACACGACCGTTATCAGCCATCGCTCAGGCGAGACGGAGGATACCACGATCGCTGATCTGGCCGTGGCTACGAATGCCGGTCAGATCAAGACGGGATCTGCCAGCCGAAGCGATCGCATCGCCAAGTATAACCAGCTCCT
This sequence comes from uncultured Rhodothermales bacterium, assembly GCA_964387555.1. GTDB lineage: Bacteria > Bacteroidota > Rhodothermia > Rhodothermales > CAYLXM01 > CAYLXM01. Next base: position 66,940 of record CAYLXM010000005.1, on the reverse strand, counting down.
CCGCATCGAAGAGGAACTGGGTGATGCGGCGATCTACCCCGGCCGTTCCGCTTTTCACGTGTAACCATGCGAGCGCCGGTCCTAACCCGACTCTTTGGACCACGCCGGCGACGGATCCTGCTTGCTGCGATCGCGTTGGTCGCGCTGTTGTGGGTGGCCTTCTTCGACAGCCACAGCCTGCTCACGCGCCACCGGATTGCACAGGAACGCGACCGACTGATCGAAGAAAACACGGCACTTAGGGCGCGCATCGAACAGCTTGAAGCCGATCTGAAGCGCGTCGACTCCGACGAGGTGGTTGAACGCGTCGCGCGGGAGCAATACGGCATGCGAAAAGACGGGGAGACCGTACACCGGGTCGAACAGAAAAAGGACTAAACGGGACTACGAATGGCATACAGCGACCTCGCCGTCGGCGTGGATCTCGGGGGTACCCTGATCAAGGTAGGCCTCGTGCGAAAAGGAGAAGGTCTGATTCGCCAGGCTGAGCTCGACACGGGAGCGGCCTTCGGGCCCGACTACGTACTCGCACGCATCCGAGACGGCGTCCAGAGTATGATCGATGCAGCGGGCGCCGAAGACGTGTGCGGCGTCGGCATCGGGGCGCCCGGCTCCGTTGACTGGGATCGCACGACCGTCGTTCAGCCGTCGAACCTGCCCGGTTGGATGGAGGTGAACCTCAGCGAATCGCTGTGCCGGCTCCTGGGACGCGATCTTCCGGTCATCGTCGAGAACGACGCCAACGTCGCCGCCTTCGGTAGTTACTTCTACGGGGCGGGAAAGCCGTTCGATTCGTTCATCATGATCACGCTGGGAACCGGAGTCGGGGGTGCCATCATCTACCAGGGAAAACTGTTCCGTGGCATGACCGGAGCCGCCGGCGAAATCGGCCACATGTCGATCGATCCCAACGGTCCGTTCGCCCGATCCGGCGTTGCCGGAGCCATCGAAGCCTACCTCGGCCAACGGTTCCTGTCGCACCATGCCCGCATGCGCCTCATCAACGAGCCGGACAGCCTCGTGCACGGCATGGCCAAACCGGACCTGGAGGACATCAACCCGAAGATGCTCTTCGACGCGGCGTCGGCAGGAGATGAACCCGCCATTCGGTTCTTCGCGTGGGCAGGGCACAAGCTGGGTTGGGTGCTCTCGTCCTCCGTCAACCTGCTCGACATCCGGAAGATCGTCGTTGGCGGCGGCGTATCGGCGGCCGGCGACTTCATCCTCGAGCCGGCCAGGAGGACCATGAGGGAAGGAGTGATGCCGGCCCTCCAGGAGGGTCTCGAGATCGTCCGGGAAACCCTCGGGAACGAGGTCGGTATGCTCGGTGCGGCTCACCTTGCATTCGAATACCAGGACGAGCACCCGCCGGCTCGGGCTTGACGGGATCTGCCCCTTCTGCCAATCCGGCAACCTCGCAGGCCAGGAATGACGCGACTGCGCCGGATACGGTTCTGTCTGATCGTGCTCGCCTCGGGGCTCATCCCGGCGGCGGGACTTCGTGCGCAGGATCCCGTCTTACCCCCGACGCTTCCCGGCCCGGTCGATTCGACGGTGATCGATCTCCCCTCGGAATTGCCCCCGGACAGTCTGGGGCTGCGTTCCGGCGCCGACATCGACACCCTTGCGAATGCCCCGGGGCAGGACCAGGAGGGTCGTGATCCTGCAGGAGATCTCACCCAACCCCGGCCCCCCGGATCCGGCGCCCAGCGGGTCGTGCAGTTCACGGCTCGCGACTCCCTGGTGCTCGATCTATCAGCCGGGGAAGAGGTGGTCCGGCTCGTGGGCGAAGCCTCCCTCACGTTCGAGTCGGTCGCCGTGAAGGCCTATGCGGTGGATTTCCTGCTCGACCGCAGCGAGATGCAGGCCCGGGGGCTTCCGGCTGACACGGGCACCGTTGGGCTGCCGGAGTTCACGCAAGGAGAAGAGACCTTCATCGGCAAGGAACTCGCCTATAACCTGGAAAGCGGCAAAGGACGCGTGGTCCAGGGTCGCTCCAGTATCTCGGACGGATTCCTCTTTGCAGAGGTGACCAAGGCCACGCCGGACAGCGTGATCTACGCGTACAAAGCCCTATACACCACCTGCATCGAGGATACCTCGTACTCCATTCGGGCATCCAAAGTGAAGGTCGTCAAAGGAAAACAGACCTACACGGGCCCCCTCCACGTCCGCATCTTCAATATCCCGCTCCCATTCTGGCTTCCGTTCGGGGTACTCCCGCCGGACACGGAAGGGCGGAAGAGCGGGCCGCTGGCTCCTACGTGGGGTGATGACCGGGAAAGGGGGTTCTACCTGCGGGACTTCGGGTGGTACTTCGCCATGAACGACTATATGGACTTCCAGACGCAGTTCGGCCTGTGGAGTCTCGGGTCCTGGCAAGTGCGTCCCCAGTTCCGGTACAGCAAACGGTACGCCTACTCGGGTGGCGTTACGCTGGACTGGGTCAGCAACAAGAGAGGCGAACGCGGCGATCCCGAGCCTTTCCGGGCCTCCCGCACCACGCGATCGCTGCGGTGGAACCACAACCAGACCGTCGATCCTTCGACATCCTTCACCGCTGACGTGAACCTTTCCTCCAGTTCCTATCTGCAGACCGTCTCGCGTCGGTACAACGACCAGGTTCGGCAGACCATCGAATCCAACGTCAACTTCACGCGTCGTTGGACCGGCTCGGGACGAACGCTCACGGCATACGTCGGGCACCGCCAGTTGCTCTCGAGCGGAGAAGTCACCTCCTCACTTCCCCGGCTCAAGTTCAGCCAGCGGACGACAAACCCCTTCAAACGGGGCCGTTCGTCCGGTGGCAAGGAGAAGTGGTTCGAGCGTATTGCCCTGTCGTACAACGGGCAGGTTGACAACCTGTATACGTTCAAGCCCGACACGAGCCGGCCCGGCGCGCGCGATATTTCCTGGTTCGATGCCCTGGTCTCCCAGCAGAAATACGAACAGGCCACGGGGCTTGCCGAGCCATTCGATTTCAAGGCGACCCACAGCATTCCGGTCAACGCATCGTTCTCGATCGAGCGACTCCCCATCCTCAACAAGACCTTCCGTCTCAATCTCACACCCAACTTCAATTACGACGAAAGCTGGTACATCCAGACCGAGCGGAGGGCGATCGACGACTCGACGGGCCGTATGGTGACGTCGCGTGAACCTGGCTTTGAAGCCATACGCACGTTTAACTCCGGTGTAAGTGCAAACACAGAATTCTATGGCCTTTTCCCGTTTCGGATGGGCCGATTTCAGGGTCTCCGCCATGTGGTTCGGCCGAGCATGAGCTTCAGCTTTCAGCCGAACTTCTCGTCGGATCGATGGAAGTATACGCGCACCTACACGGACACGACCGGGACCGAGATTCGCTATCCCATCGTCCGATCGCTTCCCTTTGGGGAACAACGCAGGCTCTCCCTGTCCATCGGCAACGAATTCCAGACCCGAGCCGTCACCGTCGACTCCACGGGCGAGGTCAAGCGGCGTACGGTCCAGTTGCTGACGGTTAATGTGGGAAGCAGCGTCAATTTTGCCGCCGACTCGCTCCGGATCGCTCCCTTGGTGCTCTCCGCCCGCACGCGCGTGCTGGATCGATTCGATTTCAACTTCTCCTCGACCCACACGCTGTACGACAGCGACGAACGGGGTCGTGAAATCAACCGGCTCCTCATCTCACAGGGCTTCCCGTTCCTCCGGCTGCGGAATATGAACTTCACGGCCCGGACGACCTTGAAGAGCGCGCAACGAACCGGTGCGAGCCGTCCGGTAGAGGGGGGAGGGGCGCTCTTCGGGAATAACGACGCCCGATTTGGCGACCCTCGCTCACCCTTTTATGACCCGACCGCTGCCCCCGGGTATGATCCGGGCATCGGGTACGCCGATTTCGCCATTCCCTGGTCGATCGACCTTGACTTAACCTACAGCAATTCACGATTCGGCCTGCAATCGAATCGGCGCGTCATTCTGAATGCCGGTTTCGATTTCAACCTCACGCCAAATTGGAAGGTACGGGGGCGAAGCGGCTTCGATTTTATCGAACGAGAGATCGTTACTACCAGTCTCAACATCTTTCGGGACCTCCGTTGCTGGGAAATGTCGCTTGCCTGGAGTCCCTTCGGGACCTATCAGTCCTATCAGTTTAGCCTGAATGTGAAGAGTGGGAAATTAAGAGAATACTTAAAGTTGAGGCATCCTAAACGGGATATGCAGAACCGATTCGACATCCTTGAGCGCGGAATTTGAAGTTGGCGTGAAGTTGTTCGGCGGGCAATTGTCCTGAAGCGCTTTTCCACCGGTGTTGTGGGTCGCATTTTCGAGAGAAGCATTTGGCAATATGATAATTAGGGGATCCTGTGAAACCCAGCACGGCCTGTGACCGTACACAAGGGAAATTCACAGTGCGCGAGATGATTCCCAATCGATTCCTTTCTCGACCCATCTCTTTCGTGCCCTGCACCAATTGAGTGCGGCGGCGCGGACCGCCCTGTCGTACACCGGCATTTCGCCGGTGCCTCCCCCTGAAACGTACATCCACCCTTGGTGGAACGTCATATGCCGTTTGCCCACTCCATTCCATTTGCCCGATTGCGCCGTGCGCTCGACGGTCCTTTGCGGACCGTCACGCGGGATCGGCGTACAGCAGCCGATTGCCGCCTGGCATCCCGCATCGCGGATCTCTTCGATCAGGTGCCGTTGACGGATGCGGAGTCCGTGTCCGCTTATGTCCGAAATGAATCGGTCGTGTTGACCGGTGTCGTCTATTCCGCGGCAGAGCAGGATATGGTCGTCGAACTCGTACGCCGTGTACCGGGAGTCGACCGGGTCGTGAGTCGCATCAAGGTGATGTCCCGGTCGGATGCGAGCCCGAAGGCGCCACCCCGAGAAAGTGCCGGCGCGTAGGATGGGGGTCCGTGATGTCCGGAGGCGCGGAGAGAACCGGTGACTTCTTCCGCGTGTGGACCGGCCCTCGCCAGACCGTAGCGCACGCCATGGATCCGCTCAGGCGGCCGGTTCCGTTTCATGGCCCGCGCGAAGACGGCCGCAATCGGGTTTGACTGCAGCCGGTATGAACTGGTCCCCCGCCGTACTACCTTGCAGCGGAAATCCCCTCGGCTTTTTGCGCGGCACGGACTTCTGATGATCCCAGTTTGGCTGACCGACAGCGTGACGACCGACCTGGCTCGTGCGCTCCATTACACACAACTCTGGGGACTGGACGGGATTGAACTGCGTGCTATGGGGCACGCCGCCGACCGGGTCCCGTTTATCAACGAGGGCAAGCTGCGTCGACGGTTCGGGGAGACGGACCTCGTCCTGGCGGCCGCGGCTCCGGCGCTGTTCGAGGCGCCGGTTTCAGAGCATGCGAGCCTCCTGAATGATCTGGAGGTTCTCAAGGAATCGGTCGGCTTCTGTCGTCGCCATGGCGTGCCGATTCTGGTCGCGTCCTGTTTCCAGTCAACACCGGGCTCCTCGATGCGTGACGCTCAGGATGTGGCCGTGGACGCCCTTCGGCGGGCCGCCTCACTTCTGGACGGCGGTCCGGTCACGCTGGCTGTCCTCAACGAGCGGGGATCACTCGCTCCGACGGGGGAAGCCCTGCGTTCGATCCTGGAGCGCGTTGGTGCGCCTTCCGTCAAGGCGGCATGGAACCCTGTCGAAGCGTTGCTTCAAGGAGAGGATATCGACGAGGCGGTTCGCCATCTCGGCTCCCGCGTGGCCCTCGTACGCGTACGAAACGGGCGCCGATCCGGGGCTTCGTGGACGGAGACCGGACTCGAGGAGGGCGAAATCGACTGGTCCAACCAGTTGTATGGCTTGCTCGACGCCGGTTTCGAAGGGCCACTCAGCCTGGAAGTCAACGGGCCGGACGCGCCAAAGCGCGGGCTCCACGATGCGACGTTCCTGATACGACTCATCCGGAAGGCCCGCAAACGCTGATCGCCCCGAACAAGCCGGCGCTACATGCGTTACCGGCGCCGGAGCAACTCGATAGGACGCGGTGCTCTCTGGTCACGTAAACCGCTCGAAATGGGCACACCACCTGGAAGACCCCGATTGGGGTACGAAGTCTCCCGCTTGCTCCACAACGGCAGAATCGTACTGAATCGGGCCTTGAACCGCCTCTACATGGGACGCTCGCAGCGTCGGGACGTTGTAGACCGGTTCCATGCACTCTACTATGACACGGGAACCCTGGGCAAGACCTGGAGCGAAACAACCTGGCTGGGTACCCGGGTAGCCAAGTGCCCGTTCGACTTGTGGACCTATCAGGAGATCCTTGCTGAGGTCCGCCCGGACGTGATCGTCGAATGCGGGACGCTCTACGGCGGTTCGGCGGCCTACTTTGCCTCGATTTGTGATCTGCTGGGGCAGGGTCGCATCCTCACGATCGACGTGCGGGCCCGCCCCGACAGGCCCGAGCACCCGCGCATTACCTATCTGGAGGGCTCATCGACCGACCCGGCCATCGTGGCGCGGGTTCGTGCTGAAATCGGCGCGTCGGATGTCGTCCTCGTCATCCTCGATTCGGACCACCGGAAAGAGCATGTCCTCGAGGAACTGAGAACGTGGTCGGATGTGGTCACGGTCGGCTCCTACCTCGTGGTGGAGGATACGAATCTGAACGGTCACCCCGTGGCGCCGGAGTTCGGCCCGGGTCCCATGGAAGCGCTGGAGATCTTCATTCAGGAAGATGGCCGGTTTGTCCCTGACGCGGAGCGCGAGAAATTCTACCTTACCTTCAATCCCCGCGGGTACTTGAAGAAGCTGCGACCCTGATCGGAACCATACGCCATGAGAATTTCGCCCGCCGAAGTCCGGTACATTGCCCGCCTGGCTCGTCTGCACGTGGCTCCGGAGGAGGAGGACCGCATGGCGGAGGAGATGGGTCGCATCCTTACCTACATGGAGCAACTCAACGCGCTGGACACCGAGAACGTGCCGCCCATGTCGCACGTGCTCGAACTCCGAAACGTGTTTCGTGAGGACGCGGTGGAACGGCGGCTTTCACACGACCGGGCAATGCGCAGCGCACCGGATTCCGACGGCGAGTATTTCCGTGTGCCGAAGGTCATCGAGTAGACAAACCGGCACCGTTTTACACCATGGCATCATCCAAATCGAAACGCGTCGGATCGCACGGTAAGCGGTCTGTTCCCCGGCGATCGCAGGAACTGCAGGAGGCTGTCTCCTGGTGGGACAGGCTCCCGGTCGGCAGGCAACACCTGATTGCAGGCCTCCTCCTGCTCATTTTGGGTGCACTCTTTTATGCTCCAGTGACCTTCGGAGACCGCGAACTCGCCGGGGGCGACATTGTGCGCTGGCGTGCCATGGCGGAGTCCGCCCTCGCCCATGAGCGAGCCACCGGCGAGACGCCGTTGTGGGTTCCCAATCCTTTCGGCGGGATGCCCGCCTATATGATCACCTATCCGTTGCAGATTCCCCAGTTCGATTCGGTGGCCCGGCTCGTGCGGCATGTGTTCTGGCCGACCTTTCAGTTCTGGATTCTGGTATTCGGGGTGTACGCCCTCACGTGGACCCTGACGCGGAGGTCCCTGGCCGCACTGCTCGCAGCGACCGCGTTCGGATTTACGACGTACATACCGGTGATCCTGGTTGCGGGTCACGCCAGCAAGTTCATTACGCTTTCGTGGACACCCTGGCTCCTTTTGGCATTCGTGCACGTCCTGCGCAAGCCGACCCTCCTGGCCGGCCTCTTCTTCGCCGCCGTGGCGGCTGTCAATTTGCGGGCCGGCCATCCTCAGATTACCTACCATGCCACGTTTCTTGCCGGCATCTGGTGGATTGTGGAGGGGGTTGGCGCGCTTCGCGAAAAGCGCCTGAAACCTTTCGCGCTGAGCACCGGGATCCTCCTGGCCGGGGCCCTTCTCGCCGTGCTGATGGTGGCGCATCCGTACTGGCCGCAGGCCGAGTATAAAGCCTTCACGATTCGGGGCTCGGCGGAAGGCGGCGAAATGGCTTCCGGCCTGGACTGGACCTACGCGATGGGGTGGAGTCAGGGCTGGAGCGAAATGCTCACTTTGCTCATCGCGGGCGCGCTTGGCGAGGGAAGCCGAACCGGGCTCTACTGGGGCCCCAAGATTTTCACGGAAGGACCCCATTACGTGGGCGGGATTGTGGTGCTGTTTGCCCTGCTCGCCCTGTGGACGGTCCGCACGCGGACGGTCGCCGCGCTCGGAATCGGCGCCGCCGTGCTGACGCTCTTTGCCCTGGGCGAACATGCGTCCTTCATCAACGAGCCGATGTTCGCCGCTTTCCCCCTGTTTGATGCCTTTCGCGGTCCGGAGATCTGGCTTCACATGGTGGAGATGGCGCTTGCCGTGCTTGCAGGCATCGGTTTGGCTGCACTTCTGGAGCGCGCGACGCCGGCATACCGGAAAAAGGCGGTCTACACGGCCGGCGGGCTGCTTGTGGCGGTTGTGTTACTGTTTGGGGCGCGGACGAGTCTATTTTCTTTCGAGAAGCCTGGTGAGGTAGACCAACTGGCCCAGCAGGTGGCGCAAATGCAGCAGCGGTCACCTGAGGATCCGGAGGTGCGCACGCTGGCCGCCCAGGCTGCACGACAGTACCGGGAGGAACGCGCCGATCTCTTCGCGCAGGATGCGCGCCGCACGCTCATCGTCCTGGCAATCGCAACGGGAGGAATCCTGCTGATCCTACTTGGCAAAGCCCCGGTGTGGATGGTCGCCCTCATCCTCATCGGCGCCTCGACCGTCGACCTCTGGACGGTCGGCAAGCGTCACTTCGATTTGATTTCTCTTCCGAGAGCGGACGCCGAGGGCCAGATCGAGACGTTTCCGTACGATGAGTTCATCAAGGAACGGGTGGCGGAGGCCGGCGGTCCAGGGCATTTTCGGAGCCTCGCCCTCACCGCGAGCGTAACGGGGAATGCGCGTCCCGCGTACCATTATGAGACGATCAGCGGGTATCACGGAGCGAAGCTCAGGCTGTTTCAGGATTATCTGGATCAGATCCTTGTCGATCCCGCCACCGGTCGTTTGACGGAAAACGGGCTGGACCTGATGAGCCTGCGGTATGTGGCGGCGCGGGGCATGCTCCCGGGCAGCCGTGTCGTCTTCGAGGACACCCAATCGGGTCTCGTCGTACTCGATCGGGAGTTTGTCCCGAGGGCGTATCTCGTGGGTGAAGTGGAAGTGGTGGCGGACCCTGAGGCTGCCTGGGCCAGACTGCGGGACCCGTCGTTCGATCCGAGGAGGGCAGCCGTCCTTCGCTCCGAGCCGGCGTTCGAGCTTGCCTCGGTCGACAGCGCTTCGGTAGCCGAGGTAGAGCTTTTGTCCTTTGAGCCGGACGAGATTGTCTGGAGCGTCAAGACGGATGGTCCGCGGCTGCTGGTCGCCCACGAGGTCTACTATCCTGCGGGCTGGAAAGCGGAGGTGTCGGGTCTGGAAGTCCCCATCGAACGCGTGAACTACTTTTTGCGGGGCGTGCCGATTCCCGAGGGTGAGCACACCGTGCGGATGACATTCGAGCCGGCCCGGCATGGCGTCGGGCTCTGGATTGCCGGGGGTTCGACAGCACTCGTGTATCTGTCCATTCTCCTCTTGCTCGGTTTCGGTTGGATTTCGCGGAATCGGAACTTGCAGACTGATTGAGAACCCCATGTGGAAGTCATGGAAACGTTGGGACGGGAAGCGCGCCAGTCTGCGCAGGTACCGACTGACGTCGGCGTTCGTCGGTTCTTCGCTCAGGCCGGGTGCGAAAGTGCTCGATCTGGGATCACCCAACGACCTGGGCAGGTTGTTCGAATCGCTCGGCTATGAGGTCTCGAATTCCGATGGAGACCTCGATAAGCATCCTGAGATCGTAGCCGGGTTCGATGGGGATGCGGCTTTCGCTTTCGAGATCCTGGAGCATCTCGTGGGACCCGTGAACGTGCTGCGGCGGCTGCCGGTGAATCGTCTTTTCGCGTCCGTGCCGTTGAGATTGTGGTTTGCTCGTGCCTACCGCAATCCACGGGACCCGTGGGACCGCCATTTTCATGAGTTTGAGGACTGGCAATTTGACTGGCTCCTCGAGGCCGCGGGATGGACGGTAGTACGCTCTGAGCGATGGACCAGTCCGGTGACGACCCCGGGGATTCGGTCATTCCTCCGTTTGTTCGTTCCTCGGTATTACATCGTAGAGGCACGGCGCACGCCGGGTCAGCCGGCACAAGATTTGCAGCGCAATTGATGCGTCGCCTACTCCTCGTTACGTACTACTGGCCGCCCGCGGGCGGCGCTCCGGTACAGCGGGTGCTCAAGTGGGCTCGCTATCTCCCCGAGTTCGGCTGGCTGCCGCACGTGTTGACGGTGGCCCGAGGCGCCTATTCCAGTCGGGATCCCCAATTGGTGGGACAGGTGCCGGAGTCCGTTCGCGTGACACGCACCGGTTCGGTGGATCCCTTCGTGCTTTATGCGCGCCTGACCGGGCAATCCACCGGCGAGGCGGTCACGTTGGGATTCGCCAGTGAACGAGGTTCGGATTGGCGAGAATCCGTCTCGCGCTGGGTGCGGGCCAATCTCTTCATCCCGGACGCGCGTGCCGGGTGGATCCCGTTCGCACGACGGGCAGGGTTGAAATTGATGCGGACGACGGAGTTCGACGCGATCCTTTCATCCGGCCCTCCACACAGCGCCCACCTCGCCGCCAGGGCACTGCGCCGGAAGACGGGCGTACCCTGGGTCGCCGATTTCAGGGACCCGTGGACGGAGGCCCACTACCTCTGGCAACTGCCGCAGACCTCGTGGAGCAAGAGAGCGAACGCTTTTCTTGAACGTCAGGTTCTTCGGACGGCGGATGCGGTGGTCACCGTAAGTCCAACCCTGAAGACCCTGTTTGAGGAGCGATTTCGCGGGACTCCGGTGTCGCTGGTGTACAATGGATTCGATGAAGAGGACTTTCGAGATGTGCCGGAATCCGACCCGGAAGCGTTCTGGATCACCTATGCCGGAAGCATGAATCCGGAGCAGAATCCAGAAGCTCTCTGGGAGGTGCTCGGCGACTTGCTGGCGACCGGAACGGTGCCCAAACTGCGGCTGCGTTTTCTCGGCCGACCGGACATTTCGGTTCGGCAGTCGATTCGCGGAGCAGGAATCGAGTCCATCACGGACTTTCAGGGACAACTGTCGCACGCTACGGTCGCCCAACGACTTGCCGCCAGTGCCGTGCTCCTGGTGGTCGTGAATCGGATTGACAGCGCTGTGCAGGCGGGAATTCTGCCTACCAAACTGTTCGAGTACCTGGGTGTCGGCAGGCCCGTGCTAGCAATCGGGCCGACCTCGTGCGACCTGAAATCGGTTCTCGAATCGACGATGGCAGGAGAGTTGATTCATTACGATGACCGCAAGTCACTTCGCGATTTCATCGCCGAACGGTACGCTGCCTGGTCGCATTCCCCAAGCCGAAATCAGGTCGGGCTGCCCGAAGCAGTGGGTGCATTCAGCAGAAGGGAGGGGACCCGATCGCTTTCACAGCTTCTTGACCAGGTTGCGGCAGTCAGATCCCTCAACGTAGCGTACGTGACTGGAAAATGATGCGACTCGCTACGGTAATCGGGGCCCGCCCCCAGTTCATCAAGGCCACGATGGTCAGTCGTGCCCTGAGGGAGAGGGGCATCCAGGAGGTGCTCATCCATACGGGACAGCACTACGACGACAGGATGAGCCGCATTTTCTTCGAAGAACTCGGACTGCCGGAGCCCACGATCCACCTCGGGGTCGGTTCTGGCTCCCACGCGGGACAGACCGGGCGGATGATGACGGCGCTCGAGGAAGCGCTGGGTGCGTTGGCGGTACGTCCTTCGGCGCTGATGGTCTATGGCGACACGAATTCGACTCTCGCGGGTGCCCTGGTGGGTGCAAAACTGGGCATCCCGGTGGTGCATGTGGAGGCAGGATTGCGCTCGTTTAACAAGAGGATGCCGGAAGAGATCAACCGTGTGGTTGCAGACCGCCTGTCCGACTTGCTCCTGTGCCCCAGTCACACGGCCCTAGCGTTGCTGGAGAAGGAGGGGATGGCCGATCGGGCCGTCTTCACAGGGGATGTGATGTATGACGCGTTGCTGCACTTCCGCGGAATCGCCCGATTGCGTGCCCCGCTCTCTTCGATTCTGGATGAAGAACCCGGATCCTATGTTCTGCTTACCGCGCACCGCGCGGAAAATGTGGACGATTCCGATCGGCTCGGCCGCCTCCTGGGCATCGTGGGGGACGTGGCGTTGCCGGTTATCTGGCCCATCCACCCGCGCACACGCGCTCGAATCGCAGCGCTCGGCCGGCCCCTTCCGAGCAACGTTACGTCGCTGGAGCCCGTGGGTTACCTTGCCATGCTGTCACTTCTTACCGGAGCACGTCGCGTGCTTACCGACTCCGGTGGACTGCAGAAGGAAGCCCTCTGGATGCGCGTGCCGTGCATCACGTTGCGTACCGAGACGGAGTGGCCGGAGACGCTGCAGGGAGGTTGGAATCGGGTAACGGATCTCGACCCGCAACGCATCCAGCAGGGTCTTGCCGCCGATCCCACTGACGTGCCGGCGGATCCCTACGGAGACGGTTCGGCCGCGCCGCGTGTGGCAGACGAACTGATGAACCGAACCTTCAAGAACCGTCCCGAGTAGCTGCATGCGGATCCTCATGGTGCTCGACCACTCCTTCCCCCCGGATATGCGGGTGGAGAACGAAGCGCTTTCCCTGGTCGAGGCGGGCTTCGAGGTCGCCGTGCTCGCGATCGGCCCTTCACACTTGCCCTCGGAATCCGACCACCGCGGCATTCGCATCCTGCGTGAGAAGATGCCTGCAGGCCTCAGGAACAAGATGCGTGGACTCGCGGGCACGCTGCCGTTCTACGAATGGTACCTCGACGGGGCGATCCGGCGTGCAGACAAACGGTTTCGGGCCGATGCGCTCCACCTGCACGATTTGTACCTGTTCGGCGGAGGCATTCGCGCTGCCCGCCGGTTGGGGGTGCCCGCGGTAGGCGATCTCCATGAAAACTATGTCGATGCGCTCCAGCAATATGCATGGAGCACCCGCCCGCCGAGGAAGTGGTTTGTGTCCATCCCCCGATGGCGTCGGCTGGAGAAGAAATGGGTCAACGAGGTCGATCGACTTGTAGTGGTCATCGAGGAGGCGGCAATCCGCAACCGGGAACTGGGTGTTCCGAAGGATCGGATCATCGTCGTACCGAACACGATCCAGATCGACCGTTTTTCATCGATCGAGCGCGGCCCTGTGCCCGATGAGCGGTTCCGTGACCGATTCATCCTGGTGTACACAGGTGGTGTCGACCTTCACCGGGGGCTCGAGAGCGTGGTCGACGCGATGCCTGCCGTCCTGGAGGAGGTCCCCAATGCCCTGCTGGTGATCGTTGGCGCCGGAAAGACGCTCTCCGATTTGCGCCGTCGCGTTGACGCGCGGGGCGTCACCGATGCGGTTCACTTTTCCGGCTGGCTGCCGGCCTCCGGCGTGAAGAGCCACATCGAGGCTGCCGATCTGTGTCTCATCCCCCACCTGAAAAGTGGCCACACGGATGCGACGATACCGCATAAGTTGTTCCACTATATGTATCTGCAGCGGCCGGTCGTTTCCAGCAATTGTGAACCGCTCCGGCGGATCATCGAAGAGACGGCCTGCGGCCGGGTTTACGCATCGGGTAATGCCGAGGCTTTCGCCGCGGCCATTGTGGAACTTGCGCGCGATGCGGATTCCAGAATGGAGATGGGCCTCAGGGGGCGTGCAGCCGTGCTGGAGCGATACAATTGGGACATGACCGCACGCGGACTAGTGACCGCCTACCGCACCCTCCTGGGCCGCTAAATCCGTACCCGTGAAAGACGGCTTCTTCCGACTCACCCGACAAAGCGCGGTCTACGCGATCGGCAGCCTGCTCCTCAAAGGAGTAGGGTTTCTGTTGGCCGTACTCTATCTACGCCTCGAGTGGCTCGGTAGTAGCGAGTTCGGGTATTGGGATCTCTTGGACACCACGGCCCGGTTCGGGACGCTCGTCGGTGGACTCGGGCTGGCGACCGGGCTGCTGAAGTATGCCAGCGATCCGGACTACAAGGGGGACCGCGACACGCTGGTGTCCACCGCGTTCATCGCCTCCATCGTGCTGGCCTGTGCGGTGACCGGACTGTTTGCCTGGTCAGCCGCCGGGCTGGCCGGCCTGCTGCTCGACAACCGGGAGAGCGCTTCGCTTGTCGTGTTGACCGGTCTGTATGCCGCCCTGAAAATCGTCGGCAGCGTACCGCTGACCGAACTGCGATCCCGTGAGCGTGTTACGCATTACGTGACGGTGAACACGCTGGAAGCGCTCGTGCTGCTGATCGGCGTCGTGATTCTCCTGGGTATCAGGGGGATGGGCCTTCAGGGCGTACTCGTGGCCTACGTCGTATCCGCCGCGGCTGCGGCATCCTATCTGACGGTAACCCTGCTGAAGGATCGTCGATTTGCCTTCAGCCTGTCTTTGGCCGGCCGCATGGCCGCTCTGGGAGGTCCCCTCGTACTATCGGCATTGGCCGGACAGTTCCTGAATGCCGGAGACCGGTATTTGTTGAAGGGGCTTGCGGACGTCGGAACGGTCGCCGTGTATGCCCTGGCCGCGAAGATCAGCGGAGTGTTCGGAATGGTCTTCGTCCAGAGCTTCCAGCTGGCATTTGCAGTGATCGGTGTGAAGGTGCTCGCCGATGCGGAGATCGGCAAGGCACTGTACAAAAAGACGTTCAGGCTCTATCTCGTTGGCGCGGGTTGGGCGGTGCTTGGACTCGGGCTGATGGCTCCGGAGGTAGTATCCTTCGTCAGCAAGGACCCCGTCTTTGCGGCAGCCCATCCCCTCGTGTTTCCCTATACCCTCGGGCTTCTGGCCTACGGGCTGTTCTACATCTTCATGAACGTGCTCTACGCCCATGAGAGAACCGTACAGATCGCTGTCCTGATTCTGGTGTCTGCCGTCACAAATGCCGCGCTAAACGTGGTGTTGATCCCACTCCTGGGCGGGATGGGTGCGGCATTGGCCACCCTTCTGGCCTACAGCCTTCTGGCGGCCATGACATGGCGGGTTTCCTCCATACGTCTGGACGTGCGCTATCCATCGCGGGTGCTCGTGGTTGTGGTAGCCCTGCTGACCGGATTGTATTTCGCGGGGCTGATCTCGTTGCAGTGGCCGCATTTTGCCCGGTGGAGTTGGCTGGGATTGCTTATTCTGGTTTATCCGGTCGCCCTCCGTTTCGCCGGGATTCTGACCGGCGATGATGTGGAGGCAGCGCGCCGGTGGATCCTCCGCAATCCGGCGATGGATCGTTCGGACCCCTGAATATGAGCATTCGAGAGAGGGCACGGGACACGATGGTGCGGTTACGGCAACTGGTCCGAGATGCGGACCGGTCCGACAGGGGTCTTCGCGGCTCTGAGCCCCCGAATCGCGGCCTGGCGATTCTTGTGGCCTTCACTGCATCGTTTCTTCTGTGGTTCACCGTCAGCATGCGGGGCACGTATCCGGTTACGGTAGAGATGGCGACACAGATCGTCAATATCCCGGAGGGTCGTGCACTGGAGGCCCTTCCGCCGTCGTCTGTTCGCGTGCAGGTGCAAGGCGAGGGCTGGCACCTGCTTCGATTGTACACCAACCGCGAGAAGATTGCCCTCGACGCCACGGTGCCGAACATCAATCTTACCGAGGCGGTGGTACTGGAAATTCCGCGCGAACTCGAGGTCCAGAGTGTCAGCCCGCCGGACTGCAGCCTGCGTCTGGGTGAACAAGTCCGCCGAAAGGTGCCGATCGTGTTTCGCGGGCATATACGACCGGCCCTGACGCACGACACCACGACGGCCATTCGGCTCCATCCTGACAGCGTCGTCGTGGAGGGCGCTGCCAGCGTGGTCCGCGGGTTGCGTCATTGGCCCACCGAGCGTTTTGAGCGGCAGAATATCCGGGGTATGTTCACCGCGCGCGTTGATCTGGCCGATTCGTTGATTGGCCTGGTGAAGTTGAGCCACACGGCCACGACGCTGTACGCCGACATCGAGCAATTCACGGAGATCGTGCGGGAAGTGGACGTGCGTGTGACTGAATTGCCCGAAGGCAATCGGGGGGTCTCGCTCATTCCGGACCGGGTCAACGTCCTTTTCCGCGTGCCCCTTTCTCAAGCCATGGAGGCAGAGCGCACCGACGAACTCTACGCCTTCGTCCGGTATTCCGACATCGCGGAGGATACGCTGGGAGCCGTGGAGCCGAGCCTGCGCGCACCGCCCGGTTTCAGTATCCGAAACATCGTCGTTGATCCGCCGCGTCTTCGTTACTACCTGGTCGTCGACTGATCGCACCTCCGTGGGACCTGCGGGGTATGCTCTTCCTTCTGCTGAGTATCAGTTGTAGCCTAACGACGGCGTCCGTGATCAAAATTGCGGGCGTTCGGTCCCTCCACGTCCCGTCGCTTCTCACCGCCAACTACGCCGCCGCTACACTCGTTTCCGTCCTCCTGCTGCTTCCGACCGGACAATTCTCCGTGCGCTGGTCGGCCGGGCTCATTATTCTGGGGATGGTGGCGGGGGTCATCTTCATCGCGGGATTTTTTGCGCTGGCGGCTGCCACGCGCCTCGCCGGGATGTCCCTTTCTGTGGGGATCATGCGGGTTTCCGTCCTCATTCCCGTGCTGGCCTCCTGGTTGATCTGGCATGAAATCCCAACCGCGCTACAAACCGTCGGCCTGGTGCTCGCGGCACTCTCCTTCTTCGGCCTGGCACACCGTGGATCTCGTCCGGGCCGCGAACCCGCGGTCAGCGGAGCGGCATCAGCCCTTACATTGGCCTTTCTGATGAGCGGGTTAGCCGACCTGAGTCTGAAACTCTTTTCCGAGGCCTATGGGGAAACGGTCCCGACCGCCTCATTCATGGTCATCGTTTTCGGCGTTGCGGGAGTCCTCGGCCTGGGGTGGGTCGCCCTGAGCCGGGACGAAATTGCGCGCCCCGTCTTGTGGCGTTCGTGGGCGTGGGGAGTCTTGCTCGGTATTGCCAATCTCGGATCCGTGGCGTTTATGCTGCAGGCGGTCGGGCGACTACCGGGACCGGTGGTTTTCCCGCTCAACAACGCCGGCATCATGCTTGGAGCAACCCTGTTGGGCGTGGCCCTGTGGCGAGAACGGCTCACCCGCCTCAATCGGGCTGGGTTGGCACTCGCGCTGGCAGCGATCGTCCTGCTCGGACTCTGACCAGGACCAAAGAGGGTTCTACGGCATGTAAGGAAAACCCTCGAGCCATTCCCTGTTCAAGATGGTCTTGCGACCGTTTCCCGTGCGTCCTGCGGTCACCCTGGGCATCTTGCTCACGGTCGTGGCGCTTCTCGTTTTCGGAACGTGGTTCATCCGCCCAAAATGGAGCGAGGAAACGGTCCGTACCGTTGTTGTGACCACCATGCAGCGCGAAGCGCCGCAATCATTTTACGTTACGGGCGTTATGGAGCTGGTGGCCACCTTGAGCTCGAGTTCCACGAAGGTGCTTTGGCCCAATCTGCTGAACTTGAACCTGGGGACCACCGAGTCGACCCTGCGCTGTCCCGCGAAGGTTTCCTACGGGTTCGACGTAGGATTGTTAACGGAAGACAAGATACAGGTCTCGGAGGACGGGACGGTGTCGGTAGAACTGCCTCCACTCAGCGTATATGCCGTGGAACCTGACCTGGAGCGGCTCGAGATTCAGACGGAAGTCGGCTGGGCGCGACTCTACAAGCACAGTGGGATCGAGCAGGAGCGTACCGTGCTGCGTGCGTTACAGGGCGCCTTGCGTGGCCAGGTGGAGAACCATATCGCAACCAGCGCACAACCGAAATTAAACACGGCCAGGGCCATCGAAACCCTCCTTCGGGCCCCGCTGGAGGCCGCCGGCCTGGAAGATCCGAAGTTTCACATTGAAGTGCGCCCCGGGCTCCAGTATCGACCGGAATCTGACTGACCCCGCCGTATGAAATTCCAAGCCCCGAACCAGAAGCCCTATTACGTGGAGACGCCTGCGGGCATTTTCACGGCCTCGGGCAACTGGTACCATACCACCGAGTCCGATTTGCAGCGGTTCGCAGCCCCGCTGCTCGAGCACGAGCCGCTGCTGAAGCTGCTGCAATCGGCCGACCGGTGGGTCCGCGCCCCCCAAACCGTCACGATCTGGATCTTTCCCCTCCTGCTGCTTCTCATGCCCATTCTCCCGGCTGTCGCAGCGGCGCTGTTGGTCTTTTTCCTCCTCGCGCTATTTACGCCCACCATTACCTCGTTTCGGCCTTCGTTCGTGCTTCACCTCATGGACCTCATCGGGCTCCAGTTTGCACTCTACCTGATCATCCTGACGTATCTTGCCCTCTATCCCGATGTCGCAGCGGTCGTCGCCGGTTTGAGCGTGTTCATCGTGTTGCGGTGGCGGTTGCTGGATGCCCTACTGGCCCCACTGGTGGCTTCCGTGCAGCGCAAGCTGTATGCGTTACCTGCACCGGATCAGATTCTGAGGGCCCTTCTCCTGAAGGGCGCCCTGGTTCGTGGCGTGACCCTGCCCCAATTCAAGGACATGGAAGACCACATGATCCGAAACCTTTCGCGCAGGTCGCCGCGCTTCTAGGCCACACAAGGCGCGGAACCCCATCCGGTCACGCATTTCTGTCGATGAAGCAACCCAAACACCGCACAACCCTCTATCTGGTCCGCCACGGAGAAACGGAACCGAACCGGTTGGGTATCGTGCAGGGGAGAGGGGTTGATGCACCCCTCAACGAGGCGGGTCGGCAGCAGGCGGCGCACCTCGCAGATTTTCTTGCCGAAATCCCGATTCACGCGGCCTACACGAGCACGTTGCGCCGTGCGGGAGAAACGGCCGAAATCCTGTTGACGCGTCGTCGAGAGCCGCTGGCCCTGCAGCGGTGGGCCGGACTGGATGAAATGAACTGGGGCATCCACGAAGGACAACCCTACCGGCCTCCGGTGAGTGACGATATCGCCCGGATCAAACAGGCCTGGCTCAATGGACGGTACGACGTCGGGCCGGAGCGTGGAGAGTCCGTCCTGGAGGTCATGAACCGGTCCACGGCAGCCATCCAACGTATCGTGGAAGAGAATCCGGACCGTTCCGTTCTCGTCGTGTCGCACGGAAGAATGATGCGGATCCTGATTGCCGCACTTCTGATTGATTATGGGCTACAGAGGATGGAAGAGTTGACGCTCGACAATACAGGCGTGAATATCCTGAATTGGGAGGAAGGACAGTTCCACGCCGAGTCCCTCAATAGCATTAAACACCTGAATGGCTCGACCAGTCCCCTCGCGCGCTGAGACGTCTTCTGGGTGGACGGCCCCGGGTTTGATGTTGGCCCTCGCTATCCTGAGCGGCATTCCTGTGTCATGTACCTCCCGAGAGCGGGCCGCTGCGCCCGCCGTGGAATCGACAGAAACGTGGCCTGTCCACGAAGCCTGGGATGTCGACCTCACCATCACCGACGACGGTATCCGACGGGTGCGGCTGATTGCGGGCTACATGGCGCGATACGAGACCACGGATAGTACCTACCTTGTACTGCGCGGTGCCCGTGATCCCGATAGTCTGGCTGCCGGTGTTCGCGTGCACTTCTTTGACGATCAAGATGCAGAGTCGGGCATCCTCCGAGCCCGCGAATTGGTTTACAACGAAGAACATCGGCGCTTCGATGCCCGCGGTGGCGTGTTCGTCACTACGCGCGAGGAGACCACGCTGGAGACCGAGTACCTTACGTGGGAGGAGGAACTGCGGGAGATTCGCACGACCGGCTTTGTTCGGATCGTCACGCCGGAGGAGGAACTCCGGGGATACCAGCTCAGAGCGGACGAGGATCTCCTGACCTACGAAATTGCCCGGGTAACGGGGTCGGCTATCGTTCGGGATGAGTAGAACCGTGTCCTTCCCCTGCGCCCTGCATCGTTCGCCTTCCCGTTCCGGCGAATCGCTTACACGCCGGTGTTCCCTGGCTCTATTGGCCTGTGGATGGATGCTGACTGCGAGTCCGGCGCGTGCCCAGGAGACTCAGGCAGACTCGTCGGCCGCAGAAGGACAGGTCTGGGACTTCGACGGGGACCTGCTGCAAAACCTGGAGGTGGACGGCCGACCGGTGCGCCGTCTGGTCGGAAATGTGCGACTACTCCACGACGAAACCGAGATTCGGGCTGATGCGGCCGAGCAGACGGGCCGAAGGATCCGCTTCAGGGGTGGCGTGCGCATCATCGACGCCCGAGATACCTTGACGGCGCAAGAGGTGCTCTATTTTCGGGACGCAAAGCGGGGTGAGGCGACGGGCGATGTCCGGCTATCCGATGGCGATGCCGTTCTCGTCTCCCCGTCAGGCACCTATTTCTCAGAGGAAAAGATGGCGCGGTTCGATGAGGGCGTCGAACTGCGCGACAGCGTCTCCGTGCTGACCAGCCGCTCGGGAGCGTATTGGACCGAGCGGAAGATCGCCCGATTTCAGGAAGAGGTGGTGCTGACGCAGGACGACTTGTTCCTGACGGCCGATTCGGTCGAACACCACCGCGAAGAAGAATGGTCGAGGGCGTTGGGACGCGTTAAGATCACACAGACCGATGTCGTCGCGGACACCACGCAGCGCACCGGGCAAAGAACTACCTGGCTTGCCGGCGGATTCGCCTACCACGATCGAAAGGCCGGGCTGAGCCGCATCGAGGAAGCGCCGGTTCTCCTTTCGGTCACGATCGATTCGGCGAGGGCCGACACGCTGGCCCTGCGGGCTCAAACCCTGGTTTCGATCCGTACGGACAGTCTCGATCGCCTGGTCGCGGTCGACTCCGTCCGGTTATGGCAAGGCGAACTGTCCGCGCTGGCAGATTCCGCTTCCTTCGTACGAGGTGAAGCGCCTGATCACGACCTGCCGGAAGCGGATTCCCTAAAAGCAGCACCGACCAGGGATGCGCGGGGATCCATCGAACTGTTCAGGGATCCTCGGGTCTGGTTTCGCCAGAGTCAGGTTGTGGGTGATTCTCTCAGGCTCGTGACCAGGGCCGATGTCCTGGACTCCCTGTTTGCCTTCGGATCGGCATTTGTGGGTCAACTCGACTCCACGCTGCAGAAGGTGCAACAGATTCAGGGAAAACAGCTCGAGGGCGTCTTCCAGCGGGACACCTTGAGAACCATCGTCGTAGGTCCCAATGCGGAGGTGATCTATTTTCGATCCGACAAACAGTCGGGGGCGTTGAAGGACGCCGTCCAATTGTCGGCCGACGAGATCACCCTGTTCCTCGAGGACGGAGCCATTCACAGGGTGGTTGCCGAGACGGACATCAAAGGCTCGTATTTCGAGCCCGAAGCGCTTAAGGACCCTTTTCTGTTGAGCAACTATCGTTGGGAGCCGGAGTTGAGACCCGACCGATCCCTCCTCCTGGACGTGCTCGTGCGCCTCGGGATGACACAGGGGAGTTCTGAACAGGATCAGCCGCCTCCAAAATCCGATGAATGATCTCGAACCGCGTGTCGACACACCGGGAACGTCGGTACTCCGCGCGGAGGGCCTCTTCAAACGCTTCAAGAAGCGGGAAGTGGTCTCCGACGTCTCTCTTTCCATCCGCCAGGGAGAAACCGTGGGCTTGCTCGGACCCAACGGGGCCGGCAAGACGACGACCTTCAATATGATCGTCGGCATGATTCAACCCGATGCAGGGGAAATCGTGCTGGATGATCGGACGATCACCGATCTGCCCATGTACCAGCGCGCCCGACTCGGCATCGGGTATCTCGCGCAGGAGGCCAGCGTGTTCCGGCAACTCTCGGTTGAGGATAATCTGCATGCCGTCCTCGAATTCCAGAACCTCGGCCGGGACGAACGCATGGAGCGGGTGGAATCGCTGATCAAGGAACTGGGATTGGAGCGGGTTCGTCGCAGCAAGGGGTACACGCTTTCGGGCGGTGAACGCCGCCGGTGCGAAATCGCGCGCAGCCTTGCGACGCAGCCGAAATTCATCCTGCTCGATGAACCCTTCGCAGGCATCGATCCCATCGCCGTCGAAGACATCCAGCACATCGTTGCCGACTTGAAATCGCGCCAGATCGGGGTCCTGGTCACCGACCACAACGTACACGAAACGCTCGCGATCACGGAGCGGGCGTACCTCCTCTACGAAGGCAAAATCTTCTCCCATGGCACGGCCGAAGCACTTGCGCTCGATCCAGAAGTGCGTGAACGGTATCTCGGCCAGAAGTTCACCCTGGAACGCTACCGTTAAGGGCGCGATCCGAACCGGATGAATGGAGCAGCGTATATAATCGTCTTCATGCGGGTGAGATGAATCCCCCGTGCCCCCTTGACCGCAAAAGGAAACCCGCGATCGCCCCATCTGGTGCAGATGAGTACGCGAATTCGGCGGACGCCTCCGGAAGCGAGTAGACCCAATCCTGTCATGGTCGTGGTAATGAAACCGGGTGCCTCAGAGGCCCAGGTAGAAGCCGTCATCCAGCGTTTGAACGACTACGGATTTGATGTGCATCGCTCCAGCGGTGTCCATCAGACCGTGCTTGGCGCCATCGGTGTGAAGCCGGATTTCGATATCCGGCATATCAAGGTGCTGGACGGCGTCGCCAACGTGTACCGGGTTACCCAGGCCTACAAGTTCGCTTCGCGCAGCTGGAAGCCGGAGAACTCGGTGATCGATGTCAACGGAGTACCGATCGGAGGAGAGGAATTGGTCGTGATGGCCGGGCCATGCTCCGTGGAGAATGAGGAGCAGATCGAGCTATCGGCCGCTTTCGTGGCCTCGTGCGGGGCGCGTATCCTTCGGGCCGGCGCCTTCAAACCAAGGTCGTCACCGTATTCGTTTCAAGGTCTGGGAAAAGAGGGGCTCATCCTGCTTCGTCAGGCAGCAGATCGGCATGGGCTTCAGGTCGTGACCGAAGTTATGGAAGTCGCTCAGATCGAGGTCGTGCATGAGTACACCGACATTTTTCAGGTCGGAACGCGCAATATGCAGAACTACGCGCTGCTGAAGGAACTCGGCAAGACGGATAAGGCGGTTCTGCTCAAAAGGGGTCTGTCCGCTACGATTGACGAATGGCTGATGAGCGCAGAGTACATCATGTCGCGCGGAAACCAGAACGTCATTTTCTGCGAGCGGGGCGTCCGGACGTTCAGCCAGGCAACGCGCAATATGCTGGACCTCGCTGCGGTGCCGGTCATCCGCGAGAAGAGTCATCTGCCGATCATCGTGGATCCGAGTCATGCCACGGGCATCAGAAATCTGGTATCCCCCATGGCGCTCGCCGCCGTGGCCGCCGGCGCGGACGGCCTGATGATCGAGACACACCCCGACCCCCCGACGGCACTCAGCGATGGGCCCCAATCTCTGTATTTCGATCATTTTGCATCCCTGATGGCAGACGTTCGGCGCATCGCCGCGGCGGTTGGCCGTTCCTTTGCTGAAGCGCAGAAGTCCGTGGTGCGTTTGTAGGACAATCCGGGCCGCTGCGTGGGAAGGTGGCGCACGCTGTCCCCCTTGCTGCCTCAAGCGCCCCCATCCCCATTATTCCTTGTCTTTATGATCGACCCGGTTACCATTCAAGAAGTAAAGGCGAGATTCGAGGAGCTGACCCGGTTGATGTCGGTGCCCGAAGTTGCGGTCGATCCCGTCCAGATGGCCCGGCTGGGAAAGGAGCATACCGAGCTGAGCCGGGTGGTGCGCGTGCTGGATGGGTACGAACGTCTGCGGCGGGAAATGGCCGACCTCAGACAACTCGTTCGTGAGGGCCAGGACCCCGAACTCACGGCGATGGCGAGGGAGGAACTCGATGAACTCGAGGCCCGGTTGCCGGAACGGGAGGAGGAAGTGCGCCTGAGTCTCCTGCCCAGAGACCCGGAAGACAGCAAGAATGCGATCGTGGAGATCCGTGCGGGCACCGGGGGCGACGAGGCGGGACTTTTCGTCGCAGACCTCTACCGGATGTACGCCCGATTCGCGGAAACCCGCGGTTGGCGAATCGAAGTATTGAGCATCTCCGAAGGTGCGCAGGGAGGATTCAAAGAGATTGTCTTCGGGCTTGGAGGGAACGACGCCTTCGGATCGATGAAATACGAAAGTGGGGTGCACCGCGTACAGCGCGTCCCGGCAACAGAATCTCAAGGCCGGATTCACACGTCCGCCGCAACGGTTGCCGTACTTCCGGAAGCGGAAGAAGTGGATGTGGCAATCAGCCCGGAAGACCTCGAAATCGACGTGTATCGGTCCAGTGGACCCGGTGGCCAGAGTGTCAACACAACCGACTCCGCCGTACGCATCACGCATAAACCCACCGGACTCGTCGTCACCTGTCAGGACGAGAAGAGCCAGCTCAAAAACAAGGACAAAGCCCTGCGCGTGCTGCGCTCCCGCCTCTACGAGATGGAACGGGCACGACTCGAGGCGCAACGGTCGGAAGCCCGCCGGTCAATGGTCGGTTCCGGCGATCGTTCGGCCAAAATCCGGACGTACAACTGGCCCCAGAACCGTGTCACCGACCATCGACTGGAAGGGGACGAAAAGAATCGCTCCCTCGAAACAATCCTCGACGGACGACTCGACCCCCTGATACGATCACTTCGACTCGAGGATAACGCCCGTCGCCTGGCAGGCCTCAATACGCGAAAAGAGACCTAGATTTGGGAAATATGATCGCGGCGACGTATATTTCTCTTCTGTACCTCCCTGTTCTCCACTGAGGTGGAGGGCTTCATTATCCATAGGGAATAGACATGGCAGAACCCATCGGCATGTACGAGTTCGCGTTCATTGTCGACGGTGTCCTCAGCGAAGACAAGATTAAGGACGTCGTCGGCAAAATGAGCGAATTCGTCAAAGAAAACGGTTGCAAGGTCATTGCGGTGGACGAAATGGGCATGAAACGGATGGCCCACACGATCCACAAGCGCAACAACGGGTACTATGTGGTCCTCTACTTCGAGGGGCCGGGCAGCTTCATCGGGCGTCTGGAACGTGCGGCGGAGATCAACGAACAGATCTTGCGTTATCTCACGCTCAAGTACGACGCCAAAATGAAGCGGGCCTATGAGAGCCGGGTGAGCGGAACGAAGGCGGAGATTGCGCCGCGTAAGGTCGTCGAGCAAGCCGACTAAATGGATCAAGGTCCTCCAGTAGCCACATTCAGACCAACGAACAGAGACAACCATGGCACGCGCCAGGCAAAGTAGAGAGAAACGACAGCTTGTGGTCCGCAACGTGACCCCGCTGTCCCAGACCCGCAGCCGGAATCAGTGCGCCTTCAAGCAGGCCGGCATTGAATACATCGACTACAAGGACATCGATACGCTCGAGCGCTATCTCAACGAGCAGGGCAAGATCCTGCCGCGACGGATCACCGGAACGAGTGCAAAATTTCAGCGGCAGTTGACCAGCGCCATCAAGCGCGCTCGACACATGGGGTTGCTGCCGTACGTAGCCGACAACCTGCGTTAGAACTGGTCTATCCTCCGCCCTCGATGGCGGCTGAAACTCGGTGTATTCGATGAAAGTCATTCTGAAACAGGACGTCGACAACCTGGGGATGTCGGGCGACGTCGTCGATGTGAAAAACGGCTTCGGGCGGAATTATCTCCTTCCCAGGGGATTGGCCCTCGAGGCCACGCGAGGCAACCTCAAAGCCCACGCGGAAGTGAGACGGCAGACCTCCCACAAGCTGGAGAAGCTCGTCAACGATGCGACGGCCCTCGCCGAGCGGCTTGGCAAGTTGGAGCTCGTCATTCCTGCCAAGGTGGGCGAAGGCAATCGCATATTCGGCACGGTCACCACGCAGCAGATCGCCGACATGCTCGGCGAACGTGGCCTTGAAATCGACCGGCGGAAGGTCCACCTCGACGAAGAAATCCGCTCGCTCGGTGTCTTCACCGCTTCGGTCCGGCTTCACGGCCACGTCACCGGAGAGGTCAAGATCCGGGTCGTGAAGGAGTCGGAGTCCATCTAGATTGCGCGGCAGGTCCGGCGGGTCGGACGATGGGTCCGGCCCGGGACCTTCCCGCGAAGGCCATTCCCGTTCGCGCACCCATGCCGGTGTCGCCGCTCGTGAACATCCGATCAGCCCTGTGGACACGTCTATGGGCTCCTGACGAACCGGCCGGGGCCGGGCGAAGTGGTTTCCGTGCGCTTTTCCTGCCCGTTGTTGCCGCGACCTGTGTCGGCTTGTTCTATTTCGCTACGTTGCGTGGGGGGCAGGAGGCAGGGGATGCCTCGGTGTTCCTGAACAACGCGGTCAACATCGCCGAAGGGAGGGCTTATACGCACAGCTTCTTCCTGGCCAATCCCGAGGCGCCCGGTATAGGAGGGCTTCAGGCGTATCCACCCGGATTGCCAGTCGTATTCGCGCTTGTGATCGGCTTGGCCGGATTTAGCCTCCCGGCGTTTAAGATCACGATCGTTCTCTTCTTCCTGGGATCTCTCGTCCTGCTGGGTCGACTCGCCTCACGGAGGCTATCTCCGGTATGGGCCACTGCGATCGTCCTGGCTGTCGGGTTCAATCCGTATTTCTGGCAGACCAAGGAGGCGCTCGTCTCGCATATTCCCTTCCTCTTCTGGTGCCTTCTGTCCATCGTGCTTGCCGATGCCTCATACCGGGCGGCCGGGAACCAGAAGTCGGCCTGGATCCTCAGTACGTCGGTGGGGATCGCCATGGTCATGGCCATCCTGACCCGATCAGTGGGCGTTGCGCTTCCGGCCGCCCTCTTGCTGTATGAGTGGGTCTATCGGCGCAGGCTTCTTCCAGGACCCCGATTCTGGATTCCCGCCGCCATCGTCGTGCTGGGGGTGACACTCCAACTGGTCCTGCTGCCGGTCGACTCTACCGGCAGTTACATGAGTGCCGCGTCGGTTCAGGTTAAGGG
This sequence comes from uncultured Rhodothermales bacterium, assembly GCA_964387555.1. Lineage (GTDB taxonomy): Bacteria > Bacteroidota > Rhodothermia > Rhodothermales > CAYLXM01 > CAYLXM01. Next base: position 40,057 of record CAYLXM010000005.1, on the reverse strand, counting down.
AATTGGCGACCTCGCCGTGTCTGTGATCACTAACGCGAAGAACTACGCCATCGGCTGCGTTGCGAACACGCTGCTGGACAATGCCTTCTGGGTTCCGGGACGGATCGTACTTGCCGCGCTTGTTTTCGGGTTCGGGATCGTCGGTTTTTTGTACTCTGTGGGCCGGCGCGCATCCCTGGCGGAGCCATTCCTGGTGGTTTTCACCGGCATCATCCTCCTCTGGCCGTATCAGATGCTCAGTTACATGGTGCCGGGTTACGTGTTGCTCTTCTACTACGCCTTTCTGGGGGCCCGTCGTATGCTCGGCGATAGCCCCTGGCCGGTTCTTGTCGCCCTCTTGCTCTTTGGCGTGACCTATGCGGGCCGGTATACAACGATGGACTTTCAGCGACTTCCACAGGATGTGGCATCCGACGCCGGACTTCGCTTCTACGATTTCGTCAAGTCCCGCACGCCCGACGACGCGCTGTTCGTGAGCCGCGAGGCAGCCGACTTCGCCCTGTACACCAGCAGAAAGACCATGCCTCCGCTGATCCCCGCCGATTTTCGGGATTCCTATACGCAAGAAGAAGCCGAAAGGCTATTCGATTTTTTTCAGCGATATGGCGTGGACTATCTTGTCACAGGACCACGCGGACCGCTCTTCCACCGCGAGATCCTTCCCCTGTGGACGCTCGTCGACGAGTTTCCGGACCGATTGATGCTGGTCCATCAAAACCAGGAATTCGGGCTCTACAGACTCGTTGACCGAACCGTCAACGAATAGGCCCCGTTTCACGACGAGTTGGACGCGAGAGTGCCGAGTGAAGGACAGTACGTGGCCGATATCGCAAAGAGCCGTTCGGGTGGCGGCGATCAACCTGCTCCTCGCAGCTGGACTACTTGTTCTGGCGGAGGCGACGATGGTTCTCCTCTACCATTTTCCCAAAGGGCCCGCGCTCATCCGGACTGCAAGAGACTACTATATCTACTGTGACCGGCGAACCGTGACCTATGAGGACGGTCAGGGCCGCTATGACCCGCAGGTCGACTATACGTTCGAACCCGGGGAGTTCGAATTCACGAACAGGGAATTCGAGGTGGGTCACTTCGTCAATCGACTGGGGCTTCGAGACGATGAGGCATCGCTCGATGGCCCGGACGTGATCGTCCTGGGAGACTCCCATGCTTCAGGCTGGGGCGTGGACCAGTCGGCGTCGTTCCCGGAACTGATCGAGTCGGCAACGGAACTTCGCGTACTCAATGCCGCAATTCCGTCGTTCGCCACCCCCAGGCAAATGCGCTTGCTCGAACGGCTGGACCGCAGCCGACTTCGGGCTCTCGTCATCCAATATGCTGAAAACGACTATGCGGAAAACCGCTGGTTCGGTGAGCACGAAAATGAACCCCGCGTTATGAGCCGTGAGGAATTCGAAAAGAACCGGCAGTCCTACAAATCGGTGGACCGGGCCTACTTTCCGTTCAAGTTTCTGCGCATCTACTGGCCGATGCTGTACAGGAACCTCACTGAATACCGGTCTTCATCCCCGGTTCCGACACATCTCCTTCCAGAACGGGAACCGGTAAAGGAGGCGGAAGCCTTCCTTAACGTATTGGTCAACGGAGATGCAGACCTTTCCGGGGTGCCAACCATCGTGCTCGAGGTCATCTCCTACAACGCCAACAGCAGTGCGTTCGTCCGCGCTGTCGATAGCCTCTCTCAAATCCTACCCTTCGCTGAAGATCCGCGCATGCCGATCATCAGGACGGTCGACGTGGCTCCGGTCTTGCGGGACCAGGACTATCTGCTCTACGACGATCACATGAGCGCAAGCGGACATCATCGCGTGGCCGATATGCTGATACCTCTTATCGAATGCTGGACGGGAGAAGGGACGGGTTGTGGGCCCGAACAGGACATCCGTTGAGAACCTCAAGACCTTCCATCATGCTGTCTTCCTGTCGCCGCTCACCGGGACTTACGCTTGCCGTGGGACTCTTTGCCGCGCTTTCGGTCCCGGCCCATGCCCAGCAAAACCCGGTTCCGAAGCCTACCGATGTCGTAACATGGCAGGCTGTCCCTACAGCGCAGCAGATTCGCCCCGGTGAGTCCGTGACGCTCCGAATCAGCGCAGAGATTGCGCCGGGTTGGAGCCTCTATGCAATGGGCTCGCCGGCGGGAAGACCGCTGGAGATTGTGGCGAACCGCCTTGCGAAGGGGTTTCGCACAGTCGGCAAACCCAGGCAAACCGGCATCAAGAAGGCATTCGATCCGAATTTTGACTCCGAAGTTCTCTATTTCGGGAACGAAAGTGCGATCGAAATCCGAGTGCGCACCGACCCGAAGACCGCGCCGGGTACGGCGCGCATGGCCGGTGACATTACCTTCATGGCCTGCAATGACCGCCTCTGCCTTTCTCCTGTGACGGTTCCGTTCGAGACGACAATTGGTGTGGCACCGCGCCGCTGAATCCCGTTCTACGGAATCTGAAGAATCGCTTTCGCCCGGGTCGGATAGTCGGTGATCAACCCGTCAACCCCCAGCGAGGCCAGCCGGAGCATGTCTGCCGACTCGTTAACGGTCCACGGTATGATCTTCATCCCCATGGCATGTACCGAATCCACCATCGAGTCGGTGACGTGTCCCCAGCTCGGGCTCAATATATCGGGTGTGAAGCCCAGGTCACCGAGTCGATCCGCCCAGCGCGCCGTGCGGGAGACGAGCAGCGAGGTCTTCACGGCCGGATCCATTTCATGCAGCACCTGGAGGGTGCGGACGTCGAAGGACTGGACGGTCGTGCGGTGGAGCACGTTCTTCTCCGCCAGCAGGCTGTAGAGCAGTGCCACGAATCGATTTGGATTCGGGTGATCTTGCCCGTCAGTGCCGGGGCTCGACTTGGTTTCGATATTGTACAGAAGGGGAGACCGGCCGAGAGAGGCTGCCCACCCTTCAACCGAATCCACTACGGCAGAAAGAGGCGGCTTGAAGGTTGGTTCGGAGCGCTGGTCAGGGAACGCGGGGTGGACACGGCTCCCGCAGTCAAATGCAGCGATCTCTTCGGCTCGCATCCGGAACAGGTTGATGGCCCGGGCCGAGTCGGGCGGGATCGGCGTGCCGTCAGGGTACGAACAGATCAGATCAGACATCCAGGCCTCGTGGGAAACAACCAGTTGGGAGTCGGCCGAGACGACCACATCCATCTCGAGCGTCGGGATGCCGAGTTCCACAGCGTGACGAAAGCCGGGCAAGGAATTCTCCGGTCGTTCTCCTCGGGCCCCACGGTGCCCCTGTAGATCGAAATCCGTGGCAGCGGGGCGCTGCCATTCGCACGCCATCGCGAGGCAGACGGTGACAACCGACAACAGGAGGTGTGGGGAACGGATCAGGATGAACACGGGGTAAAACCGATCGTATGAAAGGAGGCGAGCACAAGATACGCCGCTGCGGCTTTTCCCTCCGATCATGAGCGCTCCCGACTTGAACGACCTCGCCGCATCATCCTGGCGGCGCAGAAAATGGCGGCGAACGGACGGAATGCCGGATTCCGAGCGGTGCTGCGTATGCGGTCTTCCGCTGCACCGGACCCGGACCTACTATCTCAGGCCGGCCTATTTCGACGGGGAACGTTGGCTCTGCAACCGGTGTCACGGCAAAATGGTGACAGCGGCAGGAGGAACTCCGGATAACCGGTACGGGCGTCGGGCGGAGGGGCCATGAACCAGGGTCTCACCTGGGCTCAAACAGGCTCCTGCATCCCTTCCAGAACAGGCTTCAGGACCGACCAGACGTTCGCGGCCAGTATCTCATGTCCTGGAGCCGTAGGATGGATTCCGTCGGGCAAATTGAGCGCCGGCACGCCGCCGACGCCCTCGAGCAGGAAAGGAATTAAGGCGGCTTTGTTGGCCTTGGCCAGATCGGGGTAGATCTGCCTGAACGCCCCGGCATAAGGCCCGCCAAGATTCGGCGGTACCTGCATGCCCGCCAGCACGATCTGCACCGAGGGGTGGCGATCGCGTGCGAGGTCAATGATGCCCTGCAGGTTGGCCCGGGTAATCTCCGTCGAGATGCCGCGAAGGGCATCATTGCCGCCGAGTTCGAGCAGCAGCACATCCACGCGCTGCCGGAAAAGCCAATCCGCCCTTCGCAACCCCCCGGCCGTGGTTTCTCCACTCAGACCTGCGTTCACGACGCGCCACGCCCAACCGAGGGAATCGATCTTTCGCTGTACCAGGGCAGGAAATGCCAGATCCGGGTCGAGTCCATACCCCGCGGCGAGGCTGTTGCCCAGCACCAGAACCACCTTGCGGGTGTCCGAGTCCGGATCGCCTGTCCATCCGCGCTCGTCCCGGGTTTCCATCGGGGCCGTCGCCTCCGGATTCGAGGCGTTCCGCGGTGAGCAACCCGCAGCCCAGACGGCCATGAGTGCGATCAGGAGTGATAAGAGGAGTCGAGTGGATGGCATGGCGGAAAGGCGAGAAATAGTGACTTCGAATGAAAACCTTATATACCGAAGCCCATCATAGGATGTTCTCGTATGTACGAAGGCCGGAATGGAACAAACAACGTCGCCCGGGGTGCCAACGGCCCTTGTCGGATCGCCCGTAAGAGCCGGCAGTAACCCGCATCGGAAAGGAACTCCGCCAGATTATGCTCCGGGTATCCAACTTGACCAAAGCCTACCAGAGCGGCTCCAGGTCATTAACTGTACTAGAAAACGTAAGCTTTGAGATCGAGGAGGGGGGCACGGTAGCGGTTGTGGGCCCGTCTGGAAGCGGAAAAACCACGCTGCTGGGTTTGTGTGCCGGGCTGGACCAGCCGACAGACGGAGAGGTGTGGCTGGACGGAATTCGGTTCGATTTGTTGGGGGAAGATGAACGGGCGAATGTGCGAAGCGCACGGGTGGGTTTCGTCTTCCAGAATTTCCAGTTGATCCCGACCCTTACCGCCATCGAGAACGTGATGGTGCCATCCGAACTGCGGGGCGAAACGGGAGTACGGGAGCGGGCAGAGATGTGGCTGGAAAAGGTAGGGCTTTCTGACCGGTTGTCGCACTACCCTGCCCAGCTTTCCGGCGGGGAGAAACAGCGTGTGGCCATCGCGAGGGCCTTCATCAACCAGCCGCGCATTCTTTTTGCGGATGAGCCTACGGGTAATCTGGATACCGATACCGGCGCGACCATCGAGGCCTTGCTATTCGACCTGAATCGGGCCGCCGGCACAACGCTTGTTCTCGTGACACATGACCTCGAACTGGCGGCACGCACCCAGAGGGTGATTCGGCTCCGAGGAGGTCGGGTCTATTCCGACGTTCGGACCGGACAGGCGGAGGCCTCAGTCGTATGACGGACGCTTCAACACCCGATCGCAGGGCCGCAGGCGGACTCGCCTGGATCCTCCGCATGGCCTGGCGTGACAGCCGCCGCAGCCGGCGACGGCTTCTTCTGTTCGTGTCCTCGATGACGCTTGGCGTCGCGGCGCTCGTGGCGGTGACCTCTTTCGGGGGCAACCTGCTCACGGCGGTCGACACGCAGGCGAAGACCTTGATTGGGGCGGATGTGCGGATTACCGGCCGTGCGCCGTTCTCCGCCGAAACAGAAGCATTGCTCGACTCCCTGGGCGGGGATCAGGCACGCATGGTGTCTTTCGCTTCGATGGCCTATTTCCCCAAGGATGCGGCCACACGCCTGGCCCGCATTCGTGCCCTGGAGGGCGGTTTTCCCTTCTATGGAGAGGTGGAAACGGCTCCCGAAGGTGCCTTTGCCCGGCTGAAAGAAGGACCCTTCGCACTCGTGGATGAGGCACTCATGATCCAGTTCGCAGCGGACGTGGGGGATGACCTGTTCATCGGAGAGCGCCGCTACGTCATCGCAGGGAAGCTGACGAAAGTGCCGGGTGAATCCGCCGCTTCGGCGTTGATTGGGCCGCGAATCTACATTCCCCTGGGGGGCGTCGACGAGAACCTGCTGGGTCGCGGTAGTCGGGTGGACTACGAAGCGTATCTCAAACTCAATCAGCGCGCGGGCGACCCGGAGGCGCTCCGCGAGCATCTCCGTCCACATCTCCAGCGTCATGACCTGCGTATCGACACGATCGACGAAGTCCGACGCGAGTGGGGAAACGCGCTGGAAGACCTCTACGCGTTCCTCAATCTCGTCGCATTCGTCGCATTGCTGCTCGGTGGACTCGGCGTGGCGAGTGCGATCCACGTCTACGTCAGCGGCAAGGTTGACACGGTCGCGACGCTTCGCTGCGTCGGCGCGACCATTCGTCAGGCGTTTCTGGTGTACGTGCTCCAGGCCGTCGCAATGGGAGCGGTGGGTGCGTCCATGGGCGCCCTGGCCGGCGTGGGTGTGCAATACCTCTTGCCTGCCGTGCTGTCTGAATTCCTTCCGGTAGACGTGTCGGTACGCGTGTCCCCGTTGGCGGTCGCAGAGGGCATGCTCGTCGGGTTGGGCGTATCACTGGTGTTTGCACTCTTGCCTTTGCTTCGAATCCGCCGCATCTCGCCGCTTCGCGCCCTCCGTGCTTCGGTCGAGGAACAGGAGGCGGGCAGGGATACACTTCGCATCCTCCTGTGGGGAGTGGTGATACTCCTCCTGTTCGGCTTCGCGCTGCGCCAGACCGGGCGCTGGCCGATCGCGTTGGGGTTCACAGGGGGCGTTGGTGTCGTGTTCGGATCGTTGTACCTCGTCGCGCGGTCGCTCATGGCGATTGTACGCCGATTCTTCCCCTCGCGATGGCCGTATGTATGGCGGCAGGGGCTCGCCAATTTGTACAGGCCCGGTAACCAGACGGCCGTCCTGCTCCTCGCCCTCGGGCTGGGTACGTTCCTCATCATGACCCTCTTCCTGACGCAGAGAACACTCCTGGCCAAGATTGAGGGCTTCGATCGGTCCGGACAACCCAACGTGGTCCTCTTCGATGTCCAATCCGATCAGGTCACCGGCGTTCAGGCGCTTATCGATTCGCTGCAGTTGGTTTCAGATCCGCCTGTGCCCATCGTTACGATGCGTATTGCCGACATCAAAGGCAGAAGTGTAGAAGAATTGGTGGCCGATACGGCCTACACCGGCTCTCGATGGCCCCTGCGGCGCGAGTATCGCTCGAGTTACAGGGGAGCGATGACGGACAGCGAGCGCCTGGTCTCGGGCTCCTTCACAGGCACCTATGATGGTGCGGGGTCCGTCCCGATCAGCATTGAAGCCGACATTGCCCGCGATCTGCAGGTCGATCTCGGTGATGAGGTAGTGTTCAATGTACAAGGACTACTGCTCAATACGATCGTGGGCTCGATTCGTGAGGTGGATTGGCAGAGGGTATCAACCAATTTCTTCGTCATCTTTCCTACCGGCGTCGTCGAGGAGGCCCCGCAGTTCTTCGTCTTGACGACGCGCACGGAGGGTCCGGAGGAACGGGCGGAGCTGCAGCGACGGACAGTCGAAGCATTCCCGAACGTGTCCATCATCGACCTCGAGGCCATTCTGCGGACGGCCGACGAGATTCTGGGCCGGATCGCACTCGTCATTCGTTTCATGGCGCTGTTCAGTATTCTCACCGGCCTGACTGTGCTTTTCGGGGCAGTCGTAACCAGCCGCTTTCAACGTGTGAGGGAGAGCGTCCTCCTGCGCACGCTCGGTGCGTCTCGCCGCCAGATTCTCGCGATTCTGGTTGTCGAGTACGTGCTGCTGGGTTTCCTTGCGGCGACCACAGGGATTCTGCTGTCAATCGGGGCCTCCTGGGCGCTCGCGGCCCTGGTATTCGATGCGCCGTTTTCACCACCCGTCGTGGCGGTGCTCGTAGCCTTGCTGACGGTCAGCGCGTTGACGGTCGCTATTGGCATGGCAAACAGCCGAGGAGTTGTAACCCGTCCTCCACTGGAGGTGCTCCGCGCCGAAGCGGAGTAAGGGGCTTGGAAACAGATCGACGGTCACCTGACGCGGCATCAAACGGCGTGGAGAGGCCTGTTCAGGCATTCGCAACAGCAGCGAAGCTCGTTGAGAGGCTGGCGCGCAGGCAAGAGCAGCTGCGAGATTCCCTGACTGCGATCGGGAGCCAAATGCGATCGGCGGGGTAAAGAAGGCATATCCCGTTTCCCATATTCCCGGCGACTTTTCACCCGACGAACGAGATCTGATCGATGCGCACCACCCTCGTCGCCCTCGTGCTCCTGCTGTCCGTAGTCCCAACCGTGGCGCAGAACGTGGCGGAGAACTTGACGCTCAATTACCAGGGCGTTTTGACCGACCCCACGGGCACGCCCGTGGCGGACGGGGATTACGACATTACCTTTCGACTGTACCCCACCCCAACCGGCGGCACCGCAGAGTGGACCGAGCCCCAAACGATCCGCGTCGCGAGGGGGGTGTTCCAGACTACGCTAGGGCTGACCGAGCCGATTCCTCGGACGATCGACTTCTCCAGGAGGCTGTGGCTGAGTCTCCGCATTGAAGGATCGGGGGAACTTACGCCACGTGTCCCCTTGAGTGCATCCCCCTATGCCCTTCATGCCATATCGATTCCGGATTCGGTGGTGACTTCCAGGAAGCTGCGAAGCGGTTCCGTCGGTGCAGCCGCTCTTGCTTCCGCTTCCGTCACGCGTGAGAAACTGGCTCGGGGCGTGGTTGACTCGTCCCGAGTGGCCAACAGGGGAATCAGCGGATCGAACCTTGCTCCCGGATCGGTGGGTCCGAGTCATATCGATTTCTCGGGAGCTGCCGTCGGGCATACCCTCGTGGTGACCGATGAAGCGCTCATCTGGGCCGAGCCACCGGCCGACGAGACGGTTGCCCAGGTCGTTGCGGGAGAGGGATTGACGGGAGGAGGGAGTGCCGCGATCATCACCCTTGCCGTCGCTGAGGACGGGATCACGACCCCCATGTTGGCCGAATCGTCCGTTGACCGTGCGCGCCTGCAGCGCGGCGCCGTCGATTCCACGCGCATCGCTGTGAATAGCATCGACAGTCTACGTCTGGCTCCGCAATCGGTGGGGACCGGACGCCTCGCAGGCGGTGCAGTCACATCTGTGAAGATTCGTGACGGCGCGGTCGGCACGGACCAGCTGGCAGACGGATCGGTGACGGCCATCAAATTGGCGGCGGAAATCGAATTCCTTCCGGACGGTTCGGTCACCACGGCGAAACTGGCGGACGCGGCCGTATCTACGGCAAAACTTGCTGACGGGGCGGTATCGTCAACAAAACTCGCCGATGGGGCTGTGTCGTCCGCAAGACTTGCTGACGGCGCCGTTTCGTCCGCCAAAATTGCCGACGAGGCGGTAACCGGCGAGAAACTTGCCGACGCGGCCGTCGCACCCGTCAACATGGACCCCGCCAGCGGGGGAGAAGGTCATATTCTCAGAATCCAGAGCGGACAGGTTGTGTGGTCGGCGCCTGAGTTCGGAACGGGCGATATCACCGACGTGCTGGCCGGGACGGGTCTCGGCGGTGGTGGCACGTCGGGATCAGTCACCCTTTCCGTCGCAGATGGTGGCATCGGAAGCAACCAGCTTGCCGTCAATGCCGTCACTGCAGGCAAGATTGCGGCCGGAGCGGTCACCAACGCAAAACTGGCGCCTCTGGCCGTCACACCCGACAAGGTTTCGGGAGCAGGCGCTTCTGCCGGACAGGTGCTATCCTATGATGGCACAAACGTCGGTTGGTCAAGTGCCGGAGATATCACCGCCGTCATAGCCGGCGCCGGTTTGGCCGGCGGGGGCACGGCGGGTGATGTGACCCTATCGGTTGGAACGGCGAGCATCGGCACCGCCCAACTGGCCGACAATGCCGTGTCGAGCGCCAAACTGGCCGATGCAGCGGTCACGACGGCCAAGATTTCCACGGCAGGCGCGACCACCGGCGACGTGCTGTCATTCAACGGCTCGACCGCGCTCTGGTCGGAGGGAGGGGACATCACCTCGGTTAGTGCTGGTACCGGGCTTACGGGGGGCGGGCAGGCCGGACCCGTCACACTTTCCGTGGCATCGGGAGGAATCGGCACGACGCAACTTGCAGACCTGGCGGTAACCCAGGCCAAGATCGGTGCGGCGGCCGTGGGCACCGCCCAGATCAACAACGGAGCCGTCACGGGTGACAAGATTCTCACGCCGCTCTCTCTGGCCGGCACCACTGCGAACCCGACCCTGCTTGTCAGCAATTCCGCCGGCGGAGTCAGTCTGCGTGCCGAAAATGGATTCTCCGCCGGTGGCAACGGTCAGTTTGAAGATAACCTGACGGTAGGAGGTAACCTGAGCGTTGGCGGTATACTTTCAAAGGGCAGCGGGACTTTCAAGATTGACCATCCGCTTGACCCGTACGGCAAGTATCTGCTGCACAGTTTCGTCGAAAGCCCGGACATGATGAACGTCTACAATGGAAATGTGACGCTCGATGGAGAGGGTTCGGCTACCATCGTCATGCCGGACTGGTTTGACGCGCTCAACCGCGATTTCCGCTACCAGTTGACGTGCATCGGCGGGTTTGCTCCCGTCTACGTGGCCGATGAAATGCAGGAGGGCCGTTTTCGTATTGCCGGCGGTACCCCCGGTCTGAAGGTCTCCTGGCAGGTGACCGGCATCCGGCAGGATCCCTTCGCCGAGTCATTCCGCATCCCCGTCGAGCTGGAAAAGCCGGCCGGCGAAAAGGGAACGCTTCTGCACCCTGAGGCATACGTATCCAAAGAGGACTGAGTGATGATCGCGAACCTGGCCCACTGTGACCGGCGCATGGTATACCGGTATCCATTACTCCTCATTGTGGGGTTGGCGTTAGCCGGCGTCGGAGCAAATGCATCTGCCCAAACCATTCTGTTGGCCGGTGGATTCGGAGGAGGCGGAGGAGAAACCGCCAACGCCCAATACCGTGTCAGTGGTATCGTGGGCGAGTCGCTATCCGGCGTTTCGCTCGGTCCCCGCATCGTCCACGGTACCGGATTCTGGTTTGCCGCTGCCGGATCCGTAGTCGGGGTAGCCAACGAATCGGAATCGACGCCGGATGAGGGCATTCCGGCCCGATACCAGTTGGATCAGAATTACCCCAACCCGTTTAATCCCTCTACGCTCATCCGTTTTGGCCTCCCGGAAGACGCCCAGGTCGAGCTCGCGGTGTACAATGTGCTCGGCCGACGGGTCCGTGTACTCGTCGACCGGCAATTGGCGGCCGGCTGGCATACCGCGGTCTGGGATGGTCGGAATGTTGATGGCTCGCCTGCCTCATCGGGACTCTATCTCTATCAGATGAGGACGGAGAACTACTCGGTGACGCGGCGGATGATGCTGGTCAAGTAACCACCCTCATGCCGACACTGTCAGGTGCTCCGAACGTGTGTCCCCGGGAACCAGTTTCTGAGACGCTTGCCGACCGGCTGGCGGACATCAAGGAACGCATGGCACGGGCCTGTGCACGCTCCGGCCGTACAGTCGACGAGGTGACGCTCGTCGCGGTAACCAAATCATTTCCGCTTTCCTACGTCCAGGCTGCGAGGCAACTTGGCCACTACCATTTCGGTGAAAACAAAGCTCAGGAGCTGTTGGATAAGGCTTCGAAGCTCCCTGGAGGCGTGCAGGGCGGGGACGTAACCTGGCACATGATTGGCCATGTTCAGCGCAACAAGGCGCGCATGGTCGTCGAAACGGCCGATCTCGTTCACGGCGTCGACTCTCTTCGCCTGGCCGAGGCCCTCAACGATAGAGCGGCTCAGGGCGGCCGTATTCTGCCATGCCTCATCCAGGTCAACACATCGGGTGAAGCGTCGAAAGCGGGGATTGACCCCTCGGCGGCGGACGAACTCGTCTCCGGCCTTGAACCCCTCGTACATTTGAAAGTGATGGGCCTGATGACGATTGCACGACCGATGGATGACCCTGAACTCGTGCGGCCGGAATTCCGCCTGCTGAGAAACCTGGCCGAGCGCCTCGCCGGGCAAAACGAACACGTTGAGATGCGCTATCTTTCCATGGGGATGAGCGATGACTTCGAAGTCGCTATCGAAGAAGGCGCCACCCACGTTCGTATCGGCACGGCCCTGTTCGGCATGCGAGAGCCCACCATATGATCCTCCTCCTGCAAATTGTGCTGGTCGCGCTCCTGTTCGCGGCGACGGGTTTTCTCTTCGTGGTGGTCCGACGATCTGAACGGTCGGAACAGGAATTGGTCGATCGGCAGAGTCAGCGATTCGAATCCGATTTCGATGCCCTCGTCCGCAGGCTCGATGCTGCGTCCACCGCCGTCTCGCCCAATGTACTGACACAGCCCGCGGCGCAACACGCCGATGAGGGCGAAGGGCGTCGCGATCCTAGACGAAAGAAGCGCTCCAAGGGTGGCAGACGTCCCAGGCGATCCTGATCCGCAACGGCCCCGCCGCCTGCGCCCCGATTCCTTAACCGGATTATCATCCTCCCATGACACTGAAACCACTCGAGATCCGAAAGCAACAGTTCGCACGGACCTTTCGGGGATTCGACCCTGATGAAGTCCATGGCTTCCTGAGTACGGTTTCCAGGGAGTGGGAAACGCTGCTCGACGAACAGCGGCGACTGGAGGGCCAGGTCGAAGAGCTTCGTTCCAAAATCGACCACTACCAGAAAGTGGAAGAGGCCCTGCAGGAAGCTCTCCAGACTGCACGCGAGAATGCGGTTCGTACCCACAAGCAGGCAGAGGAGAAAGCAGCTCTGATACTCGACCAGGCTGCCGACAAGGCCCGGCGCATCGTGGACGATGCCGACCTCCGATCAGGCCAGATTCTCGACGAAGCGGAACGCATTCGCCGGGATGCCCGGCAGTCAGCCAGCCAGACCGTGCTTTCGGCAGAGAACGAAAAGGGGCAGGTGAAAAAGGAGGTCTCGCGGCTCGTCGATCACCGGAACGAACTCCTCTCTCGGCTCAGGGGCTTCCTGTTCAGCGAGATGGAAATCCTGGCCCGCTACGAAGAGGATGATCCGATCGGCTTTATCAAACTGCTGCCTCCCGATCGAAGCAAAGGACGCAAGACGGCCGATTCCATTCCTGACTCGGAGTATGTCGGGCCGATGCCTTTCGATGCGTCGCCCCCGGAGATGGCTCCCCCTGAATCGACGGAAGAGATACCGCTAGAGGAGCTCGCATCCGAGATGGCGCCCCTCCCCAACGAGCCGATGGATGGGTCGATCTCGAACGACGAGATGGCGCTGGACGTGGACCTCGATTCGACCTCTTCCCACGAGGAAACGGTGGATGCGGCCCCTGCGGATGAGGAGACGGCTGACCGCCCCTGGCAACATTCAGGCTGGCGAATCCACGAGGTCGTTTCGGATGACCGAAACCGGCCAGGCCCGGAAGAGCAACAGGAGACTCGTGATCCTGGGGATGATTCGGAGGAGATGAAGAAGATTCGCCGCATTCTGCGAGACCTGGGCTGATATGGCACTCAGTCCTGACGGTGCGGCTCAAAAGAGACGGGTCGACGAGATCGTTTCTTCGGTTCAGTCCGTGTGGGGTAAGCGCCCGACCCTGGGGATTATTCTGGGAACGGGTATGGGGAGGCTTGCGGATGATCTGAAAGCGGATGTGACGATTCCCTACGAACGTTTACCCCATTTTCCCGCATCCATCGGCGAATCGCACACCGGGCGGCTGCTCGCCGGCGTGTTTGAAGGCTTGCCCACCATTGTATTCCACGGCAGGTTTCACCTGTACGAAGGGTACGATGCGAAGGAGGTCGCGCTCCCCGTACGCGTGCTGGCCGGATTGGGCGCCCGCTATCTGTTCGTATCCAACGCTGCCGGCGGGCTCAACCCGTACTTCAGGCGGGGAGACCTTATGGTCGTAACCGACCATATCAACCTGCAGGGAGACAATCCGCTCGTCGGGCCCAACCTGGATGAATGGGGGCCGCGGTTTCCCGACATGAGCGAGCCGTACGATCAGGCACTGTGTCAGATTGCCGAGGAGGTGGCGCTCGAAAGCCGGATTCCGATACGACAGGGCATCTACGCGGCCATGTGCGGACCCAACCTGGAAACGCGGGCAGAATACCGATTCTTGCGACTCATCGGGGCCGACGCTGTCGGGATGAGTACGGTACCCGAGGTGATCGTTGCCCGCCATGCAGGACTTCGCGTCCTCACGCTGTCGGTAATTGCGTACGAGTGCCGGCCCGACGCGCTCGAATCCATTGCCCTCCCTGAGCTGCAAGCCGCCGTCGCATCCGCGGACCCTCGCGTCACATCCATCTTCTCCGGGGTAGCCAGGCGAATCGAAGACTGACGGATACGGCAGCGAATCCGGAAGATCTTTCGTATTTTACCAGGCTACTGGACCGCCCAGGATCGGCGGTACGCCTTCTGCGGAACCAACCCGGACCCGGTTGTGAGTAAGCCGTTTCCCGAAATCACGACCTTCGACTACCCGCGTCTCGAGCAAGAACTCCTAACGTGGTGGGATGCCCACCAGACCTTCCAGAAAAGTCTGGATCAACACAGAGGCGCCCCGCACTTCACATTCTATGAGGGTCCTCCTACCGCGAACGGTCGTCCTGGTCTGCACCACATCATGGCGCGGACGATAAAAGATATCTTCTGTCGATATAAGACGATGAAGGGGTTCCTCGTGGAGCGCAAAGCAGGGTGGGATACCCATGGGCTTCCCGTCGAAATCGAGGTCGAGAAGGAACTTGGGCTGGAGGGGCGCCATCAGGTCGAGGCGTTCGGTATGGATCGTTACAACGCGGCCTGCCGCGAGAGTGTACTTCGCTACAAAGACCTGTTTGACCAGCTCACCGTGCGGATGGGCTACTGGGTGGACCTTTCCGATCCCTATATTACTTTTGAAAACAAGTATATAGAATCTGTATGGTGGCTTATCAAGAGGATCTACGAGAAGGGCCTGCTCTACAAGGGATACAAGATTCAGTGGTATAGCCCCGGCTCAGGGACTGTTCTCTCCTCCCATGAGGTGAGTTTGGGCTATCAGGAAGTCCAGGATCCGAGCGTTTACGTGCGATTTCCGATCAGGGGGGAGGAGAAGACGGCATTTCTGGCCTGGACGACAACGCCCTGGACGCTGATCTCCAATACGGCGCTGGCTGTTGGTCCGTCAATCGAGTATGTCAAGGTGCGCATTGAGGTGGACCCGGAACGGGGCCAGGAGGAACTCATACTTGCCCGGGATCGCCTTTCGGTGCTTCGCGAGTCCTACGAGGTGTTGGAGAGCTTTACCGGCTCCCATCTGGTCGGTAAGCGGTACGAACCGGTTTTCGATGCGTTCTTGAACGATGAAACGAGACGCTCCGCCTGGCGCGTCGTATCGGCCGACTTCGTCTCGACGGAAGACGGCACCGGTATCGTTCACCTGGCACCCGCATTCGGCGCGGACGACTTTGCGGTCGGGCGTCGCGAGGATCTTCCGCTGTTCAACCCCGTCTCTCCGGCCGGCCGATTTACCGAGGCGGTTCCCCTGGTCGAAGGACTGTGGTTCAAGGACGCAGACAAGGTCGTGGTTCGCAACCTGAGGGACCGGGGTCTGCTCTATCGGCAAGAGAGTTATCTGCATAACTACCCGCACGACTGGCGCAAAGGGACGCCACTCATCAGCTACCCGGTCGAAAGCTGGTTTATCCGCACGACGGCCATCAAGGACCGTATGGTGGAACTCAACAACACCATTAATTGGCAGCCTGAGGCGATTGGCGCCGGCCGCTTCGGTCAGTGGCTTGAAAACAACGTGGACTGGGCATTGAGTCGGAATCGTTTCTGGGGGACGCCGCTTCCCATCTGGATCAGCGATGCTCCTGGATCGCAACATATCGAAGTCATCGGATCCATTGCCGAACTGCGCGCGCGCTGCGGCGCCGGTTTTCCTTCCGACGAAGACCTGGACCTCCACCGGCCCCACGTGGATGGCTTCACCTGGCCGGCGCCGGACGGCGGCACGATGCGCCGCGTGACCGACCTGATTGACGTCTGGTTTGACTCGGGTGCGATGCCGTTCGCTCAGTGGCACTACCCGTTCGAGAATGTCGACCGCTGGCAGGCGAATTTTCCGGCGGATTTTATCGCGGAGGGGGTTGATCAAACCCGTGGGTGGTTCTATACCCTCCATGCCATCGCCTGTCTGGTCGAGGATCGCCCGGCCTTCAAGAGCGTGGTCGTAAATGGAATGCTCCTGGATGAGAACGGCGACAAGATGTCGAAGAGCCGCGGAAATGCCGTGGAGCCCTTCGCGACCATCGCCGAACACGGCGCCGACCCGGTTCGCTGGTACATGATGAGCAATTCCCCGCCTTGGGAGAACCTCCGCTGGTCCGACAGGGGCTTGAGGGACACCAAGCGGAAGTTCTTCAGCACACTGGGGAATACCTATAACTTCTTCGCGACCTATGCCAATATTGACGGCTTCGACGGAGAACAGCCGCGGATTCCTGTTGCGCAGCGCGCCGAACTCGACCGGTGGATCATCAGCCGACTGAACACCGTGATCGGTATCGTCGATTCGGCACTGGCCGACTACAATCCGACCCGCGCCGCGCGTGCGATTGAAGCGCTGGTGGAAGAACTCTCCAATTGGTATGTGCGCCGGAGTCGCCGCAGGTTCTGGCGTGCGGAGCACGGTCTGGACAAAACGGCCGCCTATCAGACCGTCCACGAATGCCTCCTGGGCATCGCGAAGTTGATGGCCCCGATTGCACCTTTCTACTCAGAGGCGCTGTATCGGGCACTGGCCGGCGGAACCGCCCCGGATGAAGCGGAATCCGTGCACCTGGCTCGCTTTCCGGAGTTGCGCGCGGACGAAACGGATGCCGAACTGGAGCGACGGATGGATCTGGCAAGGACGATGGCCTCGGTGGTCCTGGCGCTGCGCAATCAGGTCGGGATCAATGTGCGCCAACCCCTGGGCAAGCTCATGGTGGTGGTGGGCGGACCCGTGGATCGGCAGACCGTCGATCAGATTCAGGCCATCGTACTGGACGAGGTGAATGTCAAGGCGATGGAGTACGTCGGCTCATCGAGCGGGCTGGTTCACAAATCTGCTCGTCCCAATTTCAAGACGCTGGGACGGCGCCTGGGGCCGCTCATGAAGCCTGTGGCGGCTGTGGTCCGTGAACTCTCCTCTGAGGAACTGGTCGCTTTCGAGCAAACGGGCACGATCAGCATCACACTGGAGGACGGTGTTTTATTGACGCTGAGTGGGGATGACATCGAGATCCAGAGCGAAGGAATCGAGGGTTGGCTGGTCGGGCAGGAGGCGGGCGTAACGGTGGCATTGGACGTGCACATCACCGACGAACTCCTGGCCGAGGGGTTGGCCAGAGAGTTCGTGAACCGTGTCCAGAAGATGCGCAAAGACTCGGGCTTCGACGTAGTCGATCGCGTCAGGATCGAATTCGCAGCTTCGGACGTGGTTCGGAACGCAATCGGTCGCCACGAAGCCTGGATACGGAACGAGACCCTCGCAAATGAGTTGCAGCCTTCCGAGTCGCCTCAAGGAGATTTCGTGGCGACATTCGATGTCGATGGCGAGCAGGTGCAGATCGGCGTCCGACGCGAAGAAAAGGAAGGTTAGAGCACCTGGCGCCCGAGAGCGGAGTGAACATTCCTCCGGTCGGGCTATTCCGTTCAGTTACGATTAATCGGCAGAAAGATGGTGGCAAAGGTAGACCAAAGGCTCACGAAAACGGTCTTTTCGGATGAGGAACTGGAAGAGTTCCGCCAGCTGATTCACGAAAAGAGGAGTGCGGCCCTGGAAGAGATAGAACGCATGAAAGCGCAACTCCAGGACGCCCGCGAGCAGGCAGAAGGAGACTCTGCCTACAGTTTCCACATGGCCGATGCGGGAACGGATGCGATGGAGCGTGAAAAGTTGTACATGATGATCGCTCGGCAGCAGAAGTACATCGGCTATCTGGATCGGGCACTCGAGCGAATCGAAAACAAAGTCTACGGAATCTGCAAGGTGACGGGTCAGCCCATCGCCCGAGAACGACTCTTGGCGGTCCCACACACGGAGATCTCCATCGAGGCCAAACTCAGACAGAAACGCTAGTTCAAGGTAGACTTCAGCGCGATGCGGGTTCTCTGGCTTACATTCGTCATCCTCCTGATTGATCATGCCACCAAGGTGTTGGTTAAGACCAACATGTACTTGGGGCAGTCTATCCCACTCCTTGGGGACTGGTTGAAACTGACGTTCACGGAAAATCCGGGTATGGCCTTCGGGGTCACCTTCGGCATGCCCCTGGTGGTCACCATATTGGCGATGCTGGCGACCGCGGCCATCGTGGTCTATCTCTGGCATGCCCGTGGTTCCAAACTCTCGTATAGACTCAGTCTAGCGCTGGTTTTGGGCGGGGCGGTCGGCAATATCATCGACCGCATCTTCTACGGCAGAATCTTCGAGTATGCCGACTATTTCAGGGGAGAGGTCGTCGATTTCGTTCACGTGAACGTCTACAACGGCCCGGCTGCTTCGTGGATCCCCTGGATTGGTGGCCAGTACGTGACGTTATTTCCCATTTGGAACGTGGCCGACATGGCCATCGTGTGCGGGGTTTTCTCCATCCTGGTTTTTCACCGGCAGATGACCGCTCCGCCCATTCCCGAACCGTCGCCCGCGTTCTCCCCGGAGACAGCCGCCGCGCTGTCTCTACGTGCCGTGGCAGTGGCCGTGGAACCCCCAGCGGTGCTTAAGGGTGCAGACGGTCAGTCGGCGCCGTCCGCAGAGCCGGAGTCGCCCGAGAGCGGCTTTGCGCTGTCGTCTGCCGCACCGCTATCCGTGGAGGACCGCTCCGCACCGGCCTGATGGCAAGGGGGATCGTCGTTGTACGATACCAATACCTCCCTTACCGAAGGCGCCGGCCGGGAAGCAGGCCGGAAATGCGAAGAGCGACTTTTCGAACGTGACTCCGATGGAAATGGGCGCCGGACATATCCGCAATTTCTGCATCATCGCGCATATCGATCACGGCAAGAGTACGCTTGCCGACCGGCTGCTCGAACAGACACATACGGTCGCCGGTCGTGACATGCAGGAACAGGTCCTCGACAGCATGGACCTGGAACGCGAACGCGGCATTACGATCAAGAGCCACGCCGTACGAATGAACTACCCGGCGCGAGACGGGAAGACGTACATTCTGAACCTCATCGATACCCCTGGACACGTCGACTTTTCCTACGAAGTATCAAGGGCACTGAATGCCTGCGAGGGTGCGATCCTGGTCGTGGATGCCGCCCAGGGCATCGAGGCCCAAACGATCTCCAATCTCTACCTGGCTGTGGACCAGGGGCTCGAGATCATCCCCGTTCTCAACAAGATTGACCTCCCCAGCGCCCGTCCCGACCTGGTCGGACAATCGATCGTAGACCTCATCGGTGGCTCACCCGAAGAGGTCATGGCCGTCAGCGGCAAAACCGGTGACGGAGTGGCGGAGTTGCTCGAGGCGATCGTTCACCGAATTCCTTCTCCAAAAGGGCTGCACGAGGCGCCACTCAAGGCACTCATCTTCGACTCCGTATTCAATACGTACAGGGGTGCCGTTGTCTATTGCCGACTGTTCGAGGGTACGCTTCGCAAGGGAGACGAAATTCGATTCATGTCGAACGGAAAGCGGTATCTCGCCGAAGAAATCGGCGTGCTACGCCCCGGTATGGTTCCAGTCGATGAACTCAAAGCCGGCGAGGTCGGCTATGTGATCGGTTCGGTTAAGGATGTGCGGGACACACGCGTGGGCGATACAGTGACCCTGAACCGTAATCCTGCCTCCGAACCGGTGCCTGGCTTTCGGGAAGCCAAACCGATGGTTTTCAGCGGCGTCTATCCAACGATCGCAGACGATTTCGAGGATCTTCGTTCCTCCATCGA
The DNA here is from genome assembly GCA_964387555.1 of uncultured Rhodothermales bacterium. Classification (GTDB taxonomy): domain Bacteria; phylum Bacteroidota; class Rhodothermia; order Rhodothermales; family CAYLXM01; genus CAYLXM01. The sequence goes on along the minus strand of CAYLXM010000005.1, from coordinate 20,248 downwards.
ACGACTCCAACTCAACGACGCGGCGCTGACGTTCGAACCCGAAACCTCCAACGCGCTGGGATTCGGTTTTCGGGTAGGATTCCTCGGCCTGCTCCACATGGAAATCGTGCAAGAACGGCTCGAGCGCGAATTCTCCATGGGAATTATCACAACGGTCCCGAACGTCAAGTACGAAGTCCATCTCAAAGACGGAAGCGTGCGCTACGTGGAGAATCCGTCGGACATGCATGAGGCCGGAGAGATCAGTGAGGTGCGTGAGCCATACATCAGCGCCCAGATCATTACACCCACCGAATACATCGGTAACCTGATGCAACTCTGTCAGGAACGCCGCGGAACCTACATCAATACGCAGTACCTCGACTCCGAGCGGGTTGACCTTCATTATCAACTCCCGCTTGCGGAAATCGTATTCGATTTCTACGACAAACTCAAGTCCGTCAGCAGAGGCTACGCCAGCTTCGATTACGAACTGCTTGACTTCAGGACCAGCCACCTCGTCAAACTCGACGTACTCCTGAACGGGGACCCGGTCGACGCCCTATCCACCATCGTTCATCGAGACAAGGCGTACGATATGGGGCGCAAGCTGACGCGAAAGCTCAAAGAACTCATTCCCCGCCAACTCTTCGAGGTCGCCATCCAGGCTGCCATCGGCAACAAGGTCATCGCACGGGAATCGGTGCGCCCCATGCGCAAAGACGTGACCGCCAAATGTTACGGCGGCGATATCTCACGCAAGAGAAAGCTCCTCGAAAAACAAAAGGAGGGAAAGCGCCGTATGAAACAGGTTGGCAGGGTCGAAGTCCCTCAAGAGGCATTTCTCGCGGTCCTCTCCATGAACGACTGAAGATGGCAAAATCAACTGCAAGAGGCAGACGAAAAGCGGCCTCCACGCGCGATCGACAGAAGCCGGTCATACCGTTTCGTCAGAAGGCGTACGCCTTCCTCAAGGAAGTGCTCATCACGTTGGCCATCGTGCTCGTCATTCAGACGTTTGCGTTCGGTTCGTTCCATGTGCCGACGCCTTCCATGGAAAACAACATCCTGGTGGGAGATCGGCTGATTGCGTCAAAAGTGCACTACGGCGGCAGAACCCCGCAAACCATTGGAATCCCATTCACGAACGTGTTCCTTCCGGGACTCGAGTTTCCCTGGGTTCGGGTGCCTGGTTTCACCAGCGTAAAACGCGACGATATCGTTGTGTTCAATTTTCCACCGGAAGACAAGCCCGTGGAACGGAAGACCCATTACGTGAAGCGGGCCGTCGGACTCCCTGGAGAGACCATCGAGGTTCGGGACAAGCAGGTCTATGTTGACGGGACGTTGCTGCCACCACCCGACGGGTCGAAGGAACACTACGTTGCCACGCTGACAAGTGCGCAGGTCGAGTTACCGATGTCCCGGCTGCGGGCCCTCGGCGTACGAAGCGTCCAGCCGTTGCAGGATGGCCTCCGCTTCATGGTGATGGAAATCACGCGTGAAATCGCCGATGAGATCGCGTCATGGCCCTATATCGCCTCGGTGGAGCCTTTCGTGATTCCGGCCTCGGCACAGTCCGGGATGGAAATCTTTCCCGAGGGCTCTTCTTTTAATCCGCATCAGTGGGGCCCCGTACGTATCCCGGCCCGCGGTGATCGCGTGACCCTGTCGGACGAGAACTGGGCAATCTACAGAGACGTCATCACACGCTTCGAAGGGCACCAGGCCGCACGGCTGCCTGACGGTACCTTCGAGATCGATGGGCAGGTGACGACTACCTACCAGGTCGAGCAGGATTACTATTTCATGATGGGCGATAACCGGGACAACTCGCTCGACGGTCGAGCGTGGGGATTCGTGCCGGAGGACCACGTCGTCGCCAAGGTGCTGTTCACCTACTTCAGCTGGAATTCCGAGCGCAACCTGCCTCGTCTGGGGCGCATCGGATCGCTGGTACGGTAGGGGCTCTTCGACGAAGGACCGTATCGTGAATCCGCTCGCTTTCGAACGGCCTGCCCAGCCAGTCTCCTACCCAACCCCGTCGGAAGATCCGGACCTTCGACAGAAGACGGCCCGGCATGTTCGGAGGGCACAGCGCTGGCTGCTCGTCGTTCTGGCTGTCCTGTCCCTTTCCTTTTTGATTCGAACGCTGCTCTTCGACGTGTTCCGGATTCCCTCACCGTCCATGGAGGAGACGCTGCTGGTGGGGGACTTCGTCTTCGTCTCCAAAGTCCACTACGGTCCACGATTGCCGGTCACACTGGGTATCCCATTCTCAGGACGCTCGGTGCCCGGGATCAGGTTCCCCGGGGCGAGATTGCGTGGAGTGACGCGCGTCGGACGCAACGACGCCGTCGTGTTCAATCATCCCGAATCCGATGGACCGATAGACCGGAAGCCCCACTATATCAAACGGGCCATCGGGCTGCCGGGCGACACTGTCGAGATTCGCCGAAAGGTGGTCCTGATCAACGGCCGGCGTCTTCCCGAAAAGCCCCTCGTTCAGCACCGTTGGATGGTCTACCTGGCCGGCGAAGGATACCAGTTGCCCGTCGCGTTACTTCGCATGTACGGCGTGGAGCAACTCAAGCATTTCCGGCCTCCACCCCGCGTATTGGTCAATGCACATGCCGAAGCGGTGAAAAAGACCGGCGAATTGCCCTTCGTTTATGGCATTCGGCCGGACGTGCAATCTCCGCTCAATGGAGATGGGCCTCTGATCTTCCCCTCAGGCAGTGGATTCGGGAGGGACTTTTACGGTCCGGTCTATGTCCCGCGGCGCGGCGACAGGGTTCGCCTCGATTCCACCAACTGGGATCTGTACCAACGTCTCATCGTGCGCCACGAGGGCCGTGTGGCACGACGACGCGCCAATGGAAGCTTTGAAATCGACGGCTTGCCCGTCCAGCACTATTCGTTCCGGAAGGACTACTACTTCGTCCTAGGGGACAATCGCGACGATTCCATCGATAGCCGGCACTGGGGCCTCGTACCCCGTGACCATATCGTCGGGAAAGCCGTACTGGTATACTTTTCCTGGGATCGGGAGCGGAATGGATTACGACCAGGGCGACTGCTGACACGGATCGAGTAGCGGGGAAGCGTGCTCCGGGCGGCACTGGAGGTTACCTTCCGGAGGCTGGAGAGCCCGAAGCCGAAGCCGAGGTCCGGCGCCCGGCGCTCCGGTCAAACATGACCTGTTGACTCGTTCCGGGCGGTACCGCCCATGGATCCTCCGGAAGGGAGGCGCCCCGCAGCACGGGTCCGTCGAGCGTGAAGGTGAAGAACTCCGGCAGGTCGTCAAGCTCGTTCCCGATGATCAGCACCATGGTACCCTGTTTGACGATGCGGTCTCCGGACTTCACCCAGCCGTCTGCCCAATCATACACCCACCGTGCGTCTGCATTCATCATGCGCACGCAACCATGACTCGAGGCAGTCCCGGTCGGCATGTAGTACTGATGGACATGCATGCCGCGGGCCTCGTGGAAGTTGTACACCCAGTACATCTCCCACAGTTCTCCCGGCGGGCTCAGGGAGGAGATTCGATACTCAGCCCTCCAGTTGAAGTTATAACGCCCGTTTGGCGTCTCCGTATCCACGGCCCCCGTGTTGACTACACCCCAGCGGGCCAGCTTTCCGTATTCGTAGGCTGCAAAGGACTGAAGCGTTTTGTCGATAATGAACACCTTATCGATTTCGGCTGCCCCTGGATACTCCCGAGGGAAGGGACTGTAGGCGCGGAGGTCGAGGTCGAATCGATCCGGCAGAACCAGTGTATCGCCCGGATGGAGGAAGTCGATGGGCGTGTTCCTGTTGAGCAGTTGAACCAGTTCCCGGTTCTGGCGGCCGCCGATTTTCCGGTACACGAGATGCTTGGCCCAAAGCCTGGTTGAATCGCGCACCACATAATACTGATAGGTAACGTCGGTCGGCACGTCGTCCACGGATCCCTGCTGGTTGCTCACCAACTCGGAAAGCGCCGATTGATTGAAGCTGTCGTACTGCCCGAACGCGGACGGCGCCGGAGAGAACTGGACAAGGAACAGGACAAAGACGGCAACAAGGCCGGCACGCCCGGTGACAAGGTCTGAAGGATAGGGGTTGTGCATACGGTCGTCTCAAGGTGGGCGATTCCGTCAGCCACACGGTTGTACCTTTTTCGTACAAAGCGGGAAGACGTTCCCGTGCACGCCTCACAATCGGAAAGCCCGTGGTCCGTGATCGTCGAACCACCTCCGGCGTGGCAGCCCTCAACAGCCGGCGGGCGCAGGCGGCATAGACGTGACCGTGACCGAGGGTCGAGTGGTTCAGGCCGCCTGGACGAGGCCAAACACGTCTGCGTGCCAGGACGCCATCGCAGGCCGCTCAAAGCGCCCTGCTCGCCAGTCTCCCACAGACGACAGACCGGTGTCGAAAACGATCGTGTCTGCGCTCACTTCCTGCGCCCTGGACAATGCCCTGAAATGTGGACGGCTCACGATCTGGACGCGTCCCAGTGCGTCGCGGAATGCGACCATCACAGCGTCTGCCCAATGAATATCTAGCAGACGTGCAAGTCGGTTGATCTCACGGACAGAGTCATCGATGCCGCAGCCTGAGAGGTCCCCCTCTTCGACGTACGCGCCAAGGACCAGGAACTGGTTTTCGAGCAAGAAGGCATCTCCCTTGACCGCGCTGCCGTGCGACGTCCACCCGAAGATGAACTGCTTGACATTCTGGACAAGAGCCTCGCCTCCAGATTGCAGCGGGTCGGAGGCGGTATAGATCCAGAGTTGGGCGGAATCGGGGAGGGTGGAGAACGATTGGATCATGAGGATGATACGGAATCCGAGAGGGCTGGATTGAGGTGGCGAACAAACCTGAGGGTCCGTTCCGTGATGCCGTCAGGTCCCATCTCGAGCAAGTCGTGAAGTTCCCGCTGTGTTCCGTGCTCCACGAACTCATCGGGCAGCCCAATGCGCAACACCCGGGCACTGAAGCCGTGGTCCGTCATCCATTCGACAACGGCGGAACCGGCTCCTCCCTCGAGCACGCCGTCCTCCAGGGTCACGATCATCTGATGCCGTTTGAAGACGTCAGACAGCAGGTCGTCATCCAGCGGTTTGACGAAGCGGAGGTCGTAGTGGGCTGCTGAAAGGCCCTGGGCCGCGAGACGGTCACGGACTTCCGGCAGGTAGTTACCGATATGCCCATATGAGATGAATGCAAGGTCCGTCCCGTCGGCGATCCGACGTCCCTTTCCGATCTCCAATTGAGTGAATCCGGGCCGAAGGGGCATGCCTGTCGCGGCCCCCCGCGGGTATCGGATGGCGAATGGCCCATCATCATACAGCATTGCCGTATACATGAGATCGCGCAGGTCCTGCTCATCGAGCGGGGCAGCCACGATCATGCCCTGCACGCAACGCATGAATGGAATGTCGAGGCAGCCGTGGTGGGTAGGCCCATCGGCGCCTGCCAGGCCCGCGCGGTCCATGCAGAAGACCACGGGCAGGTGCTGAAGGGCCACATCATGCACCACGCCGTCGAAAGCGCGCTGAAGGAACGTCGAGTAGATGGCGCAAAACGGCTTGTAGCCTTGCGTGGCCATCCCTGCCGCGAAGACCACCGCGTGCATCTCGGCGATGCCGGTGTCGAAGGCACGTTCGGGCAGTTCCTCCAGCATGAGCTTGAGGCTCGTTCCGCTGGGCATGGCGGCCGTGACGCCAACCACGTGGGAGTTCTGCTTTGCCAGCTCGACGATGGTCGATCCGAAGACATCCTGCCAGTTTGGAGCTTTGGGTTTCTTCGGAGGCCCAGCCAGAGCGGCGCCCGTGATCTTGTCAAACGGTGAACTCTGGGCATGCCACTTGGTCTGGTCTTGCTCCGCCGGCTGAAAGCCCTTCCCCTTGACCGTCATCACATGCAGGAGAAGGGGTCCGCGAAGTGTCCGAAGGTGACTCAGGTGCGTAGCAAGCCGTTCGACGTCATGGCCATCGACCGGGCCGAAGTAACGGAACCCGAGCGCCTCGAAGAGAGCTCCGGGGGTGAGGGCCGCCTTCACTCCACCCTCGACCCGCGACGCGAGTCGTTGCAGATGCCCGCCACCCATGCCCTTCATCTTCTCGAAGAGCGACCAGACTTCGTCGCGGATTTGATTCCACTTGGGTCCTGACGCGGCTTCGATCAGGTAATTCTTAAGCGCTCCTACGTTGGGATCGATCGACATGCAGTTGTCGTTGAGGATCACCAACAGGTCGCTCTTGCTTGCTCCTGCGTTGTTGAGTCCTTCGAAGGCAAGACCTCCCGTCATGGAGCCGTCCCCGATGACGGCGACGACCCGCTGGTCGGTTCTTGCCAGATCGCGCGCGACGGCCATGCCGAACGCCGCGGAAATCGAGGTGGACGCATGGCCGACTCCGAAGGTGTCGTAGGGCGACTCGGCACGTTTGGGAAATCCGGAGAGCCCGCCAAACTTGCGGTTTGTCGGAAACCCTTCCCTCCGGCCCGTGAGCATCTTATGGCCATACGCCTGATGGCCGACGTCCCAAACCAGGAGGTCATGCGGGGTATTGTAGATGTAGTGAAGCGCAACGGTCAGTTCCACCGTGCCGAGTGATGCCCCGAAGTGCCCTCCGTGCACCGATACGACGTCGATGATGTAGTCGCGGAGTTCTCTACAGACTTGAGGCAACTGGCCCACGTCCAGTCGGCGAAGGTCGGCAGGCGAGTTGATGGAGTGCAGGAGGGCTCCCGTAAGGGGCTGCAGTTCCATGCTGATTTCTTCCATAGTCGGTGGGAGTTGACGGGACGCAACGTCGAGGTTTGACCAAGCGTGCGTCGTGGCCTCAGTTCTCGAGGGAAAGTTCATGAACGCGAAGTTGGGCTTGTTCGAGGCGCTCCATGCACTTTCTTGCCATTACCACGCCCTCTTCGTAGCGGCTCAGCGCTGTATCCAGGTCCACCTCGTCTCCTTCAAGAAGTTCGATAATCGACTCGAGACGCGCCAGCGCGTCTTCGAAACTGACTTCCTCGACCGGGGGTTCGGGCTCATCCATACCAATCGGATTCGGTTACTTCCGGGCAATCGCGGCTAGGCACGCCATAGAGTGACAAAGGTTTCTCACGGGTTATCCAGCACCTCGGCGGCGCGGTCTCCATCCAGAAAGCGCAGTTGAACCCGATCCCCCTGAACGAGACCGCTGGCCCGCGTGATGGCGACGTGCGATCTCTCTACGCGAATGTAGCCGCGCTGCAGCGGGCCGCGCGGGTCGAGCACCAGAATGCGCCGGCTCAATTGCTGGATATGGGCGTTCCGCTTGTCGAGGAGGCGGCGCATGGAGGCATCCAGGCGCTCCGACAGGTCGTCCAGCCGTTGTACGGTCTGCTCGAGGCGACCGACCGGTCGCCGGAAGGCGTGGGATTGCGTGAGTGCGCGCAACCGGAGACGGCGGTTGCGAAGCAAGGTGTTGATTCGTTCCTGTGCCCGCGCGGCGAGACGTCGCAGGTGCGTCCTCAACTCGACCTGGTCCGGAACGGCAATCTCCGCGGCCATGGATGGTGTGGCAGCGCGCACATCCGCGACAAGATCGGCGATGGTGAAATCGGTCTCGTGTCCCACCGCGGAAATCACCGGGATGGCCGAGTTGTAGAGTGCGCGGGCAATGACCTCCTCATTAAACGCCCAAAGGTCCTCCAACGAACCGCCCCCGCGTCCGACGATAACCAGATCGAGGGCGGGGATCTTCGAGCCCGACCAGCGGTTGAGGGTCTCCACTGCCTCTGCCACCTCAACAGAAGCGCCTGCTCCCTGGACCCGCACGGGAAGCAGAAAGACGTCTACCAACGGGTATCGTCTGGCGAGAACGGAAAGCATGTCCCGTAATGCTGCCCCATCGCGCGACGTGACGATCCCGATGGCCCTCGGAATCCTCGGGAGAGTTCTTTTTCGCTCTGCACTGAACAAACCCTCGGCATCCAACCGGGCTTTGAGTTCCTCGAATGCCTTTTGAAGCGCCCCCACGCCGGCGAGGCGGAACTGGTCGGCCACGATCTGGTATTGCCCCCGTGGCTCATACACGGCGATGCGCCCGTGGACACGCACAAGCAATCCGTCGCGCGGGTGGAAAGCGAGACCGGCAACGGCATTTCTCCACATGACACCCTGCAGCTGCGCCGACTCATCCTTCAGAGAGAAGTAACAGTGCCCGGAATTGTGGATCTTCACATTCGAAAGCTCGCCCTCAACCCAGAGATCATCGAAACTGCCTTCGAGCAGGCTCTTGATCCGCTTGGTGATCTCCGCGACGCCGAACACCTGCGGCTGCGGGGGCGCATCAAAGAGGGAGGGAGCGTTTGCGCCGCGCATTGACATCCGTCGCTTCCACAAATCGACTGGCTCACATGGATCGTAAAGCACAAAACCTACGAATTCTATTCGTCTGTTTGGGCAATATCTGTCGAAGTCCCGCGGCCGAAGGTGTATTTCGGAGGCTGCTTGTGCAGCATGGACTCGAAGGTCGGATCGATGTGGATTCGGCCGGCACGGGCGCCTGGCATATCGGGGAGCCGCCCGATCGCAGGATGCGGCAGACCGCGGCGCGGCGCGGATACTCCCTGGACTCCCTTCGCGCCCGGCAACTCGCCGCAGGCGATCTCGAGACCTTCGATCTGATTCTGGCAATGGATCGAGAGAACCTCTCGGACATTCGCCGCCTGGATGCGACAGGGCGCCATGGCGCCAAGATTCGGCTCTTTCGCGAATTCGATCCGGATGGGGAGGGACTCGACGTTCCCGATCCCTACTGGAGCGGTGAGGATGGATTTGATGAGGTGCTCACAATGGTCGAACGGACTGCAGCCGTCCTGATCGATCATCTTTCCTCCAATCTCTCGACCGAATGAAACGACCCGGCAGCCACGGACTCCAGATCGGAACGTCTGATCTCGCAGAGCCCCTTAAGTCACAGATTGAACTCACCGCCCGCATGTTGGGAGAGGCGGTGTTCCAGCAGGCAGGTGCAGAGGTCTGGGAGCTCGTCAACAACGCGCAGTTGCTCTGCAGAAAAGCCCAGCAGGAGAGCAGACCGGATTTGCGCGAGTCGGTGGCGGCGCTTCTTTCCGGTCTGACGGAGGACCAACTGGACTGGATTTTGCGCGTCTTCACCGTGTATTTCCACCTGATCAATCAGGCTGAAAAGCAGCAGATCGTCCGGCTCAACCGGGAGCGCGAACGAAAGTCGTCGCCTGACAAGCCCAGATCTGAATCGATTGCTGACGCCGTACATCGACTGGTCACCTCAGGCGTACCCGCAGAGAGACTGGCTGCTGCCATCGAAATGGTTGACATCCGTCCGACGCTTACGGCCCATCCCACGGAGGCGCGCCGGCGCACGATCCTCTTTAAACAGCAACGCGTGGGTCGCCTGCTGCACGATCTGGCGATGGGCGACCGCACGCCCTCGGAACTGGAGCGCGCCCGACAGGATCTGTTCGAGCAGATTGTACTCCTCTTGGGCACGGATGAGGTACGGGTCGAGCGCAAAACCGTCTGGGACGAGGTCCAGCACGGACTCTACTTCTATGACACCTCCATCTGGCACGCCGTACCATCCGTGCATGAGGATCTCCAGGAAGCAATGCGGCGTGCGTACGGGCACAAGCAACGAATTCCCATGATCCTGCACTTCGGCTCATGGATCGCGAGCGATCAGGATGGCAACCCTTCCGTCACACCCGACGTTACCAGAAATGCCATACTGGAGCATCGTCGGACGGCTCTCAGGCTGTTCCTGGAGGAGTTGAAAGAGCTGCGCAGAATGCTCAGTGTGTCGGAACGAAAGCTGAAGCTGAGTGACCGGCTCCTGGAGTCACTCACGCGGGATCGGGTCGAAGCCCCGCTGAGCCCGCACGAGGAGCGGGTATACGCGCTGGAGCCTTACCGGCGGAAGATCAGCCACATCATGCTGCGGATCGAGGGGATGATGGTGGACCCTGCCGCCACAGGACCTGAGGGACACTCGTATACGTCGAGCAGGCTCCGGGATGATCTCCTTCTCATCGAGGAGACACTCCGAGACAGCGGCCTGGCGGTCCTGGCCGAGAGCCGCGGCCTGAGGCGTGCGTTGTGGTGTGCCGAGTCCTTCGGGTTCTTCCTGGTCAAGCACGACTTTCGCCAACATAGCCACGTCCATATGCGGGCCGTCTCCGAACTGCTCGCGCAGGCTGCTGTGACGCCGGCCTACGACACCCTCGCCGAGGAAGACCGCCTTCGCATCCTCCATGCGGAACTCTTCAATCCGAGACCGCTCCGCCCGACGGGCGCTCGCCTCTCCGACGAAACGAGCCGGGTCCTCAATACGCTGGCCGTCATCGAAGAAGCCTGGCGTCGGGAACCGGAATCGATCGGACAGTACATCATCAGCATGACCCACGACGTGAGTGATGTACTGGAGGTGCTTCTTCTGGCCAAGGAGGCCGGACTTTGGAGATGGGAAGGAGGTCAGGTTGACTCTTTCCTGGATGTGGTGCCGTTGTTCGAGACGATCGAAGACCTCCATCAGGCGGAGGAGCGCATGGCGATGTTGTTCGATGACCCGGTCTACAGACGGCACCTCGAGCGGAGAGGCCGCTTTCAGGAGATCATGCTCGGATACTCGGACAGCAACAAGGATGGCGGGTATTGGATGGCAAACTGGGCGTTGCACAAGGCACAGGAAGGGCTCGGGAGGGTCTGTAACCGCCAGGGCATCGCGTTCCGCCTGTTTCACGGCCGGGGTGGAACGGTGGGCAGGGGAGGGGGAAGGGCCGGCCAGGCGATCAAGGCGCTGCCGGCCGAGTGCCGAAACGGGAAGATTCGATTTACCGAGCAAGGAGAGGTGATCTCCTACCGCTACGCGTTCCCCGCGATTGCCCACCGGCATCTCGAGCAGATCGTTCATGCGATGCTCCTGTCTGCCGCACAGGGAGGGGCGACCGATCAGGATGGTCCAGAATCGGTCCCGGCCGAATGGTCAGCTACGATGGATGAATTGGCCGAACGGTCGATGAAGGTCTATCGTGAGTTGATCGATCGGCCGGAGGTGTGGACCTGGTACACGCAGGTTACGCCCATCACGCACATCAGCAACCTGCCCATTGCCTCCCGACCGGTGTCCCGGAAGGCCGGTATGCAGGTCGATTTCGACGACTTGCGTGCGATCCCGTGGGTCTTTTCGTGGAACCAGACGCGGTATACGGTTCCGGGTTGGTACGGCATCGGAACGGCTCTCGAGGAGGTGGGTCGCAGAGAGGGAGGAATGGAACTGCTTCAGACGATGTACAGGGAGTGGCACTTCTTCCAGGCGGTCCTGCAGAATGCGGAACTCGAGATCGCGAGGGCGAGACTGGAAATCGCCGAGCACTATGCCCGCGATGCCGACCCGGAAGTGCACGCCCGGATCGCGGCGGAGTACGAACTCGCGCGCAATGCCGTTACAGCCATCACCGGACAGAATGACATGCTTGATCGTACCCCGGTGATTCAGCGGTCGATTGCCTTTCGCAACCCCTTCACAGATGTGTTAAATCTGGTTCAGGTTGAACTATTGAGGCGCTGGAATAATAGCTCGTCGCCAGGAAAGGAACGTCTGGGCCAGCTTCTCTATCAGAGCATCAACGGCGTGGCGGCGGCCATGCAGAGCACAGGCTAGGGCTCGGAGGTGAGGAGTATGCCACAGTTTGAACTGGAACGGGGATCCGAAGTGCTCCAGGTTCGCGGTCGGACGATAGAGGATGCGCTGATCCGGGCACTCCGTGTGCCCGAAGCGACGCCGATCGAGATTGAGGAGGAAGAGGACCTTCATGGCTGGCGACGGGTGCGCCTCCATGGTGAACTGCAGGGGCGTGTACGCCCGTTTCACCGCATGCGCTTCCGCAGAGACTGACATCAGAATGGGAGAGCCGCAACCCTGGGAGGTGCTTGGGAGCGATATTCTGATCGACCGATGGTGGATTACGCTGCGCGTCGATCACGTGAGGACCGGAAACGGCACTGAGCTGGAGGAATTCCACGTGATGGAGTACCCTGACTGGGTCTGCGTGGTGTGCCGGACCGAACAGGATACGATACTCGTCGTCGAGCAATACCGTCATGCCATCGAGCGGATCATCCACGAATTGCCCGGCGGTGCGGTGTCACCCGGTGAGGACCCGCTCGAGTCCGCGAAACGGGAGCTCATCGAAGAGACCGGCTACGAGGCATCCCAGTGGGTGTACCTGGGCAAGGTGGCCACGGAGCCCAGCCGTCATACGAACTGGGCCCATTGCTTCTTCGCGGACGGCGCTCGGCGTGTCGGGGCGCCTGCGCTGGATGCGAGCGAGGACCTGGCGCTGCGCGAGATCCCTCCCGAGGAGTTGCTGCAGTGGGTCGACTCGGGTGAATGGGTTCACGGCGTCCAGCTGACGGCCATCCTTCTTGCCGAGCGCCGCGGGCTCCTCTAGATCCCGGCTACAGCCGGTACGCGGTGTATCCATTGCGATTCAGGGTCTCCACGGCAGCGTTCGCGTCGGCTTCATGGGAGAAGCCCAGGCGAAATGCTCCTCCGGTTCCCTCGCGCATCTTGAGCAGTTCGATGTCTTTGATGTTGAGGCCCGCCTCGTAGACCACCCGGGTCAGATGGAAAAGGAATCCGGGGCGGTCCACACCATACACGTAGGCATCTGCGAGCGGATGGATGAATCCTTTCATGTCTCTGGGAATCGCCCTGCGGGCCTCCCGCGCACGCCGAAACTGATCGGCGAATGGTCCGGTTTCGGAATCGCGCAGATGGTTTGCGTCACGACGCAACGATGCGATCAAGTGCTCCAGGGCATTCTGGATGGGGATTCGATTTGCTGAGAGAATATCTTCCCACACCTCGAAAGAGGACGCCGCGATTCTCGTCATGTCTCTGAATCCACCGGCGGCCAGGCGCAGAAACGCAGAATCTGCCTCATTGGCGCCTGCCGCGAGATTCATGAGAGCCACCGCAACCAGTTGCGGGACGTGGCTCACAACGGCCGCGATCTGGTCATGGCGGTCGGCGTCGAGCAAGAGCACGTTTGCGCCGGTCTGCTCAATTCGTGTCACGAGATCGGAAAACTGCTCGAGGAATGCGTCCGAGCTGAGCCCGGCAGGCGGACACAGGACATAGGTCGCATTCTCGAACAGCAGGGGATCGGCCGAGCGGACGCCACTCTGGGCGGATCCCGCCATGGGGTGTCCGCCAACGAACGGGTTCTTCGGATGGAGCACGCTTCGGGCATGCCGCATCACGGGGGCCTTGACCGAGCCGACATCGGTGACCACCGTCCCTTCGGAAAGCAGGGGTGCCAGGGTCGTCAACATCGGGCAGATCGCTCCCACGGGAGCGGCGATGACCACGAGGTCGGCCTCCGCGACGGCCTCGTCCGGTCTCTCACAACCCACATCAATCACGCCCGTCGCGAGGGCAGCCTCGAGCACGTCGGGTCGATCAAGTCCCGTAATGCGAAGATTCTCGGATCGGCTCTTCCATGCTCGGGCGAGTGATCCGCCTATCAGACCGACGCCGATGATGGTGACGGATTGAATCATGGGTACTGTGGGTTGCCTGTTTCCCTGGGTCCGCAAAGGTACAAAAACCGCCGTCTAGGAAAAGCCTTGCACTGCCCCTATCATTGGGCGGCAGAACCCGTTTCGATATGCTGTTCCCCATCGCGGATGACGACCGGTCGCTCACCGGCTGGTCGCACGTAACAAACGCGCTCCTGGTGGCCAACCTGGCCGTATTTGCCTACCAGGTGTTCAACCCGGACTTCACCTACGGGTGGAGTATGGTGCCGGCCGAAATCGTATCCGGCAGGGACCTTGTTGGGCTGCTGCGGCTGCCCTCGGGCGACACGGTGCCGCATCAGCCGGGGCCCTGGCCCATTCAGGTCACGGTCCTGACCTCGATGTTCATGCATGGCGGATTGTTCCACCTGGCCGGGAATCTCCTCTATCTCTGGATCTTTGGAGACAACGTGGAGCATCGCTTCGGCCATGGCGCCTTTCTGCTCTTCTATCTCGGCAGCGGCATTGTGGGGAGTTTTGCGCAGATTGCCATTGATCCGGCGAGTCCGATCCCCAATCTCGGCGCCTCGGGGGCCATTTCGGGCGTCATGGGTGCATACCTGATCCTCTTTCCGCGCAATCGCGTCTATGCCATCTTCTTCTTCACGATCGTTTCCATTCCGGCCTTCATTACCATAGGGCTCTGGATTCTCCTGCAGTTCGTAAACGGGGTGGGGGCCATTGCGATGACCGAACAGACAGGTGGCATCGCCTACGGGGCACACATCGTAGGATTCTTGGCCGGGTCTGCCATGGCTTTGGTTCATCGCCTCAAAACGAGGCACGAACGCGCATCGATGATGCGTCACCGATACCAATTGGACGATAGGTCGCGTATTCTCTGGTAGAAAAGGAAACGGCCGTCGCCCGAAAGCGACGGCCGGCCCCTATACGAAGCGGACTGACGACCAACTATTCCGAACCGAGCGGGGCTTGCTCCTCACTCGTCGGCACATCATCCTCATCGGGTGACGACGCATCGTCCTCGACCGCCTCATCTCCCTTTGCCTTCTTGGTGCGGAAGTAGAGTTGGTCTCCGTCCTTCTTGCGTTGATCGACGGTGATGGTATCTCCCGGACCGAGGTCGCTGGAGAGAATGGCTTCGGCCATCGGATCTTCGACGTATTTCTGAAGCGCCCTTCTCAGGGGTCTTGCGCCGAACTGCGGGTCGTAGCCCTTCTCGACAAGAAACGTCTTGGCCGCGTGAGACACCTTGACCGTGATCCCGAGATCCTGAACCCGCCGCAGAAGCTCGGCTGCCATGATGTCGATGATCTCGAAAATGTGGCTCTTTTCCAGCGGGTGGAAGACAATGACGTCGTCGATTCGGTTGAGGAATTCCGGGTTGAAAACGCGCTTCAGCGCATCTTCGACCGTGCTCTTCATCGACGCGTAGTTGAATTCCTCTTTTGTCTGCGCGAAGCCGAAACTCTTGCCGAGATTCTTGATGTCGCGCGCACCAATGTTGCTCGTCATGATGACGATGGTATTCCGGAAGTCGACCCTGCGGCCGAGTCCGTCTGTGAGGATCCCGTCGTCGAGCACCTGGAGAAGGATATTGAACACATCCGGGTGTGCTTTCTCGATTTCGTCCAACAGCACAACCGAGTAGGGTTTGCGGCGAACCTTCTCCGTCAGCTGTCCACCCTCTTCGTAGCCCACGTATCCTGGAGGCGCACCCACGAGGCGACTCACGGAGAACTTCTCCATGTACTCGCTCATGTCGATGCGAATCAGGGCGTCTGGCGACTCGAAGAGGTAGTGGGTGAGCACCTTGGCGAGTTCCGTCTTCCCGACGCCGGTTGGTCCGAGGAAGATGAAGGATCCGATCGGGCGGCGCGGGTCCTTGAGGCCGGCGCGTGTCCTGCGGATAGCGCGCGAGAGTTTGGTGATCGCCTCGTCCTGGCCGACGACCCTGCCCTTCAGCGCATCCTCCATCTTGAGGAGTTTCTGACTCTCAGACTGGGCGATCTTGTCCACGGGAATGCCCGTCATCATCGCGACGACGGCGGAAATATCGTCTTCCGTTACGTCGTAAATTTCGGTCTCGGCTTGCTCTTCCCATACGCGCTTGGCTTCGGCGAGCTCTTCCTGGAGCCGCTTCTCCCGGTCACGAAGACGCGCGGCCTCTTCGAAGCGCTGGCTCTTCACGACCTTATTCTTCTCCTCCTTCACCTCCTCGATTTCGGACTCGAGCCGGGTAATTTCTTCCGGAACGCGAATATTGGAGAGATGCACCCGAGCACCCGCTTCATCCATGACGTCGATGGCTTTGTCTGGAAGGTAGCGATCGGTGATGTAGCGGTCGGAAAAGCGGACGGCCAGATCGAGCGCGTCCTGGCTGTAGCGCACGTTGTGGTGTTCTTCGTACTTCGGCGCAATCGTGCGGAGGATCTCAACGGTCTCTTCGGGCGTGGAGGGATCGATGATGATCTTCTGGAATCGACGGTCGAGTGCGCCGTCCTTTTCGATGTACTGGCGGTACTCGTCAAGGGTGGTGGCTCCGATGCACTGGATTTCACCGCGTGCGAGGGCCGGTTTGAACATGTTGCTGGCGTCAAGAGAACCCGACGCGCCACCGGCGCCAACAATCGTGTGGAGTTCGTCAATGAAGAGGATCACGTCCGGACTCTTTTCGAGTTCGTTCATGACGGCTTTCATCCTCTCCTCGAACTGTCCACGGTATTTGGTCCCTGCCACCAGGGCGGCAAGGTCGAGCGTTACGATACGCTTGTCATACAGGACCCGACTGACTTTGCGCTGAATGATGCGAAGCGCAAGTCCTTCAGCGATCGCGGTCTTGCCCACGCCGGGCTCACCGATGAGTACGGGGTTGTTTTTCTTCCGGCGGCTCAACACCTGGGCCACGCGCTCGATTTCACGCTCGCGCCCCACGATGGTGTCCAGTTTGTCCTCCTCGGCCAGCTTGGTAAGGTCCCGGCCAAAATTGTCCAGTACCGGTGTTTTGCTCTTTTCCATCTTGCTTCGCTCCTTGCGAGATCCCTGGGGAGAACGGCCGCCTCCTGCGGCAGCAGGACCGCTCCGCGTCGAGGCCTTTCCGCTGATGATAGAGTCGAGTTCGGCCCTCACGGCATCGTACGTGATGGAGAAACCCTGCTGCAGGATCTGCGCCGCGATGTTCTCGTCGTCTCGAAGCAGACTCAGTAGAAGATGCTCCGTCCCGATGACGTCACTCTTGTAGAGTTTTGCCTCCAGGTAGGTGATCTTGAGGACCTTCTCTGCCTGTTTCGTCAGCGGGATGTTACCGACGGTCAGGGTGCCCCCGGTGCTGCGTACCGTGTCCTCAATAGCCTTCTTGAGACGAAAGAGGTCGCAACCCAGATTGCGGAGGATCTTGATGGCGATCCCCTCACCCTCTCGAATAATGCCGAGGAGCAAGTGCTCGGTCCCGATATAGTCGTGACCCAGCCGAATCGCCTCCTCTCGACTGAACGAGATGACGTCTCGAACTCGATTTGAAAAGTTGCCTTCCATGAAGTTCTGTCAGGGTTGGGTCGACGTCGCGTTGGCGACGACCTACCCGTTAGATACCTATCACCCGCCGATGTTGCACGCCAGCGGTTGCGCCAACTCGCTACCGTGACGGAAGCCGGAACAATTCGACCCAGTGGGAACCCGAACGCCGGTGGGGGAATCCGGTGGTCGGATTCAGGCGGAAAAACTCGAACCGCATCCGCAAGTGGAGACGGCGTTTGGGTTGTCGAACACGAATCCGCGGGCACTAAGGCCGTCGTGAAAATCGATCGTCACGCCCATCAGGTAGAGACCGTGGCGTTTATCGATGAGCACGGGAATGTCGCCGATCGTGAACTCCTGATCGAAGTCCCGCTTCTTGTCAAAACCGAGGATATAGCTCATTCCTGAACATCCGCCGCCCTTCACACCGATGCGCAGGGCATATCCCTCAGGGATCTCCTTGTCACGAATGATCTTGTTGATCTCTTCAGAAGCCGACTCCGTAAGATTCACCGGCGCGGGCCGGGCAACGGCGTCTTGGACGGTCGATTCGGTCATGGTCGCAGTTGCTGGTGTTGCGGTTTGGGCTGCCGTCATATCGAATACACGGCAATTTCAAACGAAGTCCGCAAAGACCTGTTCCGACGCGATGAGACGACTGCGTAGTCAACGCCCGAGATTCAACGTCCGCCGGGGCGCGACAAAACGACTACCATTCGGTCTCGAAGTACTCGTCCGCTGCGTCCCTCCACACCCTCGGTCCACACAACGTAAGCACCCACGTCGAGATCCCTGCCCGAATCGTCGCGGCCGTCCCAGATGACCCGGGCATCCTTGCCGGCGAAGCGACCGGCCTCGAGGATTCGAACCGGGCGTCCCCGCAGGTCGAATACGATGGCGCGGAGCAGAAGGCCGTCGTCACCAACGGGCACCGGCAGAACCGCAACGTCGTCGCGGCCGTCTCCATCCGGCGTGAACAGCACCGCTCCCGTCCGCTCTCTGTCCGGCGACGGTTGACCTTGAACATCGGTTCGGATCGTATTATGGTGGCCCGGCGTCGCACCGGCGTCTGCCGTGCTGGTCGACCAGTTCCACGAGACGTTCGACGGACCCGTGGCCGATCTGCGTTCGAGCGATCGCCCTTTGGTATCAACAAGCGCAGGATGGTGCCAGGCAGGAGCATAGTTGACGGAATCGATCATAACGCCGTCGCAGACGATTCGGATCGGCTCCCCGGCATTGCTCAGACCCAGGCTGGCTCGTGAGACGACCCAGGTTGCGGAGGCCTCGGAGGTGGCGCGCGCGGGGAACGCTTCGTCCAGCAATGCCGAAGCGTTGGGATGGACTGAAGCCGGATCGGCAACGAGCACCCCAACGCTTGAGGCATCCAGCAGAGAGAAATCGGTCGCAAAAGGCAAGATGGTAGACCTTCCTGACTCATCCCGCTGATCAGCCAGCATACAAGTGCGGACCGCGATCTGTCGTTCCGAGGTGTTGAGCACCTCCACGAATTCAGGCTGATTCGGGAGCCCATCGTAGTCATCCGAAAGAGGATCAAAGTGGATTTCGTTGACAACCAGATCTCCGGGACGCGGAAGACGGGCCAGCAAGACCGTCGTATCCGGCATCACGTTGCCGACGCCGTCCGTGACCGCCGGGACGCGGATCCCCTGCACCTCTTCCAGTGCGTCACACCGGAATCGGAATTCCTGCGGGCCGCTGTCGGCGTCAGCCGGACCGCAAGGCACCGGAGGGTCCGTTAGAACCCGCAACTCTGAGGATCCGGCCGCGCGGACCGGTTCATTAAAACGGATACGGAGGGCGCTCGGGGATTGCTGCTCGGCGAAGAGCACACGGGGTGGTGCCCGGTCCGGATCGTAGCCGGAATTCTGGCGACCGGGCGTCCCACCCGACGGATCGGAGGAAGCAACCCAGTTGTCTGGCACCTCGGATGACGCCCTGGGATCCACGCGTTCAACCGATGCGGCTCCCTGCCGCCACGACCCGGAATAGGTTACCGCGTCGACCACGGCCTCGTCTGCGATCAAGACGACCGAGTCGCCCCCATTGTTGAGCGCGGGCCAGCCTGGGACTTCGATCGCAGGGACACCCGGGTAATTCGCATGAAACCTGGCCAAATCAGCCACCACCACCAGCAGGTCGCCCGGCGCCATCGAGAGACCGCCCGGGGGGACCGGAATGGGGCGGACGGCGGTCGCCCCGGCGGTAAACAATCGGTCATCTGAGACGCCGATCGATTCCACCAGGATGGTCCTTGCCGACCGGTTTAGGATCTCAACAAATTCGGATGCAGGCGCCTCGGGCCAGGGCTGGAATTCATTGATGATGAGGTCGCCCGGCACAGGCGACGGGGCAGGGGCCCGGGCCGAAGTTGATGCCGCGGGCCGAACACCGCACAGCCCGATGGCCATTAGCGCCAGGAAAGGCAGAAGCATGGGAGAAAACGCCTGTTTCCTCTACATGCGCAGAAAGCCCGACTTCTGCGCCAACACCTGGTCAGCCGATCGCAGAATCGGGCCCGAACAACTTCACGGCGGCCCTGACATTATGCTCCGCGTCAGCGAAACAGGCCTGCCTGGACGGTTCCGCTTCAGCCGAACCTATCGCCGCGACCTGGCTTCGAGGTCGTTGATGAGGACTTGCGTCATGAGCTTCGAGGCGAGCGATAGGGCTCTTTCGTCCATATCGAAGCGGGCGTCGTGAAGCGGGTAACTCGTGTTCGGGTCGCCGGACGAGCCTACGCGCACCAGGACGCCGGGGATGTGCTCGAGGTAGTAGGCAAAATCTTCCGCTCCCATGCTGGGTCGGTGCAGGGGCACAATCGCATGCTCACCGAACTGGGAGCGGACCGTTTCCTCCACTCCTCGAACAAGATGAGGCGCGTTGATAACGGCCGGGGCGCCTTCCAATAGCCGGCAATCGGCTTTCGCGCCATACATCGCCGCCATGGACTCCACATTCTTCATGATCTGGCGGCGAAGGACGAGCCGGTCGGCAGGGTCAATACAGCGCAGCGTACCGCCGAATTCGACCATTTCGGGTATCACGTTGTGGGCCGATCCGCCCCGAATGAAGCCCAGCGTGAACACGGCGCTGTTCCGAACATCATGCACCCTCCCTGTGAGCTGGTAGAGACTATTGATGATCTGGGAGGCGACCCAGATCGTGTCCACC
>CAYLXM010000004.1:87781-105103 GCA_964387555.1 uncultured Rhodothermales bacterium | reverse complement strand
TCTCCGGGCCCTTCAGGCGAGACCCTGGCCTGATCGTCCGCACACGAAATGCACGCGGCGAGGCAAAAGAGGACAACCGTCAGATGGGCCAGGTTTCTCATGAGACACTTCTCCTTAACGACCGAACAATTCATTCCAGCGAATGGTACTTCTCCCGGGATGGGATCGCAAAATTCCGGCATCGAAACCCGCGTCTCGTGCGAGCAATTCAGAAGGCCTTCACCTCCGATCTCACCCGCGCACTGCGCGGTCATGGGGCTCCGAGGGCGATCTACTCGGCCAACCGGGTGACCGGTCGCTGCGGCCCGGTGAGGATCATCCGGCCCCACGTGCTGTCGTCGTCCCCCGTGCCGTAGATCATGAAATGACCGCCGTACGCTCCCCCGTCCGGGTCGCAGTGCACGATCTCCAGGCCGAATTCGTCCCCTGCTTGCGGCGGGGTCCACCTGGGATCACTGACTGCAAACACCGGGGCCATCTCGACGCGCGCCTCGAGGATGAAATCAGCCGGCCCGGTGCCCCACGGATTCATGCGGATGCGGTACGTCACGGCATCGGGAGGGATCGGCTCCTCGACGTACGTTTCGGTCCGCGACCCATGCCGCCACCAGGCGCCGTAGGGTGGATAGCGATCGTCGATCACGAAACAGAACGCGTTGTCGCCCTGACCGAACCACTCCGGAGCGTCATCGCGGGGGGCCTCGATGAACCAGCAGATGGAGTCCTTAAAAAACCACCGGTGGTCGGCGGGATCCGGATCGTCGACGTCGTTCACGTTGTCGCGCACCTCGGCGCCGAAATACAGGAACGTCGAGTCCCACGCGATCATGTAGCGTGCGCTCAGGTCGTCCTCGGGATGGGGTTCGTTCCCGTGGTCGGTGAGCCGGTTGCGGCGTCCCTCCTCATACCAGGGCTGGTGCCGGATCCGGGCGATGTCCCAGATGCCGTCGCTGAACGCGAGGTCCCTCCACTCGGCGAGATCGCCGTCGATGACGGGCGTCACGGGCAGAAAGGGGACGAAGAGGACGTCCTGGGCGTTGACCGTCGGCCCGAACGTCAGTGCAAGGGCCATGGTGAGGAAAGCGATTCGCATGGGACGCGGCAAGGGGAAGGTGGAGGAGGGGGTGATGGAAGGTAGCACCCGCCGCGTACGGCACAAAGAATCGGGTGTGGATCTTCGAGGTAGAGCAGATCGAAAGAATCGGTTCTTCGACTTGCATCGGTGGCAGCAGGCTCACAGACCGGAACGGGGAGCGGTGCCCCGACAGAGGGTGGTCACCCCCGGAACGCTAGGTTGATCCGGAGTGCAATCGAAGCAGATCTGCCGGCAAAACGGCGAGCGGGACCTTCCGAAGCAGCGCCTTGTCGTAGGTCACGAGGTTGACTCCGAATTCATCTGCCAGGACCGCAAAACGGGCATCGTACGGGGAGAGGTCGTGTTTCGCCGCCAGACGCAACGTCGCTTCGGCAGAGACATCGATTTGGCGCGGAACGAACGCCATAGCGGTCTCGTATCGGACCGGCGCCTCATCCAGGCTCAGTGTGCCACGGCGGATGAACTGCCACAGCACGCTTTGAAGCTCCACCTCCATGAATTGCGGAGCAACCCACTCCGCCTCGATGCGGCGAAGCCGTTCGCACTCCTCGGAATAGGGTGTCCGCAACACGAGGTACGCCGGCAGCATCGTGTCCACGACGATCATGGCCGTCCCTTCGCCACCATGCGCCTGAACGCCTCATGGGAGGCGATGGAAGCAGCGGACGTCTTCCGAAGCCGGCCTGCGCGCTGAAGCAGTTCCACGTCATCGGCCGGCGCTCCGGACACGGCGTACTCCAGGATGACCGTTGCCTCGGTCGTGGCCCGTCCGAAAGCAGCCCGGTGCACGTTCATTGTGACGGGGTACAAGGACGTGCTGGAGGTCTTGCCGCGCCAGCCCGCCGCGTGACCGGCGACTAGCGGACGAGCGTGACGGCCAGACTCGTGATGTCTGAATCGGCCCTGGCCCGAATCAGATAGCGCCCCGCCGCCAACAACCTCCCGGCGTCATCTCGCCCATCCCACAGAACCACGTGTCGACCGGGCAGCTTCACCCCCACGTCGAGACGTCGCACCCGGCGCCCGAGGGCGTCGTACACCGATACCTCCAGGCCCGAAAGCGCCGGGATATCAATCAAGAGGTGCGTCTCCTGTAAGAACGGGTTAGGGTATGCACCGGCAAAAACCAAACGACCGGGGTTCCAGCCCGGACTCTCCCCATCCAGGTCTGTTACAATGGCGAGGTTCTCCTCCGCCATCCGGCCAATGGGTCCGTCCGGATCGAACGCCGCGGCGGACCGAAAGTCCTCGGCCGCCCGCCCCTTTTCCCCCTGACGGCTCCACAGAACTCCGCGCAGGACGTCGGCTTTGGCCAGAATCCACGACGTAGAACGGCTGTGAGCGAGTACCTGATCCACCTGGACCAACGCCTCGGCCAAATTCCCCTCATCCAGCGCCTCCCACGCCCGGTTGTAGAGGACCTGGGGCTCCAGAACGTTCACCGCACCCGCCGCCGTATCGAGGGCCGCCTCATAGTAAGAGCGGGCATCGCCGGCCGAGCCCTGGTCGGACTTGACCACTCCCAGGTTCAGCGTGATCCCGCTGTACCCGAATCGTTTGTTCAGGGAGGCCGACAGGGCCTGCATGAGTTTCACTTCTGCCCGTTCCGATTCTCCCAGCAATCGAAAGAGCAGTCCGAGGTTGTTCAGCGTGGCAGGCGACCGGGGATCCAGGGCATGGGTCTGGCGGTAGGCATCATAGGTCCGGCGCGCAACAACCGACGTTTCGGAACCGTCATCCAAAAACGCCCCCAGCAAAAGGGTGCCCTCCGTGGTTGCATTTTCCCCGTCGATCCGGAAATGACATCGCACGGAGGTCTCGTAGAGCCTCGTGTCGGCGACGGCAGCCACAACCGGTATGCTCACCGTGGCCCCCGGCTCCGCTGTTGCGGGCAGCGGGAGCGACGATCCGAAAACGGCGCTGTCGAAGTGGATTTCGAGTAGCTCTGCCGGGGAGGCGGTGTTGTTGGCGAGTCGGAGTTCCAGTTCGACCTGATCGTCTGAGCCGACGAACACGAAGTCCGTTTCGCCCAGGAGGACGAGCCGCTTCTGGACGGATCCGGCACCGCGACTATCTCGGTGAAATCTCGGCCAGGACGAGTCGGCAAGGCCCGCACTCGTCCCGTGGATGGCGTACAAAGATCCCGCTGAACCGACATAGACGGTGCCGTCCCCGGCGATCGCCGGGGACGATTTCACGTAGGTCGGGGTCTTGAAGCTCCAGAGGGGCTTCCCATCACAGTCCAGTGCGTGGAGGCGTCCGTCCCACGTTCCGACGTAGACGTTCCCGTCGGCGCCGATGGCCGGTGAGGAGACCACATTCCCCCCGGTGGCGACCCTGCTTTTCACCGTTCCGTCGGGCCGCAGGAGGTAAATTATCCTATCGCCGGAGCCCACGACGAGCGTCCCATCCGGGGCCAAGGCAGGCGAGGAGGACACACCACTTCCGGTCTTGTACGACCAGACGAGGCTCCCATCCGGATCAAAAGCGTAGACCCGTTCATCGCCGGACCCCACGTAGATCCTGCCATCCGGCCCGATGGCCGGCGACGACTCTACGTGATGTCCAGTCCGAAATCTCCACCGGAGTCTGCCGTCGAGTGTCAGGGCGTACAGATACCCGTCCATCGAGCCCACGTAGACGGTACCGTCGGCTCCAATAGCCGGCGACGACGTAATCCGGTACCCGGTCTGATACCTCCACTTGAGCGATCCCTCGGGTGTGATCGCGTAGATCCTGTAGTCATTCGAACCCACATACACCGTTCCATCTGCACCGATGGCCGGGGACGACTCCCCCCCGGCCGTGCGGTACGACCACTTGAGGGTCCCGTCGGGGTGAACGGCATATAGGTCCTGGTAATCGCTGGACGCATAGACGGTACCGTCCTCTCCAATCGCCGGCGAGGAATTGACGCTGCCGTCCGTGGCAAAGACCCACTTGACCGAACCGTCGGGGTTGAGCGCGTGAAGCATCTGATTGACGGAGCCGAAGTAAACGGTTCCGTCCACGTCGATCGCGGGGGAGGAGTGGATATACCCACCCGTCGAGTACTTCCACTTGAGCGTGCCGGGCTCCTGTCCATTCGTCGGGCACGACAGGACCACACCGAACACGAGGGCCCACGCCAATCTGACCAGGATTCTTTCTCCGGGGGATGACAAGGGGTACAGGCACGTCGGGATCATGGTTCGTGCACCCGGGGGCCTAGTTGGGGTGGGAGTAGATCACGGGCACGCACGTGCATACCTGGTTACAGCTGCACTGCCCCTGGCATGTGCACTGGGGATTGCAGGTGCAAACCGGATTGCAGGTGCAGGTGTGCGGGCTACAGCCGGCGAAAGGATTACAGGCGCACGTATTCGCCGCGCACACCGTGTCGCAGGTACATACCATGTCACAGTTGCAGCTGCTTACCGGGACGCAGGTGCATACGGAGTGGCACGAACACGATCCACCGCCGGCCGGAGCCGCCTCGTCCGGTCTCATGATGTGAACGTCCTTGTCGGGGACGCGCAGATCGGCGGACCGCAGAATGCGCGGACTGCCTTGCGTCGGTCGCTTCCTCCGCGGGCGATCGTCAGGCGGTTCCATGGGCTGTCCTGTTTGTGGGGCCGGTCAAGGGGACGTCGGACCCGGACGTGCCGGCGAGAAGTCGCCGAATGCGGTACGCTGCGAGTCGGCGGTTCACAGCGCACCGTTCGTGGCCACGAGGGCCGGCGTAATCACTGTGTCCCAGTTTCGTCACGCAATCCCCTGCACAATGCCATTTCGCAAAGCAGTTGCGGCAGAAATCGAGGTTCTCCACCGTGAGGCTGTGAAGGAACGATCGCTTCTCCTCGTTCACTTCAATTTTGCCCTCCTCGTTGATCCGACCGATGAAGAAGGTCTCGGCTCGTGGATCTTCTTTTGAGGTCACCTCGAAGCAGGTCGTGATATAGCCGTCCGGCGTGACGGCGAAGCTGTCCCGCGAGACCCCGCAGAACGAGTTCGTCACGTTCTCAATCTGCGATCCGGAATAGGTGAGGCGAATGCCATACGTCTGAGCCCTTTGTGCGGCGGCCTCGAAGTGATCGGCGAAGGCGGTCATCTCCGGGCTGAGAACGCCGCTCGTCCTGCATCGACCGCAATAGAAAAGGGGCTCGAAATGGAGCATGCGGGTCTTGTAGCGCGTCCCGATGAAATCCACACACTCCACCAACCGTTCGACATTCAGCAGGCTGACGGTGCTCCTCAACCCATACGTGAACTTGTGCTCGTCCAGGAAGCGGACCGTCCGATCGACCCGCGCAAAAGAGCCCTTCCCCCCCGGCAGCGGTCGCTGCGCATCCTGCACGTCGGGCAGGCCGTCGAACGAAATGTTGAGGCTGTCGAAATGGGCGACGATCCACTCGAGTTGTCGCAGACCGAGGACCCCGTTCGTCGCCGAGTAGACGCCCAGCTTCAGCGACTCCTCCGCACAGCGTCCTTCGGCGTAGGTCACGATCCGCTGGACCAACGGCCAATCGAAGAGCGGTTCTCCTCCTCCGTGGAAACCCAGCCCGAAATGGCTTCCCCCCAGCGCTTTGAGGTTGTCGATGACCCGCTCGATGGCAGCCGTCGCCGTGGGCCATCCAAGCCGGAGCGGCGCGAAATCCCCGGCTGACGCGTAGCAGTACGTGCAGCGGAGGTTACACTGGTTGGTGGGGAAAAGCGTAACCTGGGTCGGTTGATAGACCTCCGACGGGGGAGAGGCAAGCGGGGATTCCTCGGGTCCGTTGAGGATTCCGTGACCGCGCAGGAGTTCGAGCACGCCGAGCTCGTCGGGAGTGAGCTTTTCGCGATCCAAATCCTCGAGATCGGATAACAGGTTGGCCACCTCCGGCGTAGCCGCACAGGCGAAGCGTCGTCTCGGCGCGTAGAGCACCGGGTTGTCGTCGTCCGCCGGGAGGACGAAAAGGTCGGTCGTGAGTCGGTACGGCTCAGCCATGGATGATCTCCCGGACCGTTACGAACATCAAATCGCCCGTGTATACCAGGCCTGCCCGCCGGTACTCTTCGAGCAAGGTGGCTACCTCCGTGCGGCAGGCGGCCGAGGGAACACCGCTCGTCGACGAGACCGCGTCGACGAGGCTACAGAGAGGCTCACCCTTTTCGGTTCTCCGCAACACGTCGGCTTCCAGGCCCGTAAACGTGTGAATTAGCTCGGACCCGTCCGCAAGATGGGTGAAGAGCTCGATCTGGCCGTCGGACAGGCATCGCAACCGAAAAGCCGGGTTGAGCCGAACCACCGCGTCCGCGGTCAGTGCCGGCGGCGAAGAGTGCCTGCCCGAAACGCCTCCGCCGGAAAGCGAGACGATTCCGAACGCCTTCGCGACGAGTGTTAGAAAGCGTCGGCGGGACGAGGACAGGGATCGGTGAGCAGTCATGAACAGTTCTCGGTTCGCCAGGGCCATTCCTGGACCGGCCGGAAGGCAGGAGAGCCGCGATTGGCTTCCCGTTCAAAACACGGTGTCGTGTTGAGGAGACGCCTCAGTCGGTGAGCCAGCAGATCGCGCGTGAGTGCGCACTGGGCCTCGGGCCGCGACCCCAGATAGTCGCGATGGCCGAGTTTGGTGACACATCCCCCGGCACAGTGCCACCGGGCAAAACAATCCCGGCAGGAAACCAGGTTGTCCAGCGTCAGGGTGCGCAGGTAGGCAAGACGCTCCTCGTTGATGTCGAGTGTGCCGCCCGGCAGCATACGTCCGAATAGGAACGGATCGGCGAGAGGATGCTCGCCATGGGTCACCTCCCAGCAGTTCGTCAGATAGCCGTCAGGCGTTACCGCAAAGTCATCCGTACCTACGTAGCAGAAGGTCGGGCCAAGGCGTTCAAGAAAGCCGCTCGAAAATGCCAGCCGGATGCCGGCCTGCGCGCAGACGGGCTCGAGGCGCTTCATCGCCTCGCCGAAGCGGACGAGGTCGGCCTGAAGGTGGTCTGCCTCGGTCGAGCCGCAGCCAGAGTAGCTGACCGGCTCCATGTAGAGGATATGCGTCCGGTAATTCCGCTTCACGAATGCGACCGTTTCTTCCAGCAAATCCTCGTTGAAGGAGCCGACGGTACAGCGAATCTGGTATGGGAAGTTGTGCGCGTCGAGAAAGCGCACGGTGCGATCCACCGTCTCAAACGTACCGGATCCTGAGATTGTGGCTCGCTGGTAATCCTGGACACGCGGGAGGACGTCGAACGAGACACTCAACGACCCGAAGTGGGCGACCAGCCACTCGAGCTGCTGCTCGTTGAGCATCCCGTTCGTGCCCGCGAAGGCATTGAGACGGAAGCTCTCTTCCCGGCAACGCTGCTCGGCGTACTCCACGATCTGCTTCACAAGCGACCACGCAAGAAGCGGTTCACCGCCGCCGTGAAACTCGAGAGGGAACTCCGTCCCGCCGGTCCGACGGAGCACTCCCAGAAAGTAGTCCACCGAGTCTCTGGCCACTCCGAAGTCCATCGTACGGGGCGTCCCACCCGCTTGCATTGCGTAGCAGTATCGGCAGCGCAGCGTACAGAGGCTCGTGGGAAAGAGAGTGAGTTTGGTCGGGATGAGGGGAGCGCTCTGACGGGCTCGGGGGGTCACATCTCGCCCGTTGACGAGGCCTTTCGCGATGAGAACGCCGAGCACGCGGCGCTCCTCCGTGCTGAAGGCATCCTCTTCCAGTCCCTCCAGGTTGTAGAGGAGCGATATCAGATCCGCGTTGACGGCCGCGACAAATCCGATCAGGGGGGCATAAAGGATGAAATCTCCATCCTCGTACGGTATGGCATGCCACTCGGATGTAAGGCGGTACGGCATCCCGTCAAGGAGTCAGGTTAGAGGAGACACATGCACGGAGGCGAAGAAGTCTTCGATCCTTCCCGGATCCGGCTCAAGGGGGTAGCCGGCGAAATCCAGGATGTCGGCCAGACCGATCCTGCGCTCCAGGGTGCAGTCCAGCAGCGAAGAGGCCCCGGGGGGCGAGACGGGGCAGTGGTTCGGGCAGCCTTTGGCACAGTGCCGGGCGTTGAAGCACGTCCGACAGGGCCCTTCGTCCCTGCCCAGTTGCGCCGCAAGACGGTTCAGACGCTGCGGGTCGATGTAGGCGTGCTCTGCATCCGTTTGATCCACGGTACCGATTATCAGGGGGAGGTCGGCGGCGTTCCGCCCATCCGTGACGAGAAAGCAGGCGGTGATCCGGCCGTCCGGCGTGACGGTCAGATTGCGCTGCAGGATCGGGCAGAACCTCCCGTGAACCTCCCCGAAGCGGCTTCCCGGATAGGTGACCCGAATCCCATGCCGGCGGGCCCAGTGACGGGCGATCAGGAACTGCGCCGCGAATTCCTCCGGACAAGGGATCAGTTCTGAGGGAACGGTCCGGCCTCGGTTCTGATACACCGGACAGCACGTCACGTGCCGCACGCCGGCCCCGCGGAAAGTCACAATCGTTTCCGGCAGCCTGTCGACCGCGGAACGTGTGACCGTACAGCGCACGGTGAGGTCAAGATCGGCCGCAGCAAATACACGGGCCGTTCGAGCCACCACGTCGCTGGTCCCGGCGCCGCTGCGCAGTACCCTGGCGGCTTCGTGCACCTCCGGCGAACCATCCCACGACAGGCTGATACCGTGAAAGGTCTGCGCGGCCCAGGTGGCGGCAGACTCGGAAATGAACCCGCTCGTGGTGCCATGTATCCGTAGCGGGATCCTCCAGGCGGACGCGACGCGCCGGCACGTTTCGATGCATTCGGAGAGCAGCGGGGGATTAAGAAGCGGCTCGTTTCCTCCGTGGAAGCCCAGGAGGAACGGGCGGCCCTCCCGGCAGCACTGTGCTGCGACGAGTTGTGCAGCCGGTTCCAGAGATTCCGGATCGATGGTGGCGCCTGTATCCTGCTCCTTCCCGCCTGCATAACAATACCGGCACGCGAGCGGGCACCGGCTGGTGGGGTAGACCGTGAGGCACACGGGCTCGAAGCGGAAGGCCTGTTTCGTCTTCGGGTCGTCCGAGGTCGAGACTCTTTCCGTTCCGACCGGTTCGGTGGGTGGGTGTTTCGGAAGTGCAAGAAGCCTTCCTGCCGTCAGATCTTGGACGTACCCGTCGGAAGGTGCATAGCGAAGCTTTCCCCCGTTCCAGGTAATGAGAAACCCGTGTCTCACAACCGGATCCGGAACTTCGGGGAACACATGGTCCCCGCTCGACGCCCGACGGCGCGACCTGGGGGGAACCAGCATCTCCCGGTTGCCCCTTCCCATTTCTGGTGACCGATCTCTGTGTTGTTGCCGGGGCGACTCCACCCACTTTGACGCACGCGCCCCACAAGAGCCGCAAACCCCCCTTCACACGGGACGGCGACCCGCATCGCCGGCTCTAGGCCATACGGCCCCCTGATTCCTTAGCCATTCTACGCTACTACCGGGGTCGGCGCAACTGGGCCCGGGAATTACCCTGAAGCATTTGTCGTCAGGGAGTACCCACCCGGCGGGTCTTTCAGGACCGGCCCCATCGATCCGCCCAAACGGCGACTCCGATGGAAAGGACTCCCAGTCCCAGAAGGGTGGCGGGAAGGAGCACCGCAGGCAACTCTTCTCGGATCATCCTGAGACGGGGAAGAGGTCAGCCGTTTGGGAATCCGCAACCGATTGGGTGCCTCGACCGGGTGCGGCTCGTCTCGCCCGGTGCTCGGAACGGCGTACGCGTGCGAGCGTCGTCTTTCGCCGTAACGCTACGCTTGCTCCCGCGAGTCTATCCTGCATTTTCCATGTGCGGCCCTCCCTCGACGTCTTCCGGCGAGTGGGCGGAAGTCGGCACCTCCAACATTCCCACCTGAAATGGACCGCTCACCGCCCCGAAGGCGCCGCCCGCTCCAATTCCCCAAACCAGTTCACCACCACATTCAGGCGGGGGCTCGAGCGCACGTCCGTACCCCGGATCACCAGGAGACGCTGCCCGTCACGCGAAACGTCCCAGCCGACTCCGGCCACGTCCGGATACGGCCCCCGGGCGAACAGCGTCGGATTGCCGAGATGTAACACCGGATCGGTCTCGACCGGAAGGACCATGAAGCGGCCTTCGATATGGTAGAAGATCCGATCGCCTGATGGAGACCACAGCGCCTCCCATCCCCCTCCGACCGAGACTGGAAGGGATCCCTCGTCGGGCGATCTCGGAAAGGGCTCTACATACAACCTCATCTCGTCCGAGATATCCGACACATAGGCCACGTGGCGGCCATCCGGCGAGAACATGCCAAAATACTCGTTGGCCGTCGTGTTGTGCAGTGGACGAACGGCGCCTCCTTCGCCGAGATCGAGCAGCATGGCGTCCGTTCTCGTGGAGTCGTTCACCTCAGAAAAGCTGAGCAATGTGCCGTCCGGAGAAAACGACTCCGGCCACTGAGATTCCTTTGCCGACGAAAGGCGCTCCTCTTCAGCCGTTCCGAAGGGACGCTTGCGGTACAGGCTCTGGAGCCCATCGCGGCGAGAAGTAAAAATGACCCACTCTCCGTCCGGACTCCATATCGGAAAAGCGTTTGACCCGGTGCTCGTACTCTTCGTTCGATTTAGGGTTACAAGGTCAAACACCCAGACGTCCCATTTGGCCTCCAGCACGGCCGCGGCCAGGTACCGGCCATTGGGTGACAGCCTCATGGCACCGTAGACGGTGGGCGGAAAACCCAGGTCTTCTTCCTCTCCGTCGGCATCCACCCAAACGAGCGTTCCCTCGGAAGCCGATCCGCCCGGGACGTAGACGAGCGTGCCGCCGCTGGAAACCGCAAACTGTCCGGCCCCCGTAATCAGGTTCTCCGTGCGGAGGCTGTCGACCATCGTCACCGGGTCTCCGACGACCTCCATCGCGTCGAGATCAAAGGGAACGGCCATGAGACGGCCCGGCAGCGTGTAAACAAGGTGCCCCGTGGGCACATACAGGGGGCTGCCAACGCCTGAGGCCTGGCCCTTCAGAGCGAGCGCGCGGGCTTCGCCCGTTGCCAGAGAGATGAGCGAGACGCCGTCCCAGGAGGCAGCCAGCACGTGGGATCCACCCGGCAGCAGGGCGACCGACCAGATGTGATAGGCCGTGTGCCGCTGCAGGACCCTTCCCGTCGATGCCTCCACCGAGGTCAGCGCGGTTCCGTCTCGATCTACGAACACGATCCTTCCATCCTCTCCCCACGCCCCTCCGTAGAAGGTGGCAACCGGGCACAGCGTTTCCACCCGCCCCGTGCGAAGGGACACCTTCTTGAGCCGATTTTCGGCGAAGAATCCCACCGACTGGCCGTCCGGTGAAAAGAAGGGGGAAAAGGCATTCTCAGA
Source organism: uncultured Rhodothermales bacterium (assembly GCA_964387555.1). GTDB lineage: Bacteria > Bacteroidota > Rhodothermia > Rhodothermales > CAYLXM01 > CAYLXM01. The sequence goes on along the minus strand of CAYLXM010000004.1, from coordinate 93,704 downwards.
GCCGGGAACCGGTGTGGATGCGAAACTACCCAATGGCCGCAGGAACAGTTGCGTACGCTGATCGGGCCTCCTGCCTACGTACACCAGGAGCGAGCCGTCAGGCGAGAGGGCCACAGAAGTGCCGATGTTGTTGTTCGCGGCCTCGAGCGCAATCGGGGCGTCGTCGGGCAGTAGCGATGCCCATCGCTGCACCGGAGCAGGAAGCCCGGACGGACGGTCGCGGGCTCTCCAGAGCAGGAAGACAGCGACCAGTGCGGACAGAACGGCCACTCCCCATGGCAGCACACGTGACCAGGGCGAAGTCCGTGGAAACCGGTACCTGCCCGATCTGAGTACCGAGACTCCCGTAGCCGACGCCTCTTCGAGAGATGCCGCGAGATCCACGGCCACCTCCTCGACGTGCTGGTATCGCCTGGTCCGGTCCTTCTGCAGGCATTTCATCACCACGCGCTCCAGGGCCATCGGCACGCCGGTCCGCACGGCCGTCGGTGCCTCGGGCTCCTTGCCAACGATCCCAAAGAGAACCGCCGGCTCGGCATCGGCCGGAAACGGCGTCCGACCGGTGATCATCTCATACAGCACAACGCCCAGCGACCAGATGTCCGTACGCCGGTCGACGCCCTCGCCCCGGGCCTGCTCCGGACTCATGTATGCTACCGTCCCCGGCGTCGCCGTCGACTTCGTCAGCCGCGTGGACGCCGACATGATGGCGAGCCCGAAGTCCAGTATCTTCGGTCGCACCGCACTGCCGGTTCCTCCCGAGACCGACACCAACAGGATATTCGATGGCTTGATGTCCCGGTGCACGATCCCCTTCTCATGCGCCGCCTGAAGCCCTTCCGCCACCTGACGGCCGATCTCCACCACCTCCTGCAGCTTCAGTGGACCCGTTCTGATCCGCTCCGAGAGCGTCTCCCCCTCCACCAGCTCCATCGCGATATACGCCTGTCCGCGTCCTGCCTCTTCCGGACCCGGCGCTGTCTCCCCGATCCCGAAGACGGTCGCGATATTGGGATGGTTGAGCTGCGCGGCCGCCTTCGCCTCCCGCATGAAACGCACCCGCACGTCCGAGTCCGTGAGCGCATAGGCAGGGAGGAATTTCAGCGCCACGTCCCGGTCGAGCTTGGTATCCCGGGCGCGGTAGACCACCCCCATCCCCCCTTCGCCGAGTTTGGCGAGAATCCGGTAGTGTTCGACGGTGCGGCCGATCATGGCAGTCAGAATCTGCCGTTCCTTTGGTCTAAAGGTGAGGCATTTAAGAATAGCAGCCGATTGTGTCCGCAGCAATGGTTTTCGGCGTGTGCGGGACTCGAAACTTCGAATTCGAGCCTACATGGGCCGGCGGCATTCGGCGGCAAAGGCTCCAACCTCCGCTGTCGCAGGCCGGGCCTCCGGTTGTCAACGCGTGAATGGGCCCTTTCAGCCCGACGAAGAGCGTTGGGGCGGACAGTTGGTCCGCAAAGACGCTGCCGGGAAGCACGGATTTGCCGGTCCCGGCACGAAAAGCGTCTCCAGGTGGCTCCCCGCTGTGCAGAGGGATTTCGGCCCTCGTGTGGACTGGATGATCCCGCAGGCGCCGGCGTGGTATAAGCACGTGATCGTCAGGATCGTGCCCGGGCGCCCGCGGTATGTCGGTCCTTCTCCCGCGAACCACCGATTCTTGCTCTCCGGTCATCCCCTCATGCCATCCTCCCTGCTCCGCCGCGTGCTTCCTTTCCTCGTGGCGATTGTCGCCGCCGGCGACCTGCTCGCCCAGACCACCATCCGGGGGACCGTGACGGACGCCTCCTCGGGCGAGCCGCTCGTCGCGGCGAACATCCAGGTGCAGGGCACCTACCGGGGCACGGTGACCAACGCAGAGGGCGTCTTCGAACTCGTTCTCGATGCGCTCCCGGCGACCCTGTTCGTCCGCTTCATCGGGTACGAGCGCTACGTCGTTCGGGTTGATCGGGACGTCGAAATCCTGACCGTGGCGCTCCGGCCCGCCGTCTACGAACTCGAGGAGCTTGTCGTGACCGGCGAGGATCCGGCGCGCAGCATCATGCGGAAGGTGATCGAGCGGAAGCAGGAGTGGTTCGAAGAGATCGCGACCTGGCAGGCCCAGGCCTACACCCGTTTCGTCGCTCGCAACGATACCGGCATCGTGGCGATTTCCGAGTCGGCCTCGTCCGCGTTCTGGGACAGGGATCGGGGGTTTCGGGAGGTGTCGCTGGGCGGCCGTTCGACCGAGAACCTCGACCTTCCGGAACGCCTTCCGGCCGCCATGGTCGTCACCAACCTCTACGACGACAACATCGAGATCGCCGGGTTCACGTTCATCGGACCCACCCATCCCAGCGCCCTCGACCGGTACGATTTCCGCCTCACCGGTCGCCGAAAGCTGGGTGAGACGACCGTCTACGATATTTCGATGGAGCCGCAGAGCCGGCTCGTCCCCCTTTTCCGCGGCACCCTGTCCGTGCTCGACAGCGCCTATGCGCTGATCGACGTGAGGCTCGAACCCAACGAGGTCTTCTTCTTCCCGCCGCCGATCAATGATTTCCGGGTCTCGTACGAGCAGCAGTTCTCCAACTTCGGACGGAGTTTCTGGCTGCCGGTCGATTTTCGCAGCCGTGGCGCGCTGGATTTCGGGATCCCGGGCCTCCGGTTTCCCACCATTCGCTTCGATCAACTCTCGCGCATTGCCGATTACGAGGTGAACGTGGCGTTGCCCGACAGTCTATTCGATCGCGACGAGCTCGTGGTGGAGCGCGCCCCTGCCGAAGGGGATTCGACCCGATTCGAGACGCTTTTCCACATCGTCCCGCTTTCGACAGAGGAGCAGCGGGCCTACGAATCGATCGACAGCACGTACACGCTGCAAAAGGCCTACAAGCCGCAAGGCGCGCTGGCCCGGTTCATTCGGACGAGCAGCTCGGCCTCGGACGAGGAGGCCTCGGTGACGATGTCCTCATCCATGAACCTGCAGGAGCCCGCCGTCTGGTACAACCGCGTCGACGGCCTGTACCTGGGGATACGGCCGCGGATTTCCCGGCGCGAAGTAACGATCGATTCCGAGCTGGGCCGAAGTCTGGTTCTCGAGCGCTGGACAGCCGCTCTGGGCATCTCCTACCGCGTCCCATTTGGCCGAATCGGTGCGGCCTACCGGGAGGGCACCACGACGCGCCTCCCGTCGGCGCAGTATTCGCGTACGATCACGGGGATGGCCTTTCTCGCCGGTGCATCCGACTACAACGACTACTACGCGTCGCGCGGATGGCGGGCGGACGTAACCATCTCCCCCGGCAACCGGCTACCCTCACTTCAGATGGGCTTCCGCAGCGAAGAGCACAGCAGCCTTCGCGACGTCATCACGGAGCACGTGTTCGGGTTCAGCGGGACGCTCCGTGCAAATCCCGGCGTCGCGGATGGGCGAGAGAATGCGTTCTCCTTCACCCTCACTGCCGGCGCGCCCTCGTCGTTCGCCGTGCTGAGCAGGCGGGCCGAGGTCCGGGTCGAGGTCAGCCGGGAAGCACTCGGGTCGGATTTCCAGTTCGTGACGGCGAGCGCCGCGATCGACTGGCGCTTTCCGACGTTCGGACGCCGGCGGCTGATTCCGAATGCGTTGGACGTGCGCCTGGCGGGCTTTTCGTCGACCGGCTCGGTGCCGCCGCAGCGCTGGATGCCTGTCGAAAGCGCCCTGACGATCTACCGGCCGTTTGGCACGCTGCGCGGCGGAAGCGGGCGCCCGTTCGAAGGAGACGAAGGCGCCGCGCTCTTCTGGGAGCATCATTTCAGGACCATCCCCTTCGAGATCCTGGGCCTCAGACGTCTCGCGCGGATGGGTACGAGTCTGACGGTCTTCGGGGCGCACGCGACGACACGCCTACGACCGGCATCGGCCGGCATGTTCGAGGCTGAATCTCGTACCACGGGCGGCGTGTGGCATGAAGCCGGCGCCTCCGTGTCGAACATCCTGGGGATTCCGCTTCGCGCCGATCTTACGCATGCCTTTCGGCCCGGAACGTGGTTTGTGAGCGTCGGGCTAGCGCGATTGTTCTGAAGGGGTTGAGGGGTTGGACTTGAGTCCGAACTATTAAGGAAGGCGTGGAAACGAGACAAGGTGTGCCAGTGAGACGCTACATGAGGTCGTCGAGGTGCAGAACACCCTACGCGCTGTCGATGCCGAAATGCCGGCCTCGACGGGTGCGGCATGGCACGGCGCCGGCACGTCCAGGCGTATTGACTACAAGCGAGCTTTGCGCGACGACCCCGACTTTCCAATGCACAAGGCAGCACACGAAAACGTTTCACGTCGTCCTGATGTGACGGTCCACGTTCTCGTCGAGGAGGACGCGCAGCAGCTTACGCATGCGCGTCAGCCTCCTGAAGGGTCAACTGGAGATAGGCCTCCGCCTGCTCCCGGGTCACGGTCGGGAAGCCCTCGAGAAAACGATCGAGCGTCTCCCCCGATTTGAGATAGTCGATGAGATGCTGCACCGGAACACGGGTGCCCTTGAAGACCAGTGCTCGGCTCACCGAAGGTACCCAGTTGTTGGATCAAGGACCGTTGGCAACAAGGCCGAAATGGCGGGTGCTTCGATGGAAACGATCAACCGAATTACACTTGACCCGGACGTGATGGGCGGCAAGCCGTGCATCCGCGGCCTGCGCGTCACCGTCGGCGCCATTGTCGGACTGCTCGCCGCCGGCCGCTCGCGCGAGGAGATCCTTGCGGCTTATCCCTACCTCGAACCGGAGGACATCGATCAGGCGCTGGCCTATGCGGCATGGCGCGTAGAGGAGCGAGAGGTTTCTCCGCCGCCGAGATGAGCCTCAAGGTACTCATTGACATGAACCTGTCGCCCGACTGGACCTCCCTATTGCGGGGCGCGGGCTTGAGCGCGGTTCATTGGTGAGCCGTAGGAGATCCCCGCTCCGCCGACCGGGTCATCTTGGAGGTTGGCGAGACAGAATGGCAATGTGGTATTGACCCAGGACCTGGATTTCGGAACACTTCTGGCGCTGACCCACGCGAAGGGACCCAGCGTTCTGCCCGTGCGTGGTCAGAATACGCTGCCTGAATCGTTGGGTGATCTGGTTGCCGCGGCACTTCGACACCACGAGGATGCGTTGATTTCGGGTGCTCTGGTAACGGTGGAGGAGGGGAAGAACCGCGTCCGCATTCTGCCCATCTGAGACGGTTCGCACGAGGCCCGCAACTTCCGCTCGTTGGTTGGACCCTTCGTGATCCGCTCCGAGAGCGTCTCCCCCTCTGCCTGCTCCATCGCAAGCAGGCCTTGCCTTCGTCCGTTTCACCGATTCCGAATTCAGGCGTGATGTTGCGACGGCTGAGCGGCGCCTCGGCCTTCGCCCCCTGATTGGAGCGCGCCGGTACATCCGCGTCCGTCAGGGCGTAGGCCGGCACTAGCCTTCTGGATCCGTACCACTAACCGACTCCCCTTGGCAGAGCTCGGCAAGAATCCCGTAGCGATTGGCAACTCCCCACGATTGGGGCCGGCATAGCAGAATGGTCGGGTGCAGCTCGCGCCGTCTCGACTGGCTACTTTGGATCCGCGCCGCACACAGGGAACACCATACATCCGGAACGAGAGGATCGCTATCGCTGTGGGTCCCAAAAAGTGGATCCAGGTCACTGCATGGGAATGGCGAGACGGACCTACCCACACGCCGACCCGGGCGCCGCTCCACGACTCGGATACCCCGTCATCCGGACCTAACCGCGGCGCGCGAAGATATTCGCCTGCCAACAAAGGAGCGAGCCGATCAGCGCGGCTTGCGGCACGTTCGCCATCCGTGCCATTCTGGCCCGCGGCGAAATGTTCAACATCTGCCCCATCCGCGCCATCTGCGCCATCTGTGGATACCCCAGAAGCGAAACCACCTCCGCGCACCCTGCAATCCGCGCCATCTGCGCCATCTG
>CAYLXM010000004.1:80496-87681 GCA_964387555.1 uncultured Rhodothermales bacterium | reverse complement strand
GCGCCATCTGCGCCATCTGCGGATACCCCCGTCCCCCACACACTTCAAGCACATATTAAGCGAATACCGTACTATTGCGTACGCTACCACCTTATCACCGTTGGGTGTGCGGACTCGGTTTCCCCGTCGCCTTTTCCGGACGAACAAACGGACACTTCACATGTGCGACAACACCTCTTCGCGCAGCGCCATCGTCCTCGGAATGGGGCTGCTGCTCACCCAGAGCCTCGCCCTGCATCCACGGCAGACCCGTGCCCAATCCGGCCCCATCCTCAACGAAATCCTCGCCTGGAACGTCCACACGGCGCTCGGGCCCGATCGGGCCGGATTTCCGGATTATATCGAACTGCATAACCCCACGGCGGACCCGATCGACCTCGAGGGGTGGTACCTGAGCGACGACCGCGCGGCGCCGTTCAAAGCCAGAATACCCGGCGGCGTCACCCTGCCGGCAGGCGGATACCTTCTTCTCTGGGCAAACGGCCACGAGCCCTTCCCTTTCCTGCCGTTCCAGATCAAGCGGGAAGGGGAAGAGATCGTCCTCACCCGCCCGGACGGCACGCCGGCCGATGCGATCCGCTTCGGCCCGCAGGTGGCCGACATCTCCTACGGCCGCCCTGCCGACGGCCCAGCCTGGGCATACCTGGCCTATCCCTCACCGGGCGCGCCCAATCCCACGGAGGGCTTTCCGACACCGCATCAGGCAGCCCCACCATCCGTTAGCCTCGCGGGCGGACTCTACGATGGACCCGTTTCGATCGAAATCCTGACCCAGTCCGGGCACACCATCCGCTATTCGCTCGACGGCTCCATCCCGGGGCACGAAACGACACCCTACACCGGCCCGATCCCCATCACCCAATCTACCACGCTGCGCTTCCGCGCGTTCGCCGACGGCCTCCTCCCCAGTGACATCGTCACCCAGACCTACCTCGTCGGCCTGCAGAGCCCCCTTCCGGTGGTATCCCTTGCGACGAATCCCGAGTGGCTTTTTCACGAGGAGGTCGGCATCACACACGGCGTCTGCATGTCCCCGGAAATCGGTACCCCGCCCCCGTTCGACATGTCGGCGAACTACTGGACCGATTGGGAACGTCCCGCCCATCTCGAACTGTTTATCCCCGGGCAAGGTCGGGTCGTGAGCCAGGAGGTGGGCATCCAGGTCTTCGGAGGACTGTACGGCCGGCAGATCTGCCAGAAAGCGTTCTCCATCCACACGCGGGACACGTACGGATCCGACCGGATCACGTATCCGGTATTTCGCAGCAAACCCATCGAAAGGTTCGGGCGCCTGCTGATTCGTGCGTCGAGCAACGACTACAACCTGACGCGCATCCGGGACGCGATGATGAACGCCCTGGTGGCCGGCCGGATGGACATCGACTACCAGGCCTACGAACCGGCGCTCGGCTTCATCAACGGGCAGTTTTGGGGACTCTATAACATCCGTGAGAAGATGGACCGGTTCTTCGCCGAGAGCAACTTCGGCGTGGATCCGGACCGCGTCGATCTCCTGGAGGATGTCGGGATCGTAGTCTCGGGCAGCCCCGACCACTACGATGATCTCCTCCGGCTCGTCGAGCACAGCGATCCGAATGACCCGGGCCTTGCCGAGCAGGTCCGGCGGCGGATGGACGTCGACGAGTACATCAACTATATGCTCGCCCAAATCTTCTTCCGGAACCACGACTGGCTGCGGCACAACACGAAGTACTGGCGCGAGCAGTCATCGCAGGGCCGATGGCGCTGGATGCTCTTCGACCTCGACTGGGGATTCAGTGGGGAGCCGATGCAGGGGCCCGACCAGTGGGCTACCAACAGCCTGGCCTGGGCGCTGAGCCAGGGCGAGCCCTCCCGACTCTTCGCGGGCCTCATGCGATCAGCCTGGTTCAGGGAGGAGTTCGCCCAGCGGTTCGCGATGCACCTCAACACGACCTTCCGGACCGAACGGGTGATCCACATCATCGATAGCCTCGCCGCGGGCATCGAATCGGTCATGCCCCTCCAGATCGAGCGGTGGAACGCGCCGGTCCGTCTTCAAGTGTGGATGGACGAACTCGAGTTGCTCAGCGAGTTCGCTCGGAAACGGCCGGAGTTCGCCTTCCAACACCTTCGGGAAACGTTGGCCCTTCCTCCGTACGCCGACCTCTCCGCCTCGGTGGATCCTCCCCATTCGGGTCGTCTTGCCATTCAGGGGGTTCAGCACGACGGCCCCGTCTTCCACGGCCGCTTCTTCCGTCACATCCCCGTCCGTCTGTTTGCACGCGCGCACCCTGGATGGGTGTTCGATCATTGGGAAGGTCCGCTCGAGGAGCGCGAAGGCCGGACCGTCGTGAGCATGGGAGACGACACGCAGATCAGGGCCGTGTTCAGGCCCGCCGACGCTCCGACCGTCGTTATCAATGAGATCCATTACAATCCGTCGGACTCGCTGCAAGGCGAAGACGAGGCGTGGGAGTTTGTCGAACTCCACAATCCATCTTCCCAATCGGTGGATCTGACCGGTTTTCGATTTGTCAGCGGGATCGACTTTACGTTTCCCGCCGGGAGCCTACTGGAAGCCGGGGGCTACGCGGTGGTGGTGGCGGCGGCGGCCGGATACGAGGGGAGGGGCTTCCCGGTGTACGAGTGGACGAGCGGGCGCCTGGCCAATGAAGGGGAGGACCTCGTGCTGTTCGACGCACACAGCCAGATGGTGGACTCCGTGCGCTACAACGACCGGGATCCCTGGCCGGAGGCCGCGGACGGAGATGGGCCGTCACTCGAACTGACCGACGCGACCCTCGACAATGGACTGCCCTCCAGTTGGTCCGCCTCGGGCCCCCTGGGCGGTACGCCGGGGCGGCCAAATAGCGGGACGTCCACGGCAGGCGAACCAACCCTCGAACCCCCTTCGTCACCGCTCGGCCTCGAAGTATACCCCAATCCGTTCGAGGAGGTGCTCCACCTTCGACTGCGCCTACCGGAGCCGGAGATTGTTCAGTTGACCGTATTCGATGCGCTGGGAAGGCGGGTGGATGGCCTTCTCGATGGTCCGCTGGCCGCGGGCGTCCACGCGCTCCTCTGGGACGGACGAAGTGAGTCCGGAGGGGAGGTGGGACCCGGCGTGTACTTCATCCGCCTTGAAACAGCCCGCAAGAGCCTCGTCGTTGCGGCGATCCGGACCCGCTGAGGGGCCTTCCGATCCGGCGACTGTTGGGCCGGACGGAGTGAGTCCGGAGGGGAGGCTATAAGTCGCCCGTCGCGGCCTCCTCTTCCTCCGGCAACCTGACGTCCGGCGGGCTCCAGCCCACGACGGACCCCGGGCGGATCCGCACGAGATACGGGGACAGCATCGAGCCGGGCAGCGTCCGCACGTTGTCTCCGATGCGGATCGGCCCCATGCCGGTCCCGGCCCCCAGCGTGCAGTGCGACCCGATCTCGATCAACCCGTACCGGAACCGCCCATCCCCTTCGTACGCGTGCACCGTCATGCGCGAGAAGGCGCCGATCAACGTGTGATCCCCGATGGAGATGAGTTCCGGCCGGAAATGGTCGAGCCAGACCACTTGCATGATTTCCGTCCCCCGCCCGACCTGCACGCCCATCCATCGGAGCCAGCGGTTCTTGGCGGCGCCTCCCTTCAGAAGTAAGGAGATGAGCAACTGGAAAGCGAGGAGCCAGCGGCGTCCAAGCGGCAGGTTGAGCTTGCGCCAGTTCACCGAATTCGCATCCTCCGGACCGCCAAGGCCGGAGATCGTGTACGTCCGCTTGATCGGCGTGAGGAACTTCTCCAGCCGCTCTTTCCCGTCCGGCGTGGACGGATCCAGGGTGGCCACATCGACCCCCTCCCCCCGCGACGTCTTGCTGATGCGGATCGTCCGGCCCGTCTTCCGCGCAAAACGGATCGATCGGCCGATCAACTCGACCGTGACGACCCGCATGATCTGCTCCTGGCTCAGACCGCGGTATTTCCTCATTCTGGACTACCTCCTCTTGCTCCGGTTCGGATCAATCTCGACTTCCGAGCCTTTGACGGCATACCAGGGATCATCTCCTTTCTTGTAGAGCAATGTATAGGGTACGACGATAGGTCTTTCGATATCCAGTTCGTCAACTCCCTTCACATGAACCGAAACGAGCTCCCGGAAAACCTCATCTTTTTCAGCCACGTCGGTCTTGTTGCCGATATGGAGCTTCTTCGTCTTCTTGTCCGTCAGCGGGGGCCCTGCTGAATCTGCCTTTCCCCACGGGTAGGTGGGTTCATCAAAAAATACCATGTCAGCTTTGGGCGTGGTGAAGAGAAAGACTTGGTCCTTCAGAAGCTCGTAGGCACTCTCTCCCTCTGGATCCAGCGTCCCGATGACAATCTGCGTGTTCGGACCAACGATCAATCGCTCCGGGTACACGGCGAGGTCACCCGCCGCATCCACGTACAACTGGATCAGCTGCACCTGCTCCTTCTCCTGGGCCTGCCCGATACCCAGTTGACATTGAAACAGTACGATCGTCAGGGCCGCCACGGCGATCGCACGCCACGCCAACGCGAGCGGACGACTCCCCAGTAGTCTGCGAATAGTCAGGTTACTCATGGCTGGATCGGTTTGAGGGTGGTGAAGGGTTGACCGCGACATCGCTCCTCCCAGGCGATCCTTCCCCGGGAAATCCCCCCGGGGGCAAACCATGGTAGAAGGGGGAGGATGGGCGGATGAATGACTAATTCTTCAGGTCGGTCAGCAGGGCCCGGTAACGCGTATCCTCGCGCAGCGGACGCAATTCGGGGTACGCATCAAAATCCCGGGCGAAATCCTCGCGGCCCACGCCGGACGCTATGGCACGCTCCATCGTCGCCAGCGCCTTCTCGTGCAATCCCATCCGGGCGTAGAGGAGGCCCGTCCGGCGCTGGTTCTCCCTGTCGGGGGACCCTCCCGCAAGACTGTCCAGCACCGCTTCCGCCTCGCGCTCATGGCCCAGTCCACGCAGACAAAGTGCACGCAGATAGGCCGCCCGCCCGTCCCGACGGCTCACCCGCAACTGTGCCTCCACGCCATCAAGGGCTTTCGCCCACTGCTCCGTCGCGGCATCCGCGTACTGCGGCAGGTACGTCATCACATTGGCCAGATTGAGGCGCGCCTGGTAGCTGTCGGGCGAATGGGCGAGCGCCGAGTCGTAGGCAGCACGGGCAGCCTGCAGGTCCCCCTTGAAGAAGTAGGCGGTACCCAGGTTGTTGAAGGCCGTGGATGTCGGCTCCAACGCGATGGAGCGCCGGTATGCCGCGACGGCGTCGTCATACCGCCCGACGAGGAAGGTCCCCGCCCCCAGGTTCGTCCAGAGTTTGATGATCTCGGGTCGATCCGCCGCCGCCGCTTCCCACACCGCCAGGGCTTCGGGAAACCGCGCCTCGCGGTACAGAAAGTGGGCCAGGTTGTCCCGGGCCTTCCAACTCCGGGGATCGTCGCGGATGACCGTTTCCAGCAAGGACTCCGCCCGATCGGCTCTCCCCTGTTTCCGGTAGACTTCCGCCAGGCCGACGCGGGCATCGAACAGGAGCGAATCCATCTCGAGTGCCCAGATGAACTCCTCCTCCGCGGCATCCAGGCTGTCGATCGTCGTGTAGAACGTCCCAAGGTCGGACCGCACGCGCGCGTATTTCCCGTCCAGTTCCCAGGCTCGCCTGCACGCCCTCTCTGCCAATTCCACGTTCTCTTCAGCCTTCGTGAGACCCCATAGAACCTGATATGCGGCACACAGACCGCTATAAGCGTAAGCGAAATTCGAGTCCGCGGCGGCGGAAGCGCGGAAGTGCCGGATCGCCACCATCACACTGTCACGGGAGTCCGAGCGTTCCAGACGGCGGCGCCCGCGCAGGTAATGCTGCAACGCGTCATCCGTGGAGAATCCGCCCAGGAGTGCCATCCGATCCTCCTGAGAAATCCCCACGTTCAAGTGCCGGGCAAGTCCGTTGAAGATGTCCCATCGAAGCTGCGTCAGCGACTCCGAGCCCAGCGTGTAGCTCTTCTGGACGTCGCCGAACCGTGACCGACCCCGAATCAGGAGGCTGCCGGAGATGAGGCCGTTCGTCCGCGCGACCGTCCCGGTGACGATGCGATCGAACCGTTTCCTGCGCAGGTCCAGCAGGGACGCCAGTTTCGCCTCCTCCTGATCGACCATCTTGAACGGCCGATCCACATACGGCCGAAGTTTCTCGAGGAGTTCGTACGTCGTCGTGGCGATCCAAACGCACTCGTCGTCCGCCAGGCCGGCGCACGAGAACCGGTCGACCATATACCGCTCCGCGGGCGGCGTCGTGAGCGACTCGATCATCTTGAAGAGTGCCGGTATGGCGACGGCAGCCAGCGCGAATCCCGCGATGAGCCGATGCTTCCGGGATCGCCGCAGCCATTCGCCAACCACCTCGTATATGCGCGAGAGCCTTGGGACAGGAGCCCGTTGCGACGCGTCTCCGCAGCGATGCTCATCCTTCACCTTACTCGCGTCGAACAGCGGCAGATCAGAGACCTTCAGCGCGAAGATGCCGATTGGTTGGCTGATATTCTTGAAGCAGAATGCGCCCTGGCGCTCGACGCACAGGGCGGGGTCGTTCTTGACGTCGGCCGCGGCCCTCCCGGAAAGGAGGATCGTTCCGGCCTGCCCCATCGCAACGATACGCGAGCCGACGTTGACCGCGTCGCCCACGACCTGTCCTCCTTCGTCGACAACCTCCCCGATATTGATGGCGATCTTGAGCGGAACGATCGGCGCCGCCCTCAGCTGCCTCTGGATGTCGATCGCGCAGCGAACTGCCTCCGTCACACTTCCGAAGAGGCAGAAACTGCCATCGCCCATCCGGTTGACGACCTCCCCACCATGCGCGGGAACCCACGCGTTCAACGCGGCATCATGCCGCTGCAGCATCTCCACGGCCCACGCTCGATTCTCCTCCATCGCCCTCGTGAAGCCGACGACGTCGGTAAACAGGATAGCGGCGAGACGCTGGGATGACATGCCAATCTCGCGTTGATGAGCCCCCGGGGTTCCACGCGCCCCCACCCCCCGGGTGCGCTGTTTCGTTAAGAATAAACCAAAAAGCGCCGGAAGGCAATCAATTGTCGATGTGGACGCCGAGAAGGCCGCTATCCGATGAAAGCCGGCCGTTCAAGAAGGCCGTATTCTCTCAATAAGTCACCCCGGCGCAGGCCGGGGCCC
>CAYLXM010000004.1:78753-80396 GCA_964387555.1 uncultured Rhodothermales bacterium | reverse complement strand
CACGGTAGTCTTCGGGCTGCCAATCGTACACGCGGTTCGTCGGCAGATTGCCCATCGCGTATTCGATCTCCGCCGAGTGGGCCGCGCCGAACGGGGGAGGAGGGAGGAGGCTGTCCGGAAGCGCCGAGCGCATCCGGGGTCGGGGCCGGGCATAGAAGTACCGGTAGGTGGAGCGGTTTTTTGTCCGCACGTGGACATCCGCCCACTTCCATGTGCTGAAACCCGTGAACCGATCGCTGGCCAGGTCCGTGGCGACCTGTACCACCTCTGAGTCCGTTTTCGGATGGTAGACCGCGAGGACCTCCGGGGCGCGCTCCCCATACAGCGAGTCCACTGCTACCCGGAAACTGTCCACAGTCGGGCGCCGTTGGCCGAGTACGGCCCGGAAATTCGATTCCTCCGAATTCCAGCCGAGCAGGAGCGGGACGTTCGCCTGCTCACCCGCTTCATACATCGCCAGGGGCGACCGGGGGAAGAAATACCCGTCGACAACGGGGCCGAACCGGAACGCCCCGAACCGGGCCGTCGCTTCGAGGAGGTCCTGGGCCGGAAGGGCGCGCAGTGAATCAAGTGAGCGCACCCCGAGTTGATCCGCGAACGCCACGCCGGCTTGCTCGACATCGGCCAACGGACGGGCGCCGAGGGTACCCAGGATGGATGCGCTCGAACCGATGGCGCCTGCAATGAGATCGCGGGCCAGAGGGGAGACCATCTGCGCACTCACGGACGTCGAGCCGGCCGATTCGCCCGCGATGGTCACGCGGTCGGGATCGCCGCCGAAGGCCGCAATGTTGTCGCGAACCCACTCCAGTGCGGCCGTCTGGTCAAGAAACCCGTAATTCCCGGACGACCCGTAGGGCGCCTCCGCCGAAAGCGCGGGGTGGGCGAAGAAGCCAAAGACGCTCAACCGGTAGTTGACGGTCAGCGTAACGATTCCCTTCCGAGCGATGAATTCTCCGTCGTAGCGCGGCTCCGAGCCGTCCCCCGCAAACAGACCGCCTCCATAGAAATAAACGAGGACGGGCAGCCGCTCGTCCATCGATTTCGCGGGCGTCCACACGTTGAGGTAGAGACAGTCCTCACTCACGCCGTCCGACCGGAAGATCATGTCGTCGAAAACGCGCAACTGCATCGCGCGCGGACCGAACTGCCTGGCCGGGCGGACCCCCTCCCAGGGGTCGACCGGCTGCGGCGCCTTCCAGCGGAGACCGCCCACGGGCGGTCGGGCAAAGGGAACGCCTCGAAAGACGCGGATCCCGGATTCCTCCGTGCCTTCGACGAGGCCTGCCGCAGTCTGGACGCGCGGTCCTCCAACCGGATCGTTCGACTGGGCCATCAGGGTGGGAATGTGGAGTAAAAGGAGGAGGATCACCGGTACGACACGTTGAACGTTCATGGTTCCGGTCGGTTGGTCGGTCTGCTTGCCTGCGCGGTCTAAAAAGGTAAGTTGCCCCCAGGGCAGGCCTCCGACAAGGGCCTCGCAAGCCATCCGTTACATTTCGCTACAGTTTCGCACCCCCGCACCCACCCGCCACCGGACCTTCGGGCCCCCGGACCTACACTCGGACCGTCGGACCGTCGGACCTTCGGACATCCGGACCTCGACTCGGACCATCGGACCTTCGGACATCCGGACCTCGACT
>CAYLXM010000004.1:76188-78653 GCA_964387555.1 uncultured Rhodothermales bacterium | reverse complement strand
CCGGACCTCGACTTGCACCCCCGCTCCCCAGGGCCGACATTCCCTCCATCCTCAACCAGGACCAACGGAGCCGGACACATGAACCCCTCCCGCAGGAAATTCCTACAGGCCGCCGCACTGGGCCTCGCGACAACCCCCCTCCGCGCCATCCCCTCGATAGGGCGCGCCCACCTCGGGAGCCCGCGACAGGAGGAGCCCCGAGTGGACCCGGGCGAACGGCCTCCGCGGGCAGACGGCGTCACCGTACTCAACCCGCGCGACCGCGTACCGGTGAGCTTCATCATCGACGACTCCACCTGCCTGGTCAACATGGCCCACTTCGGCATCCCGCAGTTCCACGAGGTCTTCCCGAGCCAATATCCACAGGACTGGCGCAGCCTCCCGCGAGAAATACCGGACTCTTTCGTCCGATCATTCGGCGAATGGTGCCGCGAACGCGGCGTCAAGGGCAAATACAGCATCGTACCCTACCCCGCCTGCGTCGGATGGGTCGACCGGTTTCTCCCGGGATGGACCAAACAGGAACTCGAGGACAGCCTCGCCCTCGTGCGCGATTTTTTGACGCCGGACTGGGACATCCACCCGGAAATGATCAGCCACACGCGCGTCATCGACATCGCCACCGGCCGCCCGTACCCCCATGCGACACCCGAGTTCATGGAGAACTGGGAATGGAGCCAGACGCGCAGTGCGGATGAACTGGCGGCCTACCTCGCTTACGCGCTGCGCATCCTCGACAACGCCGGACTGCCCTGCGAAGGCATCACCACCCCCGGCGGCTTCGGAAGCCGCAACCAGAACAACCTCGCCATCGCGACGCTCCAATCGGTCCGCGACGTCTACCGCGCCGAGATCCCGCACTACTTCCGCGACCTCTACACCGAACCCGACATCAGCGTGGCGCCACGCGTGTACCACGCTTCCGGACTGCGAACCGCAGATCCACAGTGCGTGGTGTCCATCATCGGCTGCACGGGGGATTGGTTTGGAGGATGGGACGGCCTCGAGCCCGGCTCGGCCGACCGCTTCATCACGGAGGATCTGTCTTCCGGCCGTCTCGTCGAGGTAATCGACCAGGGCGAACCGGCCGTGCTGGTCTGCCACTGGCCCGGCATCTACTACAACGGCGAGGAAGTCGGCTTCACCATCTTCAAGACCGTCGTCGAGCGTCTCCACAGCCGCTACGACAACCTCGTGTGGATGAAACTCAGCGAGATTTCCCGCTACTGGGCAGCCAAAGAACTGACGGCCATCACGCGCACCGCCACGGGGTACCGGCTGGACGCCCCCTTCGCCTGTCCCGCTTTCACCTTGGCCCTTCCCGCTCCGGCGGGAGAAACCCTGGTTGTGGAACACGACGGCCGGACCCAACCGCTCGAACGAGTCGAAACCCGCACGGCCTTGCGGTCCGGCACGTGGACCCTTGACGGCAGAACCGCCATCGTCTGCTTCGACCTCCCGAAAGGACCCTCTGATGCGCACGGTTGATCGATCGCAGGCGCGGCCCCGGCTCCTGCCCTCGTCCTGCCGTCGGCAGGGATCCGCAGAGCGACCATGCCACGCCTGCGGTGCTTCACGCGCGGCGACCAAGGTCTGAAAGAGGCACGCCGGACTCCGGACGTCCGTTCCGTTGTGGCGCAATCCGAAACGGGAAAATCACCTCATTTCACGAGATGGAACGAGAGTTCGTCGAGAACAGCACGATAGATTCGTCGGATCTCGCGGGTGTCATCCACCAGATAAGTTCTGGTACCATACACGCTCCACGAACCCTGTGCGCTTCCGCTGGGGATATGATTCGTGGCCATGGTGGCACCCAGTGCCGTCAGATAGACGTTCGTGTTGTCGGACCCCAATGGTTTCACGGATGCGATAAATGATATTCCGGCTATTCCCCGGTACTCGCCGCTCTTCTGCCGCGTGCTGATGAACCCTCGCTGCAGATCCCTCTTCTCTGTGGTGTACCCCATCTCGTTTAGAGTGGATACCAAGGCGGCGAACGTTTCCTCCATCGGGGCTCTATAGGTGCGACTTCGCGCCTCGTCGGGCAGCTCTCTCGCTGCCCCGCAGGAAGAGAGCGAGAGGAGGAGGAGGACCGCTGCAGTCCGGGTTGCCGCAGCCATAGGTTCCTTGCCGACTCCACAACTTCCCCCAATTTTCATATTGATCATTTTTGTGATGAATGCTGATGGACCTCATTCCCGCTATTGAGAGAGGCGGGAAACGATCTGGATTTGTGCCACCAGCCACCGTGGATTTCGGGGGCTGTCGAGGGACGATGCTCGAGGACTCAACGGAAGCGGATGTACGCCCCACCCTCTGGAGGTCACCCCAAGTCGGCTCCTCCCCGTCTGATCCCCTTATTCCCCTGATCCCGGCCGGTAATCGCGCGGCAATTCATCCCCGAAGCGCCGCTCCGCCCAGTCTCCGTACCGCACGAGGCCTTCCCGGGCGAACATCCAGCC
>CAYLXM010000004.1:71239-76088 GCA_964387555.1 uncultured Rhodothermales bacterium | reverse complement strand
TCTCCCTCCCATCCGTTGCCCGGCTCACGGACCGGCACAACGCGGAATCCCTCTTCCTCCAACCCGCGATGAACGAGGGCCGACAGGAAATGTCCCACCGATCCCGTGTAGGTCTCCTCCCTCCGCCGTACCAACCGCCGCGCTTGCTTTTCATTCTTCGATTCCATCTCCTCGAACCGAACCATCCCCCTCCATTCCCACCGTTTCGCCGTCGCGACCAGCGTGTCCAGGTCGACTGTCAGCCTGTAGCCCAACGCACGATTATGCACCACGAGCGGTGCGGTGGACCGCGCCGAGAGCCGATCTGCTTTCTGCTCGTAGGTCAGATCGAGCACCTCCGGGTTCAGGATCTCACAACTGCGGCCGTTCTCCGTCGTGCCCAGAAACCGCGTTTCGAATTTTCGCACCAGCGATTTCCAGTTGCGGGGTCGCTCTGCTACCACGTTGACGGCCTCCAGCGGCACGATGAGGGCCTTCAATTCAAAGAGGATGGGCTCTCCCTCTTTGCCCCCGCCCAAGAGGCGCTCGACGGACTGCCTCTCGTACCCGACCATCGACGCGACCACGGTATGTGCCCCGATCGGGACGCCGTCGATCCGAAAAACCCCCTCGCGGTCGGTGACCGTGCCCAGCGTCGTCGCGCTGAGGTACACGTTCACACCCGGCAAGCCGGCCTTCGATTCCTGATCGATCACCCGGCCCGAGAAGGAGAACCTGGTGTAGGTCTGGGCACGTGCCGTACCCATCGGCAGGAGTACGATCGCCAGAACGACCTGTGAGATCATCCGGACCGCACTTCCGGCCCGCCCGTTCGCAGCCCTGGACCTGACTCGCCACATGACGTTTTGCGTTCCGTGCCGCCCTGTACCCATCAAGATAGGATGGATCAACCGCTCGAGCAGAACGGAAATGCCCGACGTCGCGCGGTGAACGCCCGACAGACCACGGGACACAAATCGGCGTCAGGCGGCCACCGCGTGATTCCGATTGGTCACCGGCCGGCGATGCCGCTCTTGAACACCACACGACCCTGCCTCCTCGCCGCGGAACCCTGTGAACCCGTCGCGCCTCTGAACCCGTTGAACCCTCTCAACCCCCTGGAACGCTCTGAATCCCATAAACCCTGAACCCTCTGTACACGCTAAACGCGCGGAACGCGCGGATTCCCTTGAACCGTCTGAACCCCTGAACCCGTTGAACCTCTGAACCTTGTCAACCTCCCAACACCCGCCCAGTGATATAAGGGGTCAATTCGGCGGCACCCGGGAACCCGCGCTCTTCGGGCGAAGGCTCGGCCCACGTCGTATGCCGCCCTTCGACCTCGATCCGTCCATCCCCATGAAACGTGAGAAACGTGTACAGCGGATCGGCATAGGGCGCCATCCGACCGTACTCGTCTCCCACCCAGTAATAGGAGGCACTGTTGAGCCACACGTAGTGGATATCGTCCTTGAACGCATAGCGGTCAAGGTGATGATGACCGCAGAAGCAGGCAACGACGCCCGGTCCCTCCACCCGGCGGTTGTGCGCGGCCAGAATCGACTCGATCGGCTGGCGGGCCTCCTCTCCCGGTGACCCCGGTTCGGCCACTCCAAGGCCCTGGTGCACGAACACGACGACCGGCAGCGTGGTGCGCGCCAGTTCATCCTCCAGCCATTCCAGTTGAGCGGGATCGGCAAAGGCCCGCATCGACGCATCCACATAGAAATTGGCGTTCGCGTAGGGAACGTAGCCGGACTCCGTCCGCATGTTGTTGCGATCGAGTACGAAGAAGGCATACCCGCCGTGCTCGAACCGGTAATATCGGCCCGGCATCTCCCACGCCTCGATCACCTCCTCCTTCGTCACGAAATCCATGTCGTGGTTGCCGAGTACGTGGTGACGCGGACCGCGGAACGTATTCCACAGGTCCGTGCAGACCCGGCTCTCCGGTGTAGCGTAGTTGAAATCGCCCAGTTGGAGGATGGCATCCGGCCCGCGTCGCTCGGCCTCCTCGAGAAACGACTCGAGCCGGGAAAGGGCCGTCGGCTCCAGCCCGTGATGCAGGTCGGCGATGACGCCCATCTGCCACGCATCCGAACCGGGCGCTGTAACCCGAAATCGGCGCGGCAGGAGGAGAAGGCCGGCTGCGGTCTGAATGAACGCCCGGCGGGATACAGGAGGCATGGGTGCGTCGTCGCGGATGAAATCGTTTCTCAAGAGGAAAGTACGGCGCTCGGGGTCTAGTGCGAATCTGCCCTCTCGCCCAGGCATCTCTTCGCCCATTCACCCACGCCCCCATTTGCCCATTCGCCCACTCGCCCCCACGTCCTCACCCCCGGACCTTCGGACCTTCGGACCCCCACCCCCCCTTGCATCTTTTCAAAAAAACAATAACTTGTATCTACTCAGGGCCCCTCCTACGCTGCCGGCCCATGACGCCCTCCGCAATCGCCGCCCGTCACGCCGCCCTCCAGGCGGCCTTCGACCGTATCGTCGATCTGGGTCCGCCGGATCGGACCGCCGCAGTGGCGGAACTGCGCCTCCAGGATGCCATGCTCGCCGACGAACTCGAAGCGCTGCTGAGCGCCGACGCGCAGGCTGACGTCTGCTTCGCCGCGCTCGAACACCCCGAATTCGGCATCGAAGAACCGGACCCCCTCATCGGCGCCACCGTCTCCCACTATCGCATCGAATCCCGAATCGGGAGCGGCGGGATGGGCGTCGTCTACCGCGCCGTCGACGAGCGCCTCGAACGACCCGTCGCTCTGAAATTCCTCTGGAACCACCTCTCCCGGGATCCCTTGCTTGCGCAGCGCTTCCTCGTCGAAGCCCGAGCCGCCTCCGCACTCGAGCACGACCACATCGGCGCGGTGCACGAACTGGACTGGACCGACGACGGACGCGCCTTCTTCGTCATGCCGTGCTACGAAGGCGCATCGCTGGCAGAGATGCTGAAACACGGCCCGCTCGACATTCCCCGAGCCGTAGGAATCGCCCTTCAGGTGGCCGATGGCCTCGCTGCCGCCCACGGCGCTCGCATTATCCATCGCGATGTCAAACCGGCCAACATCTGGATCAAACCCGACGGCACGGTCAAGCTGGTCGACTTCGGCCTCGCGAAAGTAGCGGGCTCCGCTTCCTCCGGCATCGGAGCCACACCGGGAACCGCCTCCTACATGAGCCCGGAGCAGACGAAAGGGGAGAAGGTGAGCGAGCAGACCGACATCTGGTCGCTCGGCGCCACCCTCTATGAAATGCTGACGGGCAAACGGGCCTTCCTGGGAAAGACAACCATTCAAACCCTGGAAGCCGTCCTCGAACGGGAGCCGGAGGACGTCCTCCACCTCAGACCGGAAATACCCCTCTCCCTCGCGGAGGTGGTCTGGACCAGCCTGCAAAAGGACAGGAACAGGCGCTACAAGACGATGGCCGAAGTCGTCGACGCGCTCCGTCTCTGCATGGACGAACCCTCGAGATCCCCTCTCTTCCCACCGGACGAAGGACAAGAGGCGACCCACCAACTCGCATCCATCCCCTCCCCGGACGCCTCATCCCGCGGCATTCCTCCAGTCGAATCGTCACGTGAAGCCGGATCCGATTCGCCGTCTACGCTGAATCGACCTGCCTGGGCCGTCGCCCTGCTCATCATCGTGGGCGCCTCTGCCGGATGGTGGATTTGGTCCGTGCGCGGCAGTTCCCTGGTGGGGGGACAAACGCATACGCCCACCATCGCGGTACTCCCGCTCAGAAGCTACGGCGATTCCAGGGATGCCTGGATGGCTGAGGAGTTCGCAGAAAACCTCACCACCGGACTGCGAGACACGGAACGCCTCCGCGTTGTGCCCTATCTCACGTCCCGTGCCCACGCGAGCCGTAGAGAACCCATTCGAGCGATCGCGCGCAGCGCGGGCGCCGAGTACGTTCTCGACGGAACGATCCGACACGCCGCCGACAGCCACTGGGTCAGCCTGGATCTCTGGGAAGCCCGAGCGGAAATGCATTTGCGGAGCTTTCAGTTCAGTCAGGCCCGCGCTGCCCGGCTGGACGCAAAGGGAAGCATGCGAGAGGAAGCCGTTCAATTGATTCTTCTGCATATATTTCCCCTCGATCCCTCAGCGAAACCCGGGGAGCACCAGTAGATGCCCCGCGGGCCGGCCCTCGCACCCCTTCCACCCCGTGTCCGAACCCTCCGACATCAGCCGGCTGTTGCACGACTGGCGAAACGGCGACAAATCGTCACTGGATTCGCTGCTCCCGCTCGTGTACGACCACCTCAAACGCGTGGCACACCGGAGGCTGCTCGAGGAACGGCCCGATCATACGCTCAATACAACCGGACTCGTCCACGAAGCCTACCTGCGGCTCGCCGAACTGAACCAGATCCAGTGGCAGGATCGCGGACACTTCTACGCCTTCGCCTCCCGCATCATGCGCCGCGTGCTCGTCGACTACGCCAACCGGCGCAAGGCGCTCAAACGCTCGGGCAGCGGTTCGTCCGTCGAGTTTGACGAGGCCGTACATGCCATGCCGGAATCGTATGCCGAAGCCCTGACCGAGCTCAACGATGCACTCCATCAACTGGAGGACGTCAGCACACGACAGGTCCGCATCATCGAGTTCCGCTACTTCGGAGGCCTTACCGTCCGCGAAACAGCCGACGTGATGGGCCTCGGGGCCCGAACCATCGCCCGCGAGATGCGCTTCGCACGCGCATGGCTCGCCAAGAGGATTTCCTCAAAGGACAGGGCCCCCTCTCCCGGAGCCACTCTCCAATCCGGTACGCCGGATCCGGACCCGATGCTTTTCTAGAACCGGGACGAATCAGAGACGGAATCGCCCGCAGCCGATCGCGCCCGTCACACCCGTT
>CAYLXM010000004.1:5802-71139 GCA_964387555.1 uncultured Rhodothermales bacterium | reverse complement strand
CCCGTTACCTCGACCGCTTTCTCCACGGCACAGCCGGCCGATCCAACAACTCCGGCTGCGCCCCCTCCACGATGCGGATGTGCCGGCGTACCGGCAGGTCCGTGAATGTCTGGACCGTCTGCGCCCGGTTGGGCCAGATCACCCGCAAGGTGTCGATGCGCTCGGTCTGCCCGAGACCCATCTCCATCTGGAGACTGCCGGAGCCGAAACTGCCCCCGGTCGAGACCGTCCCGTAAATCGACCGACGGCGTCCCTGAGGATCGGTGACCACCGCCCTGACCCGGGCGCCGATCGCGGACCGGTTTGCCGTACGTCCCTCCAGATTCAGGATGACCCACGCATTTTCCGGTGCGGGGACGGGGTTGTGAAACAGGACATTCGCGGCAACATCTCCCTCTACCGCCCCGCCCATCTGCGCGTAGATGTCGTTTGCCCCGTCCCGGTCGAAATCCCCGAACCCGATCCCGTGCCCCTTCTGCAGATGACCAACGCCCGCATCCAGCGTCACGTCCCTGAATCTCCGGCCGGCTTCGTTGATGAACATCCGGTTCGGTACAAGCGAGAGCAATTGGGGCGCCCCCGTACCGACGTAGAAATCAGGATATCCGTCATTGTCGATGTCACCGAAGTTGACGCCCATCGCGAACAGGACCGATCGGCTGATGCCGGCAGCTTGCGATACATCGCTGAAGGTTCCGTTCCCGTTGTTCCGATAAACAACCGACTTCGCCGTCATCGTGGGCCGGCCCAGATACTCACGGGCCACATCGGTGGTGGCATCGGTCGATTGGTACAGTCCGTACCCGAATACCATCAGATCCTCCCACCCATCGTTGTTGTAGTCCCAGAACCAGAGGGGAAAACTCGATTCAGGTCCCTGCATGCCGACCCTGCCCGCCACCTCGTCGAATTGCAGAGGGCCGTCTCCCTGGGAGCTTCGGTTCAGATACAAGCGATTGCGATCGCCCATGACCGAAACGTACAGATCCGGGCGTCCGTCATTGTTGATGTCGCCCGCTCCCGCGCTCTTCGCGAAGGCGATCAGATCGACGCCCACCTTGCCCGCCACTTCCGTGAACGTCCCATCCCCATCGTTCAGATACAACTCGCACGGATGCTCCAGATCCCCGCCGCCCCCGTAAAACGGGTCGTCACGCTCCCACGGGAACCGGGTTTCGTTGGCGATGAAGAGGTCCAGATGCCCGTCCACATTGAAGTCGGCCCACAAGCCCGAGTTCGTCGGGTGATAGGACAGGACGCCCGCCTCCACGGTGACATCGCTGAATGTGCCGTCGCCGTTGTTGCGGAGCAGTGAATTGGGATGCTGGCCGTTGTCTCCCAGCCAGGCGCCCCGCAGGACGAAGAGGTCAACCCATCCGTCATTGTCGTAATCGGCATGGATCACGTTGAGTCCACTCACCATCCCCATCAGCCCGGCCGCCGCCGTGCGATCCACGAATGCGCCCCGGCCGTCGTTTACCAGGAAGCGGGATTGCTCGTTCAACCCGTATCCGGTCGTGAAGACATCCAGAAAACCGTCGTTATTGAAGTCGGCGACGCTCACACTGCCTGAGAGGCCGTTGACGTCGGCCCCGGCATCGACCGCCACATTCGGAAACTCGGGGAAAACGCCCCGGGACATCAGGCCGTCGATCCGCCAGGTCTTCGGCACCCGTTCCGGGTACTGTCCGAGGGTCATGTGGGCGACATTAAACAGCCAGCGCGACTGAAAATCGCCGGGATACTGGCGCAATACGTCGGTGAAGACCTCCGTAGCCCGGCGTGAGCCCTCACGAATCTGGTGAATCCCCCCTCCCCGGAACGGCATGATGCACACCTCCGCGCCGTGGTACTCGAGACAGTTCCGCTGTTCCCCGAGCCGCTGATAGGCAAAGGCGAGCAATTCGAAAAGTGGGCGCGTTTCGCGCGTCATCTTCTTTGGGTTGGCTCCCGCATCTTCAATAAGCTGCTCCACCTCGCGAATGGCCGCCTCCGTTGCCCCTCCGTCGAGGAGCTCCCGGGCGTACCGCAGCCGATAACCCTCTCGTTCTTCAGCGCGTACCGAATCCAGCAGCGGGCGCAAGACCTCCGCCCTCCGCAGATTCAGATGGAAATACGGCCTCGGATTCGCCCGTGCCTCCCGGTAGATCCGCTGCAGCTCGTCCGCCATCCAGATCGTACCGGGAGCCCTCCAGTACGCCGTCGGATCCTGCGCCGTCGAGTCGAGCTGAACCCCATGGCCTTGATGATGCGGCGCACCATCGACGTGCGGTTCAGGCTCTGCCGAGGGACCGCAACCCGACAACGCAGGCCCCAGGCAGACGGCAGCGGCCATGATCCACGCCCACGCCACTGGGCAAATCGAGGTCTTTCTCCGGCGTGAGCTGTCCTTCATGCAATTCCTGCTGTGCGTTGGGCGCGAGCCGATTCAAACATCCCCTCCTTTCCCTACAATACCGGGCAACAACCCACGGTGTCAACCGTAGACTTTTTTGTTCCGCAATGGCCCCCGTGAGGGGCTTCCAGCGCCCGGTCTCCATCGCTGACACCTCCTCCGTTCCACTTCACGAAGATCGAGCAGCCATGATCACCGCTCCATCGCTCCGTTCGGTACCCGAATTTGCCGACCTGGACGACGCCTCCGTGGCGTGGTTGATCGAACGGATGGAAGACAGCGAACTGGACGTGGGCGACCTGCTCTTCGACGTCGGGGAGGAGGCCATCTACATGCACGTCCTCCTTTCAGGGTCCTGCATCGTGGTCCTGGACCGTTCCGGCCACCGCCGCTCCATCGGTTCCTGGCGCATCACAGGGCTGCTCCCCTACTCGCGGATGACGCACTACCCCGCGCAGTGTCTCATCGTTGACCCGGCACATGTCGCCCGCATCCATCGCGACCACTTCCAGGAGATGATCTACCGCATCCCTCTGCTCGGCCAACGGCTCGTATCGCAGATGGTCGACCGGGCCCGGGAGGTGGTGCATGTGGATGAGCAAGCCGAAAAGATGATCGCGCTCGGCAGGCTCTCTGCCGGACTTGCCCACGAACTCAACAACCCCGTCTCGGCCGTGGCCAGGAGTGCCGATGCGCTCAATGACCAGGTTGCCCGTCTGTTTGAAGCCGCGTGCGCGATGGCCGGCGATCGGCTGCCCATCGTCCAAATCGATCGGATGCTGTCGGCGGAACGGCATGCCGTGCGATCCGAACTGGAGCGCAGCGACATCGAGGAACAACTGGCCTGCAGGCTCGAGGAGTGCGGAATAGAGGACGGATGGCCGATCGCCGCCCCGCTCGCAGAAGCAGGGCTCTCGCCCGGGGATCTGGAGGAGCTCACGCAGACCCTCCCCCCGGAAATCCTTCATCCCGTCCTCCTCTGGATTTCTGCCCGGCTGTCCCTGAAGAACCTCTCGACCCAACTCTCGGATGCGGCCTCCCGAATCGCGGGACTCGTCCACTCCGTTGCCCGATTTGCCTACATGGATCGCCCGACCGATCGACAGCCAACGAGCCTGCAGGACGGTGTCGAGGCGACGCTCGCCATGCTCGCCCACACGCTCACGACACACCGGATCCGGATTGAACGCGTTTGGCCGGCGGATCTACCTCCCATCGAGGCCCTGCCCGCCGACCTCAACCAGGTTTGGATCAACCTGATCGAGAACGCCGTCGACGCCATGCCGCAAGGGGGCACGCTACGCATCGAGATGGACCGCCGCGGCGACTTCCTGTGCGTTCAGATCGCCGATACCGGAACAGGCATCCCCCCAGAAATCCGTCCGCGAATCTTCGAACCCTTCTTCACTACCAAAGACGTCGGTGCGGGCGCCGGAATGGGGCTCGAAATCGTCGACCGCATCGTCCGCCGCCGACACGGGGGCGAGGTGACCATCGATTCGAGACCGGGCCAGACCATCGTCACGGTCTGGCTGCCGATGCATCCCACGCATTGACGGCACCCACGACCAGGACCGGTCCGGCAAACGGGCAAAACCACAAACTCGAGACGGCCGGTTTGTCCCCCATCCCGCCCCCCGATGCCGCCTGCCTCCATTGTCGCCGCATGGTGCCGGCTGTCCAGGGCAAGCGTCGGTAGCAAGTGTCGTCGAAACCCGCGCGGTACGAGACACAAAGGTGAAGATATGATGAAGTGCCGCCCCGGAGGCACGTCCGATGGGTTTTGATGGGGCGCCGTGTTGCGAACGAGCAATCGATGTGCGATCGTTCAGGTTCCAGCGACCGGTAAATTCGGCGACCCACGTCACCCCTCGGGTCCTGCCCGAAGCCGGTCATTCGCCTGTCTGCACCGTGTCTCAACACATAACCCGCGAACCCATGACACATCGGATACCAACTCTCCTGGGCCTCACCGCGCTCATCGCGCTGACGGTCTCCGCGGCCGCGCAGCCCATCACCATCGACGGGGTGTTTTTCGACTGGGACGACACCTACAAGGTCGACAACGGGATGTATGAAGAGCTCACCTTCAGTGAAGGAGATCCCAACACCCCGGATGCCGAAAACCCGGCCTATTGGGTCGACCTGGATATCAAGGATCTTTATGCGATCAAGGGCTCCGACAGCCTCTACGTCCGCGTGGTCCTCAATGAGGCCGCCAACATCACGAATACGCTGACAGATACCTCCTACCACGGCGGCGGTCAACTCGTGCTCTACTTCGATCTCGACAATAGCAATGCTACGGGTCTTACCTGGGATTGGTGGGCCAGCGGCTATGACCTCTTCGTGCAGGTCTTCCCGTCCCCCTATGAGGATGAACTCGCCAATCGGGCCCCCGTTTTCGAACACACCCAGGACGGACATGGGTGGGGATGGATTCAATTGGAGGATACCACAGCGGCCCACTACGCCTGGAATGCCGAATTCAACGAGGTCGAGATAGCCGTCCCGCTGGGCATGCTGCGCAACCCGGTCAACCTCGACCCCGCCTCGCTGGGCGATCACCTCGCGATGCTGGTCTTCGGCAGCGAACCGGAAGGTCCATGGCGCGCAGACACCGCTCCGTCGTTGCCGGCCTCCCAGGGCTTGCCCTATCGCATCAATACGCCGGCCGATCCGATCGCAATCGATGGCGTCTTCTTCGATTGGGACGATACCTTCAAGGTCGACAACGGTATCTATGAGGAGTTGACGTTCAGCGAAGGAGACCCGAACACCCCCGACGCAGAAAATCCATCCTACTGGGTTGATCTCGATATCAAAGACCTCTACGCCGTACAGGGCTCCGACAGCCTCTATGTGCGCGTCGTCCTGAACGAGGCCGCCAACATCACCAACACGTTGGCCGATACCTCCTACCACGGCGGTGGTCAACTCGTGCTCTACTTCGATCTCGACAACAGCAACGAAACCGGCCTCACGTGGGACTGGTGGGCCAGCGGCTACGATGTCTTCGTGCAGGTCTTCCCGTCTCCCTATGAGGATGAACTGGCCAACCGCGCCCCCGTCTTCGAACACACGCAGGATGGACACGGGTGGGGATGGATTCAATTGGAGGATACCACAGCGGCCCACTATGCGTGGAATGCCGAATTCAACGAAGTCGAAGTGGCGGTCCCGTTGAGCACGCTGCGCAACCCGGTCATGCTCGACCCCGCCTCGCTG
Organism: uncultured Rhodothermales bacterium; assembly: GCA_964387555.1. Classification (GTDB taxonomy): domain Bacteria; phylum Bacteroidota; class Rhodothermia; order Rhodothermales; family CAYLXM01; genus CAYLXM01. The sequence goes on along the minus strand of CAYLXM010000004.1, from coordinate 65,516 downwards.
GGCGATCACCTCGCTCTGCTGGTCTTCGGCAGCGAGCCGGAGGGTCCATGGCGCGCCGACACGGCCCCCTCATTGCCCGCCTCGCAAGGGCTCCCGTTCCGGATCGGCGAAGTGGCGGTATCCTCCGAGGGCGACGCCCCCCATGCCACACCGCAGCGGTTCCATCTGCTCGGCAACTATCCCAACCCCTTCAATCCGGCAACGACGATTCGCTTTGCCCTCGAGCGCCCGGCGGATGTGCGCGTTCGCGTGTTCGACCTCCTCGGTCGACAGGTTGCGCTGCTGGCCGACCAGACGATGGCCGCAGGCACCCACGACCTGCGCTTCGACGCGAGCGGACTCCCCAGCGGGCTCTACCTCTATCAGGTCGAGACAGGACGCGAAGTCCGCTCGGCCTTGATGACCCTGCTGAAATAGCTCCAACATCCTGATCCCGCGCGAGCCCCGGGAGCCATCCGGCTCCCGGGGCTCATCCGCACTGATCGGCCCGGCGCCCAACCGACGCTGCAGATGAGGTTCCTATCCATCCTCGCAGCCGTCCTCTTGATCGGGACGGCGAGTGGTACACTCCTTGCTCAGACGACAGGCAGACTCGCCGGCCGCATCCTCACGTCCTCCGCAGAGTCGCTCACCGGCGCCAACGTCCTCATCACGGGCACGTCCATGGGCGCGGCCGCCGATCTGGAGGGGGACTACTTCATCAACAACGTACCACCCGGTGTCTATTCCGTCCGCTTCTCCATGATCGGGTTCCAGACCCGCATCGTCGAGAACGTGGAGATTTCCATCGACCGCACCACCCGCGTCGACGTACGCCTGGACGAGGAAACGGTCACCGGACAGGAGATCGTCGTCGAAGCCTTCCGCGCTCCGCCGGTCCAGAAGGACCGCACCTATCAGCGACAAACCATCTCGTCGGAGCAACTCGAGACCATGCCGGTCAACAACATCACCGAGCTGCTGGAGATGCAGGCCGGTGTGCTTCGCGAAATTCGAACCATCCCCATCTCCAGCCTGCCGCTCTTCGGTGAATATGCGACCGCCCCGTCCGATGGATTCCACTTTCGAGGCGGACGCGAAGGCGAGTCCGTGTACCTCTTCGACGGCGTTAACGTGACCGACGCCCTGTGGGGCGGATTCAACATCGACCAGATCGGTGAACTGACGCTCGACGCCCTGGAGATCCAGACCGGCACCTTCGGACCCCAGCACGGCGAGGGGATGTCCGCCGTGATCCAGATGGCCACTCCCAGCCTGGTGCCCGACAACCTCCGGATCCGCGCCAAAGTCTATTCCGACGCGCTGCTCCCCGATAAAATCAGCGACAACACGACGAACGGCGAAGTGCGCGTCGAAATCCCGATCGGCCGCCGACTCGGCTTTGTGGGCTCCTCCCGCCAGTACGCAACCGATGGCTATCTCTTCGGCTATATCTACCCGGAATACGTCGACTCCGACGGCGTCATCAAAACCGGTGAGGGGGAAGTCGTCCCCATGCAGTATCAGGATGAGGGACTTTCCTTCGGGAAATTTATCGCCCAGCCGACGCGGGACATCAAGCTCGAACTGGGCGGATTCCTCTCCGCAACCCGACGCGGCCAGTATCATCACTTCTTCAAATACAACCCCTTCGGCACGCCGCGCGTCAGCCTCGACAGCCGCCTTCTGTACGCCCGCATCAACCACATGCTGAGCACGAAGACGTTCTACGAGATCACCCTCGCCCGGTATGAACGTGATTTCCGCTCCCGGGTGTACGACAATCCCGAACTCTACGCGATTCTCCCTCAGCGAAGCACGGCGGAATTCTCGATCGTCGGCGAGGACTGGGTCTACTTCGACAGCGGGTTCGATCGGAACCAGGCCGACGCCCATCTGACCAGCCAGCTCAACAAGGTCCACCAGGTCCGCGTGGGCGCAACCGGCGAATGGCTCCTCACGGCCATGGAGCGATACAACCCGGATCCGAGCCGGGACAGCCTCGGCGTACTCCAATTCGGCATCCGTGAGAGCTACGAGTACCGGCCGCGCAAGTTCGCCGGCTATGTGCTGGACAAGATGGAGTTCGACGACATCGGGATGGTGCTCAACCTCGGCCTGCGGATCGACGTCATCGATCCGAACCGAACCTACCCGGCCGACATCAGTGATCCCCTTGGGGAGGTGAAGCAACAGCCCGCTCGCTCCTACCTCAGCCCGCGCATCGGCGTGAGCTTCCCCATCGCCGAACAGGCCGCCTTTCGTTTCGGATACGGCAGCTATTACCAGTTCCCCGACTTCTTCCAACTGTACCAGGGCGCCAACCGGGCCTATCCCCGGTTTCCCGCCCCAAACGTGATTTCGGTTCCCGGCGCTATCGCGTCGGACGATATCAAGGAGGAGCACACGGTCAACTACGAAGCCGGCCTTCAGCTCAAAGTGTCGGAAACCATCTCCCTCGATGCCACGGCCTTCTATCGCGAGTCCTCCGACCTCATCGGCATACGGATCGCCGAAGCCACGGGGGAGGCCGCCGGAGCCCGCTTCCCGGTCTTCGAAAACATCGACTTCGCAACCGTCAAGGGGATCGAACTGTCCGTTCGCCGCCGCCTCGACGAAGGATTCGGGGGATTCCTCAACTATACGTACTCCCGTGCACTGGTGACCTCCTCCGTGCTCTTCGAGCAGTCACAAGACGTCACCAGGACCTTTCCTGCCCTTTGGGACCGCCCCCACGTCGTCTCCGTCGGAGCGTTTTTTGTGCTGCCGGGAGACTGGGGAGGAAGCGCCTTCGGCAGCATCTCCAGCGGGACGCCCTACACGTTTTCCCGGTTCGATCCGAACGGTGAACGGGCCCCGATGATCGTCTCCAACGACCTGATGGTATACAAGGGATTCGATTGGGCCGGCACCAACTGGCGAGCGTTCGTCCAGGTGCGCAATCTGATCGACCGACGGAATGTCTGGTGGGTCTACGCCGACTCCGGCATCGCCGGCAAAGACGCCAACGACGCCACATCCGACGATTACACGGATAATCCTGCGATGTGGGGGCCCGGACGGCGCGTGCAGTTGGGCGTGCAGATGACCATCGACCGGGTCCGCCTGCCCGGCCGACCGAACCGATGAATACCCGATCCATGATCCCGATCCATGAATCCGGGCCAAGTATGCGGGCCAACAACGGCTTTTCCCCGTCAGGCATGCACCCCTTGAGAAACCGCCCTCTACACGCCGTATCGAGGACACTCGGCACGGCCCTGGTCCTCTCCTTCCTCCTGTCCGGCACGGGCCTCGGCCAGGAGAATCCGATGCAATACCAGCGCTGGCACGTGTTCGACATCAACCGGGTGAGCACGCTCTTTAACAACACCGGACTGCTCAGCGACGGAAACCAGCAGCAGCGGGCCCTCGCGCGGAAGCCTGCCTTCGAATTCCCGACCGGCAGCGGATTCCACTACGGCACGTCCGTCGGCGTGATCGTGGGCGCCCCGGCCGACCAGCTGCCGGGCGCGGTGGGCGGCAACAACCCCGACCTGCTCCCTTACCTGGACGCTACCATCGACGAAGGCTCCGCGGCGTTCTGGGCCGAAGAACATTTTGCACCCTACCCGGAGCTCGCCGGCGTCGGACGCGCACCGCTCTCCACGGATGCGTCCAGTTGGCCGAACTGGCCCGCTCTCTACCCCGAGTCCCAGCAACCGATTCTCGTGGGCAGCGAAGGCTGGCCGGGATTCGGACAGGGAGGCGAACGGTTGGCCGACCAGGAGAGCTTCTCCGTCTCCTACGGCTGGAAAGGTACCGATGCGCCCCTCGGCGAGGTGCCGCGCGGCGCGCGCTGGCTCCGTACGCAACTCGTCAACCGCGGCCTCGCCTGGCAGGGCACACTGTACGAGAACTTCATCGTCTTCTCCTACGTCCTCCGCAACACCGGCACCGATCCCATCAAAGACGTGCGCATGGGCATTCATGCCGACCTGGGGTTCCTGCCCATCGCCTCCGTTCCGGGGTACGGCGACGACGACCGGCACTTCTACGACCCGCAACTCCAGCTCGCCTACGGGTGGGACGACAACAACTACGAAGAAAGCCCCATCACCGGGGCCGGCATCAGCGGTGAAGAGATCGCCTGGGGCGGAGTGATCGCCCTTCGCATGCCCGGACCCTCACGGAAGGTGGAAACCTACGATGCCTTTCACTTCTGGGTGGACGCCACGACCCCCAAGGGCAACGGCGCCAGCCAGGACAAGTACTACTTTTACAATCTCGTGAATCTCGACGACCCGCAGGACTCCGACCGCGACGGCATCGACGACGACTTCGACGGCGACGGCATTCCGGATGCCGTGAATGGGGGACCCGGATATTACCTCGCCTCCGGCGCCGACGGCGTCCAAACGCTTGGCAGCGGTCCCTTCACGCTCGCACCGGGCGCCACCGATACCCTCATCTTCGCGGTCGTCTTCGGACCCAACCGGGACGCACTTTTCAGCAACGCCCGCCGCGCGCTGAACCTGTATGAAACCGGCTGGAAAGTCGTCAAGGCCCCCGATGCCCCCCTCCTGGAGGGCGTGCCCGGCGACGGGCGCGTGTCCCTCTTCTGGAACCGGCAGAGCGAATCGGTTCCGGACTTCGAAGGCTACAAGATTTATCGGTCCATCGACGACGGACGATCCTGGGGATCCCGCACGTTCACCGACTTTTCCGGAGGCGTGCACTACCTCCCCCTCGCACAATTCGATCTCGACAATGACGTGGAAGGCCACTATCGAACCCTGCCCGAATACGCCTGGTTTGACCTCGGAGACAACTCCGGGCTCGCACGGCAAGTGATCGTAGATGCCCCCCTTGCGGCCCGCCTGAAGTTCTTCAACGTGGGTGATACGCTCCGTACGTTTGTCGACGATGACGTCATCAATGGCCAACGCTACCGCTACTACGTTGCCGCCTTCGATAGTGGCAACGTCATCGTCGGCCCCCTGGAGAATACCCCCGTCACCGCCGAAAGCCAGATCCCGCTGCCAAACAATACGATCGAGATCATGCCGCACGCTGCGGGACCGATGCCACCCGTCAGCGAGGCCGATCTCGAGCCGGTACGCGTAGTGCCCAACCCGTACATCATCGCCAACGCGCTCGAACGGGGCTCCGGCCGGGTCATCCAGTTCACCCGGGTGCCCGATCAGTGCACGATCCGCATCTTTAATGCCGCCGGAGAGCCCATCCGCACGATTGAACACGAAGGCGCCGGACTGGCGCCCTCCATCGCCCGATGGGACCTGCTCAACGAAAACAAGCAACTGGTGGCGCCGGGCCTCTACTTCTTTGTCCTCGAGACCCCTTCGGGAGCTTCCCAACGGGGCAAATTCATCATCGTCCACTAAGCCGGGGCCGACCATGAAGGGAATCCGCATACCCATCGCCGTTGGCCGTGTCCTCCTTCCGGCCCTCGCGTTGTTCATCTGCCCGCTGACAACCCTGGGCCAGGTCGACTATGCGGGTACATCGGCTGCCAATTTTCTCAAACTTCCCGTCGGGGCTCGCGCCATGGGCATGGCCGGGTCCGACCTCACCGTAGCCACGGACGCTACCATCCTCGCCTGGAACGTCGGCATGATTGCCCTCGTCCCCCAGAACACGGTCACCTTCTCTCACATCCCCTGGCTCGTCGATACGCAGGTCAACTACCTCGGAGGCGTGTACCACGCCCCCTTCGGCTCGGTCGGTTTCGACCTGCGTTTCTTCGGGGCCGGAGATATTGAGGAAACGACGCTGGCCGAACAGGACGGGACGGGACGCTTCGTGCGTGCCAATAGCTACGAAATTGGCGCAACGTACGGCAAACGCCTTACCGACCGCTTCTCCTTTGGCGTGAAGCTGAAATTGGTCGAGGAACAGCTCGCCAACGTGCGTGCCGGCGGATTCGGGATGGATATCGGGGCCGTCTTTCAGACCAACCTGCTCCGCGACCTGCGCCTCGCCTTTGCCCTGACCAACTTCGGATCCAAATTGCAGTTTGCGGGCCGAGACCTGCGCGTCGCCTTCCCCGTACCCGATAACCCGGAAGGAAAAAGCGTAGCGGCCCAGTTGCAGACCGGCGAATGGGAATTGCCCCTCGGCTTCCGTATCGGCGCCTCCAGCGACGTGCTGAACTCCAGCCAGGCCCGGCTCCGCCTGAACTACGGAGTCTACGATGCACGCGACTTCCTGCCCCGCCACCTGATAGGAGGCGAGTTGATTCTGCTGAAGATCCTGGCCGTTCGAACGGGATATGAGATCGGACCGGACGATGGGCGCCTCACCCTCGGCGCAGGCCTGAACCTGGATTTCCGCGAATCGAAGACCCTCCGTGTCGACTACGGCTTCATGGAGCAGCCCTATTTCGCGGGGTCCCAACAGCTCACCCTGAGCGTCGGCTTCTAACACAAGACCCAACCAGCGCTTGCAGACCACCGTGCGCTCTACCCCAACCATCCCGGAACCGCGAAGCACCCGCCGGCGGTGGAACAGAGTCCTTTCCTCTCTGATCCTCATCAGCACGCTGCTCGCATCCTGCCGCCCCGACCGGCTTCCCCCCGCACCGGGAGAGGTCGACCGGCCCTTGCTGGCCCAATCGGACTTCGTTCAGCCGCAACCGGATGCCATCCGCCTCGACGTCGCCACAACGATTGAAGTGCGGTTCAACGAAGCGATGGACCCCCGATCCTTCGAAAACCACCTGCTGCTCAAAATACCGGACGGCGCCGTCCTATCCGGTTCCTATTCCGCCCACGAGTCGGCCATTCGCTTTACACCGGCCGCCACCCTCGATCCCGCACGCCTCCATCTCATCGAACTGCGCGGCCGCGTTCGCGACGCCAACGGCAACTCCATCGAACGCAACGGCCAACCTGTCCTCGACGACACCACCCTCATCTTCAATTCGTGGTTCTTCACGTCCGGACTCTATGACCAGGGGACGCCAACCTCCTTCGCCCTGGATACGAGAGGACGCATCTGGACAATCGACGGCTTTGTCACGGCGGGAGACCGCATTACAGAAGGATTGGGCGCCGCACCCAAGGGCCTGGCGCGCTCCAATGACAAAATCATCTCCCTCAACCCCGCCGCACGCCAGGCGGTGATCTACGACGCTTCTTCCGGCTCGCTTGCCGCCACCGTTGCCGTTCCCCAGGACCCCCTGTCGGTAACCACGCGAGGGACCGACGCCTTCGTCGTGAGCGGACGCGGCCAGACGATAACCCGAATCGATGTGCCTGCCGGCACGGCCTCCCAGCAGATTCGGCTCAATTTCTTTCCTGCCGCCATCGCCGTCTCGACAGACGGATCCCGGCTCTACACGCTCGACCAGACCACCGGCGACCTCGCCGTCATCGATGCCGCCTCTGGCCAGGTCTCGAAACCCTCAGCGCGACTGATCCGGATCCCGGTCACCGGGGAAATCGGCATCGACCCGAACGGCGGCAACGTGGTCGTGGCCGACACGCGCAACGCCCGACTGCTGGTCCTCAACCCCGACGGAACCGGACCCATCCGCACCTTCGACGCAGCCATCGCGCCGGATGGCATCTGGAGACCCTTCAAGCTCGCGTTCTCGGGAGACAACCTCTACGTCGTCTCCCAGAACTCGGCCGAACTCCATCTCCTGGACCTCGGTGCGGGCACGATCATCCAGACCTATACCTTCGAGAATCCTGTGAAGGGGATGGAGGTCCTCGCGGGCGGAAATCCGCTTCTCGTCCTCTCCGGCGCCCGCCTGTTCCTGGTCGATGCGGAAACCGGATCCATCCTTCGTATGGTTGATCTGCCTGACTCCAATGCCGAATCGGTCATCACCGTCAACTAATTCGCCGTGACTTTTCCCATCCCATCCTCCCTCTACGACATCCTTTTCCCTGCATCGGGACCCGCGAGCAGCCGGCCCTTCTTCCTCTTCCGATCCGGATCCTGCACCCGGCTCGTCACCATCCTCTCTCTCGCCGTATTGGTCACGGCCGGTTTGTCTCAGGGCGCCCCCGGCCAGACGGTTTCGCACGAGTACGCGCCCTCCAGTGAGAACTTCGCAAATCCCGAGCGGGGTTTCTATCGCCACACCCAGGTTCAGGCGGAGAATACCGGCGGAATCCTCACGACCTCCTACCTGCAGTCCTTGCGCACGAGCCAATCCATCACCCTCGTCCTCCGGCTCTACTATCTGAAGGCCTTCCGCGACAAGCCCCTTTCCGACAAGCAACTCGACCTGATGAAGCGCGACTTCGCCGCCCTGCGCGAAGCCGGCGTCAAGGCCATCCTTCGGTTTGCGTACAGCAGCAGCGCGTCGGAAGCCGATGCGCCCCTCGCCGTCATTCTGGAACACCTCGAGCAACTGACCCCCGTTATCCAGGCCAACGCAGACGTCATCGCGGTCGTGCAGGCCGGATTCATCGGGGCCTGGGGAGAGTGGTACTACTCCTCCAACAACCTGAACAACACCCCGTCACGACGTGCCGTCACGCGCAAGATCCTCGAGGTGCTCCCGCCCAGCCGTATGGTGCAGATCCGCACCCCGTACTACAAACAGGCGATCTATGAGCGGATGACCCCGCTCGAAGAGCAGGAGGCGCTCCTTCCGACGGAGTTCGCCCGCACCGGGCACCACAACGACTGCTTTCTCGCCAGCGATACGGACTACGGGACCTATCTGAACGTCACCAACGACAAGGCCTACCTCGAAAAGGATTCCCGCTATACCCCCATGGGCGGCGAAACGTGTAACCCCAACCCGCCCCGCTCCGAATGCGAAGTGGCCCTGGAGGAACTCGGCCGCTTCCACTGGTCCTATCTGAATCGAGACTACCATCAGACGGTACTGAACAGCTGGAACACGGGGGGGTGTATGGAGGAGGTCCGCCTGCGGCTCGGTTACCGGTTGACGCTACTCGACGGCTTGTTCACCGAACGTGCGCGGCCCGGCGGGACATTTCAGGTGCGCCTGAATCTCGTCAACACGGGCTGGGCCGCTCCCTTCAACCCCCGTCGCGTCGAACTCGTCCTTCGGGAGCAGGCCACCGGTCGCCGGTTCGCCGCCCTGCTTCAGGAGGATCCCCGGCGCTGGGTGCCCGGCGATACGATCACCGTCGAAGCCGAGGTCGGTCTGCCCGCCGACGCGCCTCACGGAGTGTACGATGTCCTCCTCTCCCTGCCCGCACCGGAGTCTTCTCTTCGGGAACGTCCCGAGTTCTCCATCCGACTGGCCAATGCGGACGTTTGGGAGCCCGATCTCGGCGTCAACAACCTGCACGCAACGACGACGGTCGATCCGGAAGCCCCCGGTGCCGACCACGAAGGGCCTCTCCGGTTCGCACCGTATGAAAACTTCGTCGGAGCCACTCCGCCTGATCTGCCGGATCACGCACTGCGCTTCGAGATCTATCCCAATCCTTTTCGCGACCGTACCCACGTCGTCCTGCGCGTCGGAACCACCCAGGATGTACGCATTCGCCTCGTCGATCCCCGCGGCCGCGAGGTGATGCGTCTGCAGGATACCTTCCTCCGCGCCGGCGTCGACCACCGCCTCGCCCTCGAAACCAGCGATCTGGCGGGCGGACTCTACCTCGTTGATGTGCTGGGGGAGTCCTTTCGCAGCGCACAGGCCGTCGTCCTGATCCGCTGACCCTCCCGCCCGTGCCGATCATCCCGCCGGACATTCGGCGTGGAGGGATTTCTCGCACTTTCTTCTCTGGTTTCTGAGCGCCGAAGTCCGCATCTTGAGAAGTTTGCTGGTAACGTTTGCCCATCCAGGATAGCTGGACAAACCCGCCGATTCGCACTGAAACCAGGATCCCGATGCCGGTCACGAAACAAGCCCTCTCCCTCGTCTTTCTTCTGCTCATCGCAGCATCCTGCCAACGCGAGCACACATCATCCGGAGAAGCGGGATTGGCAGAAGAGTCTGAGGAAACCGGCTTCCAGTCCGTATTCAACGGGCAGGATCTGACCGGATGGACTGGTGCGACGGATGGATATGCCGTCGAGGATGGTAAACTCATAAGTTTGAAAGATCGCGGAGGGAATCTCTATATCGATCGGCAGTACTCGGATTTTGTCTTCCGTTTCGAGTTCCGCCTCGAGCCGGGCGGCAACAACGGGGTGGGGATCCGGGCCGATTTGGGGAAAGATGCCGCCTACTATGGAATGGAGATTCAGATCATCGACGACACCGCGCCGGAATATGCCGATCTGCAGCCGTACCAGTTCCATGGCTCGATCTACGGCGTCGTTCCGGCAGAGCGGGGCCACCTCCGTCCCGTCGGCGAGTGGAACGAACAGGAGATCCGTGCGGAAGGAAGCCGGATTACCGTAACGCTGAACGGACACGTCATCGTCGATGCCGACGTGGAAGAGGTCGCCCCGAAGGGCAAGACGGTGGATGGCCAAGAGCACCCAGGGCTCGTCAACCAGTCCGGTTACATCGGCTTTCTTGGACACGGAGATCGGGTCGAGTTCCGCAATCTCCGCATCCGCTCACTCTAGGCCCGGCTCGCTCCCCGCTCCTGACCGGATGCTCCATCGGCACCGGCCGGTTTCCCAACGGCCGCCTCCAACTTCATAACCCCGCTCACTGTATTACGAATAGGCATATCTCCCGTATACAATTCCTGCATGGTGGACGCCCCGTCGAAGGTGGATCGACGGGGCATTTTTTTGCCCCGAGTCCTCTGATACCGACTTCGACCACGACACGCGCCCATTGCCGCGCCCACGTCCTGCCCGTCCGCAACTCCAAACTCCCCCTACCCCGGACCTTCGGACCGCCTCATTGAGATCCCGCGTCTCCGCTTCGCTTCCCCGGATCAAGCCCGCGGGCAGACCTGGCGTCGCAACTCCTCAACTCCCAAACTCCTAAACTCCTAAACTCTTAAGTTCTTACGCCTCATACCTGAACAGCGGCTCCTGCGCCAACCCCTTCGCCTTGATCTCCTCCACCTCTTCGGCAGACAGGGGAGTGACCCGGTCCGCCAACTCGAGCGCCAGGGCAAACAGGTTCTCGTTGCCCGGAGGAAGAGCCGCCGTGATGGGATGCGACAGCGTAAAACGAAGCCCCATCAGTGCCTCCTCGGGCTCACTGAGCGGCTGATACCACGCTTTCGCCCAATTCCGATCCGCGCCCTGCGGCCAGGGGCCTCTGGCCATGGCCTTCAGCGCCAGAATCCCCATCTCCTTCTCTTTCGCCATCTGCATGACCTGCGGCCCGAAATTGCCTGCATGCCAGGTGGAGAAGTTGAACGGAAACATGATCGTATCGAAATCGAACCGTTCCATCAAGGCCGTAGCAGCTTCGACGGAATGGGCCGAGAACCCGAGGTGACGAACCAGGCCCTGCTCACGCGCCTCGAGGAAGGCTTCCATCGCCCCGCCCTCGGAGAAGATGGTGTCCACTTCATCCATCCGGGTTACGGCATGGTGCTGGTACAGGTCGAAGCGATCCGTCCGCAGATGGGCCAGCGACTGCTCCAGTTCCCGAAACACGCCATCCCGCCGGCGCTCCTGCGTCTTGCACGCCAGGAAAACGTCCCCACGATACGGCTCGAGCGCGGGACCCAGCTTTTCTTCCGCATTCCCGTAACTTGGCGCGACATCGAAATAGTTGATCCCCCGGTCGATAGCCGACTTCACGCGCTCGTCCGCCTGCTCCGGCGTCGCGTCCATGACGACGATCCCCCCGAAACCGATCATGGAGAGCATGACCCCGCTTCGGCCCATGGCCCGTTTTTCGATTTTTCCGGGCTCACGCTGCCGAACCAAACCCGTCAAATCGGCAGGAAAAACACTCAACATGGGTGCCATCGCAGTGGTCTTCAAAAAGTCGCGTCGTTTCATCGCAGGGTCCGTTGCGCCGTGTGCCACCCGATCCGCCCATCCCGCCGGGCGCCGTCGAGAACCATGTCACGGCCGTTCGCTTGACATTCCATCAAATAACCTAAAACCACCCGAGACGGGAAACAAGTTCCCCCGTCCGGTAGACGTCGAATCTGCGAGATCAGGAGAAGTCAACCCGCACCGCATCGCCCGCGTTACCGGCCGCGGACCGATCGGCGCCGCCGGCGGAGACACTCCCCGGACTTCGCATCTGCGAGAAAGGAGAAGTCAACCTAACCCGAACCGTATCGCCCGCGTTACCGGCCCCTGACCGATCGGCGCCCCCTCCAGCATCGCACCCCTGACCCGCACACGCGGGCAGCCCGATCCTACCGCCCGCTGAGACCAGCGCCGGATGTCCCCCGGGTTAAACGCTCCCAGATCAACGGCACGACACCCGCGAAATCGGCCGGACGATCCTCAATCCAACGACCAACGAATTCGGGCGTGAACCACCCTCCCTCGGAAATCTCCTCCTCCTGCAGCACAAATGGACCGTCGTGGTTGCTTCGGTAGACCCAGACGAACTCCTGTCCCGTCTCCGGACACGCATCGATTTTGAACAACCGCTCCGGCATCTCCTCCAACCGTACTCCGAGTTCCTCCTCCACTTCGCGAACGGCGCATGCGTCATACGCCTCACCCGGCGTCAGATGACCGGACGCGGAGGAATCCCATGTGCCTGGAAAACAATCCTTGGCCATCGAGCGCTTCTGGAGAAACAACTCTCCGCGAGAATTGAAGACCAGCACATGGACGGCCCGATGAAGGAGTCCAAGACGATGCACTTCGCTGCGAAGCGCACGACCCGTCACCTGATCGTTCTTGTCAACTACATCGAAATATTCGGCCATGTTGATTAACCGGCTGGGGACAACAGGTGAATCGTCCTCCTCGCAACGCCGGGAGACCCCTTCGGTTCTCCCGCCACCAAGCCCTTCATCCCGCCCAAAGCCCTCCTCGGTTCCACCTCTTGCCGCATGCGGGGGATGGTTGGTTCGATGAGCCGCCCGTTTCCCCTTTCATCGGCCCGATCACCTATCTTACATGAGGACCTCTCCCTAGCCTGGAGTATCGCCATGGAGCCACCCCGCGAAGCGCCCCCGAAACAAACTGGACTGACGACCCTTGGGATTGCACTTTTCGTCGTCGGCCTCGTCTCCTTTGCCACCCTGCATAAAGGCATGGGAATCGCCCTCGCGGTTATGGGCATCGTCTTCCTCATCATCGGCTGGAAGACCCAACCCAAATCTCCGGAGGACTGACCGGCTCGATTCCCGCCCGGTCGCCGGGATATATGGATGCTGGCGAGGCGTCCAACCCGTTCGTGGTTGTATGGACCGAGACCTTTGAATCCGGCTCCTAAAGAGTGCCCGCAATCCGGATCGATCCGTTGGTCGTGCGCAGCGTGATCTCGCCCCGGCCGCTGCCCATGCGCGCCTCGAGAGAACGAACCGACTGCACAACGTCGGCCAGGGTCAGGTTGGCCACGGTGACGCGACCGTTCGTGACGCGCGCCGAGAGCTCCGCAGACGTCGTTCTGGGGATGAAGAGGTCGATGTCTCCGTTCGTCGTCTTCAAGTCCACAAATCCATCGCGCAGAACGGCCAGTTCGGCTTCAATATCTCCATTCGTCGTTGTCACTTCCACATCCGCAACAAGGTCGTAGAGGAAGACCGGACCATTGGTGACCTTGACGGACAGGTAGTTGACCAGAGCCTCAACAACAATTTCTCCGTTCGTGTTCTCGATGATCACCTCGACATCGTCCGGAACCGTCAGCACGTAGTCAACCTCGTACCTCCGCCCATAGGAATGTCGGGGCTGGAGGGTCTCCACGACAAGGGTTCTGCCGTCTCTGAAGAGTTCGACCTCCAGTTCATCCAGGTGCCTTTCCGCGTCTCGCCTCGTGTTCGACCCGACCCGTCGCTCCCCCTCGATCAGGAAGCGGTTGTCTCCATGCTGTCCGACCACATCCACCGTCCCGCTGATGCCCCGCACGACCAGTCGATCCGTGCCGGACGCGCTGACCGTTTCCGTGAAGGAGTCGCCTACCCATACATCGGGCTCCCCATTGAGATTGATGTCAAAAATGCAGCCCGTCGTCGTGGTGGCAAGGAGTATCGCCACAAGCGCCCCTGAACACCACCGGCAGAAAACACGTGCATCCATCGTATTGATTGTTTGCCTCCCGAGGAACCGCAGTTCATACCTGTTTATACGGATGAACCGGGATGAAGGTTACCCCTCGGCCTCCCGTTCGCGGTCAAACCCTGCGGGACAAACTGCCCCCAACGGTCGCCTCCTCCAGGAAGCGCCACGCGTCGCTCTGCGATAACTTCGGATTTTGTAGAAACAGCGCCTGATGCCCTTGCAGGACAATCGGATTTTACATATGTTTGTTCATATGTATTTCGACATCATGCTGTGGCGTGGATGACCCGAGTGGTAGAGTTGGCTGCGTCGTATTTGATGCTTCAGGGCTATACGGCCCTCGCTCCCGGCGGTGCGTCTTCCCGTTTCGCCCGGTTGGGCGACCGGAGTGTCATTGCCATCGAACCGCGTCCCGACGGCCGCCTTGCGGTCCGATCCGAGCGCCTTGGCACGCCCTGTCTGGTCATCCGTTCGAACTGTTCGGAACACGCGCTGCTGGGCACCCTCATCGAGCAGGTGTGTCTGTTGGATGGCCTCCAATCATAGCCCACCCACCGGAAGTACAGTCCCGAAACCCTGTCACTCTCCGCCCATCAGCCCGTTGCTTCCACCCCCGGACCTTCGGACCCTATGCAGGCCGCACCCACGAAAACCTGTTGCCTGCCCATACGGCCCACACTCCCGATACTCTGGATCCCGGGTCTCCGCTACGCTGCGCCCGGGACGCTCACTCCGCTCGCGCCTTCGGACCCCCGGACCCTATGCAAGCCGCACCCACGAAAACCTGTTGCCTGCCCATACGGCCCACACTCCCGATACTCTGGATCCCGGGTCTCCGCTACGCTGCGCCCGGGACGCTCACTCCGCTCGCGCCTTCGGACCACCGGACCTTCGGACCCTCCCACCCACCCCTCACATCGCCTCCTCCAACACCCCGACGAGATCCCCCACTGTCAGTCCCACGGGGTTCCCCTTCATGGAAGACGAGGCCAGGGCCTTCCGGGCGGTCTCCTCGAGTTGTTGCGGATCGACGCCGTACGACGCGAGGCCCGGCAAACCGAGCCCGTCGCAGAGTTCCTTCAACCAGGCAAGCCCCTCGTCAATCGACGCGTTCACGTCGCCGGTGAGGATGCGGCCCAGTTCGTCGAATCGGGCCAACGCCCCGCCCGGGATTTCCTGCTCGTGCAAGGCCGTCACGTTGCGTTTCAGGACGAACGGGAGCAGGCGTCCGCAGACGGCGCCGTGTGGGGCCCGGGGGAACATGCCCCCGATGGGCCCGGCCAGGCCGTGCACGGCGCCCAGCTTGGCGTTCGCCAGGGCAAGACCGCCGAACAAGCTCGCCACGGCCATATCCTCGCGTGACCCGGGGTCGCCCGCGGTTGCCGCGCGTTCCAGAGAACGGGCCGCGCGGTGCAAACCCTCACGGCAAAGTCCGTCGGTGAGCGGATTCGCCGCCGTCGAGACGAACGGTTCGATCAGCTGCGTGAGCGCATCCAGGCCCGTTGAAGCGGTGAGCGAAGGCGGCAGCGAATAGGTGAGTTCCGGATCGACGATTGCCAGGACGGGCAACATGCGAGGGTGCCTCAAACTCACCTTCAAACGGTGTTCCTCTGAGCTGAGGACAGCATTGCGCGTGACTTCCGACCCGGTTCCGGCCGTGGTAGGGACTGCGATCACAGGAATCGGATCCACCTCGAGCGGTGCACCCCGGCCGATCACCTCCAGGTACTCGAACACGTCGGCCGTATTCGTCGTCAACGCCGCAATCGCCTTCGCCGCGTCGAGTACGCTTCCGCCCCCCATTCCAATCACCAGATCTGCCCGGTGCATTCGGGCCCGTTCTGCGCCGGATCGGGCCGTCTCTACGGTGGGTTCCCCCCCTACCGGGAAACCCTCCACGGCAAGCCCCGCCTTCCGGAGTGCATCCATAGTCGATGCGACCCGGTCCATGGACCGACCGCCGACTACGAGGACACGAGAGCCCGTCCGAGCGACCTCCGGAACGATCTGGCGCGCGGCGCCTGCCCCGAAAAGGATTCGCGAGGCCGTGGCGAACTCGAAGCGCGTGCTCAGAACCATCCGTCGTCCCCGGGAAACACGTTGCGGTACCGGACGCCGACACGCGGCTCCACCATCATATCGGCCACCGTATCCCGCCACGTCACATAGTGATCCGTCTCCTTATGGCGCGCCGGATCCTCGGCGGTCCGATACACCTCCACGAGGACAAACCGCGACGGGTCCTCTTCCTGCTGAAGCACGTCAAACCGCATTATGCCGGGCTCGCGCAAGCTCGCCTTCGCATTGGCAATCGTCGCCCTGCGGAAATCCTCAACCCGTTCGGGCTTCACGTGTACGTGCACCTGGATGATGAGCATGGCAAGCCCTCCCGATTTCGGCATCAGGGAATATTGGACCCTCCGACCTCCGGGTTGATCCCGCGGCTCCACTCCTCTCCCCCGTACCGGGGTCCGGGAAAGCTCCTCGGGATACGCACGGCGTCCGCGCCTTCAGACGCCTATTTCACTACCACCGGCCTGCGCGCAAAGCCCCACACCACCACGGCCGTCGCAGCGGCCAGGAAGCAAAGGATCCCGGCAAAAACGGATGCCAGCACGTACTTGCCGGTCGCATCAAAGAGGATCCCCCCGACCACGGGTCCCATGATGCCGGCAACGCCGTAGGCCGTGAACATGAACCCGTAGTTGACCCCAAAATGCTTCGTGCCGAAATAGTCTGCAGTCGCCGAAGGGAACAGGGCAAAATTGCCGCCGAAATTCATGCCGACCAGGGCTGAAAACAGGAATACCGCCCATGCGGAGTTCACGCTCACCAACATCATAAAGGCGAGGCCCTGAAACAAATACATGATCATCATCGCACGCGGACGGTCGATGAGATCGCTCACCTTTCCCCACACGATGCGCCCGAGCGCGTTGAAGATGGCCAGTATCCCCACGGGCTCAACAAACCGGCCGAACCCTCCCATCCAATCTGGAGCCAGCGACTTGCCGCCAAGCACATCGGCCATCATCGGCGTCCACTGACCGATCGCCATTAACCCGGAGGTGGCCCCGAAAATGAATGTCAGCCACAGAACGCCGGCCAGCGGCGTATCCAGCATCTGCTGCCAGTCCTTGTCATTCCCCGCCTCGGCCGATCCAGGCTTCGGCTCCCATCCGGCAGGCCGATAACCGGCCGGGGGATTCTTCAACAGCAGGGCGCCGCCGACCACGGCAATGGCCGCAACGACCCCGTGCATCACAAAGAAAGATCGCCATCCGATACCACCGGGCACTTCCGACATAATCCCGAGCCCAACCATCAGTACGTCACCCAACCCCAACGCGTGATCCGGCGATGACGGCATCAGCAGGGCCGAGGCAGGCCCCGCGAAAAACAGGGCGCCGGCCCCGAATCCGGCCACGGCGAGACCCGTAATCAATCCCTTCTTGTCCGGAAACCACTTCACGGAAGCAGCAATCGGACAGACATACCCGAATCCGATGCCCGTACCGCCGATCACGCCGTATGTCAGGTACAAGGCCCACGGCCGGGTACCGTCAACGATCATCGCACCCAGGAGGAACGACAAACCCAACAAGACACCGCCGATCATGGCGACCTTGCGTGGACCAATGCGGTCCTGCAGTCGCCCGGCCGGGATCATCGACAAGGCGAAGAACGCGAGAGCAAAGGAGAACGCCCACTGCGTCGTCGCTCGATCCCAGCCGAATTCCATCTCGAGGGGCCGCACGAATACACTGAATCCGTAAACGGTTCCCAGAATGGCTTGAATGATGAGGGCGCCGACGATGACAAGCCAGCGATTGCCGGAGGAGTTCATTTGCAGTGGGGCGTCTGGTGAGTGGGGGGCGGTCACCTCCACTGGCCGGATTGAATCAGTGCCAGGAAGATCCCGCCCCGAAAGTCGCGCGCCAAACTAGACCCGCCCCTGGCTTCTGACCACGAAATCACCGTGAAACCATGAGATTCGGTCAGAACTCCTTCTTCGTCCGATGCCAACCCGTTCACCCATTCTCGAACCAGCACACGACATGCGGTGCACACGGAATCGACAACAGAGACGCAACGGACGCCTGACGAATACGCGCACGCTGTTCGGACGTGGGAACGCGGTATAGCGTGATCGCCCGCCCACCGGTATTCGACAGGAAATTGTCGCTCCAGTCCAGTCGTCCATCGCGATAGATGGGCGCCGTTGTGTCCTCGTACTCGAAATCGGGGTGTGAGACCATCCCGCCCTTACCGCGCGAAACGATATATCCGAGTACGCCGCCCCCGATCTGCAGCGTCGTGGTCCGGAAGATGTAGGTCGGATCCCCGCACGGATAGTCACCGCTTGTGCCCTGCCAACGGCGCATCATGTAGTGCATGAAAGCGCCAGAACACGGAGTCGAGGCCCCGTCCACCGCCTCCGCAACGAATTTGTACTCGAACCCCACCTGGTCAGGGCGGACCGGGAGCACGAACAACCTGAGCGCAGGGTCCCACTCGAAGAGGACGCGGAATGCCGTCGGATCAGACCCCATATTGAGGTGCACATCCAGATGCGGCGCTGCGAAGTCGAACCCTTCCATGTGCACCACGAGCTTCCGGCCGATTTGCTCCTCGCTGAATTGAAAGAGCGGATCGTCCCGCAGGCGGACCAGCGCCGCGGCCAGGTTCGTGACCGTTCCGGTCGCCACATAGTGCAACACCTCTTCGTCTTCCCGAATGCGACGCGCCAACTCGTCGACCAGCGCGAGAACCGCCTGGTTCAACAGATAGGCCCCTGGAGAAAACCGCGCCGGATCCCTGGGCAAAGTGGGTTCCGGCGTGCCGCATACCGCTCCACTGTAGAGCGGGACATGGGCACGGGCATCGAGAAAACGCAGCATCCGGTCGTACATCTCCCACGACGAACGGGGCGGATCCGGGTCACAATGCTGGGGACTCTCCTTGCCGGCCAGGACGCGCCACCACCCAACCGCATCCACGCCGATGACCCGAACCCCCCGATCGGCCAACAGCAGGGCGAGCGCATACAGGTCCTCTCCGTTGTCCTGACCCGAATCGCCACTCACCCACACATCGATCGCGTCACCGTCCGTGGCCCGCACACAGCGCACGCCTGCCGGCAGCAACTCCATGACCATGTCGACCGGTTGCGCACACGGATCGTTTTCCTGACCCTCTCCCAACCCTATGACCCGCGCGAACCGGGTCTTGCTGCGCGGACCCAGCTGCCCGAATACAACCTCATAGCTGAATCGAACCGATGCCCCCGGCGCAAGCGGCTCCAACAACGTGAACTCAACGACGCCCTTCTCACGATCGATCTTCCACGACGTGCCCGTCGGACCAATGACAAGGCTGATCTGGTCTCCCGCCGCTGCCGAATATTCCACAGCCACGGTGTCCGTGACCACGATCGGAGGAAAAGCGGTGTGCACGCCATCGTTGCGAACCGTCAGGTTCATCAGGAAATTCGAACCCAAAGCCACCGGCTGTATGCCCGGCATCTCCGGATCCCCGTCGGGTGGACTTGCATACACGCCCAGATTCACGCCCTTCTCCCCCTGTTCGCGGATGGCATCACACGACGAGAGAACGACCGAGAGGATGATGAGGAAGATCAGGCCCGTCGCGTACCGATAGACCGATCGCGCCGTTGCAGCCGGAAGCATGGGAGCGTTATTGTGGTGTCAAGACCAAAATATACCGCTGAACGGGCACCTGGTTCGACGCGCGCATGCGATTCCCTCCCGGCCGGCAAGACACATGCCTCCGTCCAACCGCGTTCCCGGTCAGCCGCTTACGGGAATCACGCCGGGTATCCGGAACCTGTTCGCCTGCGAGCCATTCACGCCACACACAGGTCACACAGTCAACCCCCGCGCGTCGTGCCCGACCATGTGCTCGATAGCGAGATTCAGTACCTGACCGGCGTGGGACCGCACCGCGCCGAAGTGCTCAACAAGGTCGGCGTGGTCACGTTCCGCGACCTCCTTCACTACTATCCGAGGCGCTACCTCGACCGGTCCACCATTACGCCCGTGGCCCACCTGGGCCGCGTAGGCGGACCCGCCACCGTCGTGGGGACGGTCCGCAGCCTGGATGTCATCCAGAGAGGCCGTCGCCGATTTGAGATTCAGGTCGACGACGGCAGCGGCGTTCCGCTTCGCCTGGTCTGGTTCAATGGAGTTGGCTGGATCAGCAAACTCTTCACCAAGGGCGAACGACTTGCCGTACACGGAGTCGCCCAGGCATTCGGCCGGTCCTTCTCTATGGTCCACCCCGATTTCGATCGGCTGGACGACGAAGGACCTGCGCTCGACACCGGCCGGATCATTCCCCTGTATCCCGGAGGACAAGCCCTCGAACGGGTCGGCCTCAACAGCCGAACGTTTCGCCGCCTCGTCTATCACCTCTTCAAGAAACACGGCCTCGCCATCCCGGAGGTGCTCCCCGAGCACATCCGTTCGCGCTACGAATTGATCGACGGGAATGTGGCCCTCCGTGCCGTTCACCTTCCCCGCAGTGCCGAAGAACTCGATCGCGCCCGAAGACGACTCAAATTCGAAGAGTTCTTCTTCCTGCAACTGCTGCTTGGGATGACCAGGCAGATCAAGCGCCAGGAGGTGGTCGGTCTGAGGTTCGACCACCACGGCCCCCTCCTGCGCCGCTTCCTGGGGGAATCTCTGCCGTTTCAACTGACCGGAGCCCAACAGCGCGCACTCGAGGTCATCCTCAAGGATACCTCCGAAGGGCGGCAGATGAACCGCCTGCTTCAGGGCGATGTCGGCAGCGGGAAAACGGTCGTCGCCGTGTCCGCTCTCCTTCACGCCGTTGACAACGGATACCAGGGCGCCTTCATGGCCCCGACGGAAATCCTGGCCGAGCAACATTACAGTCTGCTCCGCAAGATGCTCGAGCCGTTGGACGTTCAGGTCCGGCTGCTCATCGGCGGTCAGCGAAAGGCGCTTCGCACCGAGATCCTCGACGACATCGCCCAGGGACGGGCCCACGTTGTTGTCGGCACCCACGCCGTGATCGAAGAAACGGTCGTGTTCCGAAATTTCGGAATGGCCGTGGTCGACGAACAACACCGCTTCGGCGTCATGCAGCGGGCACGCATGTTCGCCAAGGGGCTTCAGCCGCACATGCTGCTCATGACGGCAACGCCGATCCCCCGAAGCCTGGCCATGACCCTGTACGGCGACCTCGACGTCACGGTCATCGACGAACTGCCTGCCGGACGGAAACCGATCGAAACACAGGTCCGCTTCGAGAGTCACCGCCCGGAGGTGTACCAGTTTCTCCGGGAGCAACTGCGTCTCGGTCGACAGGCCTACGTCGTCTACCCTCTCGTAGAGGAAAGCGAGAAGGTGGACCTCAAGGACGCCGAAAACGGCTACGAAACCCTCAGGGCGGAATTCCGGCCCTATACGGTCGACCTGATCCACGGGCGGATGCTCCCCTATGAGAAGGAAGAGGCCATGGACCGTTTCAAGCGGGGCGAGACGGATCTCCTGGTCGCCACCACCGTGATCGAGGTCGGCGTTGATGTGCCCAATGCCTCGGTCATGCTTATCGAGCACGCCGAGCGGTTCGGTCTGAGTCAACTCCACCAGCTTCGCGGCAGGGTCGGGCGCGGAGCGGAGCAGAGTTACTGCATTCTCATGTCCGATTACAAGCGATCGGAAGAAGCCCGCTACCGCCTCGAAGCGATGGCCGAGACTACCGACGGGTTCCGCATCTCCGAACTCGACCTCAAGCAGCGCGGTGCCGGCGACTTCTTCGGCACACGACAGAGCGGACTGCCGGATCTCAAGATTGCCGACATCGTACAGGATACCGATTTGCTCCTCCTCGCCCGCGACGCGGCCTTTGCACTTGTCGACCGCGACCCGCACATCCGCGCACCCGAGCACGCCGAACTTCGGAAGCACCTGGAACGAACCGCTCCAAAAGGCCTCGGGCTGGCCCGAGTCGGATAGATCACCGCGCCGGAAGGGAAGACCGTATATTAACCGCGGCACCAACCCGAGGCACGGAAATGGACACGCTCCAGCTCTTTTATCACGGGGGAGTCGCACTCTTCATCGGGGTGCTCGTTGGCCTCCAGCGCGAGCGCTCGCAGGAGGATCACCCCGGGGAGTTGACCTTCGGCGGTATCCGAACCTTTGCGCTGCTTTCCCTGTTGGGCTATCTCGGGGCCATTGGCAGCTCCGTCATGGAAGCCCCGGCACTTCTCGTGGCCGTATTCCTGACCGCCGGCGCATTCATCGGCATTTCCTATGCCTTCTCCGCCCGGGAAGGCCAGGTGGGCATGACCACCGAGACCGCTGCCCTCGTTACCGTCCTCGCCGGCGCCTTGTGTCACCTGGCTGCTCTTGAACTGGCCGTAGCGGTTGCAGTGGCCACGATGACCCTGTTGACGCTCAAGGTGCAGAGCCGCCGCTTCGTGCGCCGCGTCTCCCCGGCCGACCTCTACGCCACCGTCAAGTTTGCGGTCATTACCGCAATCGTCCTCCCCGTTTTGCCGAACCGGACATGGGACATCGTCCCGCTGGACATGCTGAACCCGCGGAAGGTATGGCTCATGGTCATCCTGATCTCGGGAATCAGCTTCCTGGGCTACGTGTTGATCAAGGTCGTAGGCACCCGGAGAGGGGTTGGGCTGACGGGACTCCTGGGCGGGCTGGCATCCAGCACGGCCGTTACGCTCAGCATGTCCCAGCGCAGCCGCAAGCTGAGCGGACTCAGCGCCCCCTTTGCGGTGGCCATACTGCTGTCGTGGGCCATCATGTTCGTCCGCGTGATGATCGAGGTCGCCGTCGTCAACACCAGTTTGCTGGAGCGGCTCTGGCTCCCGATATCCGGTATGGGTGTGGTCTGCCTGCTGTATTGTGCTTTCCTCTATTTCCGGCAGAAATCGGAGAAGCAGGAAGAGATGGACTCGTTCGCCAACCCGTTCGAACTCGGCCCTGCCCTCACCTTCGGGCTCCTGTACGCCGTCATCCTGGTCATCGCCCGCGGCGCCCAGTTGCTCTTCGGGGATGCCGGACTCTATGCGTCGAGCATTGTGGCCGGACTGGCGGACGTCGATGCGATCACGCTTTCGGTCGCCGAGCTGACACGCAATCCCGATGAGCTTTCTGTTTCGACCGGTACGCGTGCCGTGGTGCTTGCCGTGCTCTCGAACACGATCGTCAAGTCCGGGATCGTGGCAGTGACCGGAAGTCCCGGACTGCGGAAAGCCATTCTTCCCGGCCTCATTTTGATTCTCGTGGCTGCGGTACTCCTCATCCTGGCAGTCTGAACCGGCGCGTTTGCCTGACCCGAACCGGTCCATCCCCGGCGCCGGGCACCACGTCGATTCAGGCTCGATACACCGCCGTTGCTCGCCGTCCGTACCGACACCGGTTACTCTACCAGTACCGGTCCATCCCCGGTGCCGGACGCCATGTCGATTCCGGCTCGAAGGTCTCCCACAAAAGCCGCGACACCGTTCGAATCAGTACGTAGCCCGCATTGTCGGGCTCCCAGCGCTGGTCGGCCTGGCCGTCGGTGATCACGCAGAAGACATAGTCTCCGCCGGGCGCATTCACCAGGGCCACCTCCGACTTCGAGGCGTTTACTGCGCCCTGTTTCGACGCCACCTGAATGGTGGGCGGTATCTGCGAGAGGGCCTCGTCGTCCCAGTAGATCCGCGTCAGGTTCCGGTACATCTCCTCCGATGCGGCGGGCGAAACCGCCTCTCCCTGCCGGATCGCGGCCAGCAGGCGCGCCATTTCTCGGGGCGTTGTCTGCCCCCATCCATACCGTGCCCGCGCAGGCTCTCGGCCGGGCGTCCGGGAATTGACCCTCGTGGAGGCGAAGCCATGCTCCTCCAACCATGCGTTGACGGCCGTGCCGGTACCCACCTGTTGCTGGACCCAGAGACTCGCCGTGTTGTCACTCGTTGTGATCATGAGCAACGCGACCTTGGAGACCTCGATCGACTGCCCCGAAGCAAACGAACCAAGCAGATCCTCCCCGGGATAGAGGAGGGAATCGTGGTACACCCAGCGGTCGTGGTAGCCAATCTCCCCCCGCTCGATCTTGTCGAACAAAGCGACCAGGAGCGGCACCTTGATCATGCTGGCTGTCGGAAACAGGCTGTCGGCATCGATCGCCACCGTTCGGCCGCTCGGAAAATGATGCGCGTAGACCCCCACGCGGCCGTCAAACGGGTCGACAAACGCCTGGATGCGTGCCGTCAGTTCCAAATCGGGCCGCTCATCGATCTTCTGCCTCCCCAGTGCAGGCAGCGCCGACAGGAGCAAGCACCCGACGACAAGCACGATCCCCTGCCTCAGTACGCCGCCGCCGGATGTCCGGGAGCAGGGAGGGCGCCCCTGCGTTTCCGGGCTCTTCCGGGCGTCGCGCCCCATCAGGCCTCCTCCTCTTCCGCCTCAACCGTGCGAATGTCCCAGAGAAGCATCTGCTCGATATCGGCATAGTCCTCCCCGTCCTCGTCCGCAAACTCGTAGTCCCCCAACTGATCTCGCTGGTTCGCCTTCACGCGCTTCCACTGCGTTCCGTTCTGGTCGACGAACGTTTCCGGGAAAGGACATTCAACCCGATGAGAAGGGTGATAGGAACGGTATACCTTCTCCGCTTCGTAGAGCGCAGCCCGGCGGGCACCCGCCTTGCTCACGCTTCGACCCACCACCTTGAACGGGGCGATTACGATCGCCGCCTGGAACTGCCCGTCCTCCAATTCCGTGTATTCGGGCCGCATCACTTTGAAATCATTGGGATGCGGGTAGGCACTCCGCTCAGGATACTCGTCGTACATCGTATGGCTTCACCGGGTGAACAAGGATTTCAGATTGATGTACAATATACGATTCGGACGGCGGTTCCCTCACGCGGAAACTCGGCCCTGCTCACATCGGATTTTGCACCGCCGGGGACCCGCGCCGTAATTTTCTCTCGTAGCTCGCTCCCAGGCCGATCCGCCCGTCCCGGGTTGGGTCCATCACACGACTTGGGGTGCCCGATTTCCGCGACCGCACCAACCCATTCGCCAAAACGCCATGCTACCCAAACCCGGCCTCATCAGCCTCTATGAAGCGTACGACGACGAGGACGATCTCGAATTCGAGGATGACCCCGACGCCGAAGACTTCGAAGTGGAAGAGGACGACTACGACTTCGAAGACGATGAAGAGGAGGACATCGACCTCGAAGACATTGAAGACGACGAATTCGAATTCGAGGAGGATGAGATCGAGGAAGAAGAAGAAGAAGAAGAGTCGTACGAAGAGGACTTCAACGACTTCGAGGAGGACTGATCCCTCCATGCCCGGGTTCGCGCCCACTGACGGACCTGCCAGGCGGCTCCCCGGCCGGCAATTACGGCCCTTTCGTAAGGTGCTGGGGCAATAACGGATTAAGACGCGCCGCCCTTCCGAACGGATGTGGGTAACAGGTTGATTTCACAATCTTAGCAAGATGTGGATAAGTTGATCTTGCAAAACGGCTATCGAGGCATTTAACTTTTCCAACAGGCGATGTGACGAATCGAGGGCAGTTGCGGGACTCGCCTGACATAGACGGTCTTCAGCACGGCACCCCGTGCTTTTTTTGTCTTGCTCCGGTGTTCCCGGCTGCTTTCCACCCCGGAAGCCGGACCCCGTGTACTGCTACCACGGTACCACGCTCTGGGGGTCTTCTGTTCTCATTGAGGCATTATCCGTTTTCCATTTCGTGTCATGAGCACTCCGCATTCTGCCCCATCAGATCGTCTCCGGTCCGATACGCCTTTCAATCCTGTGGACGGGCTCCACGTCGATCGGGTCTTCTCCTCGGAGGGCATCCACCCCTTCGACGAGGTCGAATGGGAACGCCGTACGGCAGCCATCCGCAACTCGAAAGGTGAGGCCATCTTCGAGCAACACGACGTGGAGATGCCCGCGTCCTGGAGCCAACTCGCCACGAACGTGGTGGCGAGCAAGTACTTCTACGGGGACCTGGCCCATGCCGATCGGGAGCCGGCGCAAGGAGGGCGAGAAAATTCGCTGCGCCAACTCATCCACCGTGTCACGCGAACCGTGGCCGACTGGGGGGCGGATCAGCACTACTTCGCCACCAAAGGCGACGCAGAGCGCTTCTATGACGAACTTACCTGGCTCTGCCTGCAACAGTACGCCTCGTTCAACAGCCCGGTGTGGTTCAACGTCGGCCTCAACCACCAGTACGGGGTGGTCGACAAGGGAGGCAAACACCTGTACGCATGGGACGAGGCCGCCGGCAAGGTCGTGCCGGTCGATCCGTACGTGCGCCCGCAGGCTTCCGCATGCTTCATCATTCATGTCGACGACTCCATCGACGACATCTGGCAACTGATGGGCGAAAGCGCACGCCTGTTCAAGTTCGGGTCCGGCGTCGGAGCCGACTGGTCTACCCTCCGATCCACCAGAGAACGACTCTCGGGCGGGGGGACCCCCTCCGGCCCGGTGAGCTTCATGCGCGTCCAGGACGCCACCGGCGGTACGATCAAGAGCGGTGGGAAGACCCGCCGCGCCGCCATCATGCAAACCCTCAAATGCTGGCATCCCGACCTGCTGGAGTTCGTGATGGCCAAACAGGAGGAAGAGAAGAAAGCATGGGCCCTCATCAATGAGGGGTACGACGGCAGCTTCAACGGCCCCGCGTACGGCTCGGTCGACTTCCAGAACGTCAACCAGTCGGTGCGCGTGACCGACGAGTTCATGCAGGCCGCACAGGACGGTGGGTCCTATGGCCTGCGTGCCGTCACCACCGGCAAGGTGCTCGAAGAAGTGAATGCGCGCGAAATGCTCGACCGGATCTCCGAGGGCACGTACATCTGCGGCGATCCGGGGCTGCAGTACGAGGACACCATCCAGGCCTGGCACACCTGCAAGAACACCGCGCCGATCAACTCGAGCAATCCGTGCTCCGAGTACATGTTCCTCGACAATTCGGCCTGCAACCTGGCAAGCCTCAACCTCCGGAAATTTCAGCTGAAAGACGGCTCGTTCGACGTCGAGCGGTTCCGGGCTGCGGTCCGCATCGTGATCACGGCCATGGAGATCCTGGTCGACAACGCCGGCTATCCGTCGGCCACGATCGCGAAGAACAGCCACGATTTCCGTCCGCTCGGCCTCGGCTTCGCTAACCTCGGGGCCCTCCTGATGGCCATGGGACTTCCCTATGACAGCGATCGGGGACGGGCGGTCGCGGGCGCGATCACGGCCATCGAGCACTGCGAAGCATACGCCCGCAGCGCCGAAATGGCCGGCAACCGACACATCGGACCCTTCAACGGATACGAGGCGAACCGAGAGCCCTTCCTCGACGTCATGCGCAAACACCGCGACGCCGTGGAAGATATCGGTGCAGCATGCCCCGAGTACCTGCTTGACGCTGCCCGCCATTCCGCCGCCACGATGGTCGCCCTGGGCGAGACACACGGTTACCGCAACGCCCAGTCCACCGTCCTCGCCCCCACCGGCACCATCGCGTTCATGATGGACTGCGATACCACCGGCATCGAGCCGGACACGGCCCTCGTCAAATACAAACTGCTCGCCGGCAAAGGAGACGGCCTCCTCAAGATCGTCAACCAAACCGTTCCCGACGCGCTCGAACACCTGGGATACGACGCACCGACTCGGCAACGAATCCTCGACTTCATCGAAGCCCACGACACCATCGAGGGGACGGCCGACCTGAAGGACGAGCATCTACCCGTGTTCGACTGCGCCTTCAAGCCGTTTAAGGGAAAACGGGCCATCCACCACGCCGGACACATCCGCATGATGGCTGCATGCCAGCCCTTCATCTCGGGTGCGATCAGCAAGACGGTCAACATGCCGGAAGACTCGACGGTCGACGACATACGCGACGCCTATGTCATCGGCTGGCAACTCGGGCTCAAGGCCATCGCAATCTACCGCGAGAACTCGAAGCGGAGCCAGCCGCTCGCAACGCGGAGGGACGGCAATACCCAGAAATCCGAATCCGCAGCGTACGGTGACGGAGCCGCCCAGAGCGAGCCTCCGACCATCGAACGGATCGTCGAAAAAGTCGTGTTCAAAAGCGAACGCCGGCGCCTGCCCGACGAGCGCCCCTCCGTCACCCACAAGTTCTCCATCGCCGGACACGAAGGGTACCTCCACATCGGCCTGTTCCCCGATACGGGCCTGCCCGGGGAGATCTTCATTACGATGGCCAAGGAAGGGTCCACCATTTCCGGCCTCATGGACGCCTTCGCCACCGCCATCTCCCTGTCCCTGCAATATGGCGTTCCGCTCGAAGACCTCTGCAACAAGTTCAGCCACATGCGCTTCGAGCCCAGCGGCTTCACGAACAACCGCCAGATCCCGATCGCAAAGTCCATCATGGACTACATCTTCCGCTACCTGGCGCTGAAATTCCTCCACATAACGCCCCAGGAGGACGCCCTGTCGCGACGCGACTTCGGTCCGACACCCACCAAGTCCACCCCCGCCCCCGACGAGGAGGATCAGATGGATCTCTTCGATGCGGACGAGGAGTCCCTGCTCGGACCAACCGTCGATGAACTGCTGAGCCAAACCCCGGCGACCCAGCCGGATACGGCCACGAAAACTGCCTTCCAGAATCAGGAGGACGCCCCTTCGTGCCCAAATTGCGGCTCCATCATGGTCCGGGCCGGCTCTTGCTACAGCTGCGCCAACTGCGGCACAACCAGCGGCTGCGGCTGATTCCCCGCGTCGACTCTACACACGCCGCGCCCGGCCGCACACCAGCGACCGGGCGCTTTTTGTCTCTGCACACCATGACGAATATCTTCACCAGGTGAACGCCGGCGTCACCATCCCAAACCCCCAAACCCTCAAACCCTCAAACCCCGGATCCCGGTTCTCCGCTTCGCTTCCCCGGATCAAGTCCGGGGCAGGCTCGCCCGGGACGCTCCCTTCGGTCGCGACTCCAAACTCCAAACCCTCGAACTCCTAAACTCCTAAACTCCTAAACTCTATTGCTTTAATGGTCCTCCACGGCTACACGGAAGGCAACGGTCCCGACCTGGTCATTTTGCATGGCCTGTTCGGCTCCGGAGAGAACTGGCGATCCATCGCACGCCTCCTCTCCGACGACTTCCGTGTCACCGCACTGGACCTGCGTAACCACGGCGACTCGCCCCGCGCGGCCGAGACCAGTTACCCGGCCATGGCGGCGGACGTCCTCCATACCCTCGACGAACGGCAGATCATGCGCACCCACCTCATGGGGCACTCCATGGGCGGAAAGACCGCGATGCAGTTCGCTCTCACGGTGCCTGATCGTGTGGACCACCTCGTGGTCGTGGATATCGCTCCCCGCGCGTACCCATCCTCACACATGCGCATTCTCGAGGGCCTCTGCGCACTCGACCTCCCCACACTGCGTTCCCGAAAGGAAGCCCTCGAACATCTGAGCGAGGCTGTTCCGGAAGCCCGCGTGCGCCGGTTCCTGGTCAAGAACCTCGAGCGTACCGACGAAGGTGCGTACCGGTGGCGCATCAACCTGCCCGCCATCCGCGCCGGTTATCCCCGTATCGCCGAAGGACTCGACCTGAGCGATCTTTACGAAGGCCCCGCCCTCTTCATTCGCGGCGACCGATCCCCCTACGTTCGCGACACCGACCTGGAAACCGTGCGGGCCTTTTTTCCCGAGGCACAATTCGAAACCCTGCCGGGAGGACACTGGATTCACGCCGATTCGACAGACCTCTTTGTGAAAGCCGTCCGCCGGTTTCTTAACGCCTGACCCTCAACTTCGACGAAATGGTGCCCCTCACACTCGCCGCCACGCTGCCGTTTCTCAATGAGTTCGTCGCGCTGTTCGTTGTCTGCGTCGCGATCGCATATCTGTCGTTTCGGCTCCGAATGGTTCCGATCGTCGGGTTTCTGCTCGCCGGCGTTCTCATTGGTCCGCACGCCCTCAGCCTGATTTCGGATTCGACCGTGGTGGAGATGCTGGCGGAGATCGGAGTCATCCTCCTTCTTTTCACGATCGGCATTGAATTCAGCCTCCAGAAGCTTGCCGAACTCGGGAGAGCCATTTTCGTGGGCGGCAGCATTCAGGTGGCCCTGACCATCGGCGTGATTGTCGCATTGCTCCTCCCCTTTGGCGTGTCCTGGCAAAGCAGTGTTTTCACGGGTTTCCTCGTCGCGCTCAGCAGCACGGCCATCGTGTTGGGGTTACTTTCCGAACGCAACGAGACCGAGTCCACGGGTGGCCGGCTTTCGCTCGCGTTCCTCATCTTTCAGGACCTTGCCATCGTGGCCATGGTCCTGCTCGTGCCCATGCTTGCAGGTGCGGGAACCACAACGCTCGAAATCGCCTTTGTGCTCGGCAAGGCGGGACTGCTCATCGCAGCCGTCATCGTGTTGGCCCGTCGCGCGGTTCCCTGGCTGCTGGAGCGGATCGCCGCAACGCGGCGCCAGGAGCTCTTTCTTCTCACGGTGGTGACGATCTGTTTCGGAACCGCCGCCGTCTCGAGCCTCTTCGGCGTAAGTCTCGCACTCGGCGCATTTCTCGCCGGCCTGGTCATCAGCGAGAGCCGATTTCGGGAGCAGGCGATCAGTGAGATCCTGCCCCTGCGGATCGTTTTCAACGCGGTCTTCTTTGCCTCGATGGGCATGTTGCTCGACTTCCGGTTCATCCTCGAATACCCGCACATCGTCCTCGCTGCAACAGGCCTTGTCGTCCTCATCAAATTCCTGACGGCCGCCACGGGAGTCCTGGCACTCGGCTACCCGATCACCGTGGCGGCCTCATCCGGCCTCGCCCTCGCCCAGATCGGGGAGTTTTCGTTCGTGCTGGAACGAACCGGCGCCGCCGTTGGACTCACCCCGGCGAACCTCGGGGAAGCCGGCGCGCAGACGTTTATCGCGGTAACCGTCATCTTGATGCTGCTCACGCCGTTGCTCGTCGGAGCGGGACCCAGGATTCAGAAACTGCTTTCGAAAACCGGGCTTCTCCCCATCGAAAGCGGCATGCCGGAAATCGACGAATCCGCTCTCGCAAGCCTGGAGGACCACGTCGTGATCGTCGGGTATGGCCACGCAGGCCGCCGGCTGGTCCGCGTACTGCGGGATACGGCCATCCCCTTTTTGGTCATCGAGATGAACCCGACCTCCATGAGGGACCTCCAGGAAGCAGGAATTCCTAGCCTTATGGGGGACGCCGGGCGCCGCTATCTGCTCGACCATGCTCGAATCCAACACGCCAAGTTGTGCGTGGTTGTCATCAGTGATCCGGATGGTACGACCCGGGTGGTCCAACTCGCCCGATTCCTGAACCCGACCATCCAGATCATCGCACGAACCCGTTTCATGGCCCAGGTCGAGCATCTGGAAGAAATGGGAGCCGACATCGTGGTCCCCGAAGAACTCGAAACCACCGTTCGCATCTTCTCACAGGTTCTCGGCGCCTACATGGTGCCACCCGACGAGATCGATCACCTGGTGAGAGCCCTGCGGGCCGATGACTACCGCATTCTACGCGGCAGCATCCAGGAAGCCCACCTGATGGTGCTCCAGGGACTCGACGAGGACGGCCTGCATACGCGGGCAGTCGCCGTTCGGCCCGGCGCCCCCGTCGCCGGGAAGAGCCTGGAAGAACTGGCTCTTCGAAAGGACTTCGGCATCACCGTCCTCGCCGTACGCCGCGAGGGCAAGATGAGCGGGAGTCCGGCCGGCAACTTCATCATCGAGAGCGGTGACCGCCTCGTGCTCGTGGGCTCCTCCGACCGGTTTGCGGAAATCGCCCACCTGTTCCGGCCTCCGGCCGCGGTCGACGTCACGTAGCGGCCGGCACGCCACTCCCTGAGGTCCGGATCAAAGGCCGCCGGAACCCGGTCCGCCCGCAGCCCTCAAGGGCTCATCCGGGTGAAACAGGCGCTCGGCGCTCACGTATGAAATGGATTAAACCATGTAATCCAGCCCTGACCGGCCGCGCGATTCATCCGGACATGCGACGCCTCCTGCTCCCTCTCTCCATCGTCCTTCTTACGGCGGGCTGCGGGCCCAATGCCCGCTCACAAGAACACGACCGCGCTCCACAACGCGTAACGGCAGCGGCCGACTCCGCCCACTGGAACATCGTGCAGACCCGGCGGACCGCCATTACGGCCGCCGTAGAGACGGTCGTTCCGGCCGTGGTCAGCGTCAACGTGACCGAACTCGAACAGGTGCAGGTGCGCGACCCCCTCGCCGAGTGGTTCTTCGGGCTCAGGCCGCGCGTCTATCAGAAGGAGGTCAAACGCGTGGGCTCCGGATTTGTGATCTCTCCGGACGGCTACATTGTCACGAACGACCATGTGGCCGGCGGCGCGATCGAAATCCTGGTCGCCTTCCCGGATGGAACCATCCTCGAGGGCAAACTCATCGGTACCGACAGCGTCAGCGACATCGCGGTAATCAAGGTGGACCCCGAAGAGCCCCTGCCCTATCTCGCGTTCGGCGAAGCCGACGACGTACTCGTCGGCGAATGGGTGATCGCCCTCGGGAACCCTTTCGGCCTCTTCGAGGCCGCACAGCCCTCCGTCACCGTGGGCGTCGTGAGCGCGACGGGCCGGGACTATCCCATTGAAGGCCGCTCGTTCAAGGGGATGATCCAGACCGACGCCGCCATCAACCCCGGAAACTCCGGGGGTCCCCTGGTGAACGCCGTCGGCGAAGTGATCGGCGTCAACACCTTCATCTACTCGAGAACGGGCGGAAGCATCGGGATCGGGTTTGCCGTACCCGCCGAACGCGTCGCACGCGTTGTGGAAGAACTCCGCGAAAACGGAGAGGTCGATCGATCGATCTACACGGGACTCAACGTGCTGCCCCTCAGCCGAAACCCGCGCATCGCCCGGGTCCTCCGTCTCGAAAAGGCCGAGGGTCTCCTTGTCGAAAGCGTCGACCTGAATTCCCCGGCCGCAGCCGCAGGCATCCAGGCCTATGATGTGATCCTGGAAATTGCCGGCGATACAGTCGACGATCTGGACGACGCGCGCGCAAGCCTGGCCGACTACCGGCCCGGCGACGAGGTCCCCTTGACCATCATTCGTGAAGGGTCACGCCAACAGATCACGCTCCGGCTGGCTCGACAATCGTGATATGACACGATCCATTTGGCCGGTGCTCGCGGGAGCCGCCGTTCTGGCTGCGCTTCTGCTCGCCGGATGCGTGGGCTTCAGCCGGCAGGAGCCCCGGGAACTCTTCCCCGCCGATTCCCTGTCGCGTGAACTGGCGCAGGCTACTCCCCGCGACCCGCTCCAGGTCTTGCGCCACATCGATCACATCGCCGATGGCGACTCGACCTGGCAGTACATCGCATCGCTCCGATTCAGGGAGGATGGCCATCTTGTGGCAACGGATGTCGGGCGCTCCCGTTCCTACGTGATCGGGCCGGATGGCGTACACGTCCATACCATGCGACATCCAGGCGTCCAATTCCCCTACCTCCTGCATGCCGCCCACGATACGCTGGTCGTCCACGATGCCGGTGCAGGGCTTGTGGCCTGGTTCATCAACGGTCAGTTCTCGCGCCACATCAATGTTCCCGTCTCCACGTCGCGAGAAGCCCTCACCGTCTTTGCCGCCCTTACGCCGTCCGGTTTGTTCGCCAAGAAGACCACCGATCCCGGGCCGGCCACCCTGCTCCACTACGACGCCGTATCCGGCCAATTGCTCTCGACCGTCCCCCTCGAAGGCCCGACGTGGAATTTCAGGGGTCCGATGATGCCATGGGGTGACGCGCTGCTCAGCGTTTCGGCCTTCCGGCCGCACCTCCACCGCATTTCCCGCGACCTGGAAGTCGATACCCTGCAACTCATCGGCTTCGATTCTCCGGCCCTCAACCGGACCCGCCTCTTCCTCCTCGGCAAACGAAAGGATCCCCCGTTGCTCGTGCCCGCCATCGCGGGCGCCGGCGACCACCTGTTCGTCCTCAATGTCAGGCCGGACCAGGTACGCATCGACGTGTACGATCCCGCAGGCCGGCTCACTCGAATACTGGAGGATGACACGGCCGACGAGTCTGGAGTCAACACAGTGGGTCTGGCCGCATTTGCAGGTCCTGACGGTTCGGTGACGCTCGCCGTCGCGCGCGTAGCGGCGGAATACAACCTCCTCTCCCTCCGGTACCGGCCCCGCATCTCCCTCTATCGCTGGAACGGCGCGCGCTGAAAGGACGGAACGAGAAGCCCCCGGCTGCGTGAGACGGTCTCCCTACCCACCTTGACGCCCCATGCAGCACGATCCAACCGCAATCACGACCCTGGGCGCTCTGAAAGCGTCAGGATACCGAACCCTGTCCGTCAAAGACGAACTCCGAAAGAACCTCATCGCCAAACTCAAGGCGGGCGAGACCATCTTCCCCGGCATCCTGGGCTACGAGCGCAGTGTCGTCCCCCAGATTCAGAATGCCATCCTGGCGCGGCACGATATGATCCTGCTCGGCCTCCGGGGCCAGGCGAAAAGCCGGATTCTCCGCCTGTTACCCGGACTGTTGGACGAGGTCATCCCGATCATCGCCGATACGGAACTGAACGACAACCCGTTCGCACCCGTATCCAGGAAGGCCCGCGACCTCGTCGCCGAGCGGGGTGACGATACGCCCATCGAGTGGCTCCACCGATCGGAACGCTATGCGGAGAAGCTCGCCACACCGGATACCTCCATCGCCGACCTCATCGGTGATATCGATCCCATCAAGGCCGCTACGCACCGATTGACGTATGCTGACGAGGAGGTCATCCACTTCGGCATCATCCCCCGATCGAACCGAGGCATCTTTGCGATCAACGAACTGCCGGACCTCCAGCCCCGCATCCAGGTGGGCCTGCTCAACATCATGGAGGAGCAGGACATTCAAATCAGAGGGTTCAACATCCGCATCCCCCTCGACATCCTCATGGTCTATTCCGCGAATCCGGAGGACTACACGAACCGCGGCAACATCATCACTCCCCTTAAGGACCGCATAGACAGCCAGATCATCACCCACTATCCCCGCACCCTCGAGATCGGCGTGGAAATCACCCGGAACGAGGCGTGGCAGGAACGCGGATCCATTTCGGTCTCCGTCCCCCATTTCTTTCGGGAAATCATCGAGCAGATTGCCTTCGAGGCCCGGGCAAGCGAGTATGTCGACCAGAAATCGGGCGTGTCGGCCCGACTCACGCGATCCGCTCTCGAGAACCTCATCTCGGAGGCCGAGCGACGGGCCCTGCTGAATCAGGAGTCCGAGACCACCGTGCGGATCGGCGACCTCGCGGCCGTTGAGCCGGCCATCACGGGGAAAGTCGAGCTCGTCTATGAAGGTGAACAGGAAGGGCCCCAGAATGTCGCGCGCCTGCTCATCGGTCGCGCCGTCAAGACCGTGTTCACGCGATACTTCCCGGATCCGGGCAAGAAGGGGACCGGGAAGACGGCCTATGCGGCACTTCTGGAGTGGTTTGCGAAAGGTCACCACGTCGATCTGAACCCGGAGGCGCCCTTCTCCCAGTACGCCCTGTCGCTCGATCAGGTGACCGGCCTCCACGACGTGGTCAAGAAGCACGCGCGACCCGACTCACCGGCGGAAACCGCCTCCACGATGGAATTCGTTCTCGAAGCCCTGCATCAGCACTCGCTGGTCGGCAAGGACCGGCTCGACGAGCGCAGCCGCTATACCGATATGATGGGCTCCGTTCTCTCCGGCCTTCGACCCGATGACGACGACTTCGATCTGGAGAACGATCCCGAGGAACTGCCGTGAGACAGAACGCCGAATTCGACGGCAGTCGGGAAACGGCCACGCCACCAGCGCTCCGGATCGACACGCCAACCGGGTATTTCGTGATCCGGGGGGCACATCCTGATGATGCCACGGCGCTCGCCGGACTCATCGCAGGCCTGGCCCGATACGAACGCCTGGAGGCGCACTGCAAGCCCGATCCCTCCGCCCTGCGCCGGCACCTTTCCCCCGACGCCCGGCCCCGGCTCGAAGCCCTCATCGCGGAATCGGAGCACGGCACTCGGGTCGGCTTCGCCCTCTACTTCACCCACTACTCGACCTTCCTCACGAACTGGGGTATCTACCTGGAGGATCTCTTCGTCGAGCCGGAGTACCGCGGTCGGGGCATCGGCTTTGCCCTGTTTCGGCAAGTCGCCCGGATCGCGGCCGACCGAGGGTGTCTGCGAATGGAGTGGTCGGTGCTCGATTGGAACGCTCCCGCACGGGACTTCTACGCCAGGCTGGGCGCGGAGGAACTCCGCGCATGGAGACCCATGCGTCTTTCCGGAGAAGCCCTCATCCACCTTGCCGAATCGGCAACCGGGGACTTTCGGGGCTAACGCCGGATTACCTGCCCGGAAGGCGTGATGAACTCGCCCGATCCGGGCTCCTGCGTGGGAAACCGTTGGATGGGCACACCCTGATCCGCATTGTCAGGTACGTAATAGGTGACATCCCCCTGGCGAACCATGCGGATCATCTGACACTGCGGAGAGATGAGTTCGTCCGATCCCGGCGCTCGCGTAGGACACTGTCCGGCATCAACCCCATCATCCCGATTGTCGGGCAGATAGTGCGCGTGCCCGCCATGAGGCACCCCTGTGTAGGAGTCCTTATTGAAGACGCCCATGGCATCCATCATGAGGATACCGAAAAAGACAAGGGCGATGGCCCCGACAATGAGACGCAATCGTTTCCGTTGCGGTGAAACCATGGTAACCTTTGGCTGAAATGGTGAGATTGGCCGGACTCCCCTGTCCCGTCGATCGGAGACGGGGCGCGGGCTGGATGTGGTGTTTGAGCGCCGGAGACGGCCGAGACGGCCGCCGGGTTCCGAAATGTACATGAGAAGCGAATGAAGACCATCGTGATCATCCCCGCGCTGAACGAAGAAGACGCGATCGGGCTTGTTATCCGCGACCTGGGCCGGGCAGCGGCCCGTGTCGACGAAATCGTGGTGGTCGACAATGGATCCTCCGATCGCACGGCCGACCGCGCCGGCGAGGCGGGTGCGACGGTACTCTCGGAACACAGAAGAGGATACGGCTGGGCCTGCCTCGCAGGCATTGCCCATGCATCCGTTTCCCGGCCGGACGTTCTGGTCTTCGTCGATGGCGACCACAGCGACTCTCCCGAGGAAATCGACCAGCTCCTCGAGCCGATTGAACGGGGCGAGGCCGACATGGTGATCGGCTCCAGAATCATCGGACGGCGTGAACCGGGCGCCCTGCTCCCCCAGGCGCTCATCGGAAACACGATCGCCTGCACGCTCATTCGCTGGTTTTTCGGCGTGCGGTTCACCGACCTGGGACCCTTCCGCGCCATTCGGGCGGAGTCCCTGGAGCGGCTCGCGATGGAGGACAAAACCTACGGGTGGACCGTCGAGATGCAAATCAAGGCCGCGCGCGCCGGGCTCCGCTGCGCCGAGGTCCCCGTATCCTATCGTAAACGAATCGGGACGTCCAAGGTCACCGGAACGATCAAGGGCACCTTCCTCGCTTCGGTGAAGATCCTCTGGACGATCGCCCGTTTCGCGCTCAGGCCTCTGCCATCCGACCGAAAATCCGGGTGGTGAAGGTATGGCCATGACCTCGTGGCCGGCAGCACGCGACATCCGGAGTCGACGTACGGATCGACATCGGAGGAGAGAGCCGGTCTCAGCGCTCATATCCTCACCATTTGCACGTACGGCGCCGCTCCGCCTCTGAACGGTGGGAGTGGATTTCGTATTTTGGTGTTTCACACCGCAGGTCCCATCCGGCGCAACGTGCCGGCGTCCGGCCCCGTACCTCGAATCCTTCCTCCTCGATCATGAAGCATCGCATCTGGTTCAACGGAAAGCTGGTTCCGTTTGAAGAAGCCACCGTACACGTTCTCTCGCACGCGCTCCATTACGGTTCTTCCGTATTTGAGGGGATTCGATGCTACCACACGGACACCGGATCGGCTGTCTTTCGCCTTCCCGAGCATATGCGGCGATTGGTCGATTCGGCTCGGATCTATCGTATGGAGATCCCCTACACGCAGGAAGTGCTGGAACAGGCAGTCCTCGAGACCATCGCGGAGAGCGGGCTCGCTTCCTGCTACATCCGGCCGGTCGTTTTCCGGGGCATGGGGTCAATGGGCGTGAATCCGCTCAAGAACACCGTGGAGGTTGCGATCGCCGTTTGGGAATGGGGCGCATACCTGGGTCCGGAGGCCCTGGAGAACGGTGTCGATGTCCAGGTCGCATCATGGAACCGGATGGCGCCAAATACCTTCCCGGCACTGGCCAAGGCAGGCGGCAACTACCTCAATGCCTCGCTCGTGAAGATGGATGCCGTCCTGAACGGCTACGATGAAGGCATCATGCTGAGTGTGGACGGATACACCGCCGAGGGCAGCGGGGAGAATCTGTTCGTCGTCCGGGACGGGGTCCTTTTCACTACTCCGGCCCACCTGTCCATCTTGCCCGGCATCACGCGGAACGCTCTTTTCCGGCTGGCGGCGGATCTCGGATTCGAAGTCGTCGAGACGCTCATCCCGCGGGAAACCCTGTATATCGCGGACGAACTCTTCTTCTGCGGCACGGCTGCCGAGATCACGCCGATCCGGTCCGTCGACCGGCACGTCATCGGAAGTGGAAAGCGCGGTCCCGTAACCCGGCAACTCCAGGAAGCCTTTTTTGACGTGATCAAGCACGGAAAGGACCCGCACGGATGGCTCACACCGGTCCCCGCACCGGCTGAGTCCCGCTAGACGAGCTTTCGTCCCGCCCCGTTCGAACGGAGCGGTCCCCGACCCGCTGCGGACCGGCGCCATTCAGGACGTTCGGACCTCCTGGCCCGCTTCGGCCTGCCGGATGAGCGCCTCCGCC
This sequence comes from uncultured Rhodothermales bacterium, assembly GCA_964387555.1. GTDB lineage: Bacteria > Bacteroidota > Rhodothermia > Rhodothermales > CAYLXM01 > CAYLXM01. Next base: position 26,593 of record CAYLXM010000004.1, on the reverse strand, counting down.
GTCTCGCTGCCCAGATAGCGGTCCATCATCCAGTGCGCCCCGTAGATGATGGGCGTGATGAGGATGGCCAGGATGAACTTGTAGGCGTAGTTGAAGACCGTGATCGCAAGTATGGTCTGAAAGGAGATCTGGCCGAGAAAGGCGATCGTCAGCACGATGAAGGTGTCGATGAATTGCGAACCGAGTGTGGATCCGGTAGCGCGCAGCCAGAGATGACGACCGTGGGTGAGTTGGCGAAGCCAGTGGAACAGGGTGATGTCGGCCAGCTGTCCGAGTAGATAGGCGGTGATGCTGCCCAGAATGACACGGTTGGCGCTCTGGAAGACTTCCTCGAACGCGCCCTGGGAGACGGGTGAAACCGGATCGACGGGCACGCCGATGGCCAGGCGAAGGAGGATGAACTCGAATATGATCATCGCTACGCCGATCATCGTCACGTAGCGGATGCCTTTCTTGCCGAAGTATTCGTTCATCACATCCGTCACGATGAACGTGATCGGAAACGCGAGTACGCCGGCGGTCATGGTGACCCGCTGAAACGTCTCGCCGAAAATGACGAGCGGGAAGGGCAGATGGAAGGCTGTGAAGAACTTACCGGCGGTTGCCTCGGCGATGACGAGTGCCGTGATGAACACGGCGGAGCACATCACGAAGAGCTTCTGAGGCCGGTTGAGGAGGTAGGCGCTTCGCATAGGGGCGGTCATTGGCCCGTTCAAGGTCGGGAGAGAGGAGGGCGCCCCGGCGCGGGACGGGTTAAGCGGAAAGGCGAGGGCACAGCGATCGGTCAACCGACTTCCATCGCGGGAGATCCCGAAGACGGTGCCGGGGGCTCGGGTTTGTGAGACTCGAGGGTGAAGCTGAACGACGACCCCTTCTCGGGCAGGCTCTCCACGGTGAGCCGCTGCTGGTGCGCCTCGAGAATATGCTTCACAATGGCCAGGCCAAGTCCCGTTCCGCCGCGGGCGCGGGATCGGCTCTTGTCTACCCGGAAGAACCGCTCCGTAAGACGCGGGATGTGCTCCCTGTCAATGCCGATGCCGTCATCCACCACGGACACCTTCACCAGCCCGGAGGGAAGGTGCAGCCCGCGAACCTCGACTTGGCCTCCAGGGTTGTTGTATTTGATCCCGTTTTCGATCAGATTCATGAGTACCTGGCGAATCCGTTCGCGATCGGCATGGACTGCCGGCAGGGATGCCGGCAGCGCCTCGGTCAACCGGATTCCGGCCGATTCCGCCTGGACATCCAGCGACTCGACGACTTCCCGCACGAGCGCAGCAAGCTCGAACTCCGACGGTTCCATCACCAGTTCTCCCGTTTCGATGCGGGAAATCTCACTCAGTTCGCTGGTCAGGCCTGCAAGGCGCTGGGCATTGCGCAGGATGCGTTCCAGGAACTGTCGATTCACTTCCTGATCGTCCACGGCGCCGTCGATGAGGGTTTCGGCAAATCCCTGGATCGCGAAGATGGGCGTCTTCAATTCGTGCGACACGTTCCCGAGAAACTCCTTGCGGTAGTTCTCCAGCTTGCGCAACTCCTCGATCTCCGCCTGCAGGGCCCGTCCGGTCCGATAAACCTGGCGGATCAGCCGGCTCAGTTCATCGCCCTGCGGCACCCGGGCCGCCTCCAGCGTCTCGAACCGGCGCCGGCGGATGGCCAGCAATGTGTCATGCGCGAGCCGCAGTCGAGCGGAAAGATGAAACAGGGCGGATAGATAGGCGACCAAACCGGCTGCCAATCCGACGACGAGCCCGGTAGGCCACAGGTGGGACCCCAACAGGGCAAGCGAGACGAACACCACCGGCAACACCCCGGCAACGACCGATGCCGCAATTTTCAGCGACAGCCGGTCTACCTTCCAGGAAGCCGATCTCCGAGTTACGGGTGCCATGCCGGGAGGTCCGCGCACCGCGCGCTCACGTCTTGAACTTGTATCCTCGTCCCCGCACGGTGACGATGTAATCGCTACTGAGTTTCTCCCGGATCTTTCTGATGTGCACGTCAACGGTACGATCGATGACGAAGACGTCGGATCCCCAGACCTGGTCGAGCAACTCCGCGCGCGTGAAAACGCGTCCGGGATTAGCGGCCAGGAAATGAAGCAGCTCGAACTCCTTGCGTGGAAGCTGCATTTCAACGAGTTCGTCCCCGTTGTCCACGATGACAACGTACCGCGTGCGATCGATGGTCAGGTTGTCGAATTGCAGCACATCGGCGCTGGATTCCGTTCTTGACGATCGCCTCAGCAGGGCCCGCACGTGACTCAGGAACAGCTTCGGGGCGATCGGCTTCGTGACGTAATCATCGGCGCCTGCGTCGAGCGACTCGATCTCGCTGATCTCATTACTCAGTGCCGTCAGGATAAGGATTGGCGTTTCGCGCAGGTGGACATCCTGGCGAATGCGACGGCAAAGCTCAACGCCGTCCATGCCGGGCATCATCAAGTCCACCACCATGAGGTCCGGCACGTCGATGGCTGCCCTGCGCAACGCGTCGTGCCCTTCAAAGGCGGTCTCGACGCGGTATCCCGTCTGCTCCAGAATGTATCGGATCAGCGAAAGGATGTCCGGGTCGTCGTCCACCACGAGAATGTGGGCGCTGTGCTCCTTATCGTTCATCGAAGGGGCCTGGGGGACCGGCACGAGTCAGTACGGACCTCTTATGGCGAACAGTCGGCACAGGGCATATCCCCCGATCATGCCTCTCGCAGCGCGAGTCGCACCAACTCTTCAGCAGTCAGCGGTCCCTGGTTGCTTTGCAGAACCTTTCGAACACTGCGTTCGGCAACGGTTCGCACCAGACCCAGGGACTCGAGCGCCCTGACGGCGTCCTCGCGTGCCAAATCGGAGCCTGACAGCACCGGCGTCTCTCTATCGCCGGTCAGCCTGCCGGGATCCATACGGCCCAACCGGTCGCGCAACTCGATCGTCAGCCGCTCTGCCGTCTTCCGCCCGACTCCGGGAATGCGCATCAGACTCGCCGTATCGCCGGCGAGAATGACATCCCGCAATTCCCAGGCACGCATGGACGACAACGCGGCGAGTGCAAGCCGCGGTCCCACTCCCGTTACCGACAGCATAACAAGAAAGATACTACGCTCGGCCTCGGATGCAAAACCGTACAGGTGGAACGCGTCTTCGCGCACATAGAGATGGACGAACAGCCGCGCCGTCGAACCCGGTTCCGGCAGCGCATCGAAGGAAGAGGCGGGTATGGTCAGCGCATAGCCGACGCCCTGGACATCGATCACAGCGTCCGTCGGCCGTTTCGATACAAGCGTACCCGAGATATAGGAAAACATAGGGGCTTCAGGATGGTGCACCGTGCGAATCCGACCCGCCGGCGGCCCGTTTCCATCGCATGACGATGGGCAGCCTTCGCCCGATTCCGAACGCCTTGCCGGAGACGCGCAATCCGGGTGCAGCCTGGCGGCGCTTGTACTCGTTCCGGTCCACCTTGTTGAGGATATCCCGAACCAAGACCGGATCATAACCGGTTCGCGCAACGATTTCGTCGAGGTCACGCAGATCTTCCACGTAAAGGCGCAGGATGGCATCCAGTACCGAATAGGGAGGAAGCGAATCCTGGTCCGTCTGCCCGGGTCTCAGTTCGGCCGAAGGAGGCTTCTCGATGGTGGAGCGCGGGATGACCGATCGGCCGGCACGCCTGTTGACATATTCCGCCAGCGCGTACACGTCCGTCTTGAAGACATCCGCCAGGACGGCCACGCCGCCGTTCATGTCGCCGTACAGCGTGGCGTATCCGACGGCCATTTCGCTCTTGTTGCCGGTCGTCAGAAGCAGATGGTCGAACTTGTTGGAGACGGCCATCAGGAGCAGACCCCGGCTGCGCGCCTGGATGTTCTCCTCGGCCACACCCGGTTCCGTTCCTCGGAAGACCGGCGCAAGAAGCGCCTCGAACGCCGAGACCGCGGGCTCGATCGGCACGTGATGAAGCGCGATTCCCAGGGCGTCTGCCAGTGCCTCCGAGTCGGAGACCGACCCCTCGGACGAGTAGCGGGACGGCATGGTCATCCCCATCACCCGGTCCGGGCCCAGCGCGTTGACCGCCAGGGCGCAAGTCACTGCGGAGTCGATTCCACCTGAAAGACCGATCAGCACCTTTGAGAACGTTCCGGTCTTTACGAAGTAGTCCCGGATGCCCAGTACCAGCGCATCGTGCAAGTCGCCGATGCGCTCCCGTCGCAGGTCTGCGGCTTCCCCCGGTTCATCCACGTCCCAGACCGTAAGCGACTCCACGAAACAGGGCGCCGCATGCACGCACGTTCCATCCCGTTGCCAACCGCCGCTGCCGCCATCAAAGATGATCTCGGTATTTGCGCCCACCTGGTTGACGAGCACGAAGGGTACCCCGTGTTCCGCGCAGATCCCTGCCACGAGCCGATCCCGCACCGCGACCTTGCCTACCGAAAAGGGTGACGCACTGATATTGACGAACAGATCGACGCCCGCCGCAGCCAACTCATCCACCGGGTTTGCATCGTAGAGGTGATAGGGCGCCTGCTCCTCGTTGTTCCACATATCCTCACAGATGTGAATACCCAACCGCTTACCGCGCCAGTGCACGGGTTTCCGGACCGCCCCCGGTTCGAAATACCGGTATTCGTCGAACACGTCGTATGTGGGCAAGAGTGTTTTGTGCACCTCCGCGACGATGCGTCCGTCCGAGAGCAGCAGTGCCGCGTTGAAGAGGCGTTTTCCGACGGTTCGGGGATTACGCGTCGGAACGCCGATGACGATCCCCAGCGACGGGGGCGCGTCGTGCCTGATGTGCTCCACGGCCAGTTCGGCTGCCCGGATGAAGTCGTCATTTTCCAGCAGGTCCATCGGGGGATATCCCACGACGCACAATTCCGGAAAGACCACCAGATCTGCGCCCAGGTCGTACGCAAGATGGGCATGGTGGAGAATCCCGGCGACGTTGCCGTCGAGATCCCCCACGATCGGATTCATCTGGGCAAGGGCAATCCGCATGGGGAGATGGACTATGGGTTTGACCGCGTTCGTCGAGGCTACGCCGAAGCCGACTGGCCGGTTGCAGGTCGCCTATAATTCGAGGGAGGATGCGTAGCGCCGACCCCAGGGATCGAGCGCCTCCACGGTAACGCGACGGGTGCCCGATGAGACCGGAGCAAAGAACAAATGCTCGGTTTGCCACGGATTCACCCAGGGTCGTCGCGGAGGCAATTCAGGCCCGGCGTGCAGGCGAACCGAATCCGGATCGAGGCCGATTCGGCGCCCCATTGACCCTTTCCTCTCGCCGTCCTCGAACCAGAAGACCTCCCAACCCGCCGCGTGGTCCCAGACGTTCGCCACGATCTCGTCCGGCGCCGCCGGATCACTCCCTTTCGCGTAGACGCGAATCTGGTGGTCCGCCGGCAACCCGGTCGATTTATAACGCCATCGGAGGACACCGCCGTCCGCCTCGAAAACGTGGTATCCGTTCGGTGTCCCATCGGCGCAAATCGGCCCGCTCCACCAGGCTCCGCAGACCGCACCGCTGACATGCTGATGGGCCGCATCCAACCTGGCATGCTCCAGTTCGTGGGTATGCCCTGCCACGATATGGGCCTCGAACGGTTCGAGCAGGCGGAGAACCGCCTGCCGATTCGAAACCGAGACTCCGGGGGATGGGCTGCTCTCTCCCCGGCGCCTGTACTGGCTGCTCACGAAGGGGATATGTGCAAACACCACGACTGTGCTTCCGGCTTTCACGACGCCCAGATCGGCGGCGAGCCAGTTGAGCTGCACGTCGTCGATGTAGCCGAAATAATTGGTGCCGTTCCAGAAGACGTCATCGAGGACGACATAGTGCACCTGGCCCACGTTGTAGCTGTAGTACGTGGGTCCGAAATGCCACTGGAACGTTGCGGTGGATCCTTCGTCGGTCGGCGAGGAGAAGTCGAGGTCGTGGTTGCCAACGACTTGCGCAAACGGAACGCCCATCCGCCCGATGGCACGCTGGTACTCCGGAAACAGCTCGAGATTGTCAAACATGAGATCGCCGCAGCCCACGCCGAACACCGGTGTGTCGCCGAACCCCGCGACGGTTTCGACGACGTCCGGTACGGTCTCGGCATGCAACATGGCCGTCTCCTCGAGCGACTGCGTCTGCGGATCGGCCAGCACGAGGAAGGCGTGGCGCGTTGCGGGGACGGCTCGGCGCTCCAGATCGAAATCGGCCGCCACACCACCGCGCCCGGCGGGCGTGAGCGGACGGAAGAGACGAAGTGCCCCATGCTGGTCTATCGGCAAAACCGCATCCGAAGGGGGGCTCACGAAGACGAATGGCCGGTCACCGGCCGATACCAACTCGTAACTGCCGTCTGGCCTCGTGACTGCCGTGATGCGGCCGTCCGATACCACCACGCCCTCGGCGGGCCTCCCACCAACCCGAACCCGACCCCTGACACGCACAGGCGTGGCCGCTCGGGCGCGAATCGGGTACAGCGAGGCGCCGAGCGCGCCCGCGGAAAGGGTTTGCAGAAACTGTCGTCGATTGAAGCGGTGAGCCATGACTCCTGTGCAATTTGCGGATCGGAATGACCGGATTTTCGCAAGTTCCGGAATTTGTACTATCGTGGCAAAGTGTTCCTGATGATTCCTGTTCGATCCTCGTGAATCGATCCCCATCGATCTTCCTGCTTCTCGCGGCCTGGGCCACGGCGGCATCCGCTCAGACGCCGGACGAGTCCTTCTTCGACGCAGGTTTCGAGCGGGACATGAACCGGTATCGGTGGACCTCTGAGGCCCGTTTCGATGCCGCGATCGCCGATTGGCACGCCGTCGTCGTCAACCGGTACCTCTCCGAAGCCTATCAGCTTGGTGGGTCGGTCTCCGACTTCCGTGATGAGGAGAATGCGCGATGGTCCATCGAACGCAATGGGCAGCCCCGGCTTTCCGGTCGCTCGTTCGGACGCTTGCTCTGGTACAGCCTCAGCAACACCATCACCGGAGATACCTACGGGGGCGTTCGCATGATGCCGCATAAGGCACTGACACTCGAGCCTGCGATAGGATTTGCCGTTGACCGCCGCCCGGGCCCCACCGCAGCCGATGGTTCCGTGCCGCTGCGAACCGATGCGGGACCCGCCTTCTTTTTTCAAGCGGACTGGAAACCGCCCGCGCTTGACGAGTACCGCATCGGCATTCAGTCCGATGCCAACATGCAGTTCATCACACCTCGACGAACCTGGCGATTCCGCAACACGGCCACGGTTGTGCGCCAGTTCAACCGAACCGCAGTCTCCATCGAGGCCGGCTACATCAACGTTCGCCGAGACTCCTACCAGGCCGCGTCCTTCCTGAACCGGACCGAGCCGGTCGCCGTCACGTCGGAGACGATCGAGGCGACGTCGAACGATACGCTGCTCACTACGCTTCGTGTAGTCCAGCCCATTCGAACCCACTGGCAGTTCGACATGGATGTCACCGTCACAAACCATCGGCGGTTCATCCGAACCTTACGCGCACCGCGCGACGCGCTCTTCTTCGACACGGATTTCGAGCGCCGCGTGTTGGACACAAACCTGTCCCTGCTCCGAAGGCGGGGGGATGAACTCTTTCGCCTCTCACTCGCTTCGGGCGCCAACGTCGAGCGCAGACAACTTGCCAACCGGGCCGGCCTTCCGCCCGCGCAGGCCGTGCTCAAGGGATCCCTGCTGCGCCAGGCAGATTTCGACCGGGGCGCTCTCAGCCTTCGCGTCCAGTGGAATACGGCGCCTTCTCCTCGCGTCTCCTTCGCGGTGGCGGGATCCGCCAATATCGTGCGGCACGACACGCCGGAAGAGAACTTCGACGACCGCGATGAGGTTTATCACAATGCCGAAGCCGGTGTTCAGCTACATCTCAGCAGGTACCTGCAGGCCGACATCCGGGTTATCGGAACGCTCTACCATACGGTGTATCTGAATGCCGTGCGCTCGGGCGAGAACAACATCCAGCGAGCCATCCGGCTGCGCCCTGGCGTCCGCTGGAACCCATCCGACCGTACGCGCATCCGGTTCATCTCCGAAGTTCGATCCACCTATACGGTTGACGACTTCGAACTCCCTGAAACGCCGCGCAACGACCAGTCAGCGCGGGAGCGCCGGTACGTGGTGGATCTCGAGCACGACATCGGCGCCGGGCGGCGGGTGTTGCTCGAGTCGTCTGTGAGCGATCTGCACCTCGGCCGCCTTTTGTGGGACCGGTTTGCTGAGATTCCGTTCGATACACTGCGCACCTGGAGCCTCTGGCCCCGCATCCGGGCCGGAACGGGCTGGACCGCGGAATTGGGCGTCCGAGCCTTCGTCCGTCGCGATTACGATCCCCGGGTCACCATTCAGTACAGGCCGGATCCCTCAGAGGCACTGGAGCGATCGGTCACCCGCCCGGGACGACAATGGATCGAACAATGGGGTCCAACCTGTGCCGTGGCGGCGCAAACGGGCGACGGATCGGTCGTCCGCCTCGAGGGATGGCTCCAGTTTCAGCGGATCCGGCAGCGCCTTTTCGGGGGGCTGCCGCCGGAGGACAAGTCCCAAATCGTCGGCGCTGCGCGCAGGGGAAAATCCAACCTGATCCCTCATCTTTCTATCGCGGTCCGCCGTCGCTTCTGAAGGCAGACCTCGTGAATTCCTTCAGTGATGTGTACTTTCTCTCCAAGAATCAACCCCATAAGGCTTTGACCCGAACCCTGGGCGTGACCGGCGGCATCGGCAGCGGTAAGACTACCGTATGCCGCATCCTCGAAGCCATGGGGGCCCGCTTATTCTACGCCGACGAAGTCGGCCGCATGATTCTGGTCGACGACCCGACGGCTCGCGTCGCCTTGATCGAACTGCTCGGACCGGGTGCCTATACCGGCGACCGGACCCTCAACCGGGCCTGGGTCGCTCGCCGCGTATTCGCCGAGACCGCCCTCCTGAACCGTCTGAATGAGATCGTTCATCCTCGCGTCTTCGAAGCGTTCGATCGAGTACGCAGGCAGGCGGAAAGGGAACGAATCCCGGTTCTCGTTAAGGAGGCCGCTCTGCTCTACGAATCCGGTGGAAACCGCGGACTCGACGCCGTCCTGCTCGTCGATGCTCCCGAAGAAATGCGTATCGAACGTGTAATTGCCCGAGACCCGGTCGGACCCGAAGACGTCAGGGCCCGAATGCGCCGTCAGGCCGACCCGGCGGACCTGCGGCGGCGAGCCGATTACGTCATCCGCAACGTGGGATCGGTCGATGACCTGCGCCGCTGCGCACGGGCGGTCTACCATCATTTGCTGCACGGGCAGGTGGCTGCGCCCTCAACCCGGATTGCACCGGAACGCCATGGAGATCATTTGCCGCTTCGGCCGCCTCCGATCGTGGAGAGAGGGGGATGAGCCGGCGCTCGTCCGCCACGCCGACGACCCCGCCATCTGGGAACAGGTCCGCGACCTCTTCCCGACGCCCTATACCTGGGAAGACGCTGAAGAGTGGATCGAACTGGCCTGTCAGGGACCGGAGGTGACCGATTTTGCCATCGACGTAGAGGGCGAGGCGGTTGGTGGTATTGGATTTGCGCAACAGTCCGATGTCAATCGCTGCAGTGCGGAAATCGGATACTGGGTGGGTAGAGCCTGGTGGGGCAGGGGACTCGCCACCGAGGCGCTGATCGCCCTTTCCGCTGCCGTTTTCGCGCTCCATCCGGAAATCCTGCGTATCTACGCCGTTCCGTTTGCCGATAACCTGGCCTCCCGCCGTGTCCTGGAAAAAAGCGGATACCGCCTTGAGGGTATCATGCGCGACGCCGCCATCAAGAATGGAAACCTGCGCGACCAGGCCATGTACGCGTTACTTCGACAAGACCTGACCTGAAGCGATCCATCTTCTTGTCTGGTGGGCTTGTTCGAGACGCTGCTTTCGGCTTACTTACTACGGTGTGGGCGTCAACCCGGGACCAGTGCCCGCCGCCCATGATGCGGGGGGCACGCTTCGGAGAAGAAGATGGCCGTTGCTCCTCTGCCCCCCGGTCCTCCCTACGATCCTTTCGATCCGGGCTTTCTCCGCTTCCTCGGCGAACGGGTCGTCAGCGACGTCGTCGATCGCTATTTCCGCGTCCAAATCCTGGGTGTCGAGAAGCTTCCCGCGGACGGACCGGTCATCCTCGCGCCGAATCACAGCGGGAATGCCATGCCGCACGACGGGATGATGCTCGATTACGCGCTTTGGCGCCGCGATGGATTCGATCCGGCGCGAAAGTATCGATCCGTTTTTGCGCCTGCCCTCACGGCTGTCGGCTGGATGCGCCTCTATTGGATCAATGATTGGTGGCGCAGGTGCGGCGGGGTCGACATGACCTACCGGAACTTTGATCGCCTGCTCGCCGCCGGGAAACGGGTCATCTATTACCCCGAAGGCATCCCGGGTATCGGCAAGGGCTTTAACCGCCGGTACCGGCTGCAGCCCTTCCACTCCAGCTTCGTTTCGCTGGCCGGGAAATACGACGCCCCCTTCCACGTCGTCAGCGTGGTCAATGCCGAGTGGATCAACCCGATCAGCCTGACCTTCAAACCCCTCGACCGGTTCTCTGAACGGTTCCTCCGGATTCCCTTCCTCCCCGTTCCCATCGTTCTGCTCGCCTTTCTTTTCCCGTTCATCTTCTACCTCGCCTTCCCCAGCCGCATCGTGTTCGTCATCCAGGACGCCGTGGACGTTCGGCGGCTTCTGCGAGAGGAAGGGGTGGATCAATGCGACCGGCTCAATCCGGAGGTCTGCCGGCGGGTGGCCCATCGTATTCAACAACAGGCCCAGCGGCAACTGAATGAGGCTGTCGAGATGCACGGCAGGAAACCGTACGATGTGAAAGGGCTGGTCCGGGAATTGAGGTCGATCCGCGGGCGAATTCTCCGCGCCACACCATTGGGGTGGCCGTACAGCTTCGTACGGGCCGATCGAGAGTTGCAGCGGCCGCCGGCTCGAAACCGGCTGCATTCCTGGCTGCGCGATGCCGACTTGATTGCTTTCTATCTGCCTTTCGGCTGGTTTCTCATTCCGCTGCTGCGTTTGCTGCGCAAGCCGCCGTACGGATACCGGGGCCTCTCCCGGGCCGAGCGCCTGCAACGACAGGGCGCCTACCTCTGGTCCCTCATTCGGAGACCTCTGCCGTCGACTGAGGAACATCCTGCCTATGTCGAGGGAGGTTCGCGGCCATGAAACGAATTCTAGTTCTGTCTGCGTTCGGATCCGAGGAAACGCGGCGATTCCGCTTTCTCGGGCACGAATTCGAGACTCGGCGGATCCCCTGCGCCGGTCATCCCGAAGCGCTCGTACCCATCATATCCCGATTGCGGGAATCCGTATCAGCCATTGCCGTCGAGGCTCTGCCCCTCCGGCTCGAAATGGGCCGCGCATCGGTAGACCACGAAGTCGCCTCCAGACTGAGGGCCGCGGCGCTCGACACGCCGCTCGTCGACGGCTCGGGGGTCCGTGCCACGCTGGAACGCTGGGCCGTGACCCTCGCCGATCGGGCCGAACCGGGACTCTTCTCAAGAAAGCGCGTCCTCCTGGTCCCCGGACTCGGACATCCCGGACTCGTGCGTGCATTGCGCCGCCATACGGGTGAAGTTCGCTACGCCGACGCGGCCCTCTTCTTCTCCGTGCCGGACTTTCTGCCCGGCGTGGGAAGTCTGCAAAACCTCACCCCCGTTGAGGCACTGACGCTCGATCTGCTCAAAGACGCCACCATCGATCGGTTCCATTTCGACACCCATCCGAAGGCGGTGTCAAGCCGCGACGGTACCCCCAGGCTCACATTCTCTTCCGTCGAGTGGGCCGACATTCTTGCTGGTGACCTGTACGCCATTCTGCGACACGCGCCGACCAACCTCCGCAGGAAGATCGTTCTGGCCGAATCGGTTACGGCAGAACAGGTGGAAGCGTTGAAGCTTCGATCGGCGTCGGTCGTCGTCGCCCTTGTACCCGCACCTGAAGCATTGGACGGCATGGAGCCGGTCTGGTCGGCTGCAGCGCTCGAAGCCGCACTTTCCGCACTCCGCCCCGAGGCGAGCCCTCCGCTGCAGGAAGACGCCTATCTGGACCTGCTCTCCGGCCTTTCGTGGACCCCACAGATCACCTGGCTGCAACCTGACCAGGCCGGCGTGAACCGCTTCTCCTTCGTAATCCACCCTTTGAGCGTGGCAGACATCAACAGGCATCCGTCATTCCGGTGGACCCGGTTCTTCCCGGACCCCCTTGTCGAATCCCTCGCGGCCTGGTTGCCCCCGCTCTATGTCTCACGGGTACGGGGCGGCAGATCGCCTAAGACGGGTCGACGCATCGAGGGCCATCTCATCACGCTGGGAGCCACGCCCCGTCAGATGATGCGCCGGGACGAGCGGTTCACCTATTCAAAACTGCGACAGGCGGCAAGAATGTCAGAGCGTCTGGGCGCCCGCATCATGGGCCTCGGCGCCTTCACCAGTGTCGTGGGGGACGCGGGGGTGACGGTGGCCAACGAAGCCGAAATCGCCGTCACCAGCGGCAACAGCCTGACGGTCGCGGCCACTATCGATGCAGCCGTCAAGGGGGTCGAGCTGATGGGCCTTGTGGCGCCTGACCATGCCCGCGCCATGATCGTTGGCGCAACCGGATCGATCGGATCGGTCTGCGCGCGCCTTCTGGCCCAGCTTCTGCACGACGTCGTGCTGGTCTCGGTCGAACCGGAACGTCTCATCGAGCTGAAACGCAAGATCCTGACCGAAACACCGAATGCCCGTGTCGCGGTGGCCACCCGCTCCGACCTGCTCCTCGACCAGTGCGACCTGATTGTAACCGCAACCTCGGCTTTCGGCGAGCGCGTCCTCCACATATCCGATTGCAGGCCGGGTGCTGTGATCTGCGATGTCGCCCGCCCACCCGATATCAATGCCCGGGAGGCCGCCCTGCGTCCGGACGTGCTCGTCATCGAGAGCGGCGAAGTCGTGATTCCCGGTGAAATTGACTTCGGCTTTGATATCGGGCTTCCGGCCGGCACCGCATATGCGTGCCTCGCGGAAACGGCGCTGCTCGCCATGGAAGGACGATTCGAGGACTACACGGTGGGACGGGAGCTGAGCACGGAAAAGGTGAAGGAGATCCACCGTCTGTTCAAGGAGCATGGTTTCCGGCTGGCCGGCTTGCGTTCATTCGGGCGATACCTCACCGAGGAAGACCTGAACGACAAACGCGCGCGTGCCCTCGTCCTCCTCCGAGATCACGACCACTTCGCGGCGGTGCGCGAAGAAGCGCGGCGCCGATTGGCCGCGATTCCGGTGCGCGCAAAGGGGGTTGTCCGTGACCGTCCCTCTGCAGGCACCCATCTGACCCTCGCCGCAGTAGCGGGTCTGACGGGGGTTCTCGTGGGCATGCGCCTATTCGGCCGGGACTGACTCCTCCGCTTTCAATCGGCCCGTGAATTCGTCCATGCTCCGGTTGATCGCAAACACGCGCACCAGCCAATCGAACAGGCCCACGGGCAACAGGCGGATCGGGTACACCACGTACACGAACCGCGGCATGATGAGCCGGCGTCGGCGCTTCCGGATTGCCTTCACAATGCTATCGGCGACATAGTCTGGGTCGAGAATCGGCAACAACCAGGAAAACCGCGTCTTCACCCCCTCGAACATCCCTGTGCGGGTGTAGTAAGGACAGACTACCGTCGTTCGGACCGGATAGCCCATCCGTCTGAACTCGATCCGCATCGCCTCGTCGAACCCGACGGCCGCGAACTTCGTCGCACAGTAGTCCGTCAGTCGCGACGTACCGACGAGGCCGCCCGATGAGGCGACGGTGACCACATGTCCCTCCCCCTTCTCGATCATGGCAGGAAGAAAGGCCCGCACGATATGGAAATGGGCCAGGGCATTTATCGCAAACGTTCGCTCGATCCCTTCGTCCGTCAACTCGAGCAACGGTTTGCCCCCCACGATACCGGCGTTGTTGATCAGAATCTCCACGCTCCCGTGGCGCCCAAGCGTCTTCCGAGCGGCTTCTGCAATGGACTGGCGGTCCGAGAGGTCGCAGACGTACGGCTCAGCCGATGCCGGCAGCGCCCGAATTTCGGCCGTAACGGCATCCAGTGCTTCGGCGTCGATATCCCATAGGATCATCTCGGCGCCGAGATGGGCCATCCTCAACGCCAGGAGACGGCCGATGCCGCTGCCCGCTCCTGTTATGAGTACCCTCCTGCCTTCGAGTGCGTCCATCGTTGATGCGGGTTAGGTTGCCCGTTGGTCTCTCGCTCGAGCAGGGCTTCCAGTTCGCCCAGCGTCCGCTGCAATCGTTCGGTCGGATGTCCCGGGCGCCTGGAAATGCCAAGTCCTTCCCAGAGGGAGGGATGCTCTCGGTCGAGCACCTCATTGCGCAGTCGCAAGCCATGTCGCGCCAGCATCGGCCCCAGCCGGCTGCGTTGATCCGCCAGATAGCGAAGCGTGGACAGGTACGCATGCTCGCAGATGGCTTTCCGCGCGGAAAAGCGAAAGATATTCACCGCGAACATCTGATAATCATCCGGCAGGGGTTCGATGAGCAAGACGTCCGCACCGGGAAACCGCTCCTCATAACATCGGATTCCCACCTTCAACCGCGAGTGAACGATCGTCCTCAACGTCTGCGAAAGTACCGTGGGCAATCCTCGCTCGATCAACTCCCCATGCCGCATGGTGCCCGCCCGGATGGCCTGGTTCGTGTCCACCGGCACAATCGGATTGATCGCGAATACGAGCCGGGCGCCGTGATCCAGCGCGACGGAGGCATGCAGCGTTCGCTGCAGGACGCCGTCTACGTAGTAGCGTCCATCGATTTGCACGGGCGGATAGATACCCGGCAGCGCGGTACTGGCCTGTACCGCCAGCGAGATCGGTACGTGGTCAAAGCCGGGTTCTCCAAAGCGAACGGATTCGCCGGACTCGAGATCGGTGGCGACGACATACAGGGGTCGCCGGATGGTGCGAAAATCATCGGACCGCCCCGTTACAGAGAATACCTTTTCCAGGTACCTACGGATTGGCCGGTTATCGAAAATCCCTACCGGCAGCAGGGTGGCGAACTGTTCGATGAGCCACGTCGCGATTTGCCGTTCGTCCGGACTGCTGCGCAGGTATCCTGTCAGTGCATCGATGAGTCGGCCGGGAATCGAGACGGCCCGCTGCGCCCACTCCTCGACCGCGGGAGACAGAAACATCCGCGGCAGGAAGGGATGGACATGGGGATCGGTCTTGATCACTGCCCGGCACAGCTGGGCCGTCGTCAGATTATTGGCCAGGGAGGCCGCCACAAAGGCCCCGGCACTCACGCCGACGTAGACGGCAGCGTCGTTCAGATCGAGGCCCTCGATGGCCTCGTCCAGTGCCCTGAGCGCTCCCACCTCGTAGATGCCCCCTTGAGGGCCTCCGCCGGCCAGTGCCAGGCCTATGGGCGCGCGATGTCGGTCCGGCGTACTCATCAGGTTGTACCCAGGCACATCACCCGGCCAGGTCTCTCATCCGGGCTTCGGCTTGCTCGTGACCCTGCACTTTCTCCACGACTTCGGAATCCTTCAGGATCTCGTACCAACCTCCCCCTACGGGGTGCATGGAGTAGCCGGAGGGTGTCCCCTCTCGCGCCTTCGCCAGGGACTCGACCATGCGAGCCAGCCGGTCGATGCTCTGGTTCAGCGCCTCCATCTCCGCACGCGTGGGCACGCCGATTCGTTCCAGCGTCTGCTCTGCCACGCTCCGCACTTTCGACTCGACTTCATCCACCCCTTCCTCGATCCGTTCGCGCGTTTCATCCACCGCTCGCCGCGTTTCGTCGATCGTATCGTCGACCTTGCCCCGAAAGCGGGACTCAACCTCCGCCCCGGCCTCCACGAGCCTCCGGTACAGGCTTTCTCCCTCTTCTTCCCCCTCCCGCACGCCCTTCCGCACATCCCCCGCAAATCGTTCTCCCGCGTCGATCAACTGTTGAAACAAACGGCTCCCCTCTTCCTCCGCGAGTGCGAAGGCGCCGAGTCCCGCAAGCCAGATGCGTTCAAGCGCCTCGCCCAGTTCCTCCAGTACAGGTGGTCGGGTATCTGTTTCCATGGGTTCCTCCTCAGTTGATGTGGTTCTCAAATTAGGCCGGCTTCTCGCCCCTGACGGTGCGCAGCGACTCGATTTCCGATTGAAGCCGCTCGATTTTTTCCGTGAGCGCCCGAATCTCGTCCCGTGAGGGGACGTTCAGTCGCTTCAGCATGTGCTCTACGGTCGACCGGACGGCGGCTTCGGTTCGTTTTGTCATCAGGTGGACCTTGGACCCGACCGCCTCGCGACCTTCCTCAACCGTTTCCGGGATCTCGGCACGTTTCGTTTTCCACTCCTCCTGAAATGCCCGTCCCCGCTCCACGAGCTTCTGAAATCCATCCTCTGCCTCGTGCGCGATGCGGGTGACGTTTTCCTTCAGCTCTTTACGCGTGTTATGGATGAGGCGCTCCGCGCCCTCTTCTATCGTAACCACCGTGCCGAGACCTGCCAGCCAGGCTGAACGTCCGGTTTCCATCGCGATATCCGCGAAGGTTTCTTTCTTCTTGTTCATGATCCTACCTCGTTTTGTTCACTGGGGGGAACGGTTTCCTCCTCGGTGGATGCCAGAAAACGCCCCAATAGACTCTTGCGTTTGACTTTGCCCTCGTGCCCCTCCTCTCCGTTGCCGTCAGCCAGGCGGTGCAACCGAGCCTCCATCTCCTCCAACCGCTTCTTGAGATGCCCCACCTCCTCCTGCAGGGATTGAACCGGCTCGAGCCGGGTAAGAGACTGGGAGACGAACCGGTCTACCCCCTCCTGTAAATGACGTACTCCCGTCGAAACCGCCACCTCACCAAATCGGATGATGTCATGCAGCAACTCGGTCCCCAGCATCGACGTACCCCTCCTGCCCGCATCGGAGATGACCTGCGTCAACGTCTGCACGGTCACATCTTCCAGGGTCTGATTGTCAACCACCTGAATCTCGCCCCCTTCCCGAATCCACTGGGAGATTTCCTCCAGGGAGATATAGCGACTCCCGGCCGTATCATACAACTTCCGACTGCCATACCGCTTGATCAGCTTCGTCATCGTCTTAACGATTATGCTGCAGTGCGTCAAATACAGAAATAATGTACGCAAAAGTTTCCGGGCGAGTTGCATGCGTCATGCCGCAATGCGTCAATTTTGTCGCGATGCGTCACCTTCAGTACGTCTGGCGGAGTAAGGTGGAGGATCTCGGGCGACGGACGGGCCGGAGGCTCCTCACAGGCCTTTGGCTGGCGGTGATGTTCTCGACGGGCGCCCCGGGCCAGGTCATCCCTTCGGTCGGAGGAGATGCCACGTTGGACGTGGCGACATGGAACGTGTTCTGGTTTGGCCATCCATCGAACGGCCCCGCGGACGACGAAAAGCAGTTTGTCCACGTGCGCGAGACCATCCGCCAGGCAGGCATCGACCTCTGGGCGCTGCAGGAGGTGAGCAATGCAGATTCCTTTGAACGGCTGCTGGCCGAATTGGGAAGTGAGTATGCCGGTGCGTTGGCGACGTCTGGCGACCAACAGCGGCTGGCCTTCGTTTACCGCTCCGATGTGGTGTTGCCGCGCGGACTCCCTGCCGTCCGGCACATTCTTACCAACCAGAGTGATGTGTTTGCGGGGCGTCCGCCCCTTCGACTCGATGCAGCGATTGCCCTGGCGGATACGACCATTGACGTGATCTTCATTACCGTCCACATGAAGGCCTTCAGCGACGTGGCGTCCTACGAGCGCCGGCTCTCCGCGTCCACGGCTCTGAAGAACTACCTCGATTTCCTCCATCCACGGGATGCCGTCTTCGTCCTGGGCGACTTCAATGATCGCCTCACCGGATCGACAACACCCGGGAAATCCTCCCCGTACCTCAACTTCACCTCCGATTTAAGCAAGTACCGATTCGTCTCGGCCCCGCTCGACGAACGAAGCACCCCGACCTGGTGCGCCAACCTCGTCTGTTCCGCCGGCACGCCTCTCGACCACATCCTGATCACCGACGAACTCTTCCCGCTGTACGCGAACGACTCGACGGACCGGCTGGATGACCTCCTCCAGGCCCTCCCGGGCTTCGTCTCGAATACGTCCGACCATCTCCCGGTCATGGCGCAATTCGATCCGGGGAACGTCTCCACGACGACGGAGAGGCAACCGGATTTGGCGGAAGACGCGTTCTCCGTATTCCCTTCGCCGTTCACGCACGAACTGAACGTCGTCCACGATGCCGCTCCCCTTGAGGTGACCATCTTCGATGCACTCGGCAGACGACTTTTCCAGGTCAACCCGGCTCGAGACAGGCTGCGCGTTGACACGTCTTCCTGGGGTTCCGGCCTCTACCTGGTGGCCGTACGGTATGCCGATTCGCATCGCGTGATTCCCGTCGTCCGTTTGAAATGACGGACAGCGGCCCGGGAGGCATCGGGTCCCCCGGGCCGTCTCACAGCGATTCTCCTGCCGTCCTGCAGACCTATTTCACGCGTACCATAGAACGTGTCTGCGCCGTATCTCCGGAGCGCAAGACGCAGAAATACGCGCCGCTGGGGAGCGATCCCGGCTGCCACAGGACCGTGTGCCGACCCGCGCTGCGAACTTCGTCGAGCAGTACGGCCACCCGGCGGCCCAACAAGTCGTACACGGTCAGGGATACGCGGCCCGCCTCCGCCAGGTCGAATCCAACCGTGGTCGTCTCGTTGAACGGGTTCGGATAGTTCTGGGCGAGGCTCGTCTGCATCGGCACTTCCGGACCGTCCTCCGCAGCCACCTGTTTCGGCCCCGTGACGAAGGAATACACATTTGACCACGGACCCGGCGATCCGCTCACGATCATCTGAACGCGCCAGTAGTAGCGGGTATCCGGTATCGGATCCGCAATCGCAAACTGGGCGGAGCCGACATCCGATTGGTCGATTTCACTAGGCGCGAAGGTGGGCGTCGTAGCCAGTTGCACCCGATAGCGCGCATCGGAGGGACCCGGCTGCCAGATCAGTGTGAGCGGTGCAGCCGGAACAAGCGCCTCGGGTATCGGCTCCGACAGCGCGATCGCGAGCGGGGAGGCCCCTCCCACCACGAAGGAACGCGCGACCGACCAGGGTCCCGCGCCGCCGGCATTGTCAGCCCGGACGCGCCAGTAGATCCGAGATCCCTCCGGCAATCCGGTCAGGGTCGCCTGTGCTGCGGGCAGTCCGGTGATGTCCGCAAGGATTCCGCCCACGAAGGTTTCCTGGGATGACACCTGTACGCGATACGCCTGCGCTCCCGCAAGGGGCGTCCACGACAGGGATACGTTGGGCAATACCCCGCTCGCCCCGTCGGCGGGAGAAAGCAGGGCCGGCGCCCCAGGTGCACTCGGAGCCGTCTGGAAGGGAAAGAGATCCGTCCATCCTGCTGCCGTCGCCGCCGTGGTGGTGGTATTTGCCGCGGCAGAACCACTCCCCGTCCCCTCAACGGGACGCACCCGCCAGGTATAGGCTGCGCCGGGCTCCAGTCCCTCGACCGTCACCTGGGCTGACGTGATCCCCTCCGAACGGAAGGCCGGTTCGGAGGGGGCATCCTCGCGGTACACTTCAACATCGAATTGCCTGCCCGACTGGCCGCTCCATTCGAGATGAACCGGTACCGAAACCTCCGGGGCGCCATACGCCGGCCGAAGCAACGCCGGCACGGCCGCGATACCCGCCCCTGCGGTTCTGAAACGCCGCACGTCCGACCACGGACTCGAACCGGCGGCGTTCCGGGCTCGCGTCCTCCAGTAAAGACTCTTTCCGGCCGAAATCTGGTGAAGAACGTACTGCGTTGATCCGGATACGGCATGTTGCTCGTAGATCACCCCGAATGTGGGCACCTCACTGAGCTGGACATCATACGAAGCAGCACCTGCAACCGGCGACCAGACCAGGGTCACGGTCGTCGCCAGGTCCTCCGCATTGTCGGCAGGCGTCAATAGTACGGAACTCCCCGGCGCGGGCGCCGCCGTCGTGAAGCGCCCGGGGTTCGACCACAATCCGGCCCCGCCGATCCCTTCGGCGCGCACCCGCCAGTAGCGGGTTTCGCCCGGAGTGACCGAGGCCGTCGTGGCTGTCGTCTCCTCCAGGTCCGCGATCTCAAGCTCCGGACTCCCAAAATCACCGCTTGCATCGATCTGTACCCGGTAGCGGTCCGCTCCCGGGACCGGATTCCAGGCCAGTGCCACGGGCACCGGGAGTTCGGCCGCCCCGAGCGGCGGACTCACGAGTACGGGTACGCCGGGCGGGCCGCCGACTGTGCGGAAACTGCGCACCTGCGACCATGGGCCACTGCCGCCGTCATTGGATCCGAGAACCCGCCAGAAGAAGGTCGTACCGGCGGAAAGACCGGCCGCGTCAAGCCGCGTGCCGGCCACACCGGCTTCATCCACAATCCGCTGGGCAAATCCGGCGTCAAGTGCAACCTGGACCCGATAGGACAGGGCCTCTGGTTCTGCAATCCACGAGAGCGCTGCGGGCTCCCCGATGCCCGATGCCCCCTGGGCAGGGGCGACAAGGACAGGAGCAGGCGGAGGTAGCGCCGCAGTCCTGAAAGAACGGCCGTCCGACCAGGGACCGTAGCCTGCAGCATTGCGGCCTGCAACCGACCAGTAATGCACCACCCCGCCCGCGAGCTGCGCCGCCGTATATTCGGTCGCCTTGACATCCGCTTCGTCCACCACCGTCGACTCGAATGCCGGATCCGCCGAAATACGGATCCGATAGGAGGTCGCATTGGGTGCGGCCTCCCAGCGCAGCGTC